>CAZWOX010000021.1:0-49317 GCA_964635345.1 uncultured Nitrospira sp.
AACAATCGCAAGGCCATCGTTCCAGATTTTTTAAAATCCACAGTTGTACTTTTTTTACAACACTTTGCAAATCGCAAAAATTCACTTTTATATAAATATATCAATGTCTTACTATATATCTGTTATGGCAAGCCTCTTGCTAAATGACAGGTCGTCATTTGAACTTGGAGGCTCTCGTGAGGAATCAGCAAACTCTAGCCGCTCCGGTTACCTGCTCTGGCATTGGGCTTCACTCAGGCCAGCCGGTAACCATTACGCTCAGACCAGCGCCTGTGAATACAGGTACCGTGTTCGTGAATCGGAACGGTAAGGCCGGAGCCTCCCTCCCTGCATCCATCGAGCATTTGGTGCCTACCGAACTATGCACCGCGATCAACGGCAATGGTTTCCAGGTTAAGACGATTGAGCATGTGCTTGCCGCTCTCTCAGGACTTGGGGTTGATAATGTGTACATCGATGTCACGGCCGGAGAAATCCCCGTCATGGATGGCAGTGCCGCACCGTTTGTCCGATTGATCCAATCCGCAGGCCTGGTATCCCAATCACGTCGCCAGCCCTATTTGAAAATCATGGCTCCAATCGAAGTGTGCGATGGTCAAAAGCGTGTTCGCATCGAACCGTCTTCGACGCCCAGAATTACGTACACCATTCACTACCATCATCCGATGATCAAGACGCAGGTCTATACGCACGACTGTTCCGCAGATACCTTCGAACTTCATATTGCAGAAGCCCGTACATTCGGATTCTTGCACGAAGTGCAAGCCCTCTGGGCGCGCGGTCTCGGCCAAGGCGGAAGCCTCGAGAATACCGTGGTACTCTCAGAAAACGGAATCATGAATGAATCCGGCCTTCGCTTCTCAAACGAATTCGTCCGCCACAAGGTCCTGGATCTTATTGGGGATTTCTCCCTTCTTGGCATGCCTTTCATCGGACACCTCATTGCCGAACGGTCGGGACATGCGCTTCACACTCGTCTTGTCGAGCAAATCTTGGAACAGCCTGAAAAATGGATTCTGCTCAATACAGAATCCGCTTCTGCTGAATCCAGGAAGTCGCTTCCGATCAGCCGGTCACAGCCGGCCGTCGCGCTTCAGGCCTCATAACCACTTCCATATTTGATACTGATTTTTCGTACGGTAGGGGGGAGGAGTTGCTCGCCTTCACGAGGCGCAATCACGAGTAAACGCCGAGAGTGAGTGGCCTCACCCTCGGCGAGTCATACTCGGCGGGTTACTTCTTCTTCTTCTTCGCTGCTGCTTTCTTCGTTGCCAAGAGTCTCACCCCCCTCCATTTAAAGGAATACGACACCCTACACCGCTTGAACCAACACATCCTCAAGTGCTTCGAACGTATTCGGACCGACTTTTCTAAATCGTTTATCCCGCTTCAGTGATGTCGCCACAGAGGTCAAAGGCGTTTTCCCTTTGATCTGGAGTCCACCTTCCGCAAGCCGTTGCAGCAATTCCTTCGCATGCATGGCACGGTTGGACTCGCGCAAGATTTCATATGTCGCTTCGGGAACACTCTTTCCGACGTACTTGCTACGACCTAAGAGAATTTCACGCGACTGATCCGTCACGTCCATCACCGGAAGATTCCGCACGCCCTTATTATCATCGGTAATAATTTGACTGGAGAGGCTGGCAAGCTTCGCTTTATCCGCTTCTACTCGGTAGAGCGTCTCGGCAAGTTCGAGGTATTTCTTGATCGTCGCAATCTCGTCATCGAGTCGACGTTTCTTTTTTTCAAGCTCCTGAAACCTATTCTTGTAGGCATGGATCCGCTGCTCAAGACCTACAAGGATATCTGTTAATTCTTCCACAGCACCCCCAACAGAAGCGTGCTTGCTTTATAGCATTGCATACAAGAAATGTCAAGCACCAACAGCATACTAAAATGCTATTACAATAAAGTAGCTTGCCCTACAGAAGAAAAAGCTGTGACAAGTACATAGACAAGGCTTGTCTGTCACGGAACAGAAACCTATCATCTCCATATTTATAAATGGTTACGATTCATTCTTTCATACGCTTTGAAAAGTTGCACGTGTCTATACAACACCAACCAGCTCGGCCAACCATTGCTGGATAAGGAGCTTGAAGATAGGCAGGTAGTCCTCATGGGGCCTTGTGCTATGATTCGCCATGCTTGACTCATCACTCTCCAATGAAGCACCTGTTACCTTGCTCTTGGAAACAGCCATTCATGCGGCAAGACAAGCAGGCAAGGTCCTCTCGCATTACGCGCGCACCGGTTTCCGCGTCGAGAACAAGAGCGCTATCGATCTCGTCACGGAAGCAGATCATGCCGCCGAGCAATGCGTTATCGATGTGATTCTTGCCAGCTATCCCGATCACGCCTTCCTCGCGGAAGAGCGAGGACGCATCGGACAGGGTCAGTCACCCTACGTCTGGATTATCGATCCGCTCGACGGCACTACAAACTTTGCACATGGCTTTCCTACATACTGCGTATCCATTGGCCTTGAGTACAAGGAGCAGTGTGTACTTGGCGTTGTGTACGATCCCACTCGTGATGAGCTCTTCAGCGCTACGCGTGGCGGGGGAGCGCAAGTCAATGATCAGCCACTCCACGTCTCTCAAACAGCACAGTTAGATCAAGCCCTTTTGGTAACCGGCTTTGCTTACGATATTCGAGAAACTCCGAACAACAATCTCGATCACTTTGCTCGGTTTGCACTTCGGGTCCAAGGACTCCGCCGCACAGGATCGGCAGCCCTTGATCTGTGTTATGTCGCGGCGGGACGATTCGACGGATTTTGGGAAGTGAAACTCAACCCGTGGGATATGGCAGCAGGTGTGGTGATCCTTCGGGAGGCAGGAGGAAAAGCAACAAACTTTTGTGGCCGATCGCACTCGCTCTACGGGCAGGAGTTGGTTGCAAGCAATGGGCATCTCCACGAGTCTATGATTTCAGCGATTCGGGAATCCCTGGACAGCAGACCTCCATCATCTCCGCAGAACCCGACAGCCGACCCGTGAAGAGACGCCCCTGCTTATGAGTTCGCCGTCTCTCCAATCCAACCCGGCACCCCGTATACAGCAAGCCGATCTGTACGATAAGATTGTGCAACCTTCTTGCTGGAGTACATCACTATGGCAACATCAACACCTCCCCCAGATCCAATAGGCAGCTCTCCGACCGGTGAGAATCCAAGCGACAAAGCGACATGGGACGTAGAACTTTTGCGCGTCCTCGTGAGCCGACAGGGAACTCATGTCGATGCGCAATGGGCGATTCATCCTCAATTGAAAGAGGACCTGCTTCCGGAAGAATGGAAAGAAGTGACCGACCTTATGGTCAAAGTCACCGATATTGTCGGCACTCGCTTTTCTGAAGTTCTCCAGAACGTTGAGCCTGACCCTCCCGGTCATGCCTAACCCTGAACCAGTACGCCCAGCTTCCCGCATCGGTTCTTCTCATCCCCCTGTACTGCCAAAGGAGCTGAACTATGGAGTCGTATTATCACGCGCACGATCTGGGTAAATTCGCCGAGATGGGCAAGGGCAATAAGGAGCTCTGGGACAAGTTCATGGGCTACTACAGTGCGGTATTCGCGGAGGGGGCACTCACGGAGCGGGAGAAATCCTTGATCGCCCTCGCCGTTGCGCATGCCGTGCAATGTCCTTATTGCATCGATGCCTATACGCAGGCGTCGCTTGAGAAGGGGTCGAATGTGGAGGAAATGACGGAAGCGGTGCACGTCGCCTGCGCGATTAGGGGAGGCGCATCGCTCGTGCACGGTGTGCAAATGCGCAATGTGGCCGAGAAGTTGTCGATGTAGAAGGGACGGTGTGACTGACGGTAGCCGGCGTAGTTCAGAGGAATTGGTTTTCTGGGATCGCGAGCGTGAAATATTTTTCACGCTCCTCATAGAGGATACGACGGCTCGTCAGAATGCTCAGGGGGGCATTCAGTTCATCGTCTGACAGCGCCAGACCACTCTTCGCTTCTTTCAGCACCGCACGAATCTGATCTCTGCTCTTCGCAGCTTCATTGCAGGCTTCAATGATTCCAGCTGCAGGCCAATCGAACCGCTGCCTCGTCGGTGCCTGGGGATCCCGCCCGTCGTAGACCGTGACGTAGTCCATCGCCTTGGAGTAATACAGAAAGGGCCTGTCGCTGCCGCGCGCCCGTCGCTGCCATTCCTCCACCAGACCGACCAATTCCTGATAGAGATGCGGATCCACCGGCCAGTTGTCGAGTTCATACTCGAAGTCGTAAGCGATTTTCAGCAGATCAAGGCCCAGGGAATCATAGACATACTCATAGGCCATCCCCGGCCCCGTGATCCGCACGCCATATTCATGCGGACGCGTAAAGTAGGGACTGAACCGCTGCAGCCAGAATTTCCCGGTCGCTTCCGGCGCCTGCAAGTGGAAGAGCGAAGGAAGCAATTCAATTTGCCGCCGATAATCCTCGTTCGTCTCGCCAGGGAATCCGAGCAGAATATTCCAGGACACCGCGACACGGTAATAATTGCTCCACTTGAGACACACGATGTTCTGCATGGGCGTCACACCTTTGTCCATCGCCTTGAGCTGCGACAGGCTGAGACTTTCCAGCCCCGGCTGCATGCACTTCACGCCCCCCACGGCGAGCGTGCGGATCTGACTCTTCTGAAGATTGCTCTTGGTTTCGATGAACACATCGAGATCGCAATGCGCCGCGGCAAACTGGCCGAACAGATTCTCGACATATTTCATGTCGATGATGTTATCGACCAGCCTGAACCGGGTCGTGTCGTACCGGCTGGAGAGCGCCGTCATCTCGCGCGCGGCTTGCCCCGGAGACTTCGCGCGGAATTTCATACTCTGTGCATTCAAGCCGCAGAACGCGCAGTGGTGCTTCTCCCCCCACCAACAGCCGCGCGAGCCTTCATAGAGAAGAATGCGGTCCAGGCCCTGCGCCGCATCGCCGAGCTCGGCCAGCAGATGGTAATAGTCGTCGTAGTCCGGAGGCCCGGTCTTCGCGAAATCGGCAAACAGCGCCGGGTTCGGTGTAAATCGAATCTGATCCTGCTCTCGGAAGATCACACCATTCGGAACCGCGTCAGATGTCCCTTCTAAGGCATGGCGTACGAGGGCGGGCACCACCTCTTCTCCTTCTCCCACCACGACATAGTCGATAAAGGGGAACGCCCGGAAGTATTCCATCCCCATCTCGCCGTCGTAGTTCGCCCCGCCGAAGACGATCTTCACCTCCGGATACAGATCTTTGATCATCTTCGCCAAGGTCAGGCTCGCGACATTCTGATCGAACGTCGAGGTAAAGCCGACGAGTTTGTACTGCCCCCAATCGATCGCCGTCATCGCCCAGGTGAGAAACTGCGGCGCCGTTCTCGTCGCCATGTCTTCAAAAAAGGAGATCGGCTGCCCGCTCTCCTGAGCCGCTTGCTCGAAGACCGGCTTAAAGACCCGGGGGTATTCCGCGCGCTTGGGATTGTCGCGAAACAGGAGATAGGAAAAGATCCACTCGCCGAAGAGCGCGCGCTTTTCACAGATCATCTCATAGAGGGGGACACCGATCTTGTGGGCGAAACGGACATTCAAGTGGTGACAATCGACGGGAACCCCCTTGGACTTCAGCAGGGCCGACAGGGTCCCGAGTTGAATCGAGGGATACTTCGAATAGCTGAACGGCATGTTGACGAGCGCCACCTGCGCCTGATCGCTCATCTGTGGCCCCGTCCGTTCATCATGGCAAGACCGCCCGGCTTAGGATACTGCGGATCGGAATGGCTCGAATTCCCGGTCGGCTTTTGCCGCGAGATAGAAATCGCTCTCCGTCAAACCGTTGATCTTGTGCGTCCAGATTTCGACCTTACACTTCCCCCAAGCCAGGTAGAGATCCGGATGATGGCCTTCGGCCTCGGCGATCGCGCTCACTTTATTCACATAGGCTAAGGCTTGAGCAAAATCCTTGAAGGTATAGAGCCGTTCAAGATGCCCTAGCGTGTTCAGCGCCCAGCCCCGGCCCAATTCTTTCAGAAGTGCCTGCGCGCGATCCGTGGGAACCGGCGGCACACCACCGCGACAGGGGATGCACTTATTGTCGGCAAGACCCATGGCGGCCTCCTTCGGTAAGAGAGAGTAGCGTATTGTAAAGGGGCCATGAACGGAGAAACAAGGCGGGGGCAGCCTTCGATCGGACACAAATGGAAGGTAGACACAGCTCAAAACATCAGACGGTCGGCTAGCGCCGCCTTGCCTCGCAGCCCATTTCCGCGCATCATGCCGGCAATCATGTCGCCCATATCGTTGCAACCGGATCCGTCCACACCGCTGCGCATCGGCTGGTTTACCGCCTCCTGCGTGCTCGTCAGCAATATCATCGGGGGCGGTATCTTCACGACGACCGGCATTATGGCCCGGGATCTCGGCGATCCGCTGTTGATTCTCCTCTTGTGGTTCATGGGCGCGCTCTTCTCCGTCGGCGGCGCGATGGTCTATGGTGAACTGGGCTCACGACTGCCCCATGCAGGAGGAGACTACGTGTACCTGCGAGAAGCGTATGGACCGTTCGTCGCGTTCCTCAGCGGCTGGACGTCGTTCACCATCGGTTTCGGCGCCGCCGTGGCAGCCTCGGCCATCAGCTTCTCGTCCTATGCGATGCGTGTCGTTCCGATTCAGGATGAACAAGGAGGGATCGCGAAAGGCCTCTCCCTCACCCTCCTCTGGAGCGCCACTCTTATCCATTGTCGAGGCGTGGGAACAGGCGGCCGCCTGCAGCTGATCCTCACCACCACCAAAATCGTGGCCATTGGAGGACTCATCCTCGGCGGACTGTCGGCAGTGATCGGGCAGGGACACGCTTTCCTTGCCGCACCCACCGCGCAGGAACCGACGCTTGGCGCAGCCGCCGTCGCCCTAGTCATCGTGACCTATTGCTACCTCGGATGGAATGTTGCCGGCTACATCGCCGCCGATATCGAAAATCCCCGGAAGACCTTGCCAAGAATCATGATCGGGGGAACAGCGTTCGTGGCTGTGATTTATCTCTTGCTGAATGTGGTGTACCTGTCGGCCTTGTCCATCACAGAACTGGCACAAGAACCCATTGTGCCCGTAGCGGAGAAAGTCGCGGCGGCCTTGTGGGGACCGCGGGGCGGGCAATTGGTCGCCGCTATCCTCTGTCTCTCTATCGCGGGCGCGGTCAGCGCCATGACCTGGGCCGGACCCCGTGTCTATTGGGCCATGGCGCGCGACGGCATGATCAGCCCCTGGCTTGCCCAGGTGCACCCTCGAACCAATGTGCCGGCCCGCGCAATCGTCTTCCAAAGCTTCTGGGCCTCACTGCTGATCATAAGTGGTACTTTTGAGCAACTGCTCGTCTATAGCGGCTTAGTCCTCTCGCTCTTCATGGCCCTGACTCTCTCCACGATCTTCCGCCTTCGTCAGACAAGTTCCACCCACCCACAACATTTTCATGCTCCTCTCCATCCGATCTTACCGATCACACTCGTCTGCGGAGCTGCGGCTCTGGTTATCTCCAGCGTGCTCGAGCGACCGATAGAATCGCTGTACGGCGCGGCCACCGTCCTGAGCGGCATCCCGCTCTACTACGCCTGGCGCAGACCTCACAACCTTCAAAGATAATCATCTTAACTCGCTCGTCAAAATATTCTCCAACAAGGCGGCAGCGAGCGAAATGCTGAGTCGTACTCTTGGTGTACGGCGAAGCATTGAGCGATGCGACAACAATGTTGGAGGATATTTTCACGAGATGAGAAACAGCACGGGCGACCTTGCACTATGGTGGGAGATCGCCCGTGAGCGGCGCTTAGGACGCCGAAGATACATGTTCCGCTGTCGCGGCCCGATAGACCCGTGCGATGAAAAATGCGTTGTGTTTCTAGTCGAGGGAAACCTTGTCAATCCCGGTGCTGGTGTTCCTCGCTCTAGGGCAGACTCTCCGAATTGATCAGGCCGATACCCGATTGGTCATTCGTGCCTTCACGGCACAGCCTGGAGAGAATCGACTAGAACGACCGACGAGAAACCCGCCTTCGCATCGGCGGGCCTGACGGACCAGGTGGCGTTGCGTCGCTCATATCCACCCTCCTCTCTGGTGAAGTCAGCGAGAAACCTGGATAGCAGCCGCACGGTCTGCCCGATCTCCCGCACTTCCGAAAATCATGGGCCGCAATTCGGATCTACGCCCATTAGAAAACCATGTCAATGGGGGAAGCGTGAATGTTTACTCGCGGCAACGAAGCGTAACCTATGCCCGGAGATGCTTCGCAATATGTCACCCCGTCAGAAGCTCGCTTCTGTTGTAGCATATGAAAAGGGGGAACAGCTTGACAGCTATTCCCCCCATCCTCGACGTGGCTGTCAGACTCTTTTAGTGGACTGTCCCTTGGGCTTTCCGCTTTGCCTTCTCGATTTCTTCCGTCATTTTCCCTTCGGCCTGTCCCTTGTGTTGGGCCGCTGTCTCCTCCATCTTTCGCTCGGCCTCGGCCTTCACGTTACCGGCCCCCTGGCGGGCGCTCGACGAGGATTCGGTGGCCGAGCGCTTCGCATTCGCCAATTCCTGATCAAGCTTCTGCTGCATGTCGCCGGCGGAGGGCACCTGGGCAGAAGCCACGAGCGCGGACCCGATAACCAGAGTACAGAGAGTGAGAGAAACCAGTCTGGCGTGTCGCATCTGAAGACTCCTTCCCAAGAGATGGTAGGTAGAGCGAGTGGCTTGAAGCAGCGTACCGAACAATTTACGTACATTCAAGACCCTACCATGTGAACAACTCTGTCCCCCAAATATCTACTTTAGGCTACTTCATTTCCTTGTCGTCTCAGACGATTTTGAGCTTGGAAAAATCGACGCCCTCAGACCCTGGCGGCGTCTCGAGCTTCAAGCCTTCAAGCGCCTCAACGACACGCTCCGCCGCCACCAGATTGCGGTACCGCTTCCGCTTTGCCGGCACGATATACCAGGGCGCCTGTTTCGTACTGGTTGCCGAGAGCACATCTTCGAAGGCCTGCCTGTATCCGCCCCACAATTTCCGTTCCTCCACGTCGCCGGAATTCCATTTCCAGCGCTTTTCCGGATCGGCGATGCGGGCTTCGAGTCGTTCCTTCCATTCAGATTTCGAAATATGGAGAAAGAATTTCAGGATCACCGTGCCGTTTTTGTGCAGCAGCTCTTCGAACTCCTTGATCTGATTGGAGCGCCGCTTGACGATGGCATCCGACACCCACCCATGCACCCGCGTGATAAGCACATCTTTTTTTGTAATGGGATCAGTTGAAGATACCGACGTGCCCGTTCGGCGGGACTTCACGATGGACCCGCCAGAGAAAGTCGTGCGCCAGTTCGTCTTTGCCGCTTGTATCCATACCTTACCTTGCAGCACGATGAGCAAGGATCGTGTGACATTGGCATACAGGCGCTCCGGCAATCCCGTGAGCCTGGCGATAAGTTTTGCCGTGTCCACCTTCGCTTTGTCCTTACCCTCATCTGTCTTCTTGTGCTCGCCGGTCTCGTCCGGATCGTATGTCTTCAGTTGAAACTTCCCAGCTGATGTCACTTCATACTGTTTCATTCCGGCACCCGTTCAGCGACAGGGATGTGCCCGGACTGCGCTACGGCAGTTTGGGCACATCCTGGGCACAACGAAACCCGACATTGGGATCCTGTTCTGTCGGATCGCCTTTTGTGCGAAACGTAGATCGTAGGCGGTAGGGATTGTTGATATAGGACCCGCCCCGCTGCACTTTTGCCGTGCCTTCACCGGGCCCACGCGGATTGATGGCCGGGGTTTTTGCAAAGTTCGCATAATAATCTTCGGCGTACCAATCAGTCACCCATTCGTACAGGTTGCCGGCCAGATCGTGGGCGCCATAAGAGCTTCTCCCTTTGTCGCGATTGCCGATAGGGGATACGGTTTCGCCACCGCCTTCTTTCAAGCCAAACACCGCATGGGCCGCCGTCGGAGCCTCGTTTCCCCAGGGATATACACGCCCATCCGTTCCACGGGCCGCTTTCTCCCATTCGGCTTCCGTCGGCAGCCGCTTGCCCGCCCAGAGGCAATAACCCATCGCATCCATCCAGCTCACCCAGCGAACCGGCCGATCCGCGTGAGTCATCGGTGTATCCTTATCCGAAAATCCCCAAGGTGGTTCGCTCTGAATCGCCTCGACGAATTTGGCAAAGCGCCCGTTCGTCACTTCAAACTTATCGAGATAAAACGTATCCAGATACGCACGATGCACGGGGGCCTCATCGTCATCACCCTTGTCGCTGCCCATCGTAAACTCGCTCGCCGGCACCAGCACCATCGGCGCGCCGTCTTTGCCGGTGATCTCCGGAGGGAGCGGGGCCACAGGTTTGGGAATAGCCGATCCGTTGGCGAGATGCGGAACCTTCGCCGGAGGCTTCGACTCGCCTTCTTGCGACTTGGGTTTGGATGGCGTTAGGGCTGATTCCGGTTTCACAGGAACCGAATCCTTGCCCGAGCTATCCGCCGAAACTCCAGGAGGCTGAACTTTGACCGGAGGTTTCGCGTCACTGTCCTGCGCACGGAGTTTTGGCAGGATTGGGTTCGGCACTGATACAGAGGGAGTCGCAGGAGCCGGTGTTGGAGTCGATTCTGACTTGGGAGCCACCGTCTCATCCGCCCATACGGGGGCGGCGGCACAAGACAATCCCATCATCACCATGAACGTGGTAATCGTTGATCGAATGTCCATCCACCAACCTCTCTTGGATTTCAACGACCCGGCAATGAGGCTGCTCAATCGCCTAGCACATCCTTTTCACGGTACCGAAAAGAGGCCGGCAAATCTAGGGCATCCTAGATCCCGCAAAACAATTAATGGCGACGCCTAAGCAAGTCCGCTTCTACTCGCGGTCAAAACAATCTGGTTCGGAGCATGACGATTCCGTGGCAGCGCACCAGATCGGCGATCGCTGATCTATCCGACTCGTTTTACTGTATTGGCGTCAGTATGGTGAAAGATCTCCCTCTGCCCCTTGATCTTCAATTGCGTATCTTCTCTGTAACTGAAGCTATCACGGCCATGCACGGTAATCTTGAGCTCATACCGGACGGTCTTGAACTCCCGGTCGAGAAACTTATTGGAGCAGATCCCATAGGTCTCCGACCCCGCATCCGCGGAAATCTCAAAATCCGTCGCATCGGCATCGACGGTTCCCCCGGCCAGCACGGTCACCCCGCGCGGGACAATGAAGCAACGCAGCACCTGCTTGGCAGTGGCATCCCAGAGCCAATACCCGGTTTCCTCGTGAAACGGCGCATCTTCACCGAGTCGCCAGGCCACGGTCGAATACCGCAGTCCAAAGAGCTCCTGCTCATGGTTCTTCACCGGGCCAAACGGCTCGAACGTCAGCCGTTCACGAAATGCATTCCGCTCCGTGCCTCGATCGTCCGAAGGAGCCACATCCGCACCCTTATCACCCTCCCATACACCGGCCAGTGCGGCCAGAGGGCCGAGATATTTCACGAGATCGATATTCATAGCGCTCCTTTGTTGCCAGAAAGTCCCCACGGTATCGGGCCATAGGAATGTGAGAGATACATGACGAACTTCTAGCAAAGTCTGGCGAGGAGAATCAATTTTTCGCAACGGGGAGGATAAGAGGGGAAGAGTGCGACGGTCAGACGGAATCAGAACACAAACCACTTGAAGCGTTTTCTCCCGTCGCCCGGAGCCATCATAGTGGCTCCGGGTCGAGCAAGCTTGGTTTGGTGGAGGCGAGGGGAGTTGAACCCCTGTCCGAAGATCGTCAACGCACCGGATCTACATGTGTAGCCGACAGTTTAAGTTTCGCAACCACCCACGCCCGCCGGCTGGCTTAGAATGGCCGCTAGCCCAGAGAGTTCTCGTCCGTTACCGCTGAGCACCGGTATTGGACCAGCCCGCTGCATCGCGCGCTTCCACCCCCGCGGGCATCAGATGGAAGCACGTCGCAGTTAATTAAGCTGCGAGTGCCAGTTCTTGATTGGCAGTTGCATTTTCCCGGAGTTTTACGAGTCCCCGAGAGCTCGACATGCACCGATGGTATCTGTACCCCCGTCGAAACCGGTCGCCCCCCTTTAATCAGGTTGTTGAAAACGGCCGCCAGCGTCGTTCTCGCATCGCTCAAGCCTTCATCGTACCGAATAAAGTACGCCTCAGGCTTTCGCTTGCTGCGGCCTTGCCGGACGGCCGTTTTAAACAACCTGCGGGGATGCAGCAGGTCATTCCGTACCGACCCGGCTTTATAAACATCATACCGCACAAGTTAAGGGGATGCTAGGGAGGGGTTAGAATTGACAGGTCATAGCAAAGCTACATGAACTTGCGGCGCTTGAAGGCTTTGATATCTTCTGCCGTCAGCTCGAACCATTCACCGTTACCACGCTTAGCCTCGAACCGTCTATGCCAGTATGCCTCGATGCCTGTTGGGTCATCGGTCTTGATAACATGGACGGGTGTTTGCTTTCTCTGGAAGCTGGATTGCCAATTCTCGCTCTCGTCGCCCGACCGCATTTGTCTTTCCAATCTTGTGGTGACGTCCAAACTTCATGAGGTATACAAAGCCGACGACCTCTTGGTTGGCCGACTCTCTGTCGGTCTTCGCTGATCGCGTTTTGGTAGGAATAACTCCCGTGCAAATATCAAGGACATCGTCGAACCCGCTACGGCCTTTGCAGTACTCAACCATTAACCCGGCAAGTTTATGTTTACCACCCAGACGATCGAATACAGTATGACTCGGGAATGTCGGGTCCTGTTTAGACTTGCGGCGAACTTCTCCGTGTATGGGAAAGTGTCCCAACTCGCGGATGAGGCCAACAAATTTTTCCAACAGCGTACCTTGGTTATAGGCGGTTTGAAATTTGTTGGGAGGGAATCCTGCTTCCTGCAACGCATCACCCCACCTGAGCCAGCAATGGGGATACCAGTCTGATTTCTTGACACCAGTTTCGTTCTCAAACCTCTCCGAACCGGGAACCTTGCCGCCATTCGCTTTGGCGACTCGCTTTATCTCGTCCAGGATGTGCTGTTTGTCGATCGCCATTGCTACTACCCCTGAGTCCTGCGCACGGCACGAAATCAGTCGCCGGGACCCTAGCGAGAAGCCCAAGGCCTGTCAACTGTGCCCTATTCGTTTGCCGCTCGACCGGAAATCGCCGATTCCGCTAAACATCGAGGCGAGGCCGTCTTACAACCGAATGAGCCTGCCCGTTCAAAGACAAAGTCTCATCAGTTGGGGTGGCCACGATCAATGATCAGCAGCGCTTCGTAGTCATCGGGAAGGTTTTCCAGCGATGCCCACCATGGCGGTGGCTCACTCGGATGCGGTGGCCTCCATTCAGTTGTGTCCTCGCTCTTTACGGGAGTGAATTTCGTTTTTACCAGTAGGCGGGTTGGGTTGAAATCGGTGCCGCGCAAGTCGGGGCACTTTGGTCTAATATACTCGATCATCGAGATGACTTCTGGAGAAGGCCGACAGCCTTCCACGTAGACCATTCCTTTAACCGCTCTCGTTATAACAAGGGCCGCGATGGGATTCGGTGTCGCACACCCAATCCACCTACACGCCAATACTTTGCGGATGAAGTCTTCGACGAGCCGTGTCGCTACGCCTTTTCGTCGATGCGGCGGCAATACAGCCAATGAGTCGATCCAAGCGATGGAGCCTGATCCAGAATCAAGTGTCCGAGAATAGAGATAACCCACCATCTCTTCTGAAGCCTGGGCCGCAAAAAAATGGTTGGTGCTCGATAGTCTTTCTCGAGTTGTTTTGGGACCGAGCCTGTAAGGTTTCTTTGTTTTTGGATTCTCGCCGAAACTGTGACTAAATACGGTCGACACTCCTTTCACAAGGTGTTCGCTCTCCGATGCGCCATGGCCAGAATATGAGTGAAACTGATACGCCGATAGATCTTTCAATTGGTCACAACTGGCGAGAGAGGGAACAGAGTGACGCGCCCTATGACAAGCCTATTTTTCAATGACAAGGAGGGCTTCAAACTCATTGGGTAGATGCTGAAGGCTTGCCCACCAGGGCGGCTCAGGGGTATTTCTTCGCGGACACCACTCCCTCTGGTCTGATCGGGACAGTGGACTAAAGCCTGTCCTGATTCTGAAGTGGTCCTCGTCGATGTGACACCCGCGCAAGTCGAAACAATTTTGACGGATCTCCTTGAGCAATAAGCGCAGCGCATATGGTGGATAACATGACCCAATATAGGTCTTGCCTTGCACTTCCCTGGTCGCAATCAGAGCCGCAATAGGATTTGGGGTCGCGAATCCAAATCGAGGAGCCATTTTCGTTAGTGAGCAAAATCTTCGAACTAGTGAAGTCGCCACTCCACTCCTTCGATACAACGGCAGAACAGCCATAGATTCAATCCAGGCAATCCTGCCTTGAGACGACGGTATTTCCTTCCCAAAAAGATAACCAATACCAGACCGGTCGTCTCCGGCCACAAGAAGATAATCCGTCTCTAATAAGCGTTCTGTGATTGATTTCGGCCCCATTCGATAAGGCCTACCGTCTGGCCTAAACCCAAAGCTTTCATTGAAAATACTGGAAACGAGCTTGACCAGTGATTCGTTATTGGTCGCAGAATGTGCGGCATAACAAGTTACAGGCGGAACAAATATTTCTTGCTGTGAGCTCACTGCAAGGGGGGATGAGGTATCTGCATCGTTTAGAGAAAGCGTGAGATGGTCAATTCGAGGTTGAGTAGGGATGCCAGAAAACAAATCCATGAGACCTCGCCAGAAATAAGGGAAGTCAATGCTCAATCTTATAGTCCAGTAGGGAATGTCGGTCAACCGGCATTGTATCAGGCATGGAAACTCAGACTTTTGTTGACCATGTGGGTAGCAGCAGGACCGTCACGCACTCTTGAATCGCGTCACCTTCGCAAAGACGATCGCGGCCAGAGGAAGGGCCAGGCCCAGGAGCAGCTGCACGATGAGCAGTGAACCGAGATGGCTATAGTCGGCGGGCGTTTGGATCGCGCCGGTAGCAACATCCTTCACCTCTCGCGTGACCACGTAGATATCGTTCAAATACTTGGTCCCGAGCTGGCTCAACGACAGCGCCAGGTTGGTAAACGAGGCCATGACGGCAAAGAAGGTGGCTTTCAAGTTCGCCGGCGCCGAGTTGGCAATCCAGGCCAGCATCGGAATCATGGATATCTGCCCGAGCGGGGATTCCAATGCCGTATCGACCAGCGCAATGAAACGCGCATCGACGAATCCGCCGGTCATCCGTGCGGTCCATTCGTGCAAACCGTAGTACATGCTCACCACCGGCAGCGTCAGCACCGTCCCGATCACCGTCAGAAAACCCACCACATAAGCGATGGATCGCTCGGCCATGAACCGCCGAAAGATAAACATGCCGGCCAGCGTCAACGTGCTTCCGATCAACGAAAGGATCGACAGAAACTGCTGATCGAACTTCAGGTGATCGATCATCCACCAGGTCGCGCCGGGACCGGTCCCGGGAATCGCGCGGAAGATGAAGACGACCACCGCCGTCCCGACCAGTGTGTATTGCTTGTCCGGCTCCAGCTCACGCACCAGCTTCGCCATCAGGAACAACACGATGGCCATGGAGCCGGCAAACACGACTTCTTCACTGTAGGGGAACCCGCCCAATCCGACCGTGACCGTAAAGAGCGCGAAGACTAGGCTCCCCCCGAGAATCCACCAGTTGGGTTTCGTCGCCTCACTCCCGTCACCCCGGACATTCACCATCTCTGTGGCCTGCGCAGGCGAGAAACCCTGCTGAACCAGCGCGGCCTTATGCCGTCGCCGCAGCAACCAGGCAACGCCCACGCCCAGCACTGACACGAAGGGAATCGCCAGCGCCATCAGATAGACCTGCTGGTACAGCCGAACCAACTCCGCCTGCGGCAAATCCTCGGTGCCGCTGAATACATAAACATTGATCATCGCCACCAGAATGCCGCCGCCCACAATGGCCACCCGCCCGAGCGTCTGCATCGTCGTATGCATGAGCTTGCGCGTCGGCTCGTCAAACAGCCGGCCCTTCTCATCGACGCGCGGCACCGCCTCGACCGTCATCGCGTCGGCGACCGCATCCTGGATGACATATCCAATGGGCGAAAGAAGGGCGCTGATCACGAACCAGACTTCTGCCGATACGCTCGCCGTCATCGCCTCGCGATTGCCGATCAGCGCGGCCATGATCCCGAGACTGACCGCCAGCAAGCCCGCGCCCAAACCGACGAGCCAGCTCTTCCAGCGCCACAAGAGATCCACCGTGTGCCCGATGGGCATCTTGAGGGCCCAGGGAATGCCGGCCCAGAATCCGAGCGCCGCCAGGAACGAGGCTGACAGCCCCAGGTAGTCTTTGACGAAAAAAGTCCCGACGATGCCGGTCAGACCGGAGATGCCGTACGCCATGTAGACCATAAGCGGCGGCAGATAGGACAGCCGCATTTCGCGCCCCAGGGAAAGAATGTTGCGATCAATCCACTCGCAGATGCCGGTCAATTTCATGAGGTTCCTTTACGCACCGTGGTCTCCTGTTTCGCCCGATCGGCTGCGCGCCACAAATACCAGGCCGCCGCTGTGCGGTGCGGCTTCCATCGCTCGCCGTAGCGCAACACATCTTTCGGCGTCGGCATCGCGCGGCGGCGATAGGCCATGCGAAACCCGTTGCGCAGGCCGAAGTCATCGACCGGCAAAACATCAGGACGGCCCAGCTGAAAGATCAGCAGCATCTCGACCGTCCAGCGGCCGATCCCTCGCACCTCGACGAGCCGTTCGACAATCGCGTCATCGTCGAGCGTCTTGATCTCACGCCCGGTCGGCACCGTCCCATCGAGCGTCTTGGCGGCCAGGTCGCGCAGTGCCAGAACCTTCGCGCCTGAAAATCCCGCGCCACGAATGGCACCGGCATGGGCCGCGAGCAGTTCGGCTGGACGGGGAAACCGCCGGCCGGGAAAGAGCGCGATGAACCGTTTCAGAATGCTTTCTGCCGCCTGTTCATGAAGCTGTTGAAACGCGATCGCCCGGGCCAGTGACTCAAAGGGAGTACGCCGAATTTTCGGGAGCAGGGCGAACGGCCCCACGTCGCGGATCAACCGACGCATCACCGGATCCACCCTGGAGAGATGCCGGATGGCTGAGGCTGATCCCTGCATAGGCAATGAACCCTCGCCGCCTGGGACTGCTAACTATGCGGCGCGATCGCATCCGCTTCGATCTCGACCAACATATCCGGATCGATCAACCGTTTCACTTCGACCATCGTCGTCGCGGGCCGGATATTCCCGAAGACTTCTCCGTGCGCCCGGCCGACTTCCTGCCACTGATCGATGTTGGCCATATAAATTCTGGTCCGCACCACATCGGCCAGCGACACCCCGGCTTGGCGCAACGCCGCCTCGATGGTCTTGAACGTCTGAATCGTCTGCGCATAGGGATCGTCCTTGCCGACCAAGCCGGATGGTGTCATCGCCGTGGAACCCGATACGTGCACATGCGCGCCGACACGCACGGCGCGTGAATACCCGATCGTGGCTTCCCAGGGACCGCCGGTGGAAACATTCTGCCGTGCCATGCTCACTCCTTTGTCTGATCGTCGTTAGGTCAGGGGAATGCGGTTCTTGTTCTGTGCGAGCCACGCCTCAAACGTCAGCAGCGCGGGATTCAGATTCCGCGCCACGGCGGGATTCCGCGGTCCACAGAACGCCTCGTTAAAATCGTGCTTGAACTGAAACATGTTGCCCAGATCCTCGGCGCCGGGAAACCCGAACGCCCGATACTGCTCGGGCGTCACCGCGTTGTACCGCACCGGCTGACCGAACGTCTTGGTCATAGCCGCAGCCATCTCGGTTCCGGTCAGGTGCTCGCCGGCAATCCCCACCCTCTTGCCGATAGACTCGCGGCCCTTCTTGAAAATCCCGAGGGCGCACTTGCCGATGTCTTCTGCGGCGATGCCGGGCAACTTTTTATCGCCCATGGGAAGCGTAAAGACCAGTGCGCTATCCGGTCCCTTCTTCGGACCCATCCCGAACGAAGTCATATTGTCCCAATAGAACGATGTGAGAAGAAACGTGGTCGGCACGCCGAGCTTGGTAAACTCCTGATCGGCTTCTCCCTTCGCATCGAAATGCGGAACCTTATATTTGCCCATCAGCGTGGGCATGCGATTGTCCGTCAGCGGCACCCACTTGCGCGTGTCCTCCAGCGTCGACCAGACGGCATGCTGCACGTCCGCCTGCTTGGCCGATTCGGCCTGGGCTTTCACCTGGGCATACTCTTTTTCCGGCGAGCAATGCTCCCAGAAATTCGTCAGGCAGAACACGCCGTAGGCGCCGGAAAACGCGCGCGCCAGGCTGGCCGCATCATCGAGATTCGCCGCCACGATTTCGGCCCCGAGCTTCGCCAACGCCTTGGCCTTCTCAGAATTCACATCGCGCGTGATGGCACGGGCGACGAATTCGCTGCCCGGATCGTTCACGATCGCCCGCACAAGCCCGCCGCCCTGCGCACCGGTCGCTCCGACCACTGCGATGATTTTCTTATCCGCCATGATGCCTCCTTAATAGCCCTTCCGAGCCTGCTTGGTCACTCCATTCAAGATGGCCTGGATGAGCCTCTGCCTGCGCGCATCCAACGAGCACCGCCCACAATGTGGAAATTCGATGGATCTTGCGTGCGCGTTGGGCGAGCACAAGAGGCTCACCAGGCCATCTCCGACCGCTGGCGGCCTGTTTCAACATTCTGTCACATGACGATGCCGCCGCCGGCCTGTATCGTCTGCCCCGTCACCCATCGGGCCTGGTCACTCACGAGAAATGCGACGACCTCGGCAATATCCTCAGGCGCGCCCAATCGCTTGAACGGCGACAGCTGTATCCCCATCTGCCGATAGGGCTCAGTTAAAATCCCCGTGTCCGTGAAACCAGGCGCCACCGTGTTGACCGTGATCCCGCGCGGCGCCAGCTCCTGCGCGATCCCCTGCGTGAATTGTTCGAGCGCGCCCCGGCTTCCGAGATAGGCCGTCGCTCCGTAGTAGTGCAGCTTCGTCCCCGCGCTGGAAATATTCACGATACGCCCCTGGTCGCGCATGACTCTCGCCGCTTCCTGCATCGCAAAGTAGGGGCCCTTCGCATGCAACGCCATCTGCGCATCAAAGTCCGCTTCCGATGTATCGAGCAGGGATTTCGGCACGAATTTCCCGGCATTGTTGACGAGAATGTCCACGCGACTGAATTGGGCGATTGTGTCCGCAACCAATCGGCGCGCCTCAGCCGCCACGCTCATGTCGGCTTGCACCGCGACCGCTTTTCCCCCCTTGCCCTGAATGCCCGCGACCACCGTCTGAGCCTTGCTCTCGCTCCGGAGATAATTGACCACGACCATGGCCCCATCCGTCGCAAGCCGCTCTGCGATCGCTTGACCGATTCCGCTCGACGCGCCGGTGACAATCGCCACTTTTCCATTCAGAGAGGTCATCGACTTGTTCCTTCACACCGGCGGGGACAGAAGGGAACGGCCCCACTGTCCTGAAAAGGCGATCTCGGCCAGCGGCTTCCGTTCTCTCGGCTTCAGCTCACGCTGTTGCAGATAGTCGGGCAGGACGCTCAATTCACCGGGATAACCTACAGCCGTCATAGCGACCGGCTCGTAGCCGGACGGAATCTTGAGGTCGGCCCGCGCCTTCTCGATGTCGAAACCCGCCATGGGATGCGCGACGAGCCCGAGCGCCGTCGCTTGCAACAGCAGATTCTCCGTCGCCAACCCGACATCGTGGAAGGCATGGCGATTGGGGCGCCCATCGTCTTCAAAGTCCATGCGCGCCGCGGACAGCATCAGCACCGGAGCGCGAGAGGCCCACTTGCGATTGCCTTCCACCAGACAGGCCAGAAGACAGTCATAGTCCGCTGGTTCCTCCCTGGTGGCCACGACAAAACGCCAGGGTTGCTCATTGCTGGACGACGGCGCCCACCGGGCCGACTCGAGCAAAGCAAGAAGCATGTCCCGCCCTATCAGCCGCTCTGAAAACGCGCGCGGACTCCAACGCCGTTTCAGAAGGTCATGGAGGGGGAATTGCGTTTCAGCCGGTTTATCCATTGCGCGATCCTTTGCGAGGTTCCGTCTTTCGGTCCATCTCAGGCGACCATCCGCCGCCCAACGCCTTATACAATTGCACAACCGACACGACGTGCAACCGGCGTGTTCCGGTCAAGGCCAGCTCGGCCTCGAACAGATTTCTCCGGGCCACCAGCACATCGAGATAATTGGCCAGGCCGCCTTTGTAGCGCAGCGCCGCCAGCCTCAGCGCCGATTGGAGCGCCGCCACCTGCTGCATCTGCGCCTCGCTCTGCACCCGCGCCGTGCGTACCGCGACGAGGGAATCCTCTACTTCACGAAACGCCGTGAGAACCGTCTTCTCATACTGGGCCAACGCTTGCTTCGCCTGCGCCTCGATGGCTTCCTGCTGAAATCCGAGCACCGGCCCGCTCAACAACGGCGCCGCGAACCCCATCCCTCCGACCCCGAAAGAGGCTGGATCGGTAAAGAGCTTTGAGAGTTGGGGGCTCGCCGCGCCGAGCAGTCCCGTCAAAGAGATTTTCGGAAATCGTTCAGCCTTCGCCGCGCCGATACGGGCGGTGGCCGCCGCCAATTGCTGCTCCGCATCGAGCAGATCCGGCCGCCGCTGCAGCAGATCGGAGGGCAGCCCGGCGGGCACTGCCGGCGGCACCATCTGATCATTCAGTATGCGACCGCGTGGAATGGCAAAAGGCTTCCGGCCGAGCAGCACGCTCAATTGATTTTCCGCCTGTACCATCTGCCGCTCGAGTTCTGCCGCCCGCGCCGCTGCGCCGGCCCGCTCCGCTTCAAATTGATCGGTATCCAAGCGAGAAGTCATCCCCTGCTTGAGCCGGGCCTGGGCGATACGCACCGATTCTTCCCATGAATGCAGGGTCCGCTTCGCAATATCGAGCTGATCGTCGAACTGCAGCAAATTGAAATAGCTTTCGGCTACGCCGCTCACCAGCTGCAAGACCACCGCGCGCCGGTTCTCCTCTTTCGAGAGCAAATCCGCGCGGGCCGCTTCATTCGATCGACGGATACGCCCCCAGATATCGAGCTCCCAAGAGAGATTGCCTTGAAGGTAGTAATTGAACGGGTTGGCAAAACCGGGGAACAGAAAGATCGTTTTGCGGCCGAGGTTCGGCGCATTGCCCGACGCCGTGATCCCCGGCAGAAAATCGGACTTGGCGATCAGCGCCCGGGCTTGAAACTCTTCGACGGTGGCCACGGCTTTTTGCAGGTCTTTATTTTCGGCCAGCGCCGTCTTGATCAGCGCCTGCAGCTGGTCGTCTTTCAACAGCTCCCACCAGGGCAGGTTGGCCAGCGACGGCGCATCGGCCGGGGTTTCCGCCATCCGAAAGGCGTCGCTTGCATCCGTCTTGGGCCGCTCATAATCCGGCCCCACCGCGCAGGAGGCGAACAGCAACGACAGCCCGAGAGCCAGTGGCTTACGCATGATAGGGCTCATCCTCCGATGAAGGGGACACGGGGGGTTCTTCAAGAACCGCTTCTGTGGATGCCCGGCGTTGGGTCAAACGGCGGGTCACGACATAAAAGAGCGGCACGAAAAAGATCGCCAGGAATGTGGCCGCGAGCATACCGCCCATGACACCCGTTCCGATCGACTGACGGCTCGACGCACCGGCCCCGCGCGCGACCACCAACGGCACCATCCCGAAGATGAACGCCATCGAGGTCATAATAATGGGACGGAACCTGAGCTTTGCCGCTTCCATAGCCGCCTCGATCAACGGGCGGCCCGCTTCATAGCGCCGGTTGGCGAACTCGACGATCAGGATGGCGTTCTTGGCGGACAAGCCGATCAGCGTCACCAGCCCGATCTGGAAATAGATGTCGTTTTCAAACCCGCGCAGGAAGACGGCGGTGAGCGCCCCGAAGATCGCAAAGGGCACGGCCAGAATCACGGCAAAGGGGACGGCCCAGCTCTCGAACTGCGCGGCCAAAACCAGGAACACCATCAAGAGCCCGACGGCGAATACCACACCGGACTGGCCGCCTACCCGGCGCTCCTGAAACGAAATGTTGCTGTAGTCGATCGAAAATCCCTGCGGCACCAGGATCTCTTTGCCGACACGATCCAGCGCTTCGAGCGCCTGCCCGGAACTAAAACCCGGCGCCGCTGCCCCCAGCACCAGCGCCGTATTGTAGCCATTGAAGTGGTTCACCGGGTCCGGTCCGCTCTGATACTCCGTCGTCACGACCGTATCGAGCGTGATCATGTTCGTGCCCTGCGGGGTTTGCGCGCGCACGTAGATCTTCGACAAATCCTGTGGCGTAGCGCGGTATTCCGCTTCGGCTTCGGTCTGCACATGATACACGCGGCCGAATTTTACGAAGTCGTTGATATAGAAATTGCCGAAGTAGGCCTGCAACGTATCGAAAAGGTCCGAGATCGGAATCCCCAGGGCCTTCGCCCGTTCCCGGTTCGCATTCACATACAGCCGGGGAGAGGAGACGCGGAAATTCGTCCCGACCCGGCCGATCGCCGGCTCTTTCTGCGCCCGTTCGACGAACTGTTGAGCCACCGCGGCGAACTTTTTGAAGTCTCCGCTGTTCGGATCTTGCAGCTGCGCGGAGAATCCCCCGACCGCCCCCACGCCGCGAATGGCCGGCGCATTGAAGGCCAGGATCAGCGCTTCAGGGATTTTTGCGAATTCCGCGTAAGCCGCACCGACCAGCGCCTTCGCATGATTCTGCGGCTCGGGGCGCTCGTCCCAAAGCACCAGCGGCACAAACATGGTCGCCGCATTCGGTCCGCGCGTGCCGAACACAAAGTTCTGGCCGGACAGGGCGTCGGTCGAATGGACCGCGGGATTCGCCTGGAAGTAGCGCTCGATCCGTTCGAGCACCGCATCGGTTCGCTGCTTCGAGGCGCCGTCCGGCAACTGCGCCACCACAATGAAATATCCCTGATCCTCTTCCGGAAGAAAGCTTTTCGGCAAGGCCTTGAAGAGACCGGTCGACACGGCCAGCAGCGCGCCGAAGAGCAGCATGACGAGCACCGGCCTCGCCAGGAACGAGCCGACGACCCGGGAAAATCCGCGTTGGGTTCGCCCGAACGTGCGATCGAAGAAGGCCCGGAACCCGCCGCGCGCCTCGTGCTGCGGAAGCAGGACCATGGCGCACAAGGCCGGGCTGAGGGTCAACGCCACAAACCCCGACACGGTTACCGAGATGGCGATCGTCGCGGCGAACTGTTTGTAGAGCGCGCCGGTGATGCCGCCGACAAACCCGACCGGCACAAAGACCGATACCAGCACCAGCACGATCGCAATGATCGGAGAGGTCACTTCGTTCATCGCCCGCTTGGCGGCAGTCTTTGCCGGGACGCGATCCTCGCGCATATGACGTTCGACGTTTTCGACGACGACGATCGCATCGTCCACCACGATCCCGATCGCCAGCACCATCCCGAAGAGCGTGATGGTGTTGATGGAAAAACCCAGGGCATAGAGCCCGATAAAGGTGCCGATCAGCGACACCGGCACGGCCACCGTGGGAATGATGGTGGCCCGCCAGCTTTGCAGAAACACATAGACCACGAGCACGACCAGCACCATGGCTTCCGCCAGCGTCTTCACCACTTCCTTGATCGAGACTTCGATGAACCGCGTGGTGTCATAGGGAACGTCGTAGGACACGCCGGGCGGAAAGTTCTTGGTCAACTCGTCCATCCGCGCGCGCGTCCGCCGCACCGTATCGAGCGCGTTGGCTCCCGGCGAGAGAAACGTCAGGATGAACGTCGTGGGGGTGCTGTTCCAGCGGCCCTCCAGCGAATAGGATTGGGCGCCCAGCTCGATGCGGGCGACATCCTTGAGCCGCACCGTCGAGCCGTCCGGCATCGCTCGCACGATCAGTTCCTCGAAATCCTTCACCTCGGTCAGCCGGCCCTTGGTGATGATCGGGATGGTCAGCTCGGTGGCCTTCGGCGCCGGTTCCCGCCCGATGGTCCCGGCGGGGTAGTCGCGATTCTGCTCGCGGATGATCGCGGCGATGTCGCTCGGGATCAAGCCCAGCTTCGCCATCTGCGGCGGATTGAGAATGACCCGCATACTGTAATTCTGCTGACCGAAGACCAGCGCGTCGCCCACGCCTTTGACCCGCTTCAGATCGTCGACCACACGCAGCGTCGCATAGTTCGAGAGAAACACCGCGTCGTGGCGGGGATCGGTAGACTTCAACACGATGACCGCCACAAGGTCCGGCGACATCTTCTTGACGGACACGCCCTGCCGGATGACGTCCGTCGGCAGTTGCGGCTCCGCCAGCTTTTCACGGTTCTGCGTTTGAACCTGGGCGATATCCGGATCCGTCCCGATTTCGAACGTCAGCTTGATGGTCACATGGCCGTCGTTGCTGCTGGTCGATTCGAAATACAATAAATTATCGATGCCGGGAAGGGTGACTTCGATCGGACGAGCGACCGCTTCGGCGGCCACTTCCGCGCTGGCGCCCGGATAGTCGGCATCGATCTGGACGACCGGCGGCGTGATTTCAGGAAATTGCGCGACCGGCAGGAACTGCAGGGCGAGCAGACCCATCACGACAATGATGATGGAGACCACCGACGCGAGAATCGGCCGGTCGATAAAGACGTGCGACGTCACCATTTATCCTTGTTTGGAAGTGGGGGGAACGGGATCCGCCGGCGGCGATTTCCACGGGACCGCCTTCACCGGCGCGCCCGGACCGATGGTCATCAGGCCGTTGACCACGACACGATCGCCGGCCTTCAACCCGCCGTCGATCATCCATTGATCGCCCTTCCAGGTGGAGGCGGCGACGGCGCGGATCTGCACTTTTTCGTCCGGGCCCACCGCATACACGAAGGGGCCCTGCGGACCCTGCAGCACGGCGCGCTGTGGAATCAGGATGGCGTCCGTCTTCGTGTCTCCCGTAAAGCGCACCTTTACGAACTGCCCCGGCAGCAAGGTGCGATCCGGATTAGGAAAGGTAATGCGGGTCTGGCGGGAACCGGTCTCGGTTCGCAATCCCGGTTCGAGCAGATCCAGCACGCCTTCATGGGGATAGGCCGAGTCATCCATCATCGTGAGCCGGCCCCGCAGTTGATAGACGCCCGGATGGTGAATTTTCTTCGACTCGATGTCGCGCCGCCGCTTCAGAATAAAGCTTTCCGGCACATTCACTACCACGAACATCGGATCGACCCGATGAACCACTGTCAGCAAATCGGTTTGCGCCGACACGAGCCGCCCTTCGTAGTAGCGGCTTCGCTCGATCAATCCGCTGATGGGCGCCGTAATGAGCGTGTTGTCCAAATCGAATTGAGACTTCATCAGATCCGCCTGGGCGCCCTGGAGGGCGGCTTTCGCCGAGAGCTCTTGCGCCACGGCATCATCGACATCTTTCTGGCTCACGGCTTGTTCGGCGAGCAGCGGCTTCACCCGCTCCAGATCCTGCTTGGCCTGCACCAGCTTGGCTTCCGCCTGGGCGATTTTTGCCTTCGCACCGGCGGCGGCAGCCTGGAACGGCACCGGATCGATCCGATACAGCCGGTCGCCTTTCTTGACGTCCCGGCCTTCGGGATAGAGCACCGCCTTGAGCAACCCGGTGACCTGGGAACGAATTTCAACCGGACGAGAGGCTTCCGCCTGGCCGATGAATTCCGGCTCATCCGGAATCGTCTGGGTTGTCACCGTGATGATTTCAACCTGGGCGACCGGCTGCGCCGGCGCCGATCCGGCTTCCTGCTTGCAGCCCAAGCCCAAGCTCCCCAGTGAGAACAGGACCAGCACGGCGAATATGGATTGCGGAAAAGAATATTTCATATTAAGGATTCCCTGCCTCTTATGTCGCTGGGGGTCAGTGTACCTGTTCCCTCCGCTGATTCTCTACCACCTCATTGCCGCATGCCGTCATGCGATCTTTACGATTGCGGAAGCCTGTCGACTCACCTATTCTTGGCCTCCGGGCAATCGACCCGCTTTACCGGCGAACATGCAAGGAGTAGGTGCGCTCGTAACATGAAAACAGCCTTTGAGTATGGCCTTGTGCGTTTTGCCGACCTGCTCTTTCATGCCCTGCCTCGCTCATGGGCTATCGGACTCGGCGAGCAGCTCAGTCTGATCGTCTCGCATGTCATCACGAAACGACGCAACCTCGTGCTGCGCAACCTGGCTCTGGCGTTTCCAGAGAAGACTGAAACCGAGCGCGCTCAAATCGCCCGATCGGTCTGGCGCAATCTCGGCAGACTCGCCGTCGAATTTTCCCGCGTGTCCGACTTTACCGACGGTTCGATCGATCGCCTGGTGGACATCGAAGGTCGTGAATACGTGGACGCCGCCATTAAGGAGGGCAAGGGCATCGTCGGGCTGACGGCCCATTTCACTAACTGGGAGCTGACCGGCGCGCTGGTGCAGCGCGTCTTCGGCAACATGACGGTGATCGCCCGCCCGGTCCACAACGCCTCGGTCGATCGTTGGGTCTATGAGAAGCGCACGGCCAGCGGGTTGAATATCATCCTCCCGAAAGACGCCGTGAAAGCCTCGATCAAATGTCTCAAGAACCGGGGCATCATCGGCATGATGATCGATCAGAGCCTGTCGAGCGGCGGCGTCTTCGTCGAGTTCTTCGGCCGCCCCGCCTCCTCGACCACACTGCCGGCGCTCTTGCATATCCGCACCGGCGCACCGGTCATGTTTGCCTATCTCATCCGTAACGGAGAGCGCTTCCGCCTCGTGTTTGAGCCCGTGGTCTTTCCACCGGTCGAAGATCCCGCTGCACGGCTCCGGATCTATACTCAGGTCATGACCACGCAATTCGAGCAGGTGATCCGCCGCAACCCCGAAAGCTGGCTCTGGCTGCACAATCGCTGGAAACGGCAGCCGGAATAGCGGTCTCCTTACAGCGCCTTGTGCGACCCGTCGCAATACGGCGGATTCTTCGTCTGCTTGCACTGACACAACGCAACCGTTTTCTTCTCGGTCGTGGTGAACTCCATAGGCGTGAAACTGGTCTCCTTGTGGGACCCGTCACAAAACGGCTGCTTTTGGGAACGGCCGCACCGGCACCAATAGTAGGTGCCGGGTTCCAACTCCAACACCGCGGGTTGCTTGGCTGCGATGACTGGCTTCTCCATGCGTTGTCCCTCCTTGTGAGATTATAAATACAGCGGCTTGATCGGCGACACGACTGCCGCCGGATCGTTCTTCCATACCGACTCATCCGCATCGACATACACTTCGACTTCGTTCCCGTCTGGATCGCGGAGGTAGAGGCTTTGGCTCACAGTATGGTCGCTCATACCGTCTATGACAATTCCGGCGTCTTCGAGTTCTCGCTTCGCCGCCCGGAGTTCCGCCAAACTGTCACCGACTTTGATCCCGAAGTGATAGAGGCCCCGGCGGCGGCCGGTTAAAGGACCGGGCGCGTCACCGACCTGGATCAGCAACATCTCATGATGCGTCCGGCCTGACGTGAGCGCCGACGCCGCGCCGTTGAAGATCCGCCCGACCTCCTTGAAACCCAGCAGGTCCCGATAGAAGGCGAGCGACCGCTGCAGATCCTTCACATAGAACACGACGTGGCCGAGATAGTGCGCTTTCATGGGTTCACCTCCCGAACGTGATGCCGGCCTTCTGCACTTCCTGATAGGGAAGCAGCCAGACGAGCGACTCGTCGCTCAGATCGCCGACCTGAATCCGGTTGCCCCAGGGGTCGCGAAAGTCGCAGCGGAAGTCCGGATGGAGTTTGAGCTTGTACTTCTTCGTCAGCTTCTTTCGAACTTCCTTGATTTGCTGCGCGTCGCAGACCATCAGACCAAAGTGCTTCACGCGATCCGGCTGGAGCTTGTCCACTTCGAAGATCGCCATGAATTGGTGTTCGCCCAACTTGCACCAGGCGGCCCCTTCGCCCCCTCGGAGCATCTTGAGGCCGAACACATCAGAATAAAACTTCACCGCCTTCTTAGCATCCGTGACTTCGATCACGATGTGGTTGCATCCATACACTTGTACAGCCATCACACACCTGCCTTTCGTCCAGCGCCATCCGCCGCCACCCGTTTGAGGGCCGACACAAACGTCTCCACCGGCTGCGCACCCGAGATCGCATACGTCCCGTTCACGATGAAATAGGGGACACCGCGAATGCCGAGCTTGTGACCGGCGGCTTCTTCCGCCTTGACCTCCACTGTGCCTTCGTCGCTCTTCAGCAGACGGCTGACTGTTGCCTCATCCAAGCCGGCCCGGACGGCGAGAGAAACCAGCGCCTCGGGCTGCCCCACGTTCAATCCCTCCGTGAAATACCCATGGAAGAGTTCTCCAACCGCCTCGTCCTGACGTCCCTGTTGCTGGGCGAACCAGATCAGCCGATGCGCATCGAAGGTGTTCGGTGTCCGGGCAATTCGATCGAACGCGAATTCAATACCCACACTCGTTCCTACTGCTATGACGTGATCCTGAATGGCCTTAATCTCACCCGGACCGCCGAATTTCGTTTCGAGATACACGCGGCGATCCATGCCGGCCACTGGCATGGTCGGATTTAACTGAAACGGTCGCCAGGTTACTCTTATGTCTCCGTCGAACTCCATCAGCGCTCGCTCAAGTCGGCGCTTCCCGACGTAACACCAGGGACAGACGACGTCCGAATACACCTCGATGTGAAGCGCCTTCTCCGTCACGATAAATGTCCCATCTTGCCGGCCTGATAGTCTTGTACCGCCTGCGCCAATTCGGCCTTCGTGTTCATCACGAAGGGACCATACCGGGCGATCGGTTCATCGAGCGGCGTACCGCTCATGACCAGCAGCCGGCTGTCCGCGCTCGCGGCGATCACGATCTGCGAGCCGTTCCGCTCACAGACGATGAGTTCGGCTTCACCGGCCTCGCGTGACCCATTCACCGAGACACGGCCTTGCAACACGAAAATCGAGCCGTTGTTTCCTTCAGGCACCGTCAGTGATGCACGACCTCCCGCTTTCACCTGCACGTCATACAATTGAATCGCCGTGAACGTGCGCGCCGGGCCCTTCTGTCCGAGAAATGATCCGGCGATTACTCGCAACGTCTCGCGACCATCCAGATCAACGGCCGGAATCTCCGCGTTCAGAATCGTCTGGTATCCCGGCGTCGACATCTTCGAGGCCTTCGGCAGGTTCACCCACAGTTGAATGGCGTGCAACCTGCCGCCCTTCTTCGCAAACTCCTTTTCGTGAAACTCCTCATGAACGATGCCGGACGCCGCCGTCATCCACTGGACATCGCCCGGCCCGATCACCCCGGCGTTTCCGGCCGAGTCGCGATGAGCCACCACGCCTTCGTAGACGATCGTCACGGTTTCAAAGCCCCGGTGCGGATGCTCGCCGACACCGCGCGGATGGTCGGTTGGTCCGAAATATTGCGGCCCTGCATAATCCAGCATGAGAAATGGGTCGACCACCCGGTCGAGATCGTTGCTTGGAAAGAGGTTCCGCACGGGAAATCCATCGCCGACCATATGGGTCGATCCTGGTTGATAAACTCCGAGCACGGCCTTGTCGATCATGGTGTGTGTCGTCATGGCAAGTTCCTTTCTCAGACCATCCCTCGCAGTGCCGCGGCTAACGTGATGTTACCTCGCACGAGCGACTCGGGATGCTCATATCCGATCGCACCCGTGGAGAACGCTGTGTACATCTCCTCGAAGAGTGTCGCCGCTTCCTCGGAGAATCCGAACGACTTGAACGTGGGCACGACGGCGCTGAGCGGCGCATGCAGTGTCGAGACCTTCTTGCCTAGAATTGTGCTGAGTGCGTCTGCCGTCTGATCGGGGCTGTATTCTTCCGGCCCAGCCAGCTCGACGATATGCCTGCCTGTTCCGCCGGCCAACAATTGTTCCGCTCCGACCCGACCGATGTCCTTCGTCGAGATCATCGGGATCTTCGCCGTCGGTGCGATGAAGGTGGGCAGGATGCCCTGATCCCTCACCATGCCAAGACTCGGCGCCCAGTTTTCCATGAAGGAGCAGGGGCGGAGGATTGTAAGATTCTTGGCGACAGCGACCAACTTCTGCTCTCCATAGCGCACGGCGCGAATAGGGCCGGTGCCCTCTGGAATCTGACCGCCGATGGAGGACAGGAACACGACGTGCGCGATCCCGCTGGCCTTCACCGCTTCCGCCGCCTGATCCATCCGTCGCCGTTGATCCGCCAACCAGGCTGTGGCCCCATAGTTCGGCGGCACCAACAGATAGACGCCTGTTGCTCCCTCGAAGGCTTTGGTCAATGCCGGCACATCATCGAGCGATGCGACCGCGATCTCAGCGCCCTTGGCTTTCCAGGCCGCACCCTTATCGGCCGAGCGCACGACGACCCGCACCGGCTGCTTCTTGCTGAGTAATGTGTCCACGACCGCTGATCCCGTATTCCCTGTCGCACCCAGTACCACGTACATGATGGCCTCTCCTCTCAATATCAATAATCGTCAGAGTTTATCCGCGATCGCCCGATCCGCTGACCAGCGCCCGGCCCCCGTGACCAACAGCGCGATCGCAATCCCGATTACCAATAGATGATACTCGTATCCTTCACCCTGTTGCTTGCCGAACCAGTTCATGAAGAACCCGTTGGGAATGTGAGTCGTCACGATGGCACCCGCCATGATGACCCCCAGGCTCGCCGCCGTGAACCGTGTCAGCAGCCCCAAGAGCAAGGCGACGCTCCCAAAGGATTCTCCTATGATGACGAGGAATGCAATCAGCCAGGGCAGATGCATGGTCTCGGTGAAAAAGCCCATGGTCCCTGAGAACCCGAACCCGCCGTACCAGCCCAAGAGTTTCTGCGCGCCATGGGGAAACATGACCAGCCCCAGCGTGAGCCGAAGAATCAGTCCGGCCCAATTGTCATCCGTGTGAAAGAGTTGTCGCATCATTCACCTCCTGGTTATCTCGCCGTCGCTCACGGAACCTATGAATGTCTCATCGACCGTGACTCCAGTATAATAGTTCTAATTAGAACTAAGTCAAGTGAGAATTTTCACAAGGAAAGACGGGCAAGAAATTCTTGTTAAAGATCGGCTGGTTAGATCACGTGGCAACCCGCGACCAGGGGTTGCTACCCTCGACCGAAGCTCTTATGATGTGCCGACTTTGGCAGTATTGACGGGACTCCGCCACTCAAAAACATGGCTCTCAAGCAGAACGAAGTCAATACCAAATGTTTTAACCGAACTGTCAAATTACCTTTTGGCCTTCGCTTGAAGGATTTCGAGATGGCCATGCAGGACGTCTATAAAAGCAGGCTCGGACGGCGTTGAGATCAAAACGACTCGCAAGGCCGGTGGTGCTGTAGATACCCACGGTGCACGCAATCAGTGGATGTGTGTATTTGTTTACGATGTGGACGGTGCTACTGAGCCGGCGAGGGACAGAAAGCCGATGACGGTGACCGAGATTTACCTTGGGCAAGTAACCAAAGACGACTTCCGAAAGAACCAACGCGGGGAATTGGGCACTCGCACGGCGACCTTGCACAAGAGCGGCATCGAGAAACTGCGGAAGAATTGGGTCTACAAGCTCAAGAGGTGACCGTTCGCGTTCTTGAACACCGCCAATCTCGGCAACGCTTTTCTCGCCATGTCGAAATAATGCGGGTCCTTTTCGATCCCGATACTGGCATATCCCACCGCTTCCGCCGCCGCCAGTGTTGATCCTGCTCCACAGAATGGATCAAGCACGACCCCCTCTCCTAACGGAAGCACCCCCCGAACCAACGTGCGCAGGAATTGCTGTGGCTTCAAGCTCGGATGCGGTGCCAGCGCCCGTTCTGACTTGTGCGTGGGTGCCGAGGGAATAACATCCCCAAATGGCTTGTCCGAAGAGGGCCTTCGAAACCCTCCCGTGCCCCACTTGCGGAGATTGTCTTGCGCTCTTCCTTCCAGCGGCTTCCGGAAGAGTAACCACGGTTCCCACATGGATCGAGGCATAACGCTGACGGCGGAAAATTCCTCATGGGCTGCCTTCGGTCTATCTCCACCCCGCATGGTCATGACAAGACGAACAATCTCTCCTCGCCTTTCCAGACCCGCTTGCGCAAGAGCGCCCGAAACCACGTAGGAGAGAAGCGGGTTCGTCGCAACAATGACATTCGCGCCCGGCACAAGAACGGGAATAAGAATCCGTGCCCATTCCAAGAAGAATAACTCAAGAGCTCGAAGGTCTTGCGGTGAGAGAACTGTGAATCTGGGAAGCGGCGCTCGTTGAACTCCGTCAAACGAAGGGGGGATGCGCCATACCCCTCCTTTGCCATTTCGTAATTTCTCTTGTTGTTCAGAGGAATATTCGAAAAGTCCGTAGGGCGGATCGGTGACAACCGCATGAATGCTGTTCGGCCGTTGATCGCGCAGCCAGTTCAAACAGTCGGCTTCAAACAGAAAGGCTTTGCCGAAAGAGAAACTTCGACAATAGACGGGACGAGATTCGGCAGCATTGTTCGGCCGCACTTTCGTGGCTGTTCTTAATCCATAATGACCTCTGGCCGTACGCACAAAGGTCGATGGCGTGTTGAGCCTCAAGTAGGATCGAACGCTGGAGCGTGCAGCATTTCCAATGAGGTCGGCGACCTGCTGCTCGATCGTCTGGAGAGTGGCACCAGTTGGTCTGGTCGTGAGAACAGAAAGAATTGCGTCACGCACCTCTCCGGGTCGCCGCTTTTGCTGGACAGTCAAAGGGGCGCTCATTCGCCCGCAGCGTAAGGGACCCACTGGGGGAGGGTGGAGCGAGGACGAATGGGCTGGTTGGCGTCAGGACCCGCCGACTTCACTTCCTCTCTTTGATGGCCCGTTCGACCTCGCGGCCGGCCTCGCGTGTCTTGATGGACTCCCGGCGGTCGTAGAGTTTTTTGCCCTTCGCCAATCCGAGTTCGACCTTAGCCTGGCCGCGTTTGGAGAAATAGATGCGGAGGGGAACGAGCGTGAGGCCTTTCTGCTGCGTCTTGCCGAGCAGCTTGTTGATCTCTTTCTTGTGGAGCAGCAGCTTTCTGACCCGCAGGGGGTCGTGGTTCATAATGTTGCCGTGGCTGTAGGGGCTGATGTGGCAGTGATGCAGAAAGACCTCGCCCTCCCTCACGCTCGCGTAACTCTCTTGCAGATTCACCCGCCCCTCGCGGAGCGACTTGACCTCGGTCCCTGTGAGGACAATGCCGGCCTCAAACTTCTCCTCGATAAAATAGTCGTGGTAGGCTTTCCGGTTGGTGGCCACCACTTTGTATTGATCTTCGGTCTCTTTCGACATGTGCTTCCTGGATGGCCGGCGCCTTGACCCGTTTCTTTCCTAGGGCCTAAGATGCGGCATGTCTGGATCCGGTCCCCTCGACTCGTTCGGTACCATCCTGTCGGGTCTCGCCAAGCGGCTCGGTCTTGAATCCCGGCTGATCGAGCTCCGTCTGCAGCATCAATGGCACGCGATCGTCGGTGAACCGCTCGCCTCGCACGCTTGGCCCGACCAGATCCGGTTCAAGAAGCTCTACTTGATCGTCCGGAATTCCGTGTGGCTTCAACAGCTCACGTTTCTCAAGCCCGCGCTCCTTGCCAAACTGAATGCGGAAGCCGGGTCCGAACTGCTGACGGACATCGTCCTGCGTGTGGGCGAAATTCCTTCGCAGAAACCGGAGCCTGCTCCGACGATTCCACCCCCTCAGAACACCGGTGCGTCTGACAAAGAACTCGCAGAGTTCGCAGCACATGCCTCTGCCATTCAGGACCCCAGCATCCGCCGGCGCTTTACAGAGGTGATATCGAATTATCCTTCTCAGCTTCCGCTTCCGCCGGAAGAGGATCCGTCACGCGTCCCTTGAACAGCACACGCGTCGCGGCCGAAAGCTCGCCCGTCTTGGGCGGAGGGCCGACCCCGCCTTCCTCCTCCTCATCTTGTAGCCGATAATATCCCCGAACCGACAGGTCGAACTCTTTTGCGACGGTCGGATCCCCGGCCACATATTTCGCGAGCACCTCGGGATCGGTCCACCCGTCGTCGTCGAACACATACACGAGCATACGCCGATACCGGCTGCCGGCATCGTCCGGCGTGGTGGGACGGATTTTCATGGGGCCGAAATCGTGAGTCTGGTGCCCCACCTTGCGAAACCGGTTCAGCAAGGTCTCGATCTGGTGATCCGTGGTTCCCGGAGGCACGTGCGTCGCGACAAGATGGCCGTTTTGCGACCCGACACTGTAGGGAGGAATCGACCGGTCCGGGCGGCTGAGATACATCCCGCCCCAAATGAGCGCGAACGACCCGACGAAGACCGTGAGCGCCAGCTTGACGACCGTGTCCAACGGCTTCTTGGCCTTGGGACCGGCAGGAGACGTTGAGGAAGGTGCCTGCTCGTGCATGAACGTCTTGTGCGGCGAGACAGGCTCGCCGGGCTAGGCCTCCGGCTGGTCCTCGGGAATCGCCTCAACCACTTCGGCCAACCGGGCCACCCCTATGACGCGATCGTCGTCGCCGTCCAGGTCGAGCACCCGCACACCCTGAGTATTCCGGCCGACTTCACGAATATCGTCGACTTTGCAGCGCAGCAACTTGCCCTTCGCGGCCATCAACATGATTTCGTCGCCTTCGCGCACTTGCAGGAAGCCGACCGCCAAGCCGTTCCGCTCCGTGGTCTTGACGCTGATGATGCCTTTTCCGCCGCGACCCTGCACTCGGTAATCGTTGACCGGCGTCCGCTTCCCATAGCCGCCTTCGGTGACGGTCAAAATCGCCGTCGTCGAATCAGGAGTGATCGTTTCCATGCCGATCACTTCATCGCCTGTTTCCAACGTAATACCCTTGACGCCGTGGGCGGTCCGGCCCATCGACCGGACATCTTCCTCTTTAAAACGAATCGTGATGCCCTGTTTCGTGCCCAAAAGCATTTCCCGCGACCCGTCCGTCACATGCACGGCAATGAGCTTGTCCCCCTGATCCAGTGAAAGGGCAATAATACCGCCCTGGCGGGGATTGCTGTAGGCCGACAGTTCCGTCTTCTTGATCACGCCCTGCTTCGTCGCCATGACGACGAAGCGATCGTCGCGATATTCCTTCACGGGCATGGTCGCCGTCACTTTTTCATCTTTCGACAGCGCCAGCAGATTCACCAGCGCCTTGCCCTTGGCCCCGCGGCTGGCTTCGGGAATTTCGTGGACTTTGAGCCAGAATACTTTCCCGGCATCGGTGAAGAAAAGCAGCGAGTCGTGCGTCGACGCCGTAAACAGCGTCTCAACGAAGTCTTCGTCTTTGATCCCCATCCCGATCTTGCCTTTGCCGCCCCGTCGCTGAGCGCGATAGAGCGAGACAGCGTTCCGCTTGATATAGCCGGTGTGGGAAATGGTGACGACCACTTCTTCTTCGGCGATCAGATCCTCCAGATTGATTTCCGCTTCCTCTTTGACGATCTGTGTCCGCCGTTCGTCTTTGTAGGCCTCGCGGACTTCCGCGAGCTCGTCCTGAATGATCTTCCGCACCAGGGCCGGGCTCGCCAGAACGGACTTGAGATATTCGATCTGCTTCAGCACCTCTTTGTATTCCTCGATCAGCTTCTGGCGCTCCAGCTGCGTGAGGCGCTGCAGCCGCATCTCCAGAATGGCGGAGGCCTGGATCTCGCTCAACCCGAACTGGCTCATCAATCCCGCGCGGGCTTCGTCGGGGGACTGTGCCCGGCGGATGAGCGCGATCACCGCGTCCAGATTGTCGAGCGCGATCTTCAGCCCTTCGAGAATATGCGCGCGCTCCTCGGCCTTCCGGAGTTCGAACGCGGTCCGGCGCACGATCACTTCGCGCCGGTGATCCAGGAAATGCGACAGGATCTGCTTGAGGTTCAGCACTTCCGGACGATTGTTGACCAGCGCGAGCATGATCACACCGAAGGTCGTTTCCAGCTGCGTGTGCTTGAACAAATTGTTCAGGACAATCAGCGGGATTTCTCCCCGCTTGAGTTCGATGACGACCCGAACCCCTTCGCGGTCCGACGATTCATCCCGCAGGTCGGCGATGCCCTTGATCCGTTCGTCCTGCACCAGCTCGGCGATCTTCTCGATGAGCTTGGCCTTGTTGACCTGGTAGGGCACCTCGGTGACGATCAGCCGCTCACGGTCGGTCCGCTCATCCGACTCCACGTTGACCTTGGCGCGCACTTTCAGCAGGCCGCGGCCGGTCTCGTAAGCATCCTTGATACCGCTCATCCCGTAGATAAATCCCGCCGTGGGGAAGTCGGGGCCGGGAATCTTTTTCATCAGTTGGGCGATGGTCACATCGGGATTCTCGATCAGGAGCAACAGCCCGTCGATGACTTCGCCCAGATTGTGCGTGGGAATGTTGGTCGCGTACCCGACCGCAATGCCGCCGGCGCCGTTGATCAGCAGATTCGGAACTCGCGTGGGAAGCACGAGCGGCTCCTGCAACGATTCGTCGTAGTTGGGGCCGAAATCGACCGTCTCCTTGTCGATGTCGGCCAACAGTTCCTCCGCCAGCTTGGTCATGCGCGCTTCGGTGTAGCGCATGGCCGCCGGCGAATCGCCGTCCATCGATCCGTAGTTGCCCTGGCCGTCCACCAGCGGATAGCGCATGTTGAAGTCCTGCGCCATGCGCACCAGGGTGTCGTAGATTGCCGAATCGCCATGGGGATGGTAGTTGCCCATGATCTCGCCGACGATCTTGGCCGACTTGCGATAGGCGCGATTGTGGGCCAGGCCCATTTCGTTCATGCCGAAGAGAATACGGCGATGGACCGGCTTGAGCCCGTCGCGCACGTCCGGAAGCGCCCGCCCCACGATCACGCTCATGGCGTAGTCGAGATACGACGACTTCATTTCATCTTCAATCGCGATATAGCCTAAGCGTTCATCTGGGGGCATCTAGTTCTCCGCGGATGCTGAAAAAGGTCACCAACTTCGTTCTCGCCTCGAAAATATCCTCAACGTACCCCAGAGGGTACGCCTCCGGTATTTTCTCGTCTGCGGCCTTGTTGGATGACCATTTTGAGCATCCTTCCAAGACCGGAAACGACTGAGGCTCCTCTATCGTTACACGTCTAAATTTCTGACCTCGAGTGCATGGGCTTGAATGAAATTGCGGCGGGGCTCGACCTCGTCGCCCATGAGAATGGTAAAAATTTCATCCACGCCGGGCACATCTTCCAGCTTCACTTTAAGCAAGGTCCTGGTTTCCGGATTCATCGTGGTCTCCCACAACTGGGCCGGATTCATTTCCCCCAGACCTTTGTATCGCTGAATGCCCAACCCTTGTTTGCCGATTTCGATGATCGTCTTCACCAGCTCGGCTGTGCCGGAGAATTGCTGCTCCTGGCCCTTCGTTTTCAGCTTGTAGGGGGCGCGTCCCAGCCCGATGGAGGAGGGAGCCAGTTTCTGGAGTTCGCGGAAATCGGCCGACCCGACGACTTCGTGCGTCAGATTCATGCTCAGCACAATGCCGTTGCTCGTAATCCGGCAGATCACCTTGTTGGATTGATGCTCTTCGTCCTCAACGATGGTCAGCTCCGCGGTCGCCTTGGGATAGATCGCTTCCAGCACCCGCTTGGCATTGGCCACGACCGTCCTGAGGGCCGCCTGATCCTTGAGCAGTTCGCGATCCAGGCCCGGTTCGTCCACGAAGGCTCGAAGGATGTTGGCTTCATGATGCTTCTTGTTCAGGCGCGACAGAAACGTTTCAAAGGCGACCAGCTTTTTCAGCACCGGCAGGAGCCGGCGGCCCGTGATGTACCCCTGGATGTGCTCCAGATAGACCTCGACCTCCTCGACGGCGAGATCGGCCAGGTGCTCGTTCAGAAGCCCTTCGTCCTTCAGATACTTTTCCGCCTTGCCCTTCTTCACTTTGAAGAGCGGCGGCTGGGCGATATAGATATATCCGCGCTCCAACAGCTCCGGCATCTGGCGGAAGAAGAACGTCAGCAACAGGGTCCGGATATGACTCCCGTCGACGTCGGCGTCGGTCATGAGAATGATCTTGTGATAGCGCGCCTTGGCGATGTCGAAGGCGTCTTTCTCGGCCTTGTCGCCTTCTTCCCGCCTGCGGCCGATGCCGGTCCCGAGCGCCATGATCAGGGTGCGGATTTCGTCGCTGGAAAGCATCTTGTCGAACCGGGCTTTTTCCACATTGAGGATTTTGCCCTTGAGCGGGAGAATCGCCTGGTACTTCCGGTCGCGGCCCTGCTTGGCGGAACCGCCGGCCGAATCTCCCTCGACGATGTAGAGCTCGCTCAGCGCCGGATCTTTTTCAGCGCAGTCCGCCAGCTTGCCGGGCAACGAGCCTCCGTCGAGCGCGCTTTTCCGGCGAATCAGTTCCTTGGCCTTCCGGGCGGCTTCGCGCGCCCTGGCCGCATCGATGGCCTTGCCGATGATCTTCTTGGCGACCGGCGGATTCTCTTCGAAATAGGTGCCGAGCGCCTCGTTGACCGCCGCTTCGACGATGCCCTTCACTTCGCTGTTCCCGAGCTTCGCCTTCGTCTGCCCCTCGAATTGCGGATTGCGCACTTTCACGCTCACGACCGCCGTCAGGCCTTCGCGCACGTCGTCGCCGCTCAGGGATTCGGTCTCTTTTTTGAGGAGATCGTTGGCGTTGGCGTAGCTGTTGATCGTGCGTGTGAGCGCGGCCTTGAAGCCGACGAGGTGCGTCCCGCCTTCTTTCGTATTGATATTGTTGGCGAAGGAAAACAGATTTTCCGCGTAGCTGTCGTTGTACTGCAGCGCCAGCTCGAGAATCATATCCGGCTTTTCAACCTGCACATAGATCGGCTTATGGATCGGCGTCTTGGCTTCGTTGAGGTGCTCGACGAACGAGACGATGCCGCCCTTGTACTTGAAGATCTGTTCTTTTTCTTTGCGCTCATCCTTCAGGGCGATCTCCAGGCCCTTGTTCAAAAAGGCCAGCTCGCGCAGCCGCTGCGCCAGAATGTCGAAGCTGAACTCGAGCGTCTCGAAGATTTGTCCGTCCGGCTTGAAAGTGACTTTGGTGCCGCGCCGCTTGGTCTTCCCGGTCATCTGGAGCGGGGCGTCCGGTTTGCCGCGCTGATATCGCTGCACAAACACCTGGCCGTCCTGCCAGATTTCCAACTCCAGCCATTCGGAGAGCGCGTTGACGACGGAGATGCCGACGCCGTGCAGACCGCCCGATACCGTATAGGCGCCCTGCTCGAACTTCCCGCCGGCATGCAACACCGTCAAGGCCACTTCGGCCGCGGATTTCTTTTGCGTGGAGTGCATCCCGGTCGGAATGCCCCGGCCGTTGTCGACGACGGTGACGCTCCCGTCGATGTGGATCGTCACCTCGATGACTTCACCGAATCCCGCCATGTGTTCGTCGACACTGTTATCGACGACTTCATAGACAAGGTGGTGCAGGCCATCAACGCCGGTACTGCCGATATACATCGCCGGACGTTTCCGGACGGCATCCAGACCTTCGAGGACTTTAATTTGGTCGGCGTTGTAACTGTCTGACTTGGGCTTGCTGATCGACTCGTTCGTGGCCATCCGTCTCCTACGATACAGTGACAAGTGACAGGTGATCGGTGATGCGTTGCGAGAGAATCTTTACCATACGCTCATCACGGATCACCCATCACAATTTTATATTTTAATCGGCATCACGACACACTTGAACCCGGGATTCTCGGCTTCCTGAATCAAGCACGGGCTGAGGGGCGTTTCCATCTGCAACGAGATGGTGTCGCTGTCCATGACGCTGAACACGTCCAGAAGATACCGGGCATTGAACCCCGTCTGCAGCGCCTCACCGTCATAGGTCGCAGGCAACTCCTCGGTCGCTTCTCCATAATCCGGATTGCTGGAAAACAGAATCATGTGGCCCGGCGCAAAGGAGAGCTTCACGGCGTTCGCCTTATCTTTCGACAGAACGGACACGCGCCGCAACGCGCTTTCCAATTCGAGACGGTTCACGCCGATTTTCTTGCCGCCCTCTTTGGGGATGACCTGCTGATAGTTGGGATAGTTCCCTTCCATCAAACGCGAGGTCATGAGCAGACCGCTTTTCCGGAAGATCATCAGATTCTTGGTAAACCCGATCAGCGGCTCGCCTTCGCCCCCCTCTTCCAACAGCCGCCGCATTTCCTGCGCCGCTTTCTTCGGAACAATGGCTTTAATTTCCTGAGGCCCGCCCTTGCCGGCTTTGCCCACTTCCTGCTCGGTCACGGCCAGACGATGGCCGTCGGTGCCCACAAGCCGGAGCGAGGTCTTCTTGTCCGTGACGACCAAGGTAACGAGCAGGCCGTTCAGAATATAGCGCGCATCATTGTCCCCTGCGGCAAACAGCGTCTTCCGGATCAGTTCCAACAGCCCGGCGCCGGAGAGCGGGATCAACCCCTCGCGATCGATCACCGGCAGAGCAGGGTATTCGGAACTGGGCAAACCGACGATCTTGAACTGGCTCTTGCCCGCTTGAATCGTCGTCCAATTGTTGTCGCCCGAGGTCAACTCGATCTCGCCGGCCTTCAGCTCTTTAATGATTTCGTACAGCTTGCGCGCCGAGACGGTCACGCCGCCCGGTTGCAGCACCGTGGCCTTGTAGAGGCCGCGCATGCCGATCTCCAGGTCCGTCGCGACGATTTCGACGCCGTCCTGTTTGGCTTCGAGCAGAATGTTGGAGAGAATCGGCATGGTGTTCCGTTTCTCCACTACGCCCTGCACACGCTGGAGGCCCGTCAACAGTTCATCGCGCCCGATGCGTACCTTCATAGTGTCTTCTCCCTCAACAGGACGACCTCAACCCCGTAGGATCTGTTCCTTCAGTTTTTCCAATGTCGTCTGCATGGCCGGATCCGCATCCTTCGCCTTCGCCACCTGGCGGCAGGCATGGATGATCGTCGTATGGTCCTTGCCGCCGAAATGGCGGCCGATCTCCGGATACGAGGCATCGGTCAGTTCGCGGCAGAGATACATAGCGATCTGCCGGGGATGGACCAGCGTCTTGCTCCGCCGGCGGGACTTCAGCTCGTTGATCTTCACGTGAAACTGGGTACAGACCACATCCTGAATGTCTTCCATCGCCACGATTTTCTTCTTGTCCCCGATCAGATCACGCAACACCGTCTTCGCCATCTCCAGCGTAATCTTCTGCCCCGTGAGCGACGCGAAAGCCCCCAACCGCACCAGGCTGCCTTCAAGCTCGCGAATATTGCTCTTCAGCGTGGTCGAAAGATACTGGATCACGTCTTCGGGAAGCTGGACTCCCTCGTCCTCGGATTTTTTCCGCAAGATGGCGATCCGGGTTTCCACGTCAGGCGGCTGCAAATCGGCAATGAGTCCCCATTCAAAGCGGGACCGGAGCCGCTCTTCGATGTCCGGCATATCCTTCGGAAACCGGTCGCTGGAGAGAACGATCTGCTTGTGCCCCTCATACAACGCGTTGAACGTATGAAAGAACTCTTCCTGCGTCCGCTCCTTGCCGGCCAGAAACTGGATGTCGTCGATCATCAGCATATCGATATGCCGATAGCGCTTCCGCAGGTCTATCATCTTGTCATAGCGAATGGAGTTGATGACCTCGTTGGTGAACTGCTCGGTCGTCAGATAGGCGATCCGGAGATCGGTCCGCTCCGCCACATGATTGCCGATTGCGTTCAACAAGTGTGTTTTTCCAAGACCTACCCCCCCATAGATAAAGAGGGGGTTGTACGCCTTCCCCGGCTGTTCGGCAACCGCCATGCAGGCGGCATGGGCGAACTGGTTTCCGGCGCCGACGACAAAATTCTTAAAAATGTACTTGGGGTTGAGCTGAATGCCCCGCCGCGACTTAGGCTGCGTCACAGTTTTGGCAGCAGTTGCTATGGCAGCGTGATCCTGTGGCTTGGCCGATTTCTGATCGACCAGGAAAGACACAGTGACATCCCCACCTCCACGAGCAGCCGAGACTGCTTCGGCCAGAAGCGGGCCATAGTGAGTTCCCAGCCAATCTCCAAAGAACTTATTCGGAACACCGATATGAGCTGTCGATTCTTCAATTCGATCCAAATGCACAGGGGTGAACCAGGTGTCATACACCTGCTTCGGTACCTTCCCTTGGATGAAGTGAAGCGCCTCTTGCCAAACCGTGTCGATACTCATAACCCTATAGAATTCCTATACACAGGCTTATACACACCTGTGGACAACCAGCTAACTCTCTCCATAATTCCTAGTAAAATTTCACCTGAGAGGAATCGCTGATTACCACGTACCCTCGTATCTTGTCGAGTTGGATTTTCCTTATCCACGACTGCACACACCCTATACCGCCTCACTCCGCAGAGTCATACAGAGGAAATTCACAAAGCCATCAGACGGTGGCCTGTCTATATTTTTCTATCTTTCCAATAAAGTACGAGCTATTCCCACTATTCTCTTCACTACTACGACTCCGACTACTCCTACGAGTTTCTTATCTTGGTAAAGATAATAAGAAGTCAGAGCACAATAACCTTTGTATGGGCAAACACCAATTCCAATAAGTCTAGGTCCGTTAAACTGCTGGAAGGTGAAGAGTCGTTTGGACCGCCTTTTCGCACATGCTCTGCAAAACTGGCAGAAGAAGCTGGCAATCCTTCTTCAAGAAGAACATATCCGGACTCCTGAGAGATAAAGAGACTGGATTCAATCCCTTCCGCCGACTCACGAAGCATGTATAAATAAGCCGGCACAGCATTCCTTATACAGTGAAGATCAAAATACGAGGGTTCGATCGACGTCCGTCAAAAAATGGCGGATGTATTCAGCTATCTGATATTGGACAGCAAACCGGCTTTGTACCAATGATCGATCGACATCTGATTGGACGAGGAATGGAATTTCAAGATGTTCGATAGAGGGAAGGTATTTCTCTAAAATTTCCATATCGACGATGTCATCGAGATCTTCCGAAAGAAGACGGATTGCTTCATTCAGCAGAACAACCGTGGTGTCATGAGTCCCGGCAACCAGGCCAAGCGCAATACGTAACGCTTCCACCGGACGGTGAGTTTTACGGGGATCTTCTCTGATTACCACGGCTATTTTCTTAGCCATTACCAGTCACATACCTTCTTTTATGTAAAAGCGAGAAATTGATCGCAGACATCGATAATCCCGGATAGGACGACAAGCCCGCATAGGGAGATCTTGGAATGGATCCCATTGGTCGGTACATGGTGCTGTTGGCATCCATAGGCGCAGGCAAAAAATTTCACACCATCTGTCGCCAGTTCCCGATACCGATCATCTGAAATATTCTTCACCCCTTCATCGATGAGGTACAAATACACCTCGGTATTGCGCTGAAGAGCCGCGCGTGACAAACGATAAACCGTCTCAACACTTTTATGGGTCGGAGGGACTGAAAGAAGTAGCCCGAGCTTCTTTGAATTCATAGGTAATTCACAGATATTTATATTAAATAATCAACAACTTAGAATATTTATTCATAAGGTGAGCCTACGAAGTTTTTAAGGGAAAGTCAATCGCAAAAACTGCTGGACTAGGAAGTGAGAACTCGCGCTGAAAGCGAGGCGATGAGCGTGGACAGAGGGAGATCCTGTTGATCTTTCGTCTCCATATTTCTGAGGATTGCCGAGCCTTTATCGAGTTCGTCATCTCCAAGAATGAGAGTATAGCGACAGGTAAAACGATCAGCCTGGCGGAGGTGAGCCTTTAACGTCGCTGAACGGAAATCTGTCACAGCACGAACACCGGACAGACGAAGATCTTGCAGAATCTTCAAGCCTTGAAGAGCCGCCCGTTCACCGAATGCCGCCACGTAGACCGTCTTATCTCCAACAGAAAGCGGAGTGAGTGATTCCTGCAGCATCATAGCGATGCGCTCAATTCCGACGGCAAAGCCCACGGCCGGCGTCTTCGGACCATCCAGAGTCTCTACCAGACCATCGTAGCGTCCGCCCGCGCCTACGGCGTTCTGAGCCCCTAAACTGGTGGTCGTCACTTCAAACGTTGTCAGGCAGTAGTAATCCAATCCCCGAACTAGTCGATGATTCAGTTGATAGGGAATTCCGATTGCCTGAAGTCCCTCCAGCACCTTTGAAAAATAAGTCGTAGCCGGCTCCGCCATCGATCCGGCCAGCGTCGGCGCAGCATCCGTTGCGGCTCGGCAGGCTGGCACCTTGCAATCCAGCACGCGCAACGGATTTGTCTCAATGCGTCTGACACAATTCGCACAGAGTCGGCTTTCCTGTTGGCGGAGATAGGCTACGAGAACCGGCCGATAGGCCTCCCGGTCGCTCGTGTACCCGAGATTGTTGATTTCCAGAGTCAGAGCGGGGAGTTGCAGATCGGAAAGCAACTGCCAGAGCAAAGCGATCGTTTCAACGTCCGCCCGCGGATCGGCCATGCCGAAGGATTCCACGCCGAACTGGTGAAATTGGCGCAACCGTCCTGCTTGAGGCCGCTCATGGCGGAACATCGGCCCGAGGTAGCAATATTTCTGGGGAAGTGGATCGGCCGCGCGATTGTGTTCGATGTAGGCCCGGACCGTCCCTGCCGTTCCTTCAGGACGCAAGGTCAGCGACGTGCCGTCCCGGTCCTGAAACGTATACATTTCTTTTTCGACAATGTCCGTCGAGGCCCCGATACTGCGGGCAAAGAGCGTCGTCACCTCGAAGATCGGCACACGGATTTCGTGAAAGCCGAACGTCGAGGCCCAGAACCGCGCCTTCTCTTCAATCAGGCGCCAGCGCGGGGTCTCTTCCGGGAGCAGATCTTTGACGCCCTTGATTCCCTTGATCATCGTCGATACTCAATCATACGCAAAACGTCGGGACTATAGCGGCACATTCTGAGCCAAGTCAACGGAGCGGCCTTGCGCCTCAGACAGTCGGGGGGTATAGTTCGGCCCTCGTGATGGTCAGCAGCCTTCTGAGGGATTCGGGTCGATGAGTCAGGATCAATCCAGCCGGCGCGTGATCGCCGTGGCGCCCATGCCGCCGGAGAAATCCGCCTATGCCCTGGCGCGGTACAGCCGCTCGCCCGACTCCATCGAGAGCAGCATCAAGTGGGTCCACGGCCATTCCTCGGAAAAATTCTGGGACCAGTTTTATTTCGATTACGGCCATGCCTCGATCGCCGACCTCGGCCACGTCATCATCTGTTTTGAAAATATTTCCGAGCTCGCCGCCGTTCGCCTCGAAGACGAACCGCTGTGGGACGGGCAGGCGAAATCGAGCCGCTATCAAAATTTTGCCTCGGGCAGCTGGTATATCCCGGACTCCCTGCGAGGGACGGAGACCGAAGGCACCTACGAAGGGATCTTGCGGAGCCTGTCCGAAGTCTATCGTCTCCTCCATCCGAAGCTGACCCGATTTCTCACTGAGCGCGAACCGCGCCCCGAATCGATGAAGCCGGCCGATTACCAGCGCACCATCGCCGCGCGGGCGTTCGACGTCACGCGCTATCTCTTGCCGCTGGCGGCGAAGACCAACGTCGGGCAAGTCGTGAGCATCAGGACGTTGGAAAAACAAATTACGCGCTTGCTCTCCTCCCAATTACCGGAGCTGCGGCTCATTGCCGATGACCTCAAGGATGCCTGCCAGCGTGCCCCCATGAACGTATGGGGCGAGTTGAGCGGTCAGGCGGCGGGCATGACCGAACCTATGGCCCCGACCCTCGCGCGCCACGCGAAGCCGAACGACTATCAATCATCCGTGTATCAGGAGCTGGGCCGATACGCGAAAGGGGCGCTCAAGGGAACGGGCCTGGATCAACCGTCAACGTGGGGTGAACAGGAATCGGTCGATCTGATCGAAGGACACGACCCGATCGATGAAATCGTCACGACGTTACTCTATCGCGCGACGCACGCGCCTTATCGCAAGATCCTCGCCGTCGTGCGCGATTGGTCTGAAAAGCAGAAGCAGGACACGATCGACGTCGGCATGAGTTCACGGGCTCCTTACGACGAACTGATCAAGGAATTCCGCAGCGGCTACGCCTTTACCTTCGACATCTTGATGGACATCGGGGGCTGGCGCGACATGCACCGGCACCGGCGCTGTCAGCAGATCCAGCAGAACTTCACCACGCTCCACGGGTACGACGTGCCGCCACCACTCGTGCAGGCGGGATTGGATTCTGAATACCGGCAGGCCATGGATGCCGTCCGCACCGACATCGAACAGCTCAAGAAGACCAGCGCCGAAGGGTCACTCTATGCCATCCCTTTCGGGTTCAAAGTCCGCTGCCTCTTCAAGATGGACTATGCCGAAGCCGAATATGTCGCCAAGCTCCGCTCCGGGGTGAAAGGCCATTGGTCCTATCGCACCATCGCCTGGCTCATGAAACAAAAGATGGCCGCGCGGTATCCCATGTTAGGAAATCGCATCCAGGCCACATCGCCCGATATCGAAGACACCTTGACCAGATAAATTCCGATACGCCATGCCCGATCATCAAACGCCATGTGAAGCAGCCCTCCTCGCCGGGCAATGGGACCTCGCGGAGCAAGAGGCCCGCGCTTGGGTCCGCCATCTTCCGACGGGGGTCGAGAAAGATCCACGCCCGCACTTTGCGCTGAACGCCGTGCATCTCGTCCGCGGGCAATTCGCCGAGGCCTGGCAGGCGCATGCCCGCTGCCTGCATGAGGCCGATGACATTGCCGAGGTCAAGCAGTGGGTGGAAGCCTTCGTCGGGCGGCAGCTGGGCAATGCCCACGCCCATCTGGTCATGGGTCTCTTTCTCGCCCAGTCCGGCGAGTCGGAACAATCCATGAAGTCGTACAAAGAGGCGGCGAAGCTCGCCCCGGAGTCGGCCTACCCGCACTATTTTCTCGCCCAGATCCACGAGCGGGCGAATCATCTCGAAATGGCGATCAAAGAATATCGTGAAGCCGTGCGGCTCGCGCCGGACTATGCCCCGGCCCGCACCAATCTCGGCGTGGCCTACCAGGAACAGGGCAGACTCGAAATGGCCATCCCGCAATATCGCGAAGTCATCAAGCTCAACCCCGACGATCACATCGCGCATGCCAATCTTGCCTGTGCCCTGGCGGAACAAGGCAAGATGGAGCCGGCCGTGCAATCGTACAAAACGGCGTTGAAGCTGAATCCGAAAGATGCCGAGGTCCACTTCGCGCTGGGTGGGCTGTATGAAACGCGCGGGCGGTTGGATTTGGCCGAACGGTCTTATCGTGATGCGCAGGAGGCGAATCCCGATTTTGGTTCGGCGCACTCGGCGCTCGGCTGGCTCGCCCTGAGAAAGCAGCGGTTCCAGGACGCGCAGGAATTATTCAGCCGCGCCTTGAAGTGCAATGATGAAGATCCACGGGCTTATCACGGCATCGCCGAACTCTATGCCATCCGCGGCAAGCGCCAGAGCGCGATGGAGAACTACACCAAGGCCGTGAAGTTCTACCGCGACCCCGAAATGCGCAATGCGATCATGAATCAGCTTTTCCAAGAAGGCCAAGTACCGGATTAGCAGGACGCTTATGTGGACTCCCCCTTCGTTGCAAGGTCATGAGTCATGGCGATAGGGTCTGACTGCACGCATATATTCGGCCTCGTGGTGAACCCCTGTTCGGGTTCGGGCCCTGATGGACATTCGCGCACCGGGTCCTCATCAGAAGCGCGGCCTCTGATGGCCAGTCCTGCTACCAGGATCTCCCGGCGCCGGTCCGACCGGTCACGCCATCAGCTCATGAGTCTCGCACTCAGTCATGACGGGACCACCTCCTTCACCCTGGTCCGCTTAGGGGCACGCCGCCGTGGGCTGATAAGTCCGTCCCGTGGCCAGCAGCGCCCACACGATGCGCGCGTGCTTGGCGGCCAGCGCGACGAGCGCTTTGTTGAACCCGCGCCGGGCTTGGAGTGCCGTCACCCAGCGACTGATGGCATCCGTGCGCCGCGCGAGCTGCCGCAGAACAGCGCGGGCGCCATGAATCAACAACGTGCGCAGATACACATCGCCGCGTTTGGTGATCCGGCCCAACCGTCGCGTCCCACCGCTGGAATGCTGCCGAGGGACCAGGCCGACCCAGGCCGCAAACTGCCGTCCATTCTTGAAGGTGCGGGCATCTCCGACAGACGCCACCAGGGCCGTCGCGGTTATCGGCCCCACGCCGGGCACCTGCATCAGCCGCTGAGCCGACTCGGTCTGTTGAGCCACCTGCGCCACCCGGCGATCATAGGCCGTGATCCGCTCATCCAGCGCCCGCAGGCGGTCCGCCAGATCGGTGAACACGTCGCGGGCCAGTGTCGGCAGCTCGGGCGTCTCCAGGAGTCCGGGCACCGCGCGGCGCAACGCCGCCACGCCCACAGGGATGATCAGCCCGTACTCGGCCAGCAAGCCGCGCGTCTGGTTGATCAACGCGGTCCGCTCGGCCACCGCGAGCTGGCGGGCCCGATGGACGGTCAAGACCGCCTGCTGTGCGAGGGTTTTCACCGGGACGAACCGCATGTGGGGGCGGCCCACCGCTTCGCAGATGGCCTCGGCATCGTTGCCATCGTTCTTGTCATTCTTCCGATACGGCGCGACGAACTGCGGGGCCATCAGCCGCACGTCATGCCCCAGGAGCGTCAGTTCTCGCGCCCAGTAGTGGGCACTCCCGCAGGCTTCCATCCCGATGAGACACGGCGGAAGCTGCGCGACAAAGGGCCGCAGCTGTGGGCGCGAGAGCCGGCGGCGCAGAACGGTTTAGCCTTGGGCATCGACCCCATGGAGCTGAAAGACCTGCTTCGCCACATCGATCCCGATTCGTGTTACCTGTCTCATGTGGATTCCCTCCTTTTCGTGCTGGTGGATGCGTCCGGTGCTTGCCGTCGAATCCATCTTACTAAAGGGGGAGTCCATCCCATTAGAAAACGCCTGCCGGCGGCGGTCCCTGCCTTCGCCGAAGCGCTTCGCGCAGGCAGGTCGCCTCGAAAGCATCCTCAACGTAGCCGAGAGGGTACGCGTCAGCCCTTCATTCGCTGCGACCTTGTTGAACGGCCTTTTTGAGCGTCCTGCGAGATCGTATTCTTCTTGTGCACGATTGCTCTTCCGTGTCTTGTTAGGGGACCCAAGCTCCTTCTTTCTTTCGAATAGTCGTAACACTATCAGGACATGAAAGTACCGAAGGCGGGATTTGATTTGACGCCATTTCCACATCCCCAGCAATGACGAGGATTTCACAGGGTTCGACCATGCCATTCAATGGGTTACGATGAGTTTCCGAGTGAGACAGAGTGAGATGGAATGAGCGGAAAGTAGCCCTGCAATACGACTGTATTAGCCGGGATTATTCATGACGGCGGTCACGGATCGTGTTTGGGGGATCAGAACCA
>CAZWOX010000022.1:0-47729 GCA_964635345.1 uncultured Nitrospira sp.
TCAGCCTCTGGCCTATCAACAAACAGAATGGGCCCAAAACCGAATTCGAGCAAAAAGGGCTTGTGGAAACCCTACAGAATCCGGACCGTCCCTATACCGAAGTGACCATGCACGGGGGCGACTCGTATCTCCAAGCCATTTATGCCGACAGGGCTATTTCTCAGGCCTGCATCGGCTGCCACGTCGCACACCCGGACAGTCCGAAACGGAACTTCAAGCAGAATGACGTGATGGGTGCAATGATGATCACTGTCCCGCTCGGTCGGTAGCAGTCCCCGGCCCACTTCAAAAAAGATCTGGTTCCAGGTCAATTCGGGGCAGAGCGTCACCAGTCGTCCAGACAGCAGCCTGGGGTGGTGAGCGATACTTTCGACGATCAGGCCGGCTGGTGTGGCGCTCACCAGGAAGCCGTTACGCGTGAATGTGACATCGGACGATGAAGTTGCATGAACTTGCCGGCCGCGCCGGCTTGCGGAAGTTTCCCGCCGGCAGTTGAACCGGCCGCAGCAGAGAACGGGGAGCCTCCGACCGCTTCTTCCTCTCTTCGACTCCGGTTCGGTTGCGGAGGCGGATCACGAGTTCTTCGTAGGAGTCGGAGCGGATGATTTTGTCGAATTGGCTGCGGTAGTTTTTCACCAGGCTGACGCCGTCCGCGATGATATCGTAGGCATACCAGCGGCCCGCTTTGTTGATCAGCCTGTAATCCATCGGAAGTTCAACCTTGCTGGAGACCAGCCTGGTGCGGACTTCCGCATAGGATCCTTCCAGCCGCTCGCCCAGATACTCGGTTCGTTCTCCCGAATAGCCCTCGATTTTCCCCGCGTACCGGTCGGACAAAAAGGCTTTGAATAATTCGACGAATTCGGTTCGTTGATCGTTGGTCAACGGAGTCCAGTTGGCAGCCAGGGCCCGCTTGGACATTTCCGCATAGTCGAAGCGCTCGCCGATGACCTGTTCCAGCATCCGGCGGCGCGGCATGAGTTGGGCCGGATCCTTCAGCTTCGGGTCGTCCAGAATGCGGAACACTTCCTCGAGCGTCGCCCGGACCACTGCAGTGGGGGACTCTGTAGGTTGGCTCGATGCCCAGGATGCGATGGGCATCATCGCCGGTGTGATGAGCCACAGATACAGAGAGCAGGCTGCAGTCCACAGGCGCCGACGGTGGCGGGTGGAGGTCATGCGATGGAACCTCACTGCGGTACGGCCGCAGCGTAACACCGCGGCCGAGAGCCTACACTCGACGATCCGAGCTGCTCGTTAATCCAGGACAAAGGTGACCTTTAGATCGACGCGATACACAGAGACCTTGCCGTTCTCGACCACGACATGCTGCTCTTTCACCCAGGCCGACTTGATGTTATGCACGGTTCTGGATGCCCGCGCGATACCGTTCTGGACGGCATCCTCGAAACTCTTCGGCGATTCGGAGCTGATCTCGATGATCTTGGCGACAGACATGGGATTCCTCCTTTGTGATGCATCTGAGTGCAGTGCAGCACCTGCCGACCGACTGAGGATTGGTATTGCCGGAAGGGCAGGTACGTTGGAGATACTTTCAACTGAGCAATCCACATGCCTCCATGAGGCGGATGAGTGTTCTGCTAAGAACGCTGGTGCGGCATTGGTTTAGACCGCAGCCGGCACGATGAGGATGTGGCCGCACTTCTGCTGCTCGGGCAAAGTTCCTCAACCTTCAGCGTGTGGCTGCTGCAAAGAGCGACAGAAACGCGCTTCCCCACTGGCTGGGGATGGGGATCAGAAGCGGCCCGGTCCAAGATGCCGGTCACTCACGCCGCTTATGGATCGTGAGGGGGATAGATGGGGTTGTTGCTTGACTTCACACTCCCCGACCCCTTCTTCGCCTTTTCTTCTTGCGCGGTGCCTCGCATAGGGCGGCTGCCGATGTCGAAATGATGCCCAGAAGGGTTCCTGGAGCAGCTCCTGCGACCGGGTTTTGCCTTTGAGTATCAGAAATCCGGCGGGATGGCGAAGAAGCTGCACGCGTAACACTCTCTGGTTCTGTGGCATCGGACCGTGAAATCCACTATCATCGGATCTATCGACGGGCTTACCGAACGGCAAAAAGACGATTGGCTGGATGAGATGCGAGGATGTGGGGAAATAGGCGGCTGAGAGGGCGGGCTGCTTCGGCCGCGACATCATGCGCTACATTGCGAAAGTTGCTGGATTCTTGATAGAGCACACCGCGTACTCCTATAAGGCTGCGCTGGAACAGCGCAATGCCGTCGTACGCTCTTTTTGTAGGCCTAGTGACTATGACGCCTGCGATGTCGCGGCCGAAGCAGCCCGTCCTCCCAGCCGCCTTGTGGTGGTGGGTGTGAGGAAGGAAAGGATTCGGAGGTTCTGCTATGAACTTACGACGTCTTGATCGAGATGGCGGAGAAGGGTCGATTAATCGTCGGCAGTTGTTGAAGGCGCTCGGTCTGGTTGGATCAATGGTTGCGTCGGGTGGGATGCGCGGACTGGCCGAGGCGCTGGAGCCGTCCGGCTCGGTCGCCACCGGGGAAATCCCTATGCGCCCGTTGGGCAAGACCGGCGTCAAAGTCTCTGCGCTCTGTTTCGGCGGGGCCCATTGGGGTCGGATCGAGGACGACGCGGAGGCGATTCGCATTCTGCAGGAAGCGATCGACGCAGGCGTGACTTTTCTGGACAATGCCTGGGAATACAACGGCGGGCGCTCCGAAGAGCTGATGGGGAAGGCCCTGCAAGGCCGGCGGCAACAGGTCTTTCTCATGACCAAGGTCTGTTCGCACGGACGCGATAAGCGGGTGGCGTTGCAACAGCTCGACGAATCGCTCCGTCGCCTGAAGACGGATTATCTCGATCTCTGGCAGATTCACGAAGTGGTCTATCTCGACGATCCCGATCGGCACTTCGCGCCGGGCGGAGCGGCCGAGGCCTTGCTCGAGGCGAAGCGGCAGGGTAAGGTGCGGTTCATCGGTTTCACCGGACACAAAGATCCGACGATTCATCTGAAGATGCTCGCCCACGACGTTCCTTTCGACGCCTGCCAGATGCCGCTCAATGTGTTCGACGGCACCTATCGGAGTTTTGAGCAGGAGGTGCTGCCGGTTCTTACGCAGCGGGGCATCGCTCCGATTGGAATGAAGAGCTTGAGCGGGAATGCCGAGCCGGTCAAGCAGGGCCTCGTCACACCGGAAGAGGCTTTGCGGTATGTGTTGAGCCTGCCGATCGCGTCGCTGGTCAGCGGCATCGATTCACGGGATGTCTTGCGGCAGAACCTCGACATCGTGCGGCGGTTCATCCCGATGACGGTCGCCGAGATGCAGGGCCTGCGGACCCGCGTGGCCCGCTACGCCATGGACGGGCGATTCGAATTGTTCAAGTCCACAAACCGCTACGACGGCCGCATCGGGCGGGAGCAGCATGGATTATTGTAGCGCTGCGTGGCGGCATGCCGGGACGCCGTCGATATGATCGGGGATGGAGGGAACGGATCGCATGCCGCCACAACAGGTTGAGCCGCACGTCTTTGTCATCATCGGAGCCACCGGCGATCTCACTCGCCGTAAACTGTTGCCCGCGCTCTACCATTTGCGGGATCAGGGCATTCTGGAAACCCGCAACACACTGATTGTGGGCGCGGCTTTGCCCGAAGTCGGTGAGGACGGGTTCCGGCTCTGGGCGCACGAAGGATTGTACAGGGCCGGGTGGCACAACGATCACGAATTGCGCGAGTGGTGCGACGCCTGTCTCTACTACCACACGATCGGTTGCGGGACGGACGATGATTATGCCGCGTTAGCCTCCTATATCCGGCGCATCGAACTGGAACACGTCATGCCGGGAAATCGCGTCTTCTACCTGGCCGTGCCGCCGGACATCGCGCCCAACGCCATCGAGGGGCTGGATCGAGCGGGACTGCTCAAAGGGCGCGGCTGGGTGCGCGTCGTCTTCGAAAAACCATTCGGGCACGATTTCGAATCGGCGCGCCGGCTGAATACCTCCCTGCACCGGTATGTGGACGAATCGCAGATCTATCGGATCGATCACTATCTCGGGAAGGAAACCGTTCAGAATCTGCTGGCCTTCCGGTTTGCCAATCCGATTTTCGAATCCCTGTGGAAACGCGACGCGATCGAGAACGTGCAGATTACCGTGGCCGAAGATCTCGGCGTCGAACATCGCGGGGCCTACTACCAGCAGGCGGGCGCGTTGCGCGACATGCTCCAGAATCATTTGACCCAGCTCATGACCGTCGTGGCGATGGAAGTTCCGGTCTCGTTCGATGCGGCGGCCATTCAGAGTGAGAAGATGAAAGTGCTCCATTCCATTGCGCCGATTGCGGCGCAGGACGTCGTCTTCGGCCAGTACACCTCCTGGCAGATCGGCGGCCAGACGATTCCCGGGTATCGTGAGGAGCCGGGGGTGCCGCGGGATTCCAACACGGAAACCTATGTCGCGTTGAAAGCGGAGATTCATAACTGGCGCTGGAAAGGCGTCCCGTTCTATCTGCGCACCGGGAAGCGCTTCCCCCGAAAGCTCACGCAGATCGCCGTCATCTTTCGCGACCCGCCGGCCCACGTGTTTCCGTCCATCGATCCGGGCAGCATCGCATCCAACAAGCTGTTGATCACCCTGCAGCCGAGCGAAGGATTCTCCCTCTGCTTTTCCGTGAAGAGTCCCGGACGGCCGTTCATGCTGAGCGACCATGCGCTGCAATTCGATTATCAGAAAGCCTTCGGTCAGCTGCCTGAGGCCTACGAGACGCTCTTGCGCGATGTGATGATCGGGGATCAGACGCTGTTCGTCAGCGCGGAGTTCACCGAAAAGGCCTGGCGGCTCTACGATCCGCTCCTGACCGGCACGCAAGTCGTCCACCCATACTCGGCCGGTTCCTGGGGACCGCGCGAGGCGGATGCGCTGGTGGAGCGACAGGGCCATCGATGGCATCTCGGCTGGTGAGCCGGTTTCCTGGCGTCCTTCGTCAAGTCGGTCATTCAATCAATTCCTCACACTCCCGTTCTTGACGCTGGGGACTCAGCCCGCCGATAATGCGCCGTTCTTCAGCAGGATGCTGGAACAGTCGGCCGGCAGCGTCCTCGCATCACTCACAGGCTCTAATGTACCGAAGCGTACTCGGCCAACCACGACACCGGTTTGACAGACGTTGGAGCTGGTTCACGGTGAGTATCCACACGGTGACGGCACAGGTGGAGTTGATCAAGGATTTGACGCACGATGTCCGGCAACTCGATTTGCGACTCGTCGAGCCGGCCACTCTGTTCTGGGGACTGCTGAGCCAGCGGGATCTGTACTATCAAGAAGACTTGCTCGCGCTCGCGCGGAAGATGCCGAAGATGCCGACGATCCTCACGCTCTCTCGTCCGGATCCGGGCTGGTCCGGAGAAACCGCCCGGGTGCAACGGCTTGTCGAGGGGTGCGTGACGTCGGTCGCGCAACTTGCCGTGTATCTTTGCGGAAGCGGCGGGATGATTGCCGACGTGACGACGACGGTACAGCAGAAGGGCCTCTGTCCTATTTATCGAGAAAAATATTATGACTCGGCTGCCGGGGCGAAAGAGTAAACGGCCGCACAACGATCGGAATAACTCTCTGACGAAAGGATCGCACCGTGGCAAAGAAGCCTCTGACACCAGCGAAGGTCATGGAACTGGGCACCGGATTCTTTGGGTCGAAGACCCTGCTGAGCGCGATCGAGCTCGGTCTCTTCACCGAGCTGGCGAAGGGGGCGCGCACGATAGAGGAGTTGACCACGCGGCTGGGATTGCATCCGCGCAGCGCGCGGGACTTTTTCGATGCCCTGGTCGCATTGGGCATGTTGAAGCGGACGGGCACGCGGTACGCGAACACCCCGGAAACGGCCTTGTTCCTCGATCGGGCCAAGCCCTCGTACATCGGGGGCATGCTCGAAATGTGCAATGCGCGGCTCTATCACTTTTGGGGCTCGCTGACCGACGGGCTTCGCACCGGCCAGCCGCAGAATGAAGTGAAGACCGGCGGCGATTTCTTCGGCACGCTCTATAGCGACCCGCAGCGGCTCGAAGGATTTTTAAAGGCCATGACGGGCCTCAGTATCGGGGCCGGCCGCGGGATTGCGAACAAGTTTCCCTGGAAGAAATACAAGACCTTTGCCGATGTCGGTTGCGCGCAGGGTGGCGTTGCCGTCGAAATCGCACTCGCGCACAAGCACCTCGCGGGTCTGGGGGTGGATCTGCCGGTCGTCCGACCGGTGTTTGAGGCTTACGCGCAGACCAAAGGTGTGGCGCAGCGGTTGAAGTTTCATCCCGGCAATTTCTTCAAAGAGCCGCTCCCGAAAGTCGACGTCATCATCATGGGCCACATCCTCCATGACTGGAACCTCGACGAGAAGCTGATGCTCTTGCGCAAGGCCTATGAGGCCCTGCAGCCGAACGGCGCGGTGATCGTCCACGAAGCCCTCATCGACGATGCGCGCAAGGAGAACGCTTTCGGGTTGCTGATGAGCCTCAATATGCTGATCGAAACCCCCGGAGGGTTCGACTTCACCGGCGCCGACTGCCGCAAATGGATGAAAGAAGCCGGCTTCAAGAAGACCACGGTGGAGCGATTGGCCGGACCGGACGGCATGGTGGTGGGATACAAATAGCGATCGCCGGGGACATGCGCTGGTCTCGCCGCTAGGGGTGTTTCGTCCGCTGGAAGAGTCTTCTCACGTACGAGTGCTCGAAGCGTTGATTGCCTGACCGCCCCGTGCAGTGAGCCCGTGGCTTGACAGGCATATACTGAAACTCGCATATTTAGGACCCTGATCGAAAAGGCGATCAAGTGGATCGGGTCCTCGCGGCGGGATCTTCAGGCCTTCCCGTCGGATGCCAGACGTCTGGCTGGTTTTCAGCTCCGTCAGGTTCAGAAGGGCCTGGAGCCGGCAGATTGGAAATCGATGTCAACGATCGGTGCCGGTGTCTGTGAGATGAGGATCCATACGGCAGTCGAACATCGTGTCTGCTATGTGGCCAGGTTTGCGGAAGCGATCTACGTGCTTCATGCATTTGAAAAGCGGACGAGGAAAACATCGCAACGTGATATCGATCTCGCCAGGCAGCGGTATCAGTCGCTCGTGGTACAGCGCTGAATACAAACAGGACCGGGGGGAGAGCAACATATGAAGGTTAAGATTGCGTCGTCCAGTGGAAATGTCTTTCGTGACCTTGGGTTTGGCCGCGAAGAGGCCGAGCATCTGCTGGTCCGGTCTGACCTGATGATCCAGGTGCAAAAGATCATCGCGTCACGCGGTCTCAAGCAGAAATCCGCGGCCAAAATACTGGGCGTCACCCAGCCTCGCGTCAGCGATCTCCTTCGTGGGCGCATCGACTTGTTCAGTACGGACGCCTTAATCGATCTGCTGGCCAGGCTCGGCGCGCAGGTACGCCTCACGGTGAAAGTTCGTCCTGCGGCTTAGGCCGGAACGATCCCCCAGACCTGTTGACCAGATGACTATTCGATTCACGAGACCCGCGCGCTACCGCACTCCCGTCTTCGCTTGCAGGCTCTGTAGGTATTGCGCGATGGAATGGTCCGGCATCTGCTGGTTGCCGAGGCTGTTCCAGAACGAGATCACGGAGAAACGCTCCGCCTGAACGTCGCCGTAATAGGCGTAGTTGGTTCCGTCTTTCAGCACCACCTCGGGGCCGACGTGCTTGTAGGGGCCTTCGTCGAGGATCGTGGTGATATCCAGCGGCGGGAGGAGCGGCACCGGATCCTTGTCGTTCACGAAGCGCAGCAGCGGCAGCAGTCCGCGGTACTTCTCGACGCCCGCGCGGTTCGTCACCTTCGGCTGGCCGAACGTCATCGCCTGGCCGAGCTTCACCCCGTCCTCCTTGAACAGCATCAAGACAATCGCCGCCGCCGCGCCGCCCAAGCTGTGGCCCGTCACACGCATCTCATAACCCGGCCGCAGCAGCGGCTTGGCAAAGGCATAGACCTGCAGCGCCGTATCGGCGAAGCCCTTGTGCAGGGGGATTTGCAGCCGCCCGTCCACCACCTTGTTGTAGTCCACATCGAGTTTCACATTGTCGAGATTGGAGGTTCCTCGCACGACGACCCACTGGATCTTTTTCGCATCGTCCGTTTCGATGTAGGCTTTCACCCCCTTGGGCGTTTCCACCATGAAGGAGACCGTCGTGCCGGCCGGCGATTTCTGCTTGATCGACGCATCGGTCTCATAGACCAGAGCCGCCCGTTGCGCATACTGGACCGCGAGTGCGAAGTCGATGGGCGCAGGCGGCTGTGTCGGTTTCGGTCCCAGGCTTTTGGCGCAGCCTGCCGAAGCAAGCACGAGACCGGAGAGTGTCAGTATCAGGGCGAATGTGCGGAACGGTGTTCTATTCGGCGAAGCGATCATGGCCAGAGAGTCCCGGTTAAGGTGAAATTCTAAGAGGCTTGTATCTGCCGCGCCTGAGCAAGTCAAGACGAGAGTCGGGGAGAGTGTTCGCATAACCGGCAGCGCGCTGGCCTGGAAGGGCGGCAGAGTCAAGTTGAGGCGCTTTACATTGATATGATAAAGTAAAGCGTCATTAGGAGGGCATCATGGCCATTCAGAAGCTCAGTAGCAAGAATCAGATCGTCATTCCCAAAGAAGCGCGACAGGCGATGGGCGTCAAGGGCGGCGATGAGTTGCTCGTGGTGGTAAAAGACGATCTCACGCTGGTCCTGCCCAAACCGAAGCGGTATGCGCGCACGTTGCAAGGGTTGGCCAAAGGCGCCTACCCGCCCGGCTATCTGAAACGGGAGCGCCGTTCGTGGTAGAGGCGGTCGCCGATCAAGGCCTTCCCGGCGACCGCCAATGCATCGGTCTCGATACCAACCTGTTCATCTATTTCCTTGAGGATCATCCGCGCTACGGTGTCTGGTGTGCCTCCTTGTTTGATCGCATCGAGCGAGGCCGCAATCCTGCTGTGACTTCGACGGTGACGCTTCTGGAATTGCTGGTTCAGCCGTACCGGGATCGCAAGGAGGAATTGGCTCAGAAAATCTTCGCCCTCACCAGCACCTATCCGAAGATTGAATGGGTGCCGGTGACGTTGACTGTGGCCGATCGCGCGGCGGAGTTGCGTGCACGGTATCGACTCAGCACGCCGGATGCGATTCAACTGGCCACGGCGGTCAGCCATAAGGCGACGCGTTTCTATGGAAACGATAGGACGCTGCGGCGGGTTCAGGAAATCGAGTGTGTTCTCCTGGACGACCTGTTGTAGGGATGGGCCGATTCGTTCCCGGGCGACTCACGTCGGGCTAGCCCAGCAGTGCGGCGAAGGAAGACAGCCAGGGGAGCAGGGCCACGCCGAGACAGATCGACAGCGCCACGATCGAGGCGACGAGATCTTCATCCAGGCCGGTTTCCGTCGCGAAGATCGCGGCGGTCACCGCCGAGGGCATCGCGGCGATCAGAATCACCACCGCCCGTTCCATTCCTGTCAGACCCAGCAGCCAGGCAGCGAACCATCCAAGCAACAATCCACCGAGCATCCGCATCGCCACGCCCAGGCAGGTCAGTGGCCAGGTTCGCCGCACGGCGGCAAAACTAATCGAGAGGCCGAGCACGAGACTCGCCAGCGGTGTCGTCATGAGATGTACCGGCGTCAAGATGGCGTGGAGCCAGGACGGCAGATAGAGTCCGGCTGCTTTCATTGCCAGCATGAGGGTTAAGGCCCAGAAGGGGGGCGACATAAGCAGACGTGTGAGCGCCGAGCGCGCCGAGGGTGCGGCGGTGCCGTGCCACACGGCCAGGGCATAGAGCACGGTGAGAGTGAGCGCGGTTTGGCCGAGGTCGAAGAGGATTGCCTGGGCGAGGCCCTCGTCGCCGAATGTCGCCAGGGCGACGGGATAGGCGAAGTACACGGAATTGATGCAGCCGACGGCCAGGAGGAATCCCCCCTGTGTCGGGCGCGCGAGACGCAGCGATTTGGCGAGCGGCCAGGAGAGGAGTACCAGCGGCAGGGAGACGAGGCAGGCAGCCAGCGGCAGCTTCCAGGCCATCGGGGCAAAGGCCACGCGATCGAGCGAGACGAGAATTGTTGCCGGCAGCGTAACGGAAAAGACGAACAGCCCCAGCCGTTCCGCGTGCGGTTTTCCGAGCAGGCCCGACAGACGCAGCGTAGCGCCGACGATGAAGAGAATCAGGAAGGCTTGGAGGGGCGTGGGCATGGGGGAGGAGAGTAGCAGAAAATTCTGAGCGGGTCCTGCGGGAAGTACGTGCCGCCGTCAGGTCGGGTCAACCGCTGCCTACGGACAGGCCAGCCACTGTTCGACGTCTGGTCTCACCGATCGTTCAATCGCAATACCATTTGGAAAGGTTCCGAGCGCGCCCTGGCGGGCGACGAGACCGAAGTAGCCGTGGCTGCGATCCCAGAAGGGATACGCTCCGTAGGCGCCTGGACTGGAGACGCGGGTCCCCGCCGTGCAATTAAATGTGGGGCTCTGGCATTCGTGCCAGAGCCCGAATCCGTAGTGCCAGTCTTCGCCTGCGCCAACCAGGGCCGGTGAATAGGCGATTACGACGGAGGCTGTGTGATCCGCGAGGAGGTGACTCGTTGAGGCAGCATTCAACAGCGAGCCGTTCTTCAGTGCTCTGAGAAAATCCATGTATTCCTCGCCGGTCCAATGCATGCCGCCGGCCAGGCGTGGATTCGTGGCTGAGGGGAGATCATAAGTCGCAGTGGGGAAGAGGCCGGTTTGGGTTTTGAATTCCGTGAAGATATCCTGCCAGGTGGCAACGCCCCGCGCTTTGATGGCCATGAGCCCCGCCACTTGCAGATGGGTGCTGGAATAATAGAACTGTTGTCCGGGCGTGAGGCCGTTTGCAATGTTGGTGTTGGCGATATTGATCACGCAGGCGTCAAAACTCGATCCTCCGAAGTTCTGACAAGGAGGTTCATCGGTCAGCCCGGAGGTAAAGCTAAGCAAGTGCTCCAACGTCATGTTGTAGAGCGAATTGCTGCTACTGGTAATTGGCCATCCTGAAATGTGTTTCAGTGGTTTGTCCGCCAGGCTCAGATACCCTTTCTCTACCAACCGCAGAATGATGACGGCCGAAACCAGTTTCGAGGTCGAGGCCGATTCATAGGAAGTCAGCAGCGTAGAGCCGCCCCGGTTGTAGCTGTAGCGGCGGCCATCCTGCCGTTCGACCGAGAACGAGAAGTCCACGTCCGAGGCGGTCTGCGCCAGCGTGCTCTCCATCGCTCCTTCGAGTTGCGCGACCGAACAGGAGGGGCCGGTAGCCGGGGGCGTCGCAAGAGGGGCCTCCGATCCGCCGCTACTGCAGCCGGCAAGGAGACTGAGGGCAAACGAAAGGCCAATGGTCGGGAAGAAGGTGTGTCGCATGTGAGTGTGTAACGCGGAACCCGAAGATCCATTGACCTGCTGTGAATCTGAGCCTGGCGCCACTTTGTCGGGATTAAGGGGGCCGACAAGAGCGGAATTGTAGCAGGCAGGCCGATGGAAATGACACTGGTTTCTTCCTCATCTTGTCTGGGGCCGGGGACTGAATTAAGCTGCCTCTATGGAAGAATCAGGTTGGGCACTGGTAGCCGCTGCAGTAGGCATGGTTGTGATCGGACTGGTCCGCCGCTGGTACCGCCGGCGGATTGCCGCCAGGCTGGCGGATCAGATGCTCTCCGACGTGATCAAGGGAAAAGACGCCTTCCGCCGATAATCGGCTAGCGAACAACCCCGCGCCATGCGAATACCTTCAGGTGCGAGCGGCAAGAAAAGACTGCCCCATGTAGTTCGCTCGATCTTCCCGAACCGTTCATTTCTTCATTGCGATGAGCCGCGGCGACTACTCGACCGGCGGGTCAACCGGTCCCGGATCACGGAGCCGACGAGTACCACCGGAATGGCCAGAAGAAAGAGATACCATGCCGCCCATATCGTTACGTCGTGCATGATGGACCTCCTTTCGTCCTCGCAGAAGTACTACGCAATCTACGTACCACTACGGGGTCGGCAAGCGCCTCCGCCGAATCGACAAGATAGCCAGGGTTTTGGCGCGACCGCCGCAAGATCTAGTGGACGGGCGAATTGCTGCGGTGCGGAGTCGATGCCACGAAGGTGGCTAAAATCACACGGGCCTGTGAGATAGATGCGAGCCAGCGATCAACGCAGATTCGTCGCGGCGATGTTCGAGACGCCGGTGCAGTGGGTAGAGAGCAGCCAGACGGTCCTTCTTGCTCGTTGAGGCCGCACGATCGGAATGTGCTCCCTCAATTCCTCACACTCAATTCGCCTACCTAGCATATTGACACTCAGCCTAGCGAATCGTAGCCTGTCGAAAAACTCAGTCGAAGGAATTCAAAGCAGAATGTCTCTCGTTTTGTTTTTCTGAATGTTTATCACAGTAGGCTCCGAATGAGCCGTTTACTCATTGTGGGAGAGTAGCGCTCATGAATGTACTTCTTCCATTTATTAAGAGTCTTGGAGTAGTTCTATTTGCTGTCGTACTGACAGGATGTTTTAGTTCTTCGGTTGTCTATTCTGAAGCTCAAAATGGGTGTTTGCCTGAGCAGGGACAGCCTTCCTGTTTCTATAAGAAGGCATCCGACCACAGGAATAAGAGACTAATCGTATTTATTCATGGGATCTTTGGGAGCGGTGCCACCTCATGGGGTAATCCTAGGACGGAAAACTTTTGGCCCAAGATGGTTACCGAAGATTTCAGATTCAAGGGTTACGACATATATCTTGTTACCTACAAGGCACCTTATTTTGGTGGAGCACCAAATATTCATGAAATAGCAGGAAATGAACTTGGGAGACTTAGAAGTCAGAAAGTATTTGAGAACTACCAGGAAATCTATTTTGTCACACATAGCATGGGTGGGCTTGTAGCGAAGGATATGCTCGTAAGTCTTAATCGTGGCGATGACGTGGCAAGACTGCGGCGTATCAAGGGGGTAGTGTATTTGGGTACACCTGCGCAAGGTGCAGATCTCGCGACGCTAGGGGCATGGCTTTCGATGAATCCGCAACTGGGAAACATGGAGCCTAGCCAGTGGAATGCATATCTTCAGCTTTTGGAGGATCAATGGGTGCAGTTACTCCAGGATCGTGACAAGGCTGGGGCTACATATCCGAAAGCCCATTGTGCATACGAGACCCTGAAGACCGGCGCAACCATTGTCGTTCCAAGACAGATGGCGACATCCCGTTGTGATGGCCTGCTTTATCCAATGCCGACCAATCATCCTGGTCTTACTACTCCCACAGGCCAAGAGGACGATCCGTATCTTTGGGTTATGACCAGCATTTTTGATGAGGAGAAATCTGCTGAGGTGTCAAAGGGTGGTGCTCCTACCAACTCCGGGAATATGTCAACTGTTGCCCACAGGTGTGAAGTGGTGATCACCACATTGAAGAGACGTCCAGAAGAATTTGTTTCTCTTTGGATTTCGGCATTGGATAGTCTCCGCAATAAACGCACCACATATGACCTACAGAACCTCTTTGAGGTATGGGGGCGAGTTCCTGTAGGACTTACTGGAACAGACTTGGTCGAGGAGGCCACGTTTACGATCAGTTGTCTTGAAAAAGAAGGTTACTTGAAAGTAGAGAAGCTTGACTCCCCTGGCCGCTATTGGGGGGGCACGTTTGAGAATCAAAAACTTATATTCGAAAACCGATGACGTGGGGGCCAGAAAACTGGGACATTCTACATTTCTGATTGCCTTGTCGGCGCGTGCGGTCTATTTACTCCGGCTGCCCAAGGATGTGACGACGTGGCCTCGGAGAGCAGCTACGAAACGCTGAAAGTTGAGGTCTTCAGCTGGTTGGGTGATCTTCGTCTTTAGTGAGTTCGTGGCCATCATGAAACAGGCTGAGCTATACAGCCGCTCTAGCACCAGACGGCGACACAAGAGTTCGTAGCGCTTGCTGTAGGAGACTCCCTTGTACCGTCGGAGGGCTGTTGTATCCCTGAAATGTGCTTCACCACGGAACTCAGGGTCTACCTGGAAGTAGGGTTCCTTGTTGGCAACGGGGATTTTGACATTGTCACGATCTTCTAAGAGGAACAGATAACCAAGAAATGGAGGGGCGCCTGACCAAAGCGGCCTTCTCGGAAAGCTGTCCAGATATCTTTGGCGCTGCCTACCGCTTCTTCCGATCGATTGTTCACATTGTTGCCGATCGACTTTCCGGCTTGAGACTTAAACTCCATCGCCAGGACCAACGCGCCGTCAGAGACGACGATGAGGTCCCACTTTTTCGTGGCTCTGAAGTACCCCGGTAGCTCAAGTGCGGTTCTTGTACGGATATCGATCTTCTTCAATCCGGCTTCGCACAGAATGTCCGACACCAAAACCTCCGCAGGGCACCCATTTGGGTCCCTCCTGTCACCTCACCTCTGGTTCCGGCATCGATTTTTCCTGATTTGACCTGCTTCTCTTTATTTTTCCTGCGAGCGTTCCAATAGCTTTGGACGGCGGCTTGCAATCTCTTGTCAATGTTCAAGCGCGGCCTCCAGCGTGCGAGCGTTGATTCCATACAGATCCAACGCTGCCTGGGTTGCGCGAGACCTATCACGAAGACGGAAGGCGTCTCTCAATTCATGTGACTGGATCTTGGACAAGGACTTTGGCGGAGGGACGCGAATGCGGCGTAGGTACTGCGCTTGGAAACGCAAGTAGCCGCCTCGCATGCGGACTCCATAGGATTCGACAAAGAACTGCCCGACCTTCGACAGCAGGAGGCCACCGAGTACTTCCAGATCCCACTCATCCGACTGAATGAAGTACAGATTGTGGTGCGGATAGGTTTCGCCGCGATCTAAGACCGGTTCGAGGGTGTTCTTGATATCCGGAATGTACAGTTTGTGTGTGTGCGTGAGCCGGTGGTTGACGCGGTCAATCGTCTTGTACCATTTGTCGGCGCTCTTCTCCGCGGTGTGGCGCTTCTTCAGGGCTTCGGCATGCCGCTTGTAGTAGGCCTGCAACTTCGGATAAGTCTTCAGATTGACCAATCCATCGTGGTTCCATGGATTCACGAGATAGTGCCCGGACCATCGTACCGTTCCGTCCGCCAGGTCTTTCGCAAGTGCGAGCTTCAGCAGACGGGAGGGCTCCACCAGGGCTGCATCCGTCGTGATGTAGACCCGATCGTTCCCGGTGGCCACGCCGATTCCCACTTTTGCATTCATTTCAAGGGGAGGGAACTGATCTTCCAGCCGCCGAAGGAGCACCAGCTGTTCCGGTGAATGGCAGGGCCAGGGGTCTGAACCGTTGAACCATGTGTGTACCTCGGCCCGATGGATACCTTGGGGCAGGATGTCGCGGCTGTTTGTCTTGAGCGCTGTTGCCAATTGTTTTGGCTGAACGTGTTCAGCGTCCTGATCGGCTCTCGCGACAATAGTTGACCGCTGTATTCTGCGTCGAATTACTGTGATAGCAGGATAGGCGTCCACGTCATCATCAAAGGCATTAGCGTGGTGCATACTGAGGAGCATCTCAACACTGTATGCGGAACTAATCAGTTGGCGCAGTTCAGCTCCATATTGGTTACGCATCCATCGATCAGCGCAGATAAAGGCGCATACTCCGCCAGCTTTCAACTGCCGAAGGGCGGCTTCGAAGAACGCCACATAGAGGTCTGCTCGCCCTCGCATTGTTGGATACGCACTTCGGTAGACGGAAGCGGTCTCTTCTGGAATATCTTCAAGGCGCACATACGGAGGATTGCCGATAATGAAGTCGGCTTGTCTCGTGTCGGCGTCAAGGAGGTAGTCCCCGCTTACTACCCACGCGTCGGCCAGTTTTTTTGCGAGTGGGCTCTTCGCACCGTGATCCACTAGGAGATCTTGGATGACAGTGCGTGCACGAGCCGCACTCTTCTCATCCAGCTCATATGCGATCAAGGAGTTTTGGCATTCCGACAACGAACGGCCGAGTTTCCGGCACGACTCCACGAGGCGCTCGATCATGGGACCTAGAAACGCACCATCCCCGGCCGCTGGTTCGATTGCCAGGCTGTCCACCAGATTCTTATCCGGGCTGTAGCCGCTCAGATCAAGGAGTAGTTCAACGACCCACCGCTTTGTGTAGACGACGCCTTTTGGCTCAATTGCTGTAACAGGAAGCGGGCGTCGGAGTGGCGCAATCAACGGAAGCTGTATGCCTCGTGTTGCGACTGATGGGCTGAATTGGTGATCTGCCACGAGGGCCTCGAATTCTCCGGAGCGGGCTAGGGGATCAGGGGCGGTTGATAGTAGCTTGTCTGCGGTTCTCGTTCAAGATTCATTCGGCGGCAAGCGAACATGATGTCCATTCTTTAAATCGTAAAGCCTGTATGGTTTGAGTGCCATTCGTCCTATGACATCCGAACCGACTCAGTCGTCCGCTCTTTCCAACCCGGCGGTTGGGTTGCTGTGGCTGGGCGATGTGATTGCGGCGATGAAGGTCGTGTGTGCGGAGCGGAGTCTTAGCTGAAAACAGCCAAAGGTCTGGACGTCTACATCCGTTCCAAACCCTCCTTTCGGCAGAAGCTGAAGCGCCGGCGTGGTGAAGCGGGGAAATGAAATTGAGGAGGGTTAGGCCCGGCTGGTTTCGATGCGATCGACGCGGGCTTTGAGCGTCGTCAGATCCGATTCGAGCGTCCGAATGCGCTGGTCGATTTGCGAATAGGATAGTCGCATCAGCGCCCGCATCTCTTTGAATTCATCTCGTATCTCTCCTCGTTGCTCCTGCAGCTCATGCCGGATCGTGGCGTGGCCTTCAGCGACCTGCCGGATATCGCTACGGAGTGATTCGGCAACGACGCCAAAATGACGCTTGATCTCTTCCATTTGCTCGGCATTCATAGGCGGTTATATAGACTGGCCCTGTCAAAAATGCAACGGCAAGTTGCTCTGAAGCGGAGGAATTAGTTGCATTGATGAGCTGGCAAATAGCACGATCCTTCTTTGAATGGTCAGATGACCGATCATGTCGGACCGAGGCCGACTCAGTCGTCCACGCTTTCCAACGCGGCGGTCGAGCTGCTGTGGCGGGGAGATGTGATTGCGGCGATGAAGGTCGTGCGTGCTGAGCGGAAGCTTGGCATGAAAGAGGCCAAGGATCTGGTGGACGCCTACATCCGTTCCCAGCCATCCTTGCGGCAGAAGCTGGAGCAGGCTCAAGCGGAGATGTGGCAGAAGCTGAAGCGAGGGCTGCTTGCGGCGCTGATCTTCGCCGCCGCGTATTCCTACTTCCAGGGCCGGTAGCTGAGTAGCGGGGGGATGTCCTTAGTTGCGAAGCCGTCCCTCATTCAGAACTGTGCGCTCCTGACCTTCTTCACCTACAGCGCGGTCCGCTTCCGGCGATCTCAAAAAAGAGGGCATGCGTCATCATTACGTCACGCCTGTTACGCCCGGTCAGTTCTGCGCGCTCTCCGTCTCCGGGGGTTCCCAGATATCCAGATGCTTGCCCTCCACTTGAAACACTTGTTGCGCGCCGAAGATGTGCTCCACCTCCTCGGGAGAGGACATGTGTACCACTCCGACGAAATACCCTCGCGCATCCTGCAGGACTTGCACCGACTCCACCTTCCCGAAGGGGACGAAGATCTGGCGGAGCTGTCCCTGGGTGTACGAGGGAGGGAACCCGCTGATGTAGATTTTTGACGCCATGCCTACACCTCCTTGTGAGAGGTAGGCATTGTCTTGGTGAGCAACGGGCCGAACAAGAAGCCCAAGAGTGCGGCCCCCGGTAGGGCTTCTTTATCAGCTCTTGCGCAAGGCAATGTCTGCCTTCTGTGTGAGTACGTAGTTGTATTGTACCAGTCAGATGACAGACGTGCCACTAAGTGAATATTTGGCGACGGTCTATGAATCGGGTCGTGTCGGCCTCTTCCTTGTTCTCATCCCCATCTTCAGCCGCCTCGGATATGAAATAGGCGACGGTGACCGGATCGGAATCAATTGCCCCGCCTACTCTCGCTGCCCACCCTATCGTCCCATCGGAATTTCGATCACGAGTCCTCCCATCGCCTCCTGCAAGCGAAAGTCTTTCCTGGGGCTGTCGGGGTGGGCATTGTGACAGCTCACGCAGCTTTGGCTGACGGCGTGATCGGCGTAGATGGCCTGAAAATACGTCTCGTTGTTGATCTGTACGGTTCCGGTCACCGACCGTTCCGGATGCTTCCGCAACGCTTCCAGCGCGGACTGTTCCGACGCATTCCGCGGAGCATTGAGCGGATTGATCGGCCAGAGACTGATGAGGCGGTAGTTGACCCTTGCGCCGGTCTTCATGGCGAGTTCATTGGACTCCATGAGGAACTGCACCGGAAGCGGAAGGGTGTTTTTCTTCGATCGCCAGTTTTCGGCCGCTGTCGTCATCCCGTCTTTCTGCAGCCGTTCAACGACATGGATGGTGTAAAACGTCCGATGCGCTTCGATCACCGCATGGAGGTAATTCGCGACGGTCTCGGGCGGGATGCCTGTCTGTTCGCCGGCCGGCGATAGAATGGGATTCTGCAGGCCCAGGAGCACAATGAGGAGTGCGACGGCGCTGATACGTCTCATGGCGGCACCTCCCTAAATAAAGGCGGGGACCGGCCTGACAGTTTCAGCATAATCCTCTGCGCAGACGGATACAAACTCAGAGTCTTGACGATGGCTTTCAGCGGGAGAGCATCGACGGTCTCCGTTTCGGATCGCTTCCCCAGTTGCGAGTGTGTTTTCGGGAACGTATGATATGAATATCCGCACAACATCTATCTAGAGGGAGGTTTAGTGATGGCGCTTTTTCTCGCACTCTATTTGGTCTTTGTTTCTGTCGTTCCCGCAGCAGCTCTAGAGGGCGCTCGGTCGTCCGCACCCACCGCGATCAAAGCGGATGTCATGTATTGGGAAGGCAACGAGCTCATTGTGAAAGAATTTTCCGGTCACGAGATGCGTCTGGTGGTGACCCCCGATACAAAAATCGAAGGGGTCGTGGCCGGACGATTGAAGACCGGCGACAAGATTGTGGCGCAGGTCGGTGAGGATGGGAGTGCGCGCTCAATTGTCCTGCAAGTCCCGGACGCGGGGAGCAGCGGTTCGTCCGGAGCCCGTTGATTCTCGCTGCCGCACGTGCATCGGTCCATTCAGGTCCGGTAGGGTGAGCGTATGAATGTTGAGCTTGTCACGCGTATCAGGTCGAAGCAGCCGGTGCCGTATGAGCTGACGGCGATTCATCGCGATACCCACGACACCAAGACCTTCCGTTTTGCTCTGCCCGAGAATGCCACGCTGGATATGTTGCCTGGGGATCATCTCTACATCCACGCGACGATCGACTGCAAACCGGTGAAGCGGCCCTACACGCCGTCGTCGATGCCCGGCACCACGGGGTACTTCGACTTGACCGTGAAGCGGTACGAGACCGGCGCGATTTCGAGGTACCTCCATGATCGGCAGGTCGGCGAGACAGTGTTGATGAGCGGGCCGAATCCCGGGGGCCATTGGGTGGATGGGATGGCGAAGAAAGTCGGCTTTGTGGCCGGCGGCACGGGCATCACCCCGATGATTTCCATCATTCGCTGGATTCTCGCCAAGAGCCTCGCGGTCGAGTTGTTTCTGCTCTTCGCCAACAAGGCCGAGGCTGACATCATCTTCCGCAAAGAGTGGGATGAGGACGCGCGCGAACACGCGAGCTTCCATTGTTATCATGTGCTGGAGCAGCCGCCGGCCGGTTGGGCGCAAGGCACGGGCCGCATTACCGAGGCCATGTTGCGTGGGCAGTTGCCGTCGCCCGGTCCCGATACGGTCATCTTTCTCTGTGGTCCTCCGCCGATGGTCGATGCTCTGGAAGCGACGCTCAAAGCCATCGGTCATACCGAGCAGTCGATCATTCTGCCGTAGCTCACACACCCATCACCGGGAACAGGCTGGAGAGATTGAGGCAAGAGTCTCTGTGTTACGGTTTGCTCGCGCGCGCTGATTGCAGCAGGCTTCTGTTGCTGGCACGAAGCGCCAGATTGTTCTCACCGGCCGAGCAGTCCCTTCAGCAGGTCTTTGCCCTGTTGCTTGAGGTCTTTCGGAGTCGTCGTGCCTTCCAGCAGTCCCTTGACCGCTTCGTTCACCTTTTCTTTCACCTGTTCCTGGACTTTGCCGGTCAGTTCCTTTGCATCTAACCCGTAGGCGGGAGCTTGTATAGTGCCGGTGATCTGGAAGGGGAGCCTGAGCCGCCCTTCTTTCAGCGCGATTCTGGCAATGGGTGAGGACGCCGCCAGTTTCTGGCTGAGGGCTTGGGAGAGATGCAGATTTACGACCAGGTTGAGCGCCTGATCGAATCTGACGGTGCCGGCGCCCGTGGCTTGAAAATCGTGGCTATCCATCAGCAGTCTCTGCACATCGACGAGGCCCTGCTTGATCATGACATCGGTTTCGATGGCCGAGAATGCGGTCGTTTTAAGGCGATCGGGTGAGAGGCCTGCAACTTTCAGCAATGCCGTTGCCTCTTCCATCAGGTTGATCCCTTCGATCTTCCCGTTCTTGATCCGCAGATGTCCCGGTCCCTCCAACGCCTTGGTCAGGTCCGGCATGGTGAAGCCCCGTCCGGTGACTGCCAAGTCCATCGCCGCTGTCCCGCTCATTGAGACTGTGCTGTCCGGACTGATGGCCGCCAGCGCAGGGCCGAGCTGGAGTCCGTCGATCTTGACCTTGCCGCGAAATGGCGGAGCCGGCGAGCCTGTCGACATCTCTCCATCCGCCTTGAACTGGCCGTCGAACAGTTGAAAGGAGGCGTTGGAGAGACGCGCGTTCGGCCCCTTGAGATCGGCAGTCACGAGCAGATTTCTGATCTCCACGGATTTCGCGAGTCCGGTTTCGACCGGCAGGTCTCCGGTCTGCACCGAGGGCGATGAGAGGGTCATATTTGCATGGCCGGCCAGCACGGCGCCTTTGACTGACAGAATAGATTTCCCCAGGACCACTCCAAGGCGCAGGTCGGAGACATCGGCGATTTCCAATAGGGGTGCCGTCGGTTTGAACGGTGCACGGGTCTTGGCCGTGACGGTGAGATCTTTGAGTTCCACCGGTTTGGTCAGCGGGACGGCGACCGGCAGATCAGCCGTGTTGAGTGAAGGGGATGAGAGCGTGACATTGGCCTGGCCGTTGAGGACCGTGCCTTTGACCAGTACAGAGGAGTGTCCCATGATGAGCGCCAGGCTCAGATTCGAGATATCCGCCAGCTCCAGCGGCGGCACACCTTGTTTGAATGGGTATGGCGCCTTGGCGGTCACCAGCAGATCTTTGATCAGCAGCGGCTTCTGCAGCGGCAGGGCGACGGGCAGATCGGCCGTGTCGATGGCGGGAGCAGACAGGGTCGCATTCAATATGCCTCCGACGAGCGAGCCCTTCACAGCAAGCGCGATTTTGCCGAGCCCCAACGCGAAGTCGTACTGCGGCACGTCGAGTGTTTCGACCAGCGGGCCGAACCCGCCGTCCAACGTGACCGGAAGATTGTAGGGCTGCACCGTGGCCTTGAGGTGGATCGAAGGCGTTTGCCCAAGGCGGACGGATTTCAACAACAGTTCGAAGTTCTGTACCTGGTATTCTGTGGCCGGCGCTGTCGAAAGATCGCGATAGGTCAGCTTCCCGCCTTCGATCGAGACGCGATCCACAGCGAATAAGGCCAAGAGTTGCAATGGGGTTCCGACGGGAGGCGGAACCGTACCAGGCTCTGCTGGGGATGAGGACGCTGTCCCGGCCCCGATGGTCGATACATTCATCACGCCGTCTTTGTTGGCGATGACCGTTACGACCGGATCGCGCAGAGCGATCTCCTCGACTTCCACCTGCTTACTCAGGAGCGGCAGGAGTTTCACCCCGATGTCCAACGACGTCAGCGATGCAAAGGGCCCGGCACTGAAGGCCGGATCGTCGAGGATGGTCACCCCGCCGACGCGGGCGCCGAGGCGAGGCCAGATCGTCAGGCGGATGTCTTGGAGTTGGACCTTGCGATTCAGGGCCTCTTCGATCAGCGGTTTGTACCGGTCTTGATACTGGTTCAGATCGATGAGAAACGGCAGCGCGAGGATCACGCCGACGAGAAGCACGAGTCCGATAACCAGGCTGACGACAATTTTCACAAGAGCATCTCCGATCTCCCGGCAGTATAGGAAGCAATCGGTGGAGGGTCAATGCCGGAGAATGGCCGGCCGGGTGGGGTGGCGATAGTTGGACATGAGGTGAGCAGGAATTGTGAGGAGCGAACTATCCGGTTTCCTACAGCGCTCCGCTCGATGATCTGCTGAAGCGGTCGGCGAGGAGAATGCCTGAGGTTTTCAGCTTCTGCTCACTGATGGTGGACCGGACGGCCGAGAGCCGATTGGAAAAGTTCGGATGTGTCTTGAAGAAGGCCCGGTCGTCGCCTTTGAGGGTCCGTAGCCGGTCCAGAAACGTCTCGTAGGCAGTCGGGTCGTAACCCACGCGCGATGCGAAGATGACTCCCAATCGGTCGGACTCCAACTCCTTGCCCTGGTCCAGGCCTTCGTCCAACAACTTCTTGACCGCTCCGTCGATCACGTTCTTGAACGCGTCGGGATTCTTGTTCGCGTAGGCCAGGCCGGTTTCCGCCACGCCGGCGATCTGTTTGGACCGTTGAATGACGTCGAGGATGTGCTTCTGGGTGACGTGACCGATTTCATGGCCCAAGACCGCCGCGAGCTCGGCTTCGTTCTTGATCGTCTTCAAGAGCCCGCGGGTGACGAAGATATAGCCGGCGGGCGCGGCAAAGGCGTTGATCGAGTCATGGTTGAGGACGGCAAACCGGTAGTCGATGTCGGCGCGATCGCAGGTCAAGGCCACGCCACGGCCGACCAGGTTCACGTATCGCGTCAGGTCAGGGTGGTCGTAGACCCCGCCATAGCGGGCCACGACCTGCAAGGCGATCGCTTGTCCGATGGTTTGTTCTTCTTCATAGCCGATAGGCAGCAGTCCGCCGATAAGCGTTCCGCCGCCATGGATCGTTTTCGCCAGCCGTTCGTTCCCCGAGCTTCGAGCGGCGCCCTCGGCAACCTGTTGGATTTCCGCGCAGCCGGTCGGACCGGCGGTCGCGAGCAGCGCCAGACCGGCAATGAGGAGCCTGCGTGATGACCTATTCTGCATATTCGCCGAGCCTCCCGGCTTTGAGGAATGTCTGGATGTCTTCGTCGGAAATCTTGTCGGCGGTCATCCGATCCACGGCATCGCGATGCTGCTGGGTAATCCCGACCCGATTGGCATAATTCTCCGACGCTTTATCGAGCCCGCGGGCGCCGGCCGAGGCGGTGACGCCTGAGGCCTCGGTTCGTCTGAACCCCTTTCCCAGGGCGGCTAACTCGCTGTCCCCTCTCGCCGGTTTCGACTCGGACACATGATTGGCATAGATCCACCCTTGGACGCCTTTGGCGGTTCGTACTTGCAGCCAACGCTCGTCGCGTTTCACCACTTCCAGACTCTCGCCGAGTTTGAGGCCGGCGACGACAGGATCCAGAGAGGTCTTTCCTGCGCGCAACTGCGCGCTCTTGGCCGTGACGTACAAGGTTTCGCCGAAGGCGGCATCGGTCATGGCGGTTGCCAGGAAGACCAGGACGGCAAGGAAGGCAGATCGGTGATTCACGGGCGCCTCGCTTACTTCGATGTGAGATCATAGACGCCATCCCACTCTTCGGGAGGCGGAGCTATAAGGTACTCTTTGGCCCTTTCCAAGTAAACCCGTGCCGGGCCGTCTTTGGGATCGAGTGCCAGGGCGGCCTCAAATTGCGTGGCCGCTGTTTTGAAATCTCGTCGCTTGTAGGTCTCGAGCCCGGTTCGATAGGCCTCAATGACAGGGCGTCGCTCGTCAGGCAGCTCTCCCTTACGGGCGAGCAATTCGAATACTACTACTGGCTCCTGTTTGCCTTTGACCCGCATGCGGTCGACTTCCCGCGCTTCGATGTCCCCGGCGGCGAGCTCGTAGGTACGGGGACCCAACAGAATCAGCGTATCGTAAAACTTGTTCGCGCCCTCCAGGCGGGACGCCAGATTCACGGCATCGCCCATCACGGTGTATTCCATCCGGGCCTGCGATCCCATATTGCCGACGACGAGCCGGCCGGAATTGATCCCGATGCGCGCGCTGATCTCCGGTTGTCCCTCGGCTTTCCACCGCTCGCGCAGCCTGGCAAGCTCAGCCTGTGAGTCTAACGCAGCAAAGCAGGCCAGGCTGGCGTGATTGGGTTCTCCGCGCGGCGCCCCGAAGATCGCCATGATGCCATCCCCCAAGTACTTATTCACGTTGCCCCGGTGGCGGAGAATGATCTCCGTCATCGCGGAGAGATACTGGTTCAGGAGTTCGACGAGCGTTTCCGGATCCATCTGTTCCGAGATGGAGGTAAATCCGGCGATGTCGGAAAAGAGCACCGAGAGTTCTTTTTTCTCGCCTCCGAGCCGGATGGCTTCCGGATTCCGCATGATCTCATCGACCACCTCAGCCGCCATGTATTTGTCGAAGACCGTCCGCAGTTGCCGGCGCTGTCTTCCTTCCGTCAGGTACTCAACGGTCGCGGCGGTTGCAAACGAGACGGCCAGCGCGCCTTCGGGTATGGCGAGATCGAGCCAGAGTCCGTGCGAGGTAAAAGCGTGGACGGCGAGTCCGTAGTAAGCGCCGGCCAGGCCGGCGATGCCGGCCGCCTTGACCCACTGGGATTGCATCAACATGAAGGCCCAAGCGGTAGCGAGCGCTAGGACGAGCGTGGAGGCCGCGAAGACGCCCCACGATGCCGGCTGGAGATGGCGATGTCTCAGCATGTTATCGAGCGCCGACATGTGGATGAGGACGCCCGGTGCGAAGGGAGAAAGCGGGGTCACCCGCAGATCGTACGTCCCGGCGGCGGTCGTGGCAATGAACACGATTTTGTCGTGAAACAGCGCAGGGTCCAGCAGGGGCGGCTTGCCGCTCTGTATGTCCGTAAACGAGCGGAGGACGGCTCCGATGGAATAGGCCGGGTAGACCTGATCCTCCAGCGATCCGTGCCAGTCGATGACCATGTCCTGTTCCGCGGTCAAGGGAATCGCCACCGGTCCAAGTCGAAGTTCCCGAGGATGCAGCGACGCGCGATCCGCTTGCAGGAGATCACGCGCGACGGTCGTGCTGATGTGCAGAAAGGCCTGCTGCTGAGCGTGCGCCAGCGGGGGGAGGCGGCGGGTGGTTCCGTCGATGTCCGGGGTCAGGTTGATATATCCGAGACCGTGAGCGGCCTGCGCGAACAGCGGCATGGGCAATTTGGCGCCGGCATAGGTCGGGACCGTTCCGGTCGGCAGAGGGGGCTGATCGTCGAGTGCGATCGTCGCTTTCTTCAGGATGTCGAGCGGGTACTCTTGCGCGCCGGCGAGAGGAGCGGTCGAGGCGCCGGAGGGCTTCTGCTCGTCCTGCATCAGGAGCGGGAGATAGACGTTCCCGGCCGCTCGCATCTCTTCGGCGAATACGGCATCAAATTCCTCCCCCGACCGATCCGGTTCGAGAAACAGGAGATCGAAAACCACGGCTTTGGCGCCGGCCTCTTTCAGGTAGTGGACGACATATCCGTGCCGGTCGCGGGACCAGGGCCACTGGCCGTAGGATTCCAGGCTGGCCTCATCCACCGCAACCAGTACGATGTCGTTTCCGGCTTTGGTGGAATCCGCGTATCGATGGAATCGATGGTCGAGTGTCTTGAGCTCTGTGACGGTGAGCCATCCCGACCAGTGTAGGGCCAAGGCGAGGAGCCACACCGCGCCTCCGACCACCGTTCCGGAGATGACCTTGTTGTATCGCGTGGCGGCTTGCATCTTACGGCTCCACCGTCGATGACGGGAGCCGGTCGGGGATCAGTTCCCCGACCGACGGAAGAATTGGAGGATCTTCGCGGTGAGCGACCGTCCATCCTCTGCGGCGGACCTCAGTTTTGACGCGCGATCGGCGGTTTCGCGTGTGGCGGCCAGCGCCGACTGCCGGGTCGTGAGGATTGCGCCGAATTGTTCTGCCAGGCCGGGGGTCCGGGATATCACGTGGCTCATGGCGCTCTTACCGATCACTGTGACGGTCAGCTGGGATCTCGCTTGGACCGTGGCGGAGCGTGGGGCTCCGGTGAGCAGGGACATTTCTCCGAAGAACTGTCCTTTCTTGAGCGCGGCGACCGGCGTGGTCTGATCGCCCGTCTTGATCACGACGTCGGCTTCGCCTTCCATGACGACGAAGAGCTCCTCTCCCGGTTCGCCTTCCCGCACGACCTGCTCGCCGGGCAGGTAGACGCGTTTCTGCGCGTGCTCGGCCAGCGAGTGCAGCGCCTCCGCGTCGAGTATGGCTAAGAAATCGATGGCGCGAAACTGCTCTTCGATGCCGGCCAGTTCGATGGCCCGCAGCGCCGTCAGGTCGGGCGCCTGGGTCATGTGCACGACCCGTTGAGGATAGGGGATCTCGATGCCGTTTCGTTGGAACGCATACCAGACGTAGGCCATGACCTCGCCCTCAAGCCGTTCACGGGCCCCGTAGTCATGGAAAAAAAACTTGAGCTTGTAGGCGATGCCCGATTCTTTAAACTCCTCGATGAAGCTGATCGGCGCCGGAGCGGCGACGACGCCCGGCACCGCCGAAGCGGATTGGACGAGGATCTGTTTCACCTGCATGGGGGGATGGGCATAGTTTGCTTCAACGTGGATGGCTCGGGCGCAGAGGGTTTCCGGCCGGCTGTGGTTGGTGATGGCGGATTGGGAGACGGCATCGTTGGGCAGCATGATGTAATCGTAGGCGCGCGTTCTGATCGTGATGTAATCAAAGGCGATGTCGGTGACGACGCCTTCTCTGTCCATCAACGTGACCCAGTCGCCGACGTGGATCATGCGGCCGAGTTGGATGCCCGAGGCCAGGCGCGCGATGACATCCTTGAGGGCGAACCCTACCACGGCAGTAGCGATGGTCGGGAGCGCAATCAAAGTCAGCGGATCCATTTCGAGCACCGCTCGAAGCAGGACGAGGCCAGCCAGTGTGATCCCGACGAGCAGGAAAATCAGGCGGAGCATCCGGGGGATGTATTTTCCCCGCTTCTCGACGAGGTAGTCTTCGATGAACAGGAGGTCCAGGGTTTTCAGAATGACGAAGGACATCGCCAGGTAGGCAATGAAGGCCAACCAGGGTTGCGCCCGCTGGGGCATGTGTGAGATCAAGCCCTGTGTCGTGAGCTCCAGCAGGAGCGCGAGCAGGATCGTGGAGAGGCACCCCGCGTAGAATTCGACCCCGGCGGGTTTTTTACGGACCGCGCCGAGGTACGCAAGCAGTCCGATGGTGATCAGGCCGAGAATCGAGGCTATGCCCATAGTCGTCTGCCAGCTTCCATAGGAAGTGATCGCCAAGTTCTCAGGCCGCGCCGCTGACCAGACACGGGCGTGCCAGGCAGAAGATAGACCGGATGATCATGGGATGCAAGATGGATGTCCGACCGCGGCTCCAAAGGGTGCCCCCGCGTTGACAGGCCACGTGGCTCAGGATGCGATCACGGCGCCCAAGTGATGGGAAGCGTCGGATCACTGTTGGGGCTATGCGGCTGGGTAGCCTCGTTACCCAGGGGAATAGGGTTCTGCGCTCCTGATGGAGCGAGGTCGCGGTGGAGAGCATGTTCTGGAACGTAAGCGAGGGCTACTCAAACCAGGGGCAGGGTTGTTTCCAGCATTCTGTACGGTTCACCCATATCTCCTGAGGGCGCCGGCTCTTAACGTTGCCGGCCGGTAGCATCCGGAAGCACCACCGCACATCACCGTTGCTGGAGATGACCATGCTGCTTACGCCGGAGAGGCACACGTTTGAACCCCGTTCATCGTGGCTCCGGACCTTCCGCATTTCACGGTCCGGGTTTTCGAAGTACTGGATCATCGATTGAAGATTTGCGATTGTATTCTGGATCGGGAACCCAGCCTGTTTACGTTGCACTAACTCTCCTACGACCGCTTTCACGCGGGCAACGTCAGTAATCCAGAGATCGCTGTCCTTGTACCAGTTCAGATCTTCCGCTTGGGCATAGTTTTGCTCGATCGGTTGATACCGTAGGGTTGCTTGTCCCTTGGCCTTGACCCAGTCAGCCATCGCGACGGCTTCGTGAAGATTCGGTCTCATGATCACCATTTTGAGCAGGATCTTCAGCCTTGTCCTGTATCGGCGGCGAAACTCGCTGAGGTCGTCGATGGTCCGAAGGATTTTTTTATGCATGCCTGGGACCTGCCGTACGGCAAAATGGGTTTCGGGGGTCACCCCGTCGAGTGAGATGGTGACTTGGTCGACCTTGGCTTTAACGAGCTCTTCGCAGTGATGCCGCTCTGTCAATAACCCATTGGTCAGTACCTCGCAGACGAGGCCGAGGCCGGTGGCGTGTCTCACAATCTCGAGTGTGTCCCGCCGGAGGAAGCTTTCGCCGCCGGTGAAAACGACGTGGGCCGGCCCGATCCATTCGCGAATGTTGTCCAACGTGCGGAGCCACTCATCGGTTGTTAAGGGGTCTTCCTGCTGGTTTTGCCAGATATCACAGTGGACGCATTTTGAATTGCACCGCTCCGACAACTTGAAGCAAATGTACGTCGGCTTGACGAGGGTCTTGTTGCCACGGGCGGCCATGGGGGCGAGTCGGGAATACATGAAGCTTGAAAGGCGGGCGCGAGCGGCATCAATGCGATTCATGTTCTTGACCTGAGGATCTGTCGTGTTCGTGCTTGCTCGTGTTTAGATGAGAAACGATGCGGACAGGTAAACTCTTGCAGAAATGTCTCGCGGAATCCATCCCCTCCTAAGAGGGGCATGGAGGAGGAACTCGTGTGTTCTCATGTTTGAAAGCCAATTCAAGAGAGCGGCAGTCCGTCATGGCAATGACGGATGCTGCACAAAAGGTAGCTTCAAAGGGTTGTCTCTTCGTAGCAAGCCAAGGCGTCAGAGCCATATCAGCCTTGATGCGCGGTGGACAGGACACCGTTGTACAAGGGGTGTGACACGACTTCCTGGAGACGTAATGTGGTGAGTGGCCAGCATCACACCACGTTTGCTTCAGCGGAACTGGCGGCGGGCGATGGTGACGTTTCCGTTCTGGTCGGTCCATTCCATCTGGTTCTTGTCCACGATCTTGTATTTGATCTCCTGGGTGTGGCCGCCGCGCTCGGGATAGAGATGCAACACACCGTTCTCTCCGTCGACATTGCCTTTCTGCATCTTCGCTCCGGCGGATAACGTCATGAAAAATGTTCCGTCGCGCTTGATGTCGAGATTGGCGATGGATCTGCCGCTCGGGTGTCTCAGAAACCACGAGCCCACCAGAGCCTGGTCCAACTTGCCGCTGCCTTTTTCGGCGGGTGGCGGCGGCGGGGGTTCGATGGCCGATGTCGGCAGGCGTGGGGCTACCAACGAGGCCACTTGCTTGGCCTCTTCAACGCCCAGTCCAGCCACGGTGATGGTCGTGAGCGTTTCGCCGCGCAGAAACGTCAGAGCCTCGGAACCTTTCAAGACTTGGCTTCCGAAATAGGCACGGTCTCCGATGCCGGGAAACTCGCCTCCCCGCGAATGTCGAAGCCCGGCTTCGAATCGCCGCCGCTGATCGCCGGTCCCTGCTGCTTCCGTCCTAACGGTGATGGACTTGTTCGAGTCCTTCTGTGATCGATACATGCAGGTGCCGCCCGCCGAGACGCCCTTGTACTTGATGGGGCTCGGCACTTCCTGTTTCACAGGCCCGTTCAGAAGCTTAGTGGCTTCTTCAGCTGTAAAGACCGAACAGGGTTCGAGTGAGACAGATCCTCCAGATCCGCCGGGTGCTTCGCTGTTGCACGAGAGCAATAGGCCGACAGTTCCGAGCGCGACTGAAAACCATGGCGCGGTGTGTGGATTCATTGCTCGCCTTTGGCGCTCTGTTACGGCCTCGTCACCGTGAATTGAATCGGCACGCCGCTGCTGCCGCCGGAAGAGGCGGTGACGGTGGCATTGGAGGTGCCGACCGGGCTGCCGGTCCTCCGAAAGGAGCCAAAGTGTACTGGTTGGTCTTTGAAAAATGCAATAAAGTGCCACCCCTGCTTGCGAGGGGTATGAAAGTATCTGATCTGACGAAAGCCTTGGCCATCGATCCTCGCAACGTTCGCGCGGTGCGGGAAAAGGCTGCGCGGATCGGCGCCAAGTTGCGAAGCTGTTGGTCATGACGCCGGGACGTCGCTGTGGCGGGAAACATCCAAGAAATATGCGGCTCACCCAGGGGGGATACATGCCGGATCGTCACATGATCAACTCTGCGAGGCCATAGATCCTGTGGGTCGATCCTCCATAGACTAACTCACCGCGGACGATGCCCATCGAGAATCCGCCGATCACCCAATTGCCGATGCGTCGTCGTTCGGTTTGCGTGAGCGTGAGCACCGCCGGTCCCTTCGGGCCGGCCCACGTCACGCGCCAGGCCGTGGGCCATCGGTAGAATCCGAAGGCCCAGTCCCGATCCAGAATGTCCACCTTGAGATCGCCCATCGAGTGCGTCGCCTCATCGAATGCGGTAAAGCCGGCCATCATACCGACCAAGGGAGCGATCCGCTCGCTGAGTTGACTGTGCAGGTAGATGTCCCCTGTCCCGCCGGCCGACAGATACAGCCCTTGAAACTCTTTCCACATCCCCCAGTAGGTGCGGGTCAGGCGGTTGAAGTCCGGCATCATGACGTACTCGTAGATCACGCGCCCGTGAAGCGTCCGGTCTTTCCAGGTCAGCACGGCCGGGGCCGAGCCCATCCAGGTGACGACGCCGTGGTGCCGGTTGCCGGTTCGTTGCGGAATGGCGTCGAGGCGAAGCGTGAGTCGATTTACTTCGCTTATGATCGTCATGCCGGCACGGGGGGAGCCTTGGAACGTGAAGGATGGCGAGTCGGGAATCGTCTTCAGGTCATGCGTGGTGTTGTCGAAGAACCCATTACCGGTCAGCTCGACCCACCCATGCCCCTCCTCATGCAGCACGAGAAAGTGTTCTGCTTGAAAGCTCTCGCCGTCGCGCCCTCGATTGTTGTCGAGCGCGAAGGCCACATGTCCCTGGCTGTCCTGTCCCACGAATGAAAAGTAGTCGGAGACATAAATGAGGGTTGAGTCGGGGAGGGCATCGAAGTCGGTTGCCGTCTCGGAGGGGGATGCCGCAGCTGCCCGGAGTACGCCGGCGAGGAGAAGCACCCCAATCAAGACCGTCGGGCGAAATGAGATCCGTAGCATATGCGAGCTTACCATGGAGGGCGGAAGAAGGTCAGCTGACGTAAGTCCGTTGATCCCATCCCGCATCCCTTGCTATGATCGAGCCGGTTGCCGGTACTGTGTCCGTCTCCGACGGAGATCCCCATGCCCCTTCTTGCTCTCCTCCTAGCAGCCTTGTTCGTTGTTCCCCTACCCGCTTCCGCTGATCTCAACGAGGATTTCGCGGCCTGTCGCCGGATCATCATCCGCTTAGGTGACGATGCGAAGGCGCCGGGGGGTCAATATTGTCTCGGGCTCTCCCATGCGTTTGCGCTCAATCATAGGCGGGATTGGGCGAAGGCGGCTCAGTGGTTCCGCAAAGCGGCGGATCAAAACCATGCGGCGGCCTAGGCCGTGCTCGGCTACCTCTATGAGCAAGACAACGGCGTGAAGGCGGATCAGGCAGAGGCGGCGAAGTGGTATCGGAAGTCTGCCGACCAGAACAACCTCGATGGGCTGTTCAATCTCGGCAGGGCCTATGAAAACGGGATCGGATTGTCGAAGGACGCGAACCAGGCAAAGACATACTATTCGAAGGCTGCGGCGGCTGGATCGCGGGATGCGCAACAGGCGCTGGCCGGGCTTGGCAAAGGACCGGAGCCCGTCTCACCGAGTCAGACGCAGTTTGATGAAGGGGTGCGACTATACAAGGCGAGAGATTATTCTCTGGCTGCGAAAGTATTTCACAAGCTGGTTGATCAGGGTGTGGCGAAGGCGCAGCTTCAGATCGGTTATCAATATGAGTACGGTGAAGGCGTTGGCCAGAGTCTGGAGCAGGCCGTGCGATGGTATCGCAAGGCGGCCGAGCAGGGACATGCGGGGGCGCAGAATAATCTGGGCAAGATGTATGAGGATGGCATCGGTGTGAAAGAAGATTGGATAGAAGCGGTTCGGTGGATTCGCACGAGCGCGGAGCAAGGAAACGCCGAGGGACAATTTCTACTTGGCCGCGTCTATCAGTTCGGCATGACCGTGCCGCAGAACAGGCAGGAGGCTATTGCGTGGTTCGACAAGGCCGGAGATCAAGGGCACGATCAGGCCAACTATTTTGCGAATCACCTCAAGGCGAGAAACACCTACGTGGGGTTCCGGAACGATCAAGAGCGTGATGCGGTGGTGGGGCTAAAATTGCATACAGCGCTCCTCAAGATTGAGCCGGTCGGCAGGACGTTCAACAACTCCGCCGAGCGCATGGCCTATATGCGGCAGGCCTGCCGCGATTCAGGCAAATCACGCTGCATCGAACCGGGCCCAGAACCGGTCCCGCCGCCGTAGTCGAAGGGAGGAAACTTTTTCCGAAGTCTATTGCGTAGGCGACGGTGGTCCGGCCGCGTCATGGTCCCCAAAGGGGGGCAGTGGATAGCTGCCAGGCGCCACCGCTGTTGCTCGAAAACACATCGCCAGTGGGTTGCGCGCGCACGGTGTAGAGCGATGAGATCATTGCTGTAACAAAAGGCAGGAGCGTGAGGATCAAGAAGAGCCGCGGCACGTATGAGCATCGACGATCGATCGCATTCAGCGAGTCCAACGGATAGATCGGAAATTCATTGCGAAGGTGACGGTGGTCCGGCATGGGCGCGATCCCAGAAGGGTCGAGTGGGATACATCGTATAGCCGGAAAAGAATCGTTCGTTCCGCTCTTGCTGGCGCGTCGGATGTTGTGACTGATCACGGCTGTCCTTTTGCATAAACTGCTCATAGAAGGGTCGGGGATCGTCATACGGGAGCGTCTTCTTTTCGCTCAAGCAGTGCGTGAGCCATCCAATCAGGTAGTCTTGCATCAGTTCTCGATCGTTCCATTTGCCATATACGGCTTCGTCTAGTTGCAGGGCCTGTTCCGCTGCGACACCGGACACGATGAATGACTGCTCGAACTCCCGGCCTTGTTTCGGACGCAGCGACTCGGGTGGGAAGCGACTCCAATCCGGGCCGCGATAGTTCGGAACAGATTTCTTGAAACAGTCGTCGATAGCTTGGTCGAAAACGGTCCGACGCGGATGGTTCTGCGATCTCGACGGAAACTTCGGTGTACGCGTAATGCTTTTGCCTCCCTCAGGAGAAGGAGGCAACGATTTTGGGTCAGCGTTCGGTCCGGTCCATATCTCGTCTGATCCCGATCCGTAGGGCTGGTCAGATGGCGCCTGGGTCTGCACGTCATCGGATGGCGTCTTGTTTCCCTTGGCGGAGAAGACGTCGGACGGTGTTCCCTGATCGTCGCTGCCTGGCTTTTGCGTGGGACCAGGTAGCTGTTTCTGACCGTTGTCGCCACGCTTGCGAGGGGGAGGCGAGGATTTCGCCCCTGGCAGTGTCTGCGGGTTGTCACCGCGCGGAGCGTTTCCGCCGGTTGCGAATTGGTCCGATCGTGGATTCTTTCGCCGATTTGCTTGATTGAAGCACTCAATGAAGGCGCGAATCTTGTTCTCGCGCAGCCTGATCTGTTCCATACCCTGACGACGGAGCGCCGTGACCTGGGTACTACCCAAGCCGGGTTGTTTGGCTTGCGCGTAGAGGGCAAAGGCTTTGTCTTGGTAAACCTTCGCCTCGTCGAGGATGGAGAGACAATGGCTGGATTTCTGTTTCGCTTCTGTCGTGTGGTGGTCGTACCAGCGATGCGTGCCGCCGACGGCGAATTGGTCATACTCTCCAGAGGTGCTGAATAAGTCGGAGGTTGCGGGGTCGGCGTGGACAGGCCATGTTGCGAGCAAGACGGACAGGAACAGCCAGGAAGCAGATCGATGTGCGGGTCGTCGATTCAGCATCGGACTATCGTTGCCGCTTCGTCGTGTATTTCGTGCCGCTCGCCCCGATCATCTGCATGGTGCCGTCGCCGGTGAACTCGTACGACAGGGCGCCGATCTTTTCCGATTGTTCGTCGGAGAGGAGGATGTGACCGCTTGACGGCTCGGATTTGCTGCGACGCCCCTTGTGCTTGCCCTGCAGGTAGGCCGTCCCGCGAATCGTCGAGCCATCGTTGGAGGAGACCATTGCGTAGGTCGAATCGGGGTGGATCGTCAGGATTCTCTTTGGGGCTGCTGGATCGTCGGGAGTCATCTCCCATTGACCGACCAATCCGGGAACGACGCCGGCCAGGGGAGGCAGGTTCACCAAGGCGTGGCGCGCTAGGTTGCGCTCTCGTTGCGCCTGCCGTTCCGTATTTCTCTCGATTTGCTTGCGCGCCTGCTGTTCCTGCCGGGCCCGCTGTTCCGCGAGGCGGGCGTTTTCCTCCGGTGTGTCGGCGTAGGGATCGCGATAGGGACGTGGAGGCAGCCGAAGCATGGCCATGTTGATGTCGTTGATCTGCTTGCGCAGGCGCTCCGGCACGCCGGTGCCCGCTTCGAACAACACGGCTTGCGCGCCCTCGGCATCGCCCTTGGCGATCAATTCCTTTGCCAGGAGGATCTGCGCTTCCTTGGCCGGGACACCGGCGAGTCCGCCGAAGTTGGTGTTGCCGTACCCATCGCCGATTTGCGGCGTGCCGGCCATCTTGAGGGGGCCGAACATGGCGGACATGCGCAAATGTTCGATCGATTCCTCGTGTTTGCCCATGGTAGAGAGAATTTTGCCGGTTTGCAGATGGGCATCGGCGATCAGGGTCGCGGCATTCTGCGGTGCAACGACCAACGAACCCCCTTCCGGCTGCTGGTCCGGCCACAGGGCGTTGAACATTTCCCTCGATTCATAGCCTGGGCGCAGTCGTTTCTCGTATCCCAGCATGGCTTGATAGTGGGCCAGAGCTTCCGGATGCTTCCCTTTCTGCTGGAGAGGCCTGGCCAGGTGAACGCGGGCTTGCATCGCCAGGCCAAATTCCAGCGCATCGCGGCCGAGCGTCGCTCCCGTTTCGGGTTTCTGTTCGTCCAGCTGAAGTCGCGCGTCTTCGAGTGCAAGCGCCGTGCGGTAATGCACCGTTGCTTCTTCCGGTTTGTTGTCTTCCTCCGCGATTACGCCGAGGTAGGCGGGGATGCGGGCGTCTTCGGGATCGATCTGGCCAGCCCGCGCCAGGAAGTCCTGCGCCGCGTGCCAGGCGGTGTTCTCGGCGCTCCTCCACGCCATCCTCAGTAGCGGTGCGGCGGTTGTCTGGAAGAGGTTCGCGAAGATCAGTTGCTGTTCTTCCGCCTTCTGTAATTGCCCTGTCCGGGAATAGTGCTGAACCAACCGCTTGTGGGCCATGAGCGAGTTCGGGTCGAGCGTGACTGCCTGTTCGAAATGACGTTGTGCTTGGTCGGTCTTGCCGTCCCATAAGGCCACATCGGCCAGAAGCAAGAATCCTTCGACCGTCCCTTTGGTCGCGCTCACGGCTTTCTCCATCGCCACCCTCGCTCGGCGACGGAGTTCAATGGCTGCCGCGTCGAGCTGATCAGCCTGTTGCAAATCGGCTTGGGTCGGTGGATAGCAGGTGGTGGTCGTTACCTTGTAGACGGTGTCGCCCTTCGTTTCCTCATGCGACGAATCCGAGCAACGTGACTGTCTGAGGTTCCAGGCTTGGTTGGACATCTGATTGGCCCGCATGGCGCGGAACCGGGCGTAGAGCCCAAGGGCATCCGGATTGTTGCCGGCCAGGTTGAGGACGTGATCCGCCAGTTTCTCGGCTTGGTTGAAGTCCCCCAAGCCCGTGAGGGCGATCGCTTTCTGTGCCAACGCACCGGCATGCTGCGAATTCATGGCTAGCGCTCGGTCGGCAATACGAATCGCCCGCTGCAGCTCCTGTTCGTAGGACAACTGAAACCGATAGGGCTGGAGAGCGCGTCGTGGTTCGACCTGTTCACCGCGGATCTCGGCTTCTTCGATGATGTATGCCGCCAGATCGACGAGCTTGTCGGGGTTGTTCGGGCTCTCCCGGACGGCATCGTCGAGCACGCGAAGGCGGTCCTGGTAAAGTTCGTCGTAGCGCAGGCGCTGCGCACTCTTCGCGCGATGGAGTTTGGTCGCGATCTCGATCAATTGCTCCATCGGCTTGCCGGATTTCGAGGCCTCCTTCAGCTCTTTCAGGTATCGGTCGGCGGAACCCGTGATCTTGTATGCGTCCAGTTCATGTTCGACGGACGATCTGGCGGAACGCGTCGACAACCAGCCGCCGAGTTTCTTGTAGATCTCCAAATCCGCCGTCATGCGCGACTCGTCGCCCATGCGGGCGGCTGCCGTGGCCCGGTCCAGGTACGCGTCCGACAAATCGGTTTTGAACGTGAGCGCGATCGTAAATTCTTTGCGCGCGGTGGCTGGGCGACCCGCATTCAACCAGGCTTTGCCGGCCTGATAGTGGGCATCCGGATCGCCGGGGTTGGCCGCGAGGGCGCGTTCGACATGGGTCATACTGCCCGGAGTCACCTTGCCGCCCGACGCTTGTTTGGCCCGTGCCACGCTGATCGAGGCGAGTTCCGGTCTACGGTAATTCTTTTCTGCGAACAGCTGGCCGGCTTTCACCATCGCTTCCCGCATCTCCGGGCTCTTCGTTCCACCTGGTTTGCCTGTCCCGCCCTGGTCCACCGGCAGACGGTGGTTCTGATAGGCCTGGCCGACTTTGTAGAGGATAAATGACCCGTACTCTGTCGTGTAATCGTCATGACCCTGCGCGATATGGCCGGGGATGAGCACGACGATGGGACCCGACGGAACGCCCCTGGGTCCTGCCCCTAGCACATGGTCTGGGATGGCCACAAGTCCGCTCATGGCTTCTGTCACATAGGTCCAGAGCTCAGGCTCGTGCCCGCGGTAGCCGAGTCGCTTGGCTCGTTCGAGATCTTTGAGCGCTTTTTGGAAATCCTCTCCCAGCGTGCTAGCCACGCCGCGGGCCAGCACGATGTCGGGATCATCGCCTGACTGATCCAGTGCACGAGAAAATGCCGCGGCCGCATCCGACCAGCGGCCCTCATTCAGGGCATCCAGCCCTTCCATATAAGGAGGTGCCGCTTTTGATGGGATTGCGGCGATAGAGGGGACGGGCGAGAGCAGGCGTGAAATCGCAACGAGGGCGATCAATAACGCGAGCCGGAACGAGGCCATCGGGACCTCCTCTTGTTGCAGGGGCCCAGAGCTTACAGGTCAAACACTGAGTCGATCAAGTGGGTGGCGCAGCCGGGCAATTGAAGCGATCTCCCGAGCCCTGGCTGAAAGCGCTTGAGGAAGGGAAGAAGTTGCTGCGCTAGCCAGTTCGGGCAGAGATTTTCGCCGAATGAGTTTCAGAACTATGTTATGTGATGGGTTGGTCAGGCGGTTTCTTACGGTCAAAGCGGGGCTTGATCGTCAACCGGACTAGGCGTGAGGAGGCGCACGATGATGGCAGGATGGCGGATCGGGATCTCACTGGCGGTCTGTGTGAGTGGGCTGCTCTATGGAGGGATCGCTCAGGGACAACCGGAGACCAAGACTCTGCGCGGCGACGCGGCGCGCGGCAAGACACTGTTCGTCAGAAATTGCGCCGGTTGCCACGGGCCCGAGGGCGGAGGAGACGGTTATCGGCTCCTGGGGCCGGATCCGGCCAATCTCACCGTGCCTTCAATCAGAAAGAAATCCGATGCGGAGTTGCTGAAAACGATTCATGACGGCAAACCGAACATGCCGGTCTGGAAGGGAAACCTTTCAGCGCGTCAGAGTCGGGATGTGCTGGCTTACATACGCACCCTCAGGAAGTGACGCGGGGCGAGGGGCCTCGCGTCACACCGAGGTAGGCAGGGACGATACTACTTCGGCAGCTTGGGCATCTGGAACTTGATCGGTTCTCCCGTGAGCGCTTTGAGAAAAGCTACGAGATCGGTCTTTTCCTCAGGCGTCAGGTTAAGCGGCTTCATGAGCGGGCTGAGATTCTGGTTGGCCCCGCCTCCCTCGTTCAGAAAATCCACGACCTCTTCGAGCGTCTTGAAGGCGCCGTCGTGCATGTACGGCGCGGTCTCCGTGATGCTGCGCAATGTCGGGGTTTTGAATGCGCCTTTGTCCTTTTCCGCTCTCGTCACGTTGTGCCGTCCCAGGTCTTCTTTGGCCGGCCCCACTTGCGGCACGCCCAGGTTGTGGAACTGGTTGTCCGTGAAGTTTGACCCGTTGTGGCAGAGAATGCAGCGCGCCTTTCCTTTGAACAAGGCCATTCCTCTCACGGCGGTTTCATCCATGGCCATCTGGTCTCCCAGCACATACTTATCGAAGGCGGAGTTCGTCGAGATGACCGTCCGTTCATAGGCGGCGATGGCGTTGGCGAGATCCTGGATATTCACGTCCGATCCAAAGACGGCCCGGAACTGTTGCTGGTAGCCTTTGACCTTGCCCAGTTTGCGTATGACGTTCTCGTGAGTCTCGCCCATTTCGATCGGATTATGAATCGGCCCGATGGCCTGCTCTTCCAGCGAGCGGGCACGACCGTCCCAGAACTGGAGATGGTTGAAGGCGGTGTTATAGACAGTCGGCGCCTGGCGCCCTCCCACACCGCCGTTGATCCCGATGGAGGTCTGCCGGGGGTCGGCGAACCCGGTTCCGGGATTGTGGCAGAAGGCGCAGGAGATCGCGCCGTTCTTGGAGAGGCGGCCGTCGAAATAGAGCTGCTTGCCCAATTCGATTTTGGCGGCGTAATTCAGATTCGTGGACGGCGTCGGCGTCGAGGTCGGCAGCGGTCCGATATCCGGCACCGTCACGCCGTCGATCGTCACCGTTCCGTGAGGGGCATGGCCGGATGGTGAAGCAAGAGCCGATTGGAGAAGCGGTGAGAGCGTCGTCGTACTGATCAGTCCGAGTATTCCGATGAAGCCCGCTGACGCCAGTCTGAGTCGCATCATAGTCTCCCTCCTGGATAAGGCCGGTTGCGCAGAGGATAGCATAGGCGCAAGATATTCGAGAGTCGCACGGAGGAAGAGCCTCATACTCAGTGCCTAGCCCTCATGCTTGGCCACAACGGCGCGTGGATCGATGGTTTGTCCGGTCCTGGCTCTTCGACGCCCCGCATTGACTGTGCTGATTGACGCATTGCCCTTCATGGGTTCACGGCTCAGGACGCCGCTGGTGAGGGTGAAAGAGCGGTTGTCGTGGATGTACTGCCGGCCGATGCGCACGAGGTTGACCTGCCCCATCAGTTTGTTGGACAGCCCGATCTGGAAGTCCGCATCCTTCAGCTCATCCAAGCTCCCGAACGCGGCCCGGCCTGCCGCGCAGACGAGCGCGTCGAAGGCTCCGACCGTGCGAAACAGATGGATGATGGATTCCTGGTTGTCCGACCCTTTATTCTGGGGGAGCTTGGTTGTGTCGTTGATGCTCGCGGGCGATGCAAGAATCTGGGATACGAGAAAATGTCATGACGCTGCACACTTCTGTCCGTGTCGGGGCGCTCATCTGTATGGCCGCGGTCGCCCTTGCGCTGGCCGGCTGCAGTCAGTTCGAGCCGCGCGACAAGCGGTTTTACTACCGCGCGCTGTGGAACTTTGCGTTGCGCGAGGATCTGGCTGAGCTCGACAGCGAGTTCAATGGAGTCGATTTCGGCCATTCCAATCTCTACGAGAATCTCTTGCTGACCGGCGGGAAGGACGTCCCGGCCATCGAAGACCGGGCCCGCAAAGAAACGCTGGCCTTCATCGCTACCAAGCCACGCATCAATCCCAACGAGGAGGCCATTGCCCCCACCTACATGAAGCTGGCCTGGCGTGCGCAGAACACGTTCGACGAAGCGCATGCCCTGCACCGCGCGACGTACGACATCATGGCCTCCGATGAGCCCGACAAGGACCGCGCGCTCCGGAACGTGCTGGCCTATTATCAGCAGAGCGCCTACGCCATCACGGTCAAGCGGCTGGACCATCATCGCCTGGATCAGTTTCCCTACTCCAACACGTTCCGCAACCGGTTTCCGCTCTTCAACGCCACGATCTGGTCGTACCACTATCTGCAAGTCGCTGTGTACGATCCGTTGCAGGCCGCCAGCGACCTTGACGCCAAGACGCAGGCCGTGCGTCCCATTCTGGAAACCTATCGCCGCTATCTTGAACAGCCGCCGGTCGAATGGACTTTCATGCCGCTGACGGCGGAGCTGAGTCCGTCGTTCGCCGCGCGCTATCCGGAGATCGCCAATATCTTCGACAATCTTCACATGCTGCACGACAACATCAGCGACATCCTCGCGAGTGAATTACTGCCGACATGGGACGCGAAGCGGGCGGAGATCTATCGCCTGGTGAACACGTATTATCTGGCGAGCGCCGATGCAACGAATCCGATGATCGTACAAGGCCAGGAGCATCACCATTGAGCCGGCGGGTGTTTCGTACAATCAGCACGATGCTGGTTCTCCTGCTGGGGCTGTTGCCTCTGCGGAGCTTCGCGTTGGACCACGACAATCTCGATCCGAACCGGCCGATCGGGATGGAAGACGCCTATGCCATTCCGAAAGGCGAGATCGGGATGGAAGGCGGCGTGCGCTTCAACGACCGGCGGGAAGACCGCACCCGCGTGACCTTCCAGCCGCAAATCATCTACGGCGCGTTCGACAATACGCAGATCGAGATTCAGGGCGATCTCATGTCCGATCCCCATACCCTCGTCGGCGCGGCCAAGTCCGGCGACCTGCATCTGGGTCTGCTCTACAACTTCAATACAGAAACAATCAGCCTGCCGGCGTTTGCGGCCCGCGTCGAGGTGGATCTGCCTACCGGGGTAAACTCGAAGGGCGTGGATACGCAGGTGACCGGCATTCTCACGCGCTCGTTCGGCCGGCTGCGCGCGCACCTCAACGCGGGGTACACCATCCTCGGATCGCCGCAGGGGCAGGAGAGACCCGGGACCTATCGCGCGGTCGTGGCCGTGAGTTACCCCTTGGGTTATCCGACGAGTTTCCGCGATACGGTGATTGCCAGTTTCTACACGCGGGAATCGGACCTGCGCGGCCGGCGCAATCACAGCGGCATCGAACTCGGTCTGCGGCATCAGCTCACCTCCCGCATGGTGCTGGACGGCGGGCTCGGCACCGAATTCGCGGGCCCGGCCGATCGCGCGGCGCTGTTGGCCACGATCGGGCTGTCGGTCGGGTTCTGACCGGTTCTTGGAAAGTGTGCGGCCAGAGCGGGTGTCTACTCACGCAGAGGTTTTCGGCTACATGGGCGCGGCCTGGGCGCTGATGCAGTTTGTCTGCTCGCCCATTCAGGGCGCTTTGTCCGACCGGTTCGGGCTGCGGCCGTCAGCCTCTGATCCAGCCCGTTCGTCACACAGGATGCCTGTTCCGAATTGTCCCGTCGTCCTAATCCTTCCCGCACCAGGATCGTTCCTCTCCCGGCAGGAGAAGGCTGCTTGCCTCGTTTATTCGGCAAGGCGTATTATTAACCATACCACCGTGTTCAGCTAAAAGGAGGCGCTATGGCTCTCCGCACCACTCTCAAAAAACCGCGAGTGTCCCTTGACCGCAGCATCGAACGAATGCGGGAACAGCTGGCCGACCTTGCCCCGTTTTTAGGCAAAGGGAAACCCACCCGCAGCCTGGACGAGTTCGATTTCGAAGCGGAGCAGTTGATCGGCAACCTGCTGGGGCAGACGTCCGATCTGTTGCATGCGTATGAATATGCCGAGCTGGGCGAGGCGGCCGGCCTGGTGAATATGACGGATGAGGCGCCGGAAGGCACCGGCATAGACAGCCAGCGACAGAGTCTTTTGCAACGCAGTCGGGTGTTGGAGAGTTGCGTCTCCGAATTGGAAGCGCGCCGGTCTGCCGAACCGAAGAAAAGCAAGGTGGGGCGGACCCTCATCGGTCCGCAGGTGGCCGAACACATGTCTCCGGAAATACGGAGCCTGTCTCAGGATGCCAGTCTGCAAGAGGCGGGACAGCTCATGCAGAAATGGAAAACGGGCTCGTTGCTCCTGACGGACAAGCAATCCTATGTCGGATTCATTACGGATTCCATGCTCGCGCGCGAGGTGGCGGCCAACGGTCTGAATCCCGCCGCCACCGCCGTCAACACCTGCATGCGAAAGCCGGTCGTGGCGATCGCCGGCGACCGTCCGATTATCGAGGCGGTGCGCATGATGAAAGAGCAGGCCACCCGGCACCTGGCCGTGACGCAAGACGGCCAGATCATCGGCGTGATTTCAGTGTCCAATATTTTGCGCTATTACTCCGGCGTCGTCTGAACCAGTGGCGTGACCGCACTCGTCCAAGCAAGGGAGGCACATATGGGACCGACTAAAGCGATCGTCAAAGGGCGCGCGCTCTATGAGGCGGTGAGCGGAAAAATCATCAAGGACGGCTTTGCGAACCGCGCCGACATTGAAGAGTATGTGAATCGTCGCTATCTTGTGCTGCCGGTCCTCGACAATGCGGGGCAGCTGTGGCTGCTGGACGGGAAGCCCGTCTATTGTCTTCACGGCAGCCAATACGAGACGCTCGGCGGTCAGAAAGTGCAGTTGGCCCGCTGTCCGGACTGCGGCGGTCTGGGGATCAGAACCGACGAATTCACGGTCGAGTCGGATTGCATCCGCTGCGCGGCCTGCGGGCATGAGTTCGATGCCAGACTCGAAATGATGGAGACGTAACGGCGGCGGCGCGGGTCGCCTGACTCATCCGATCAGCACGGCAGCCGCTGTGGCCGATGAGCTTGTGGATGCGTCACCGGAAGAGATCCTGCGCAGTGAAAAGATCGACCCGTTCGACGTCGCCGAAGTGGCGGTCTATCTGGCGACGCGGGGCAGGCACACCGTCGTGCACCAGATCGTGATCGATCGGCTGGGGGCCGATTGGTAGGGAATGACCGGCAGTGCGGCGAGCGAGCGGCCGGTCCGCGGTCAGTGAGGTTTGGCGGGCCGCAACTCTTTGCTGCCGGCCGAAAGATGAGCGAATTGCTGTTTCAATCCGTTGATACGGGTCAGGTAGGCGTTCACGTCGTGGTCGCCGCAGCGCTGGTGAGGAAGAAGCCGGAACCCGCGCCGGGCGTAATCCTGGCCTGCCCCCGTTCCGCAGAGGTGGATGATGGCCGCGAGGTCCTGTGTTTTCTGGAGCGTCGCCGAGGCCGTCCGCCGCTGGCCCATCGCGTTTGCGACGTTGCGGTCGAGCAGCGCGGCGGTCATCTCGATCGCATGACTCGGCAGGACGCGGGAATAGAGGCTGTTGAACCAGCAGGAGTGTAGATTCTTCCAGGGGCCGTCTTCGACCACCTCATGATCGTGGATGCAGTAGCGCTTCGCCAGCTGAAACGTGCCGTCGGTGAGCTGGTACATACCCACCGCGCTCGATGCCGGTTGATACCATTCCAGAGGATTCCAGGAGGCGCGCCATCGCCAGTACGTTCGCGCGATCGGGTTGCCCGCGCCTTCGCTTTGGGCCAGTGCGGCGAGCAATTCGGGTGTGATGACGGCCGTCGAATGTTCACGGAAGAGCGAGCCATAGTCCTGCCAGGTTTTCACCGGACTTTTGTCGAACGCGTTGTCCAGGGGAAACAGAACTTCAGTCGGTTTCTTGAACGCGTGGTACGTCCAGTTGACGGTCAACCAGAGCACAAGGAGCAGCGCGGCGCTGACCACGATGCGCAGCGCCGGCGCGGTTTTTCCCAAGGCTCGCAAGAACGTCCGGCACTCGCGCCAGCGGCAGCGTACGAAGCGGCGCGGTGCGGCGAATCGGAAATGCCGGCGTGATCGCCCCCTTCTACGGCGAGTTGATCGGGCGTTGCGACGATGGGATCGGGGCGGCATGTCTGTACTATAACTGAAAACGACGGGTGGATTTGAGGGTTGCGTGAGGCTGCGAGGACGTTGCGAGCCAAAACAGAAACGGGCTGATCCTTCCGGACCAGCCCGCTGTAGGTTCGGCGGATACTTGGGAAATGGCTGGGCGCTACTGAATGGAATTAGCGAAGCCGCCCTGTGTCAGCTCAGCGCGGATCTTGTCTCCCACTCTTTTTTCTCCGCTGATCTTCTTGGTGTCTTTGCCGACAAAGACGCGGACCTCGTTGGAGTTGGCTCCTCCCCCGATCGCATTGTAGGCGGGACCTTCGACCACATAGATGTTGCCCTCAATCTTGCTGACTTTCCCATCGATGGTCGTAAAGGCCGGACCGGGCTTGGTATCCAGTTCCTGGGCCTTCGGGCTGGGTGAGGGAACGTGCTCGGCTTCCGCCCACACCAGGCCGGTGCTCAACGCTCCGGTGAGTCCTACTGCCAGAGCCAGTGCCATCGTAGATTTCATGCCGATCATCTTCATCTGATCTCCTCCTTAGGTGTCTGCCGGGGGCACGTGAGAGACTCATCTGTTGTGTTTTTCGGTCGTTCCCTGCCTGCGAAGAGTTTTTCAGCAAGCATCATGCCGGGGTTTAAGGGAGCAGGTTTCAGAAGATTTGAGGGGATTGAACGACAGCCGGGCGCTCAATCGACTAGGTATCTCCACGCAGACTGACAAAACATTGTCTCTCCGTGCAATTGTGGGCGGATTATTCCTGGCACAGGTCCAGATTCTCCGTTCTGCCTGATCCTTTTCATTCCCTCTTCCTGACGGAATGAGTTGGCTTCTTTTGATAGACTCCCGACCGCAGGTTTGTTACGACTGTCCTGAGTGTTGCGTCCCGAAGGGGTTGTTTGTGTCCATCATTCACGGTTTGTCGTTCACCCATCTTCGCGGCGATCTCGCCGGCGGGGTCGTTGCTGCCGTCGTCGCGCTGCCGCTGGCGCTCGCCTTTGGGGTGGCGTCAGGCGCCGGGGCGATTGCCGGCCTTTACGGGGCAATTGTCGTCGGATTGTTTGCGGCGCTGTTCGGCGGCACTCCTGCGCAGGTGTCGGGTCCCACCGGTCCGATGACCGTCGTCATGGCCGGGCTCATTGCGCAATTCGGGCAGGAACCGGCACTGGCTTTTACAGCCGTCATCTTAGGGGGCGGGCTGCAGATTCTGCTTGGATTGAGCGGTGTCGGGCGCTACATCACCTTGATGCCGTATCCCGTGATCTCCGGCTTCATGAGCGGGATCGGCGCGATCATCATTATTCTCCAGGCTGCTCCGCTGGTCGGCCACGCAGCCCAGTCCGGAAGCGTCCTTGCAACGATGGCCATGCTGCCGTCGTTCTTTGTGAATCCCGTGCTCGATGCGCTGGCGCTTGGGGTAGTGTCGTTGACGATCGTCTACGCGACCCCGGAGCGCGTGGGGAAAATCATTCCGCCCCCGTTGCTCGCGCTGGTTGCCGGTACGGTGCTGGGCCTGTTTGTGTTTCCAAACGCGCCGGTGATCGGCGCGATTCCGACAACGATCCCGATGCCGGTGCTTCCCACGTTGCATCTCGATGCCGTGAAGATTGTCATCGGGCAGGCAATCGTGCTGGCCGTGCTGGGCAGCATCGACAGCCTCCTTACATCGCTGGTCTGCGACAACCTGACGCGGACGCACCATGACTCCAACCGCGAGTTGATCGGGCAGGGGATCGGCAATGCCGTGGCCGGCTTGTTTGGCGGACTGCCCGGCGCGGGTGCCACGATGCGTTCCGTGATCAATATTCGCACCGGCGGGAGAACGCCTATTTCCGGTGTGGTCCATGCCTTGGTGTTGCTGGCGGTGCTCTTGGGTTTGGGGGCGTTGGCGGAGCGGATTCCGCTCGCCGTGCTGGCCGGGATTCTAGTAAAAGTCGGCGTCGATATTATCGATTGGCGGCTGCTCAAGCATGTCATGCAGGCGCCGCGCGCAGACGTCACGATCATGGCGGTCGTCTGTGCGATGACTGTGTTGGCCGACCTCATCATGGCAGTAGCGGTAGGACTGGTATTGGCGAGCGTGTTGTTCGTCAAGCGGATGGCTGATCTCGAGTTGATGAACCTGCAGATCATTACCGCCCAGACCCCTGAATCGCCACTTACGAGTGAAGAGGCGGCGGTGCTGGGTCGTCACGAGGGCCGGATCATTCTGATTCATATCGACGGCCCGATGAGCTTTGGTTCGGCCAAGGACATGGTTCGCCGCTTAGAGGGCGTTGCGCGGTGGAGCAGTTTTTCGGTGGTCGTACTCGACTTATCGGCGGTGCCGACGATCGATGGGACCGCCGCGCTGGCGGTCGAGGATATGATCCATATGGCTGAGTCCCATCGTCAGCATCTTGTTCTCGTGGGCGCACAGCCCACTGTGACTGAGGTGCTGGAGGGGTTAGGCGTTTTGCGGTTGGTGTCGTCGGGCCACCATCATGCCTCCCGACTCGATGCGCTTCAACATGCGGCCAGGCTGGTCGCATCACCTGTGGCGCCGTCAGCCGGGTAGGTCTCCGCAGATTGAGTCGCAGTGATAATTCCTGGCCTCAGCTATTCTGAACAGGCCTCCATCCGTCCGTACGCTGTTTCAGGAACATCATTCGCGCGCAACTCTCGCTGAGCTGCATCAGCCGGTAGCGCACGCGTTCGGGCTATGGGTGTTTCCAAGCAGGGCAGCGCGGCTGGTTCAAATCGCTCACGCCGGAGTTCGTTTCCCGTTTTGCTTCGATAGACCAGCTCGTCGGTCTCGAGATCGTATTCAGGGATCTCCGGGTTTTCCCATCGCTGCTCAAAGTAATGCGCGTAGAGCGTATAGAGTCCGTGAGTCTTTCGATTGTGCCGCAGCACATATTCCGGCATGGTCTCGATGTTCGGATCAGCGTGGTAGTGTTGCAGCCACAAATAGTCGCCCAGAACAACCATTTTGACGAGGGGTGGATCGGCATACAGTTTGAGCTTTACGGCTTTACCCATGGCCTTGAGGCGTTTGAGCAACGCGATGCTTTGCCGGACTTCCTCCCGGAATCCGTCCAGCGTACATTCAGGATGACCGATAGCCCGGATGCGAGAGCTGGTTTCCCGGCTGTATGGATCGACCAATAGGATTTGCGCGCCCAGGCACTTGTCGAGCACCGATGAGAGGTCACCCACCTGGTCGACCAGCGCGCCGCATCCGCTTGACCCGATCGCCTTGATGGTGCGGCCGGTCCCCTGATCCTCTTTGAGTTGTCTGATCCGTCGTTCAGCACCTCTGGCGCGCCGGGGGAAGAAGGAGACGAGACCGGCTCCGGTCGCGTGCGTCGCCAGGGCACGGTCGCGAAGGCTGCGATGGAGAAAGTTCAGCCCTGCGATCAGGAGCACGGCGACCGTCATTTCTATGGCGATCAGCGAAAGCTTGTTGTGCTCGATCTGGGACCAAACGGACAGAAAGTATTCGGCGCCGGTCGGGAGCAGCAGGGCAATGCCTCCGCTCAAGGCAACGATGGCGATGTGATAGGCGCTCCCTGCGGCACTGCGGAGGAGGGCGCGACACGTGGACGAGAATTCATGAAACACAAATACACCTCTTGAAAATGTGAGAACAAACCACGCGACGGTGTTGGACTGGTCTTGCGAGCGATGGGTGATAAGGCCAACGGGGACTGCTCAGCAGATGCAGGACGGTCTCGTGCGGGCAAACAAAAATCGCGTCAGGCTCCATTCCTTCAGGGAATACTGCGGCCCCTAAACTCGTGAGGTCTTACGCGATCAGCCGCTACCTTAACAGGATGTCGGAGATAACGCAAGGTGAGAGTGATATCCCAAATCCAGAGATAGAACTTCCGCCATGTTCGTTGGGCAGGTTGTCGACC
>CAZWOX010000023.1:0-11251 GCA_964635345.1 uncultured Nitrospira sp.
ATTGTCAATCTGGAGGTCGCGGGTTCAAATCCCGTCGGCCCCGCCATTTTTCTTCAGGGTTGAGCACACTCCATCACACTACGGTGTGTCATGAATAGAGGAGGGAGACGCTAGCGTCCTATGTTCCAGTCAGGTCCCATGGCTCTCATTGGATCGCTGGGCGTGGTGTCGAAAGTCGTTCTCTTTCTTCTCCTCCTGCTGTCGGTCGTATCCTGGGCCGTGATTCTCCTCAAGTGGAAAGTCTTCAAGTCCGCCGACGCAGAAGACCGGCGGTTCATGACCGTGCTGTTGAAGGCCAAGGATGTCGATGAAGTGGCGCGGCATGCCCAGCGTTCGACCGGCAGCCCTTGCGCCAAGATTTTCCATGGCGTGGTTGATCGGCTTGGGACGGGGCGTGAGTTTCAGGATGGTGTCGGCGCTTCTTCGGTGGATCGCCACGTCATGGAGCGCACGGCTCAGCATATCGCCCAGGGACAGCTCTCTCACCTGGAATCGTATCTTCCCTTTCTCGCCACGACGGGAAATATCAGCCCGTTCGTCGGATTGCTGGGGACGGTGATGGGGATCATCGATTCGTTCAGAGAAATCGGTTCGCAGGGAACGGCGAGTATTGCCGCAGTGGCGCCCGGCGTGTCCGAAGCCCTGGTGGCAACGGCGGCCGGACTGTTCACGGCGATTCCCGCGGTGATTGCCTACAACTACTTCTTGTCCCGTATCCGCGGCACGGCGTTCCGCATGGATACGGTGACGGTCGAGCTTTTGACGCTGATGGCTCCGAAGGCTAAACCGGTTTCTGTAGGGATGAAGGGATGATCCTCGAAACACGCCAGCGCCGTTTCATGGCGGAGATCAACATTATTCCCCTGGTCGATGTCGTGCTGGTGCTGCTGGTCATTTTCATGGTGACGGCGCCGATGCTCTATCGGGGGATGGATATCAAGTTGCCGACGTCTGCATCGAACACGATCAAGCCGGAAATTCGAGCGGTGCTGACGATCGAGAAGGATCAGCGCTTGTATCTCGATAAGGATCAGGTGAGTGCCGTTCAATTGGAGCGCAAGTTGAAGCTCCTGAAGGAAGAGCATGCCGATGTGTCGGTCTATCTCCGGGCCGATCGCGACGTGCCCTATGGCGTGGTGGTGCAGGTGATGGACGGGGTGAAGAAGGCCGGGATTGAGAAATTGGGGATGGTGACCGATCCTGCCGGCCCTGAACGGGTGACAGACGTGGCGATCCCGCGTCGAAATAAATAGGACATCGGTTGGCCATGGTACAGGTCGCGGCGCACTCTCGGGCTTGGCTGGATGAGGGACTGCAGGGCCAGTTGACCCGCCGTTTGAAGCGAGCGGTGGTGTGGTCTCTGGCGCTTCACCTGGGTGTCTTTATTCTCGTCACATGGGTGCGGTTGCCGCAGCATGGCGAGCGGCCGTTGGCGTCCATCGAAATATCTCTGGCCAGTCTGCCGACCCCTCCGGTCAAGACGGCTGAGCCGGTGAAAGCGCCGGTGAAGCAGGTGGACACCCCGGCCCCGACGCCTCCGAAGCAGGTGGCGCCCCCTGTGCCGACCCCTCCGGTCAAGGCGGTTGAGCCGGTGAAGCAGGTGGACACTCCGGCCCCGACGCCTCCGGTCAAAGTGGAGCCTGTGGCACCGACGCCTCCGGTCAAGGCGGTTGAGTCGGTGAAAGCGCCGGTGAAGCAGGTGGACACCCCGGTCCCGACGCCTCCGGTCAAGGTGGAGCCTGTGGCACCGCCTGTGGTTCAACGAACCGTCGTTGTGCCCGTCAAGCCTGCGCAAGATCCGATGCGCGATCTTTTGAAGGGCATTGAGTTGCCTCCTGACGCTCCGAAGTTTGGCGATTTCAGTCCGGCCGACAAGCCGAAAAAGGTTCAGGAGCCGGCGGTGGCGAATGCCCCCAAGCTGAAGTTGCCGGATGTTCCGGTGGTGTCCGAGGCGAAGATCGTGACAAAAAAGCCGGTCGAAACGAAGCCGCGCCCCTCTCTGACCGATGATCTCAATCGGGAGCTGGACGAAGAGCTTAGCAAGATTAAGAGGCCGGAGCTGCCCCAAGAGGCCAAGGCGGCCCACGCGGAGTCTCAGCCGACACCAGCTCCGCAGCTGGAGACGAAGACGCCGAGCGTGAAAGCGGTAGACACGACTTTGAAAGTTCCCGGGATGGCTCCGGGCTCCAATGTCTACTTAGCGCAAGTGCGTCGCAAGATCAGCAGCATGTGGTCTGCGCCTCCGGTTGATGTGACGGCGCAGGTGTATAGCGTGGTGGTGAAGTTCCGGTTGCATCGGGACGGGAGCGTGAGCGGGGTGGCGGTCGAGCAGTCGTCTGGAAACGAGTATTTCGACTTGGCAGGAAAGCGGGCGGTGGTGACGGCCAATCCTCTGCCGATGTTTCCCGCGGACCTCACCGAATCCTACTTCGATGCGCACTTCACGTTTACGGTGGGAGAACAAAACGGATAACCCATGACATTCCGAACGTGGTGCATAGTGGGTTGTGTGGTGCTGGTCGGGCTCATCGGGATCATCGAGTCCGGTGCGACCGATGTGTTTCTTGAAGCGACCAGGCCCGACTTTCAAAAGATTCCTCTGGGCGTAATCGGGATCCAGAGCTCGGGTGGTCCGGAGTGGCTGGGGGGACGGCTCGAAGAGGTGCTGAAAGCCGACATCCGGCGATCGCTCGTATTTTCACTCATGGATCTTCCGAGTCTCGGGATCAAAGTGCGAGATGTAGGCACCGGCCCACATCCGGCGTTCAAGCAGGCGAGGGAAAACGGAGTTTCGGTGTTGGTCTGGGGGAAGGCGGGGGCGAAGCAGGGGGATAAGGACGCCGATGTGAGCATGGACGGATTCGTCTATGATGGCGAATCGGATGAAATTGTCGGCGGAAAGCGCTACGTCGGGTCATCTTCAGTTGTACGCCTGATGGCCCATCGCTTTGCGGATGAATTAGTGTTTCGGTATACCGGCGAACCGGGTATTGCCCGCACGAAAATTGCTTACGTGTCTGAGCAGGGAACAGCGCGGGAGCTGTTTGTGATGGACTATGACGGGTATGAGCCGCGCCAGCTGACATCGGACGGTTTTTTGAACTTGATGCCGCGCTGGTCGCCCGATCGCCGTTTTCTGGTGTTTACGGCCTATCGCAATCGCAATACGCAGGATATCGATATGATCGAATTAGCCACCGGAAAGCGGTGGACGATTGTGTCGTTGGCTGGATTGAATATCACGCCGGCGCTATCGCCCGATGGTAACTTCCTAGCATTCGCGTCGAGCCATGAGGGCAATTCAGAACTCTATAAACTCGATACCAGAACAAAGGCCATGCAACGTATGACGACGCATGCGGCCGGGGATCTCTCGCCGTCCTGGGCCCCCTCAGGGCGAGAACTGGCGTTTGCGTCGGATCGGAGTGGGGGCCCCCAGGTTTTTCTCATGAGCGCCGATGGCACGAATGTTCGTCGCCTGACGTTTGAGGGGGACTACAATGCGGCGCCGGCTTGGTCGCCCAGGGGAAACTGGATTGCGTATGTGTGCCGGACGCCTAAGAAAGAGTATAAGCTGTGTCTCATCACGCCGGACGGGCAGAAACGTGTGCAACTCACGGCAGGGCCTGGGGTTGAGGATTCCCCATCCTGGTCGCCGGACGGAAGGCATCTGGTCTTTAGTTCGACCGTCGATGGGAAAAGCCAGATTTATATGATTAACGCTGACGGAAAAGATTTGGAGCGGGTCACATTTACTGGCACGCACAACAGTGCGCCGGCCTGGTCGCCGGCGTCGTAATTCACCTGGTCGATAGACACGATCACACATTGAAGATGTCTCGCCGGATTAGGCCGGGAGATATCTCTAGAAGAAGGAGTGAATCTATGAGCGCGACGTTGTCACAATGGTCTATTCCGATGCTGGCCGGTTTGTTGCTGGTCACGATGCCGGGCTGTTCGAAGAAGTCCGTGCAATCAGGCGGGGACACCCAGTCTTCACAGGCGGGAATGGCCAAAGGAACTTCCGGTGCCGGTGGCACAGGCGGATCGACTGGATCAACCGGATCGACTGGATCGGCTGGATCAACTGGATTGACCGGATCAACCGAATCGACCGGATCAACTGGATCAACTGGATCAACCGGATCGACTGAATCAACCGGATCGACCGGAGGTGGAGTCAGCTCCAATTTCCCCGACACCTCGCTGGCTGGGCGAGACGGGTCCGGCGGGTTGCGTGGACTCGATAAGAGCCCCGGCGAGGAGCGTGTGAACGGCGGGACGATGATGGCAAAGCTGGATCCTTCCCAGAGTGGCCGGCAGATGGATGAAATTCGGTCCGAGCAGGCCGCGGCCGATGCGGCCGGTTTGCGAGATGTGTTCTTCGGGTATGATAGCTTTGCGATCTCAGAGGAAGGCCGCCAGGCGCTTTCCCGCAATGCCGAGTGGATCAAGGCGAATCCGGGTTCTCAGTTGAAGATTGAAGGGCATTGCGATGAGCGCGGGACGTCGGCCTATAACCTCGTGCTGGGCGAAAAGCGAGCGAAGGCCGCTCGGAACTATTTGGTCGAGCTCGGTGTAAGCGCCAATCGCCTGGGAGTGGTGTCGTACGGGAAAGAGCGGCCGTTCTGCAAGGACCATAGCGAAGCGTGCTATGCGCAAAATCGCCGTGGTCATGTGGTCGTGAAGTCCGGGAAGTAAGATCGTATGCGTTGGGGCGCTGCACGGACGGCGAGAATAGATCAGGATCATCTCCAGCAAGTGAGGTGTGCGGTGGTTGTCGTTCTAGTCATGCTCTTCACGCTGTTGTCCGGATGTGTGGCGCAACAGGCCGATCTCAAACAAACCGAGCGAGCCCTGCAGCAGAAGATTAAGCAGCAGGACGATCAGCTCTCTCAGACGCGGGCTCGGCAGAGCCAGGAGATTTCCAACCTGCGGGAGCAAGATCTGCCGCAACTTCGCGGGGAGCTGGAAAAAGCTCGCCACCAGGCGGAGGAGCTTCAGTCCAAGCAGGAAGATCTCAAGCATCGCTCGGCGCAGTTGGAACAGCAAACGAAGAAGCTGGAACAGCTGTCGGCCAAGCTCGAGTCGGATACCAATACCCGTTATGTGTGGCTCCAGAAAAGTCTCGAAACGCAAGATGCCAAGGTGAATGCGCGTCTTGACGAGTTGTCCCGGGCGGTCGGTAAGGCGACAGAAGATCTCAAACGCGACGTGCTGATGGCTGTGAAGCAGAGCAATGAGGTGCTGGATCGGAAGGTGGCTGAGCGGCTGGATGGACAGCGGAGAGATCTGGAGGCCGGTCAGCAGAATCTGGATCAGAAAGTGTCTCAGAACCTGACCCAGTTCAACCAGTCGCTCACCGGATTCAAAACGGCATTCACCAGCCTGAATGATCGTGTCACTCAGGGCGAGCAGGAATCCCGGGCGATCTCAGGGAAGGTCGATGCCGATAACAAGGCGGCGGTGTCTCATATCAACGAGTCCAATCGGACCATGAGCGGCCACCTTGATGGGGTCAACAAGAGCGTGGCGTCGGTGGTGAAGACGCTCGAGTCCGTCAGCCAAAAGTTCTCCGTCCGGTTTGACGAGCAGGATCGGCGAATCGATTCATTGGGCCGGTCTCTGGAGCAAGTCAATCGCGTGGAGGCCGTCAGTCAACAACTCTCGGCCCGGTTTGACGAGCAGGATCGGCGAATCGATTCATTGGGCCGGTCTCTGGAGCAAGTCAATCGCGTGGAGGCCGTCAGTCAACAACTCTTGGCCCGGTTTGACGAGCAGGATCGGCGAATCGATTCATTGGGCCGGTCATTGGAGCAAGTGGGCCAAAAAAACGGGGGACAGACGCAGAATCTCCAGCCGGCGCAGCGGTCTACTCTTTCTCCTGCAATGGAAGCCCCCGCACCTGAACGGCAGGCGCGCCAGGCTGAGGCGGCTTCGTCCTCGCGCCAGGCTCAGCCTCAGCAGGCCTCACCGGAGGAGGGGGAGAGTCCCGCTGCCCCGGTGGCGTCGATCTCCGCTCCTGTGGAGGCTCCGGTTGTCGCTGCCGCTCCTCCCGTCGATATCGCAGCAGATCGTGGACAATATGAACGGGTGTTGGCCCTATTCCGTGACGGTGATTTAGAGGGAGCGCGACGGGGATTTTCGGCGTTCCTTGCCAACTATCCGAACTCGGATCTTGCTCCAAATGCCCGCTATTGGCTTGGGGAGGCCTACTACGGGGCCAAAGATTTCAAGCGAGCCATCGATGCGTATGACAAGGTCGAGTCGGATTATCCCCGAAGCGAGAAGGTGCCGGCGGCAATCCTCAAGAAGGGCTATGCCTATCTTGCGCTGAAAGACAAGAAGCGTGCGTCCACAGCATTCAAGCAAGTGGTCACGCTGTATCCGAGGAGCCCCGAGGCTGGCAAGGCATCCGACAAGCTGGTTCAGTTGAAGGAGGGTCGATAGATTTCATGCGCGCCGATATTTTCCCCTATATGAAGGCCGTCGGGATCGCCTGGACGTTGTTAACTCTGTCGGGCTGCGCCAAGCACGCCGACTTTGTCGAATTACGGGATCAACTCTCGACGGTGTCGCGCTCCCAAGAGCAGGACCATCAGCGGGTCGATGCGGTCTTGCGGCGTCTCGAATCGGTCGAACGTGTTAAGGATGTTGAGTCGGGAAAGCCGCGGGTCGATGAGCTGGCTGCGCGCCTTCAAAAGCTGGAGTCGAAGCTGGCCAAACTTGAAGACGGTGCAGGACTCGCATCCACCCGGTCCGATGTGGTCGTGTCTGATGCGCCTAAAGCGGCGAAGTCGAGCAAGGCCCCAGGTCAAGGCGAGAGTTCCTCTATTGTGTCCGGCATGCCTGGCATCACCCCGACATCCGCCTTCAATCTCGCATACAACGATTTTCTCAACGGAAAGTACGATCTGGCGGTGTCAGGATTTCAGCGATTCACCAAAGACTTCGCCGGGACTTCTTTGACGCCCAACGCGCATTACTGGTTGGGGGAATCCCTCTATAATCAGAAGGACTATGCGCGCGCCACGACGACATTCGAGTATCTCGTCGCGGAATACCCCGGGAACGAAAAAGTCTCTGCTGCTCTCTATAAGCTGGGTTTGGCGACGGCGGAAACCGGTGATTTGGTGAAGTCCAGGAAATATCTCAAGCGGGTGATTGAGGAGTTCCCTGCCTCGGATGAAGCCAAGCTCGCAAAGAATAAACTTGCCGATATTCGGTGACGGTCGCGGACGCGCGATCTCCCGCCTCACGCAGTCAGCCTTCGTCAAAATGCTGTGGAGTGTAGTGTTGTGCTGAGCGCCAGTTCGAGCGGAAAAATCCGTATCCTGCCGGGCGAGGTCGTGAGCCGGATTGCCGCCGGCGAAGTCGTCGAACGTCCGGCCGCCGTGGTCAAAGAGCTCGTCGAAAACAGTGTGGATGCGCAGAGCCGGACCATCACCGTCGAGATCAAGGACGGGGGGCTCGCCTGCATCCGTGTGACGGACGACGGCGAGGGGATGAGCCGGGCCGATGCGCCGCAGGCGTTCGAGCGCCATGCCACCAGCAAGCTGCGGTCCGATCAGGATCTGTGGTCTATCCGCACGATGGGGTTCCGCGGAGAGGCCCTTCCCAGCATCGCCTCGATTTCGCATGTGCGGCTCGTCACGGCCATGCAGTCGGAGCCTGTGGGCACCGAGTTGCAGCTGCGGGGCGGAGCGACCCTGCAGGTCCTCGACGCGCCTCCGATCGTCGGGACACGCATCGAAGTCACCGATCTCTTCCACAATCAGCCGGCGCGTAAAAAGTTTCTCAAATCTGTTCCGACGGAATCGTCCCATATCACACGCGTCGTGCAGCAAGCGGCGCTTGCTTGGCCGGCGGTCCATTTTAAATTGACCTGTAACGGGCAGGAAACCTTGAACTATCCGGCTGTGGCGACGGATCGGGACCGTATCGGCCAGGTCTATCCCCGGTTCATGCTCGATCAGGCGGTGCCGGTCGAAGCCGGACAGCCGGGAGCACGATTCAGCGGGGTGATCGTCGATCCGAACCACGCAAAAGCATCGCGAACGCCGCAAGAAATATTTGTCAATCACCGGCCGGTCCGGAGTGCGGCGGTTTCCCATGCGATTGTCGAAGGCTACGGCTCGTTTCTTCCCAAGGGGCGGCAACCCCAGTTCGTGTTGTTTTTAGAAGTCGATCCGGATCGTGTGGATGTGAATGTGCATCCCTCGAAGCGCGAAGTTCGCTTTGCGGAACAAGAAGCGATTCATCAGCTGGTCCGGCGCGCTGTGCGACAGGCGCTCAGTCGAGACGAGCCGGTCGCCGGCGAGCCCTTCGTTCCGCGAGAGCCGGTCGTCAACAAGGGATTGTCGCGGGCCTGGTTCCCCGCTCAGGCGACGGTGCTTTCGGCGGGAGCAGGCCGGGCAGGTCCTCAGGTTATCGGCAGCATTCCACCGCCAGCCGATCAGCTCGTGTTTGTGAGCGAAGCCGCTGAGTCGTATGTGCGTGTCCCTTCGTCGGATGTGGTGGCGTTCGGACAGCTGCACCACACGTATCTGGTCGTGCAGGTGGGTGGTGCATTGACTATACTCGATCAGCATACGGCTCATGAGCGCGTTTTGTTTGAGCGGTTGTACCGAGCCTGGGTTGCGCGCGGGATGGCCTCACAGCCCTTGTTAATTCCGGAGGCCGTGGAACTCTCCGCTCCTCACGCGGCGTTGCTGCAGCACTACCAAAGCGACCTTGCGAATCTGGGGCTTGAGATCGAACCGTTCGGTCCGTCTACGGTGCTTGTGCGAAGCGTGCCGCTCGGGGTCGGTGCGATCGATGCTCCGGCTTTCTTGCAAGATTTGCTGGAGGATCTCGGTCTTTGGGGGCAAGCGTCCAGTCTTGAAGCGCGCGTGCATCCCGTGCTGGCTTCGTTAGCCTGCCACAGTGCGGTGCGGGCCGGTCGGTCGATGGGGCTTCCGGAGATCCAACAGCTGACTGAAGATTGGCTCGTTGAAGGGAAGATCCAAACGTGCCCGCACGGACGCCGGACGGTCTTTCAACTGACCGGGGACGAGCTTGAGAAGCTGTTTGGTCGGGTCGGGTGGTAACGGGGACGGATTGCGATCATCAGCATGTCTACTCCATCCGATATGATGGCCGACCGGATTCACCGGTATCGTCCGCTTGTCGTCTTGCTGGGGCCTACGGCCACAGGGAAGAGTGCGGTCGGAGTCCAGGTCGCCCGGCGCTACAACACCGAGATCCTGACGGCCGATTCCCGCCAGGTCTATCGCGGGATGGACATCGGTACGGATAAGCCGTCGGTGCAAGAGCGGCAGGGCATTGCGCATCGGTTAATCGATCTTGTGGATCCCGATGAGCCCTATAACGCCGGGCGCTATCGACGGGAGGCTTTAGGAGAAATCGACCGGGTGATCGAGGACGGCCGTCTTCCGTTGGTCGTCGGCGGAACCGGGTTGTACATTCGTACCTTGATTCGAGGAATCTGTGCGGCGCCGGAGGCCGATGCGGACATCCGGCAGGAACTCATGGCGCTGGTGGTCGCGCAGGGACGCGAAGGTCTCTATGCCGAGCTTGTGCGAGTGGATCCTGTCACCGCGTCACGGCTTCATCCCAACGATGAGTCAAAAGTGATTCGGGCTCTGGAGGTCTATCGCTTGGCCGGCTGTTCGCTCGCCTCCTTGCACGCACATCATCAATCGCAAGTTTCGGCGTTTCCCACGTTGCTGATCGGGCTGCAGCGCCCCAAAGAGCACCTCCATCGCCGGATCGAAGCCCGTATCGATTGGCAGTTGGCGCATGGCATGGTAGAAGAGACCCGGGCTCTACTGGCTCGCGGGTATAGCCGGGCGCTTGGATCGATGAAGGGATTGGGATATCGGCACCTCGCCGCACAATTCGCCGGCGAGTATGATGCGGCAGAAATGGTGCGACGGTTCAAACAGGACACCAGGCACTTTGCGAAACGCCAGATGACCTGGTTTCGAAAGGAACCGGGAATTACATGGTTGATGATCGATGAGCAGGAGCCGGCGAGTCGCACCGCCGATCGGGTGGTTGAACAGATTGAGCAATTCATGGCATCGCTTGGCACCGCGCGTGCCTTGCCGGTCTAGGTCGGTGACGTAAGAGGAGCACGGGTTCATGGCACGTCAGGCGCACGGGTCCAAGGCGTCGATCGGTGTGATCGGCGGGAGCGGGTTGTATGACATTGAGGGGTTGAAAAGCGTTCGCGAGGCGCGGGTTCGTACGCCGTTCGGCTCGCCGTCGGATGCGATTCGCGTGGGAAGGCTGGACGGCGTGTCCGTTGCGTTCCTCTCACGGCATGGTCGAGGACATTTTTTGAATCCCGGCGAAATTAACTATCGCGCAAACATCTACGCCATGAAATCGTTGGGTGTGCAGCGAATCATTTCTGTCAGCGCGGTGGGGAGCATGAAGGAACGGATTGAGCCCGGCGACGTGGTGATCCCTGATCAGTTCATTGATCTCACAAAGCGGCGCGCCTCCACATTTTTTGAAGGGGGCATCGTGGCGCATGTCGCGTTTGGAGAGCCGATTTGTGCGTCGCTGGCCCAAGCGCTTGCGGTTGCGGGCGAAGGGGTGGGCGGAAATCTCCATCGCGGCGGTACGTATCTGTGCATGGAGGGGCCGCAGTTTTCGACCAAAGCGGAGTCGCGGCTGTACCGGCAATGGGGTGTGGATGTGATCGGGATGACCAATATGCCGGAGGCGAAGTTGGCGCGCGAAGCAGAGCTCTGCTATGCGACCATGGCGTTGGCCACCGACTATGATTGCTGGCATGAGACGCAGGACGCTGTGACGGTAGAGGCGATTCTGGCCACGCTTCGCCACAACGTGGCCCTGGCAAAACAGATTCTCAAAGCGGTGGTGCCGTCCGTGGCCGATGCGCCGGCCTGCCCCTGCCATCGGGCGCTGGACAATGCGATCGTGACCGCTCCAACGAGCATCTCAACGGCAGTCCGGAAGAAATTCGGGATTCTCACGCGGCGTGTCTTCGGGGCGAAGAAGGGAGCGCGGTAAACTATGGGGAAGTTACTAGCGGTGGGTTCGGTTGCGCTCGATACGGTGAAGACACCGTTTGGAGAGGGGAGCGATATTCTTGGAGGGTCCGCGACGTATTTCTCGACGTCGGCCAGCTTTTTTACAGCGGTCGCGCTGATTGCCGTCGTCGGAGAGGATTTCCCCGCCCAGCACCTTGCGTTTCTCAAGAGTCGTGGAATTGATC
>CAZWOX010000023.1:11261-43670 GCA_964635345.1 uncultured Nitrospira sp.
ACAGGACGGGGCTGGAGCAGCGACCCGGGGCGACGTTCCGGTGGAAGGGGGAATATTCGCATCAGCTGAATGAGGCGAAGACGCTCGATACGAAGCTCAACGTGTTTGAAACATTCCGCCCCAAGATTCCTGAGGCGTACCGTTCACCCGATGTGCTGTTCCTGGGCAACATCGATCCCGAGCTGCAGCTCGATGTCTTGCAGAAAGTTGAACGCCCAGGTTTGGTCGCCTGCGACACGATGAATTTCTGGATCAACGGGAGGCGCGATGCCTTGTGGAAGGTCTTAGAGAAAATCGATATTCTGATCATCAATGACGGTGAGGCCCGCGCGTTGGGGCAAGATTCCAATCTGGTCAAGGTGGCGAAGCAAGTGTTGGCGCGGGGACCCAAGCATCTCATCATTAAGCGCGGGGAGTATGGTGTCCTGATGTTCAACGGAACGCAGGTATTCGGCGCACCCGCGTTTCCTCTGGAGGATGTGCGGGATCCCACCGGCGCCGGCGACACCTTTGCGGGCGGCTTCTTAGGGTATCTCGCCGCCACCGGCAATCGTTCTCCTGAGGCGATGAAGCAAGCCATTATTTTTGGAAGTGTGATGGCGTCTTTTACCGTAGAATCCTTTAGCCTTGACCGGTTACGTATCCTGGATTACAAAGAGATTCAGACGCGGTTCCAGGAGTTCAAGCGATTGACTCATTTTGAGGATGTGTCGTAATGCCTGATCGTGAACAGATTTGTGGACGAGGGCTAGGGCGAGTGCCGCAGTATGGGCGCAGCGTGCTTGTGGTCGTCGGTCTGCTCGCGAGCGCCTGTGCCGCGACGGAAGAGTCGATTCAGAAATCTCAGGGCCATTACCAGGAAGGCATCGCGACGCTCAGCGGGGATCGGCAGAAAGCGTTCGTCTCGTTTCAGAAAGCGGTCCAGTTCAATCCGAAGAACAAAGAGGCGCGCTATGGTCTGGGCCATGTCTATGCCATTCAGGGGAAATTAGCCCAGGCTGAAGAAGAGTTTCGAGCCGCCATCCAGATTGACGACGCCTATTCAGAAGCGCATACCTATTTGGGACAAGTGCTGGCAAGCCAGGAGAAGTGGGATGAGGCGATCCGGTCTTACCGGGCCGCACTGGCCAATCCCCTCTATGCCACTCCGGATTTGGCGCGGTTCCATTTGGGCCGGGCATTGACCCAACGGGGAGATTTCCTGGAGGCGATGGAGTCGTTGGAGGACGCAGTGGCTGCGAATCCTGCCAGTGTGCCTCCGGCATTGACCCATCTCGAACTGGGGCGGGTGTATTCCAAGTTGGGATATGCCGCCAAGGCGCGAGAGATTCTCAGCAAGGTGAAGATGATGGATAAAGGCGGCGAGTATGCAGCGGCAGCAACAGAACTTTTGGCCCGGTTAAAGTAGTCGAGGGTGTATGGAATCGGTTGGCGAATTCTTTCGGCAGGTTCGTGAGACCAAGGGACTGACCGTCGACGAAGTCGCGGCGAAGACGCGCATTCGGTCGGATTTTGTCAAAGCGCTGGAGGATGGGAATTTCGCCAAGTTGCCGGACCAGGTCTTTGCCAGAGGGTTTGTTCGGTCCTATGCGCGGTCTCTGGGTCTTGATGAAGAAGATGCGATTCACCGGTTTGTCCAGTCAGCCGGGGCCTTTTACGAAAAGCAGGATGAGCGAGAAAGGCTGAAGGTTCGGCAGGTTGAAGAAGAGCGCAAGCGCCAAGCCAACCGAAAAGCGGTGGCAGTGGCGATCGGGATTGCGGTGTTGACGCTCATTTTCCTGCTGAGCCGCGAGCAATCGTCGGTCTTGCGACGAAGTACCTCCGAGCTGACATCGAATAAGCGAAGCGCTCAGGCGACAAAAGAAGTCGGAGAGCCAAGCGCCCATCAGGATCCAGCGCCCATTTCAGCCAAGTCAAGGGAAGTCGTACCTCCAGCTCCCACGAAGCCTGCGGTGGAGGGTCACGCAACTGAACCGGCAGGAGGCCATGCTCCGGTGGCTGCGGCGAAGTCCGAACCCGATCTTGTTTCGACGGCGTCGCCCGGCACGGATGGGCCGCTTGGCGGCATTGCAATCGAAGGAGCCCCGGCTTTGGACGGACAATTGGTGCTGGATCTTGAGGCCAATGAGTTGAGTTGGGTCGTGGTCCAGATCGACAGCGGCAGTCCGCAAGAGGCGTTGCTGCGTCCGGGTGAAAAGGCTCATTGGAAAGGGCAGGACCAGTTCATTTTGACGCTGGGCAATGCCGGTGGTGTGAAAGCTGAACTCAATGGAAAGCCGATCAAGCCTTTTGGTCCGAGTGGGAAAGTGGCTCGCGACGTGGTGATCAAGCGGTAAGGCTGCCGCCCATCGCTTTCATTCTCTCCTCAAGCGGGGCTCTGTCCATCAGGTCTCGCCACCAGTCTCTACGCCTTGCCCGCCATTGCAGAGGTGGTGGCCAGGGTAAATGGCTCAGCCTTGGCTCTCATCGGTCCGCGCATGGGGCAACAATGGAAAGTTTGTGGCGCAAAGGTGTCACGACGAGACCTGGGTGAGGGCCTCGCCAGGATTGATTGCTGTAAATGGCTCAAATAAGGCCTTTCAAGATGTGGTTCTTGTGGCACGCTCCTTGATGTATGGAAAAGGTACAGCGGGCGAAGTCGGGAAATCGGGTGATTGTGCCGCTCACGGGGTAGCAGTCAGAGGACGGATTTCTTGACAAGAATCGAGCGTGGTTGCTATAGTCCGCGCGTTTCAGTAAATTTTTTGTATCGGTATCATAATGCCGGCGGCTTGAGGCCGAGTTCACATGTGGTGGGTTCAACACAAAGGAGGACGTGCGATGGGTTACTTCTCGAAGTTCTTGGGAATCACTGCAGCCCTGATGCTCATGTCTGTGACGGTGGCGGGAGCTGCGGAAAAAGATCCGTTGAAGCCTCGTGTTCCAGCCGATCAGATGAGCGATGCAAAGGCCATGAAGAATCCGGTTGCCTCGACTCCTGAGAGCATTGCCAAGGGTAAGGCGTTGTTCGAGGGCAAAGGCACCTGCTTCAATTGTCATGGAAAGGAAGGCAAAGGCGATGGACCGGCCGGCGCGATTCTGGATCCGAGCCCCCGGGACTTTACCAATTGCAAGTTCCACAAGAAGCGGAAAGATGGCGAGCTGTTCTGGGTCATCAAGAACGGCAGCGCGGGAACCGGCATGGTGTCTTTGATCCCTGCCGCGGTCACCGAAGAAGAAGCCTGGACGATCATCAACTACGAGCGGAGCTTCTGCAAGGGCGAGTAATTCCCGCAGAGGGTGCTGTGTTGAGAGAGAGGGGTGGGGGAGCGATCTCCCGCCCCTCTCGCTTTTTGGTGAGACTTTCCTTGGGCTGAGCGCGTCCGTTAGACGCGCCTCTTTCCGTACGGCCGCGCCGTCGTCCTGAGAGATCGGTTTCTTTGATCGTCCCTGGTTTCCTGAGCCGACGGAGGGCCCCCTCCGCTGCGGATGGGAGGGCGGTCAGCGGCTGTGCCGCACACCGGATCAGCAGAGCATGTATTCTGTGTGAGGCCGGCGGACGTTGAAAGGGGCTATTCGCCTCGAATCGCCGCGAGTTTGCTCAGCACCAGACCGGAGGTCGGATCCGCCTGTTTGAGCGGCGGAGTAATGAGCGGGCGTTGATCGCTGCTAAATTGTGTCTTCGCCGCCCATGTGACTTTCTGGCTCACGTATGCGGCCACCTCTGCGAGGGTGACGGACCCGTCGCGGTTCGAGTCGCTCTCTCCTCGTAGAGCGCGGAGCAGGTAGTACGTCATCAGTCCATGGCGGTGTTTGTCGTCTTCAACACCCTTGCCGAGGCTGTCGCTGCTGACAATGCGGATGAGAGAGGATCCCGCTGCGTCCCAGCGAGGGGGGAGGTTTTTTATCTTGGGGTCGCTATGGAGCTTCGACACCATTCCGTCGAACAGCAGGATTGTCTGTTTCGCTTTGAGTCGTGCCAGCGCCGCTTCAAGGTCTTTCAGTGGATAGAGGCGCGAAGTGGCGGTTGGGCTGCCCTCGTAGGGAACCAGGAGCACTTCTCCTGTATGGGTCACCAGTGCCTGGCCGGCGAAGTACACAATGACCACGGCATCTTTGGTCATATGCGGCGGGAGCCAGTCCAGGAGCGCTTCGTCGATATCCGGGCGTAAGGCTTTCCAGTCCTGCAGCAGGCGGACGTTGGCGGCGGGGACGCCGCCGAGAGCCTGAAAGTAGTTGGACACCATCTCCGCATCCAGTGACGCGAACTTGCGGGGGAGGAGCTGCTGGTCCCGGTACGATCCGATTCCGATCGAGATCAGGTACGTGTTGGGTTGGCGAAACTCCGTGGTGGCGACGGGGATTTGATCCACGTCATCGGTTCTAATGCCGGTCGTCTGCATCACGACCGCCAGCGTTTGTGCGGGGGCCGCCTGGTGCGAGGCTGGTTCTTCGACTGTGACATGGAGTTCGGTTTTCTGCGGCTGAATCGAAGGCGGCAGGGTGGCCACAAACTCAATCGACTTGGTCTCTCCCGGTTGCAATGTCGGGACAGGAAGCACGGCTGACGGGAAATGCGCAATGAGCGCCTGATTTCCGGAGAGGGACACGATGGCCTGCTGAATCGCCGCCATGCCGGCGTTCACGATATCAACGCGGATTCGGACGCGTTCACCGCCTTCCAAGATAAGATTGCCATTTTCATCGAGCACCATCGCTTTAAAGCGGAGGGAAGAAGCGGATGCCGTTGCAGGCGGAGGCTGAGGCTTGCTTGTCGGGAGCCCCGATGTAGGTTGGGGCGTTGTGTGAGGGGCGGAGACCACCGCCGGCACAGCCGCCTGGGCCGTTCCTCCGAAGGCTTGCCGAACGTCCATCGAAACTTTGGCGGCAAAGTCGACAGAGGTGTCTTGGATAAAGGGGTCGATGATGTAGTCGCAGTTGCGCTGGGTGGCTTCTAGTCGCAATCGCTCTTGGCGGACGACCTTCACTTCGGATTCGCGCAAGACCTTCCCGGCGAGATCATAGACCCGTGCGATGGCATTCAATTGAATATTCGCCGGGACGCGGTCGTAGACGTTGTCCTGCTGAAGTTTGAATGACCAATTCACAAGATCCACGCGGACGACTGCCTCCGGCACCGCATCTTTGCTTCCGCCCTCTTCATAGGAGACGGATTTGAACGTCCGATAAGCGCCTTCCACCAGGGCTTCTTCCAGACGAGTTCCGAGCGGGACCTGCATGAGGTGCCCGCATCCGTCGGTATATTCCGCCCGCAGATTTTTGATCGAAGCAGGGATTTCCAGCTTGACTGAGACGGGCAACGGCTCACCCATTGGAGGAAACTCCAAGCGGCTGGCACACCCGACTGTGGCGATCAGACAGACGGTTGTCAGGATGGTTCGGAGGCGTGCCACGGGTGGTTGGGAAGGCATCAAATAGGGACGGTTCATTAGGGCTCTGGCTCCGGAAATAGCGGTTCTTTCGAATGGGCACCGTACCGGATTCATAAAGTGAAAGCAACACGAGGACGGGCTTCTCTTGCGGCATTGCGGCTACTCGATCTATGCTCATCCCCCATGTTCACTCTGGGACTTTCCAATATGCGCGACGCGGCAGCGGCGCTCGTCCAAGACGGGCGGATTGTGGCGGCTGCGGAAGAGGAACGCTTCGTTCGCATCAAGCATGTGTCGGCGCTGCCCCTCCATGCCATCCGCTATTGTCTGAAGGAAGCCGGCCTTCGCTTGGCCGATGTCGATACGGTTGCGGTGCCGTGGAAGTATTGGGAGATCGGGACACGCGCGCGGCTGGCGCTCGGCGCGATGCTCCGATCGCCCCAGTTGTTTCGAGAAAAAGGCCGACGGTCGGTTGAGCGTCTGCGACAAGAGTGGTGGGAACTCGCGTGCTTGCGGCGGAAGCTGAGTGGACAGATTGACGGGACACCCTGTCCCCCTGTCACGTTTCTTGATCATCACATGTGCCATGCCGCGAGTGCGTTTCTGGTCTCGCCGTTTGAACAGGCCGCCATCCTGGTGGCCGACGGGGCCTCCGAGTCCCATACGACGATGACGGCATTTGCGGACCGGCGGCAGATTCAGGGGCTCGGTCGCACTGCGCTTCCGCATTCACTCGGCCAATTCTATGCCGCCATGACCGCCTTTCTTGGGTTCAAGCCGGATCACGATGAGTACATCGTGATGGGGTTGGCCGCGTATGGAGAACCGCGCTATGCCGAGACCATTCGCCGGCATATCCTCCGGCTGGCTCCCGACGGAACCTTTACGTTGAATACGACATTGCTGGATTTTCATCTGGCGCGGGTCGGGATCTTTGTTCCCGGGTTGGTCTCCTTGCTGGGCGCGCCGCGGCTGCCGGATGAAGAGGTGATGCAGCGACATCGCGATCTGTCGGCGAGCGTTCAGCTGGTGTTGGAGGAAGTCTTGCTGGCTGTGGCCCGCGCGCTCCGCACGAAGACAAAGGTCGATCAGCTCTGTCTGGCGGGCGGAGTGGCCTACAATTGTGTCGCCAATAGTCGATTGCGGCGGGAGGCGGGTTTTCGCGAGATCTACATCCCTCCCGCCGCCGGTGACTCCGGTGCCGCGCTGGGCGCCGCGTTGTGGCACACGTGTCGGCGCGGGGCGATGACTCAGCGTCCGGTCATGACGACGGCGTATTGGGGGCCGCAGTTCAGTGAAACAGATTGCCAGGCTGCATTGCGGCAAGCGGGGTTCCAGGCTCAGCGGTTAGGCGATGCGGAGCTGTGCGACCTTGTCGCCCAGGAGCTCTCGAACGGGAAGCTGGTCTTCTGGTTCCAGGGGCGCATGGAGTGGGGGCCGCGTGCATTGGGTAATCGGAGTCTGCTGGCGGATCCACGCCGGGAGGACGTTCGTGCGCTGATCAATGCCAAGGTCAAACAGCGCGAAGTATTCCGTCCCTTCGCGCCTTCCGTGCCGGCAGAAGAAGCGGGCGCGTACTTCGATGTGCCTGTCCCCTCTCCTTTTATGATGTTGACGGTCTCTGTGAAGCCCAGCGCAAAGGGCATGATCCCGGCCGTGGTGCACGTGGACGGGTCGGCGCGAGTTCAAACGGTCGATCGGTGCGCCAATCCTCTCTTCCATCAATTGCTGCAGGCCTTCGCCCGGAGAACCGGCGTGCCTGTTCTGCTCAACACTTCCTTTAATGTGCAGGAGCCGATCGTCTGCTCGCCGGAAGAAGCGGTTCACTGCTTCCAGCGCACGGAGGTCGATTGGCTGGTATTGGGGAATCTGCTCGTGGCAAACCAGGCTGGTTCCCGCCTGCTATGAAACGCCCGCATTCGAAGGGTGCGCCGGCGGATTCAGGTCAGGCGCCCGCCATTCGCGCTTCTGCATTGAATGCTCTCCTGCTTCTGATCATTGCGAACTTTGCGTTACAGCCGTTGACCGAGCCGGACTTTGGCTGGCATCTGCGGACCGGATTGGATTTACTCATGTCTGGAGGGCATCTGCCGGCGCTCGATCCCTACTCGCATACGATGCCGGATTGGCCCTGGGTGGAGCATGCGTGGCTGACCGATCTCGCGCTCGGGTGGCTTTATAGCACCGGAGGTTCCGCCGGGGGCCTGCTTGTCATTGCGTTCTTCGGTCTTGTCACCGCTGCGGCCTGGATCATCTCAGCATGGACGGGGCAGGCGATCTGGCCGATTCGCCTGGTCGTCTGTGTCCTGTCTTTGTGGGTGGCACTGCCGTTCCTGGGAGCGCGCACGCAGGTGGTCACCTTGCTTGGTGTGGCCGGGAGCCTGGTGGTGCTTGATCGGCTGCGGCAAGGAGCCCGGTGGACGATCTGGATGCTCCCGTCGCTCTTTTTCCTCTGGGCCAACCTGCACGGCGGATTTACGGCGGGGCTCTTCCTGTTGGCGGTCGTGGTCGGATTGAATTGGTGTGTGGTCATGGGCTCTCATGCACGGCCTGATGTGATCCGAATATGTGATGAAGCGTCTCTGTCTCCCGCCGATCTGTGGGGGCTGACCCTGGTGACCGGTCTGGCCGGCCTGGTGACGCTGGTGAATCCCTATGGCTGGCGGCTCCACCAGGAAATCTTGGACTCGCTGGCGAATCAATTTATGGTGGAAATGTTACAGGAATGGCAACGGCCCTCACTGGAGACTTTGGCCGGTCGGTTGTTCGGGATCTATCTGGGCGTGCTGACGGTTGCGATGGGGCTTTGGTATCGGCGTCTTGAGCCGGTGCGCATCGGAGTGTTCTTGGCATTTCTCTTCGTCGCCTGCCGGCATCTGCGGAATGTTCCGCTTTTTTTGATCGTCAGTCTCCCTCTTGCTGTTGAGTTGGCACAAATCGGATTTGACCGGATAGTTTCGGCTCTGACGCTGCGGCAGCGTGGGGCAGCACAGTGGACGATGGGCGTAACGGTGGCGCTGGCCTGTTTGCTGGTCTTGCTCGGTCCGGATCATGTGCGGGATGTCTGGCGGTTCGGAGCGAATCCTGACGTGGCTTTTCGTCGGACGTCCTATCCCATTGAAGCGGTCCGGTGGATTCGCGCCCATCGCGATCGTTTAGGTTCAAGGCCGGTCCATGACTATCAGTATGGCGGCTTTCTGCTGTGGCAACTGCCGGGATTCAGGACGTTCATCGATGGGCGGATGCCGGCCTGGCAGATCGGCGATCGATGGATCTTCAAAGATTATGTCGATCTCGTCTCGGCGCCGATTCCTCGGACCGATCTCCTTGAAAAATACGCGGTTGATTGGGCGTTGCTGAAAAGAGGAACGGCGCTTGCGACGGTGTTGGCGGCAACTTCGGGATGGAGCAATGAATATGAGGATATGAAGGTGGTGGTTTATGCGAGGGGGAATTCCCCGGCTGAGGGCGCTACTCCGGGATCGGGGAAGGAGCGCTGAGCGAGGCGACGGTGTCTGGTCCCGCAAGCGGGGAGTAGTATCCTCTGACCGCATTCCGGTGAATGATCGTGAATTCGCGGAGCATCGCGATGCTGTCCCGGATAAGCCGCACTTTCGATCCCGGTTGATCGGTCCAATTCACGGGAACTTCAGCGATTCGATAGCCGCGCTGCTGAGCTACGAACAATAATTCGAGGTCAAAGCCGTAGCCATTGATGGTCGACACGGAGAAGAGATCGCGAGCGACGGATCGTTCGAATAGTTTGAACCCGCATTGCGTGTCACCGATCCCCTGGATCCCTCCCAAGCGGACCATCGCATTGAAGCAGCTACCCAGCATGCTCCGGTGCCAACGGGCGTTCACATCAAATCCTTGTCGCCGGGAGGCCAGGCTGCGTGAACCGATAGCTATGTCAGCTCCGTTCCGGATGGCCTGTTCGAGCCGGGCGAGTTCCGTAATAGCGGTCGCGCCGTCGGCATCGGTGAATAGTTGCAGCCGTCCGCGCGCTGCGAGCATGCCTTGTCTGACCGCTCCGCCTTTCCCCATGCAGGTGGGGAGAGGAATCACCCGCAAAGCCGGTTCGGTTCGGGCAAAGCTGCGGACGACTTTGATCGTGTCATCCTGGCTGCCGTCATCGACGACGACGATTTCGTAGGAGCGGTCTTGCCGGGAAAGGGAGTCGTGAATCGAGCGTAGATGCGGAAGAATGCGCGTGGCCTCGTTGTGCGCAGGGATGATAACGGAGAGATCCAGCACCCTGTACAATTCTTCCTGCGTCACCGGATCTTCCCCCTCGCGTCCTGCGTGGAAGTACCCTCGGAGTGTCGTCACGGTAAATGACTTTCTGCCGGATTTCAAGTGGGGCCGATCGACTCTAGAGAACTTGACAGATCTGCAGAGGGGGAGCGAACGTATACGTGTGTGGCGGTCGATACATAGCCATCTACTTGAGCCTGGAGGTGCATCATGCACAATCTGGTTCGCGGGGCCTTTTTTCTGACGGTGTGGACGTTCGTTGTCGCATGCGCAAACGCGGTTCCTCCGAGCCGCATGGATCGGTATCTCAAGTTGGACCAACCTTCCGCTCCTGAGTCGTTGCTCAAAACGGAGCAGCGTCCGTTAAAAGCCGGCTTGGTGCTGGTTCCGGATCAGCCGGATCGAAATGCCGCAGCCGTTTTACCGGAAGAGGCGCTCATGCGACTGGGCGATACGCTCAAGCAGGACATCGCGCGTGCGTTACCCGTGACCGTGACCGAGATGCTTTCGGCGGAGGGAGTGCGTCCTCAAGATCAAGGCGGAGATCTTACCGGGCTGGTCGATCTGGCGAAGAGCAAAGGGTTGAATTATTTGGCGGTGGTGGTGGTTTCGAGCGCGGAGCAGGAATATCCTGTCTCGCTCTTCCTGGGATGGACTTCGCATGCACAGCCAGGCTATCGACGAGACAATTGGTCGCTGTTGGAATTCGCGCTGGTCGATGTGAAGTCCGGCAGCGCGGTGATGCAGGCCGAGGGCCGGGGATGGGCAACGTTGGATCGTCCGACAGCCCCGGGGATCGATCAGTGGTATCCGGTTGTCTATCTTAGGCCGCAGGAGCCGGAACGGCGTATCTGGCCGCCGACCTATGAGGGGGCTCCCAATACATTGCGCGTGGTGTCCTTTGCGCAAGCCGAGAAACGACTTGCGTTGAAGCTCCAGAACTCCTGGCTGGGGCAACTGGAGGCGGATGCTGCGGCCCGCCGAAGCAGCTGAATCCGACAACCGGCCGGGCGAAGGCGGTGTGTATGTCGTTCGATGAGTCCTCTTCAGGGCGCAGCGTCGGCGGTCCGGAGGGGACTTTTCCTCTTTGAAGCCCAAGGAATGATTAGTGTAAGATGCACCGTTCGGTCGGCTGCTACTCAGCCGGTTGCCGATGAGGGTGATGTGTGTTGTGAGTTCAACCGTCGGGAGGAACTGAGCATGGTCTATCGGAGTCAGCAGGCGACCAAGTTTGTCATTGGTTGTGGGCTTGTACTTGCGGCCACGGTCGCAGGCGGGTTGATCGGAGCCCCGTCGCATCGGCGGCAGGAGTTCCTCCGGCATTTACCCAAGGTTTTTCTGAGATCGTAAAGAAAGTGACCCCGGCCGTTGTGAATATCGCCGTGACGGGCGGTGGCGGGGAAGGTGGTCGTCGCCGTGGCGGGCTCCCGCCAGGACCGTTCGGCGGACCTCCCGGTGGTGATGAGCCGGGCGGAGGGGATCTCCCGACGCCTCCTCCGATGCCGCCGGGCCCTCCGGGCGGGCATGGGCGGCCGGAACAGAGCGCCGGATCGGGCGTCATTCTCGATTCCAGCGGATACATTGTGACGAATAACCATGTTGTCGAAGGCGCCACACAGATTACCGTCACGCTGAGCGATCGGCGCGAATTCACGGCGAAGACCATCGGCACTGATCCCAAGACCGATTTGGCCGTGATTAAGATCGAGGCGAAGGATCTGCCGTCGCTGAAGTGGGCCGACTACGACAAGCTGGCCGTGGGTGACTTGGTCTTGGCGGTCGGCAGCCCGTTCGGCCTGAGTTCCACGGTGACATTGGGCATCGTCAGCGCGTTGGGACGCGGGAACGTGGGCATCGCCGATTATGAAGATTTTATCCAGACCGACGCGGCGATCAATCCGGGCAACTCCGGCGGGGCGCTGGTGAATATGAACGGTGAATTGATGGGTATCAACACCGCCATCTTCTCCCGCACCGGCGGATCGGAGGGAATCGGATTTGCCATTCCCAGCAGCATCGCGGTGGATATTGTCGACAGCCTTCAGAAAACCGGCAAAGTGGTGCGCGGTTGGATGGGTGTTGCGATCCAGGAAATTACGCCGGCATTGGCAAAGTCGTTTAAGTTGCCGGAGCAGCGCAAGGGCGTACTCATCAGCGACGTGAATGAGAATGGACCGTCGGCTGCCGCCGGCATGAAGCGCGGCGACGTCGTCATTGCGTTCAACGGCAAGGAGGTTCAGAGCGTGAGCCAGTTGCGCAATCTGGTGGCGCGGACCATGGTGGGCAAAGATGCTCAGGTGAAAGTGTTGCGCGACGGGAAAGAGCAAACCATCTCCGTGAAGGTCGCCGAGCGGCCCTCCGACGAGTTGCTGGCCAAGAAGGAAGCGGCTCCGCCCAAAGAGCAGGGCGAGACGATCAAGCCTCCGGACAATGTGCTGGCGTCGCTCAAGATTCAGGCGTTGGACAATGCCATCATGAGTCAGCTGAATATTCCCGCCAAGACCACCGGCGTGGTCGTGACCAGCGTTGAGCCGGGCGGTCAGGCAGAGGCGGCGGGGTTACAGCGTGGCGACATCATTCAGGAAGTGAATCATGAAACCGTGAAAACGGTGGATGACTATCTGAAGGCTGCGAACAAGATCAAGAAGGATGAATTGGCCGTGCTGCTGGTGAACCGGCAGGGCAACAGCCTGTTCGTGGCAGTCAATCCGAAATAGACCGAGTATGCGGCGCCGGAATCTCTTGAGAGATCCGGCGCCGCATCGTCCCGTACGATGAGGGCGCGGTGCTGAACGATTTCAACCGGTGGCTGCAGGACTCGGTCTTCAAGCCGCTGGAAGACAAAAAAATGCCGGTCATGGAGCATCTGGTGGAGCTCCAGGTCCGGCTGACACGCGCCGTCATCGTGACGGCGATTGTGTTTGTCGTCACGTTTTTCTACGCCGATGCCCTCGTGAAGTGGCTCCGCATTCCCCTCCAGAATATGTTTGTGCCCAGCACGCTCTCCTGGGAGCCGACGGATCTCCCGACGGTGCCGTTTGTCTTTCTGGCTCCCGGTGAAGCCCTGTGGCAGAACGTCAAAGTGGCCGGTTTGTTCGCTGTGGTGCTGGCGACGCCCTATATTCTGTTGGAGTTCTGGCAGTTTGTCGTGCCGGGGCTGCATGTGCAGGAACGCCGGTTTGTCGGTCCCTTTGTCATGTTGAGCACGCTGGCATTTCTGGCCGGAGTGACCTTTTCCTTTTTCTTTGTGCTGCCCTTTGCATTGAATTTTCTCATTTCCTACGGTGTGAACGCCGGCTTTATCCCGCAACTCTCGATCGCCCAATATGTCGGCTTTGCTTTGTGGTTTTTGCTCGTCTTCGGGCTCATTTTCGAAGTGCCGCTGGCGATTACGCTGATGGCCAAGCTGGGCTGGGTCGATGCGCCGTTTCTGCGGCGCTATCGGAAATGGGCGCTGTTGGGGTCGTTTATCGTTGCCGCCATTCTTACGCCGACCCCCGATCCGTTCAACCAGTGCCTCATGGCCTTGCCCATGTATGTGTTTTATGAAGTCGGCATCATCAGCGCGGGTTTCTTCAACAAGAAGAAGCCGGTGCCGGAAGAAGCCGGCGCTGAGGATGTGTCTCCGCTGACGCCGGCGACTGTGGCGGCCGGCGCCGCGCGCATGTCGAAGTCCGGCGGCAGCGAGTATGTCGGGGTGCCGACCGGAACCCCCCGTCGATAACCGAAGCCTCAGGCTTCATACGATATTGAAGGACACACTATGGCCCGCGAACTGAATGTCATTCAAACGCCCACGTCCGGGGGAAGCGACGCCTGCACCTATATGTGGGCCTGCGCGATCTGTGACGAAAATGAATCCTGTCAGAAGGATAAAGAGGGCCATAGCCGATGGCTCGTTGCCAAGCGGATGGAGCGGATCGAGTACAAAGTGCTGATCATGAGCAACAAGGGCGGCGTCGGGAAGAGCACCTGCACGACCAACCTGGCGGTCAGTCTCGCACTCAAGGGCTGGCACGTGGGCATCTGCGACATGGACATTCACGGGCCGAACATTCCGAAGATGGTCGGAGCGGAAGGACAGAAGCTCAAGATCAGCACATCAGGCGGCATCATTCCCTTCCAGGCCTACAATCTGAAAATCGCCTCCATGTCGTTCCTGCTCCAGAATCCCGATGACCCCATCATCTGGCGCGATGCGTACAAGTATGAATTCATCAATCAGTTGCTGGGCGGCGTGGAGTGGCAGGACCTGAACTTCTTGTTTATCGATTTGCCGCCGGGAACCGGCAACGAATCGGTGACGACGATCGATCTGCTCGGCAATGTCAGCGGCGCGGTCATTATCACGACGCCGCAGGAAGTCGCCCTGTTGGATTCGCGCAAGTCGGTGACGTTCTGCAAAGACAGTGAAGTGCCGATCATCGGGATCGTGGAAAACATGAGCGGCCTGGAATGTCCGCATTGCCACAATCATATCGAAGTGTTCCGCAAGGGCGGGGGGGAAGCTTCCGCGAGCGATATGGGCGTGCCGTTCCTTGGACGGATTCCGCTCGATCCGGATGTCGTGATGCAGTCGGATGCGGGTGAACCATTCGCCATGTTCAATTCCGATACGGCGACGGCCGAGTGCTATCACAATATCGCAAATCAAATTGAAGCCTTTTGTAAGAAGAGCGGGTCATTGGTGAAAGTGGCGCCGCGGCATGCACATTGAGACGGGAGCGATTGTGAAGGCACCTGACGCAACAGAAGGACTCACGCGGCTTGAAGAGGCGCAGCGGATCGTGTTGGAGGCCACCCCGACGCTGGGCCTGGAGAAAGTGTCGATCCTCGACGCGCTTGGGCGTGTGTTGGGTGAGGATATCGTGGCCGAGCGGGATAATCCTCCGTGGAACAACAGCGCGATGGACGGATTCGCCGTCCGCTGGGACGATATCAAGCAGGAGCATGCGATCGAAAAGCCGGTTACTCTCACGGTAATTGAAGATGTGCCGGCAGGGAAGATGCCGATGAAGTCGGTCGGCCCGGGGCAAGCGATTCGCATCATGACCGGCGCGCCGATTCCTCAGGGAGCGGACACGGTGCTGAAAGTGGAAGATACGGAGCACACGCCTGATTCCGTTCGGGTCTTCAAGCTGGAAGCGCGCGGCTCCAATATCCGTCCGCAAGGCGAGGACGTGAAGAAGGGCGAATGCATCATCGCCAAGGGGACGCAAATTCGTCCCGGCGACGCGGGTATGTTGGCGATCCTTGCGAAGTCCTTTGTCTTTGTGTATCAGCGCCCGCGCGTGGCCATTCTTTCCACGGGCGATGAGTTGGCCGATCTGGATGAGCGGTTCAGCGAAGAGAAGATCATCAATTCGAACAGCTACGGGATCGCGGCGGCGGTGCAGGAAGCCGGCGGTATTCCCTTTCTGCTCGGGATTGCCCGCGATACTCCGGAGGCGTTGAAGGAAAAGATTTCCCACGGGCTAACGGCGGATGTGTTGGTATTGTCCGGCGGCGTGTCGATGGGGGATTACGATTTCACGAAAGCCGTGTTTCGGGAATTGGGCGCCGAGATGAATTTCTGGAAGCTTGCGATCCGGCCGGGGCAGCCGCTGGCCTTCGGGAAAATTCAGGGCAAGCTGGCGTTCGGCTTGCCGGGGAATCCGGTTTCGTCGATGGTGACCTTCGAGCAACTGGTGCGGCCGGCTATCTTGAAGATGAACGGACACCGGACCTACGGTCGGCCGCTCGTGCAAGCGGTCATCCAGGAGAAGTTTTCGAAGCGGACGGATCGGCGGCATTTTCTCCGCGGCGTGCTGACGCGGGAAGAGGGTGTCTTCAAGGTCCGGACGACCGGCGCGCAAGGATCCGGAATTCTGACGTCGATGGTGAAGGCGAATTGCCTGATCGATATCCCCGTCGAAGTGGAACGGGTGAATCCCGGCGATCTGGTGACCGTGCAATTATTGAGCGGGGAAGTCTGGAAAACGCAGGCGGAGCATACCCACAGCACCGGGCATAAGACGTCCTGTTGTTGATCGTGGAAAGGGACTGAGTCCATGGCCGTGCCCATCGTGTCATTTGTCGGCCGGTCGAACAGCGGCAAGACCACGTTGATCGAGCGTGTGATTCCCGAGCTGGTGCGGGCGGGCTATCGTGTGGCGACGGTGAAACATGCCGGCCACGGATTCGATCTCGATACCGAAGGGAAAGACAGCTGGCGCCACAAGCGCGCGGGGGCCAGCAGCGTCATCGTGATGTCCCGCGGCAGCCTGGCGATGTTTGCCGATGTGCCGGAGGAGATGAAAGTCGAAGAAATTCGGGACCGGTTTCTCGATGGTTCCTACGACCTCATCATCGCGGAAGGCTGGAAGAGCGAAGGCTATCTCAAGATCGTTGTGATTCGCGAGCAGGTCGGCGAAGTGCCGGTCTCTCCCGACGGGCTCTTGGCGGTCGTTTCCGATAAACCGGTCGATCTTCCGGTGCCGGTGCTCGATTTGAACGATGTCACGGGTGTCGCAGCCCTCATCATCAAGCATTTCCCGCGCGTCACGCATGAATTGGAACCGTAAAGCGACGCGGGTTCTGGCCCTGATCGCCGGAGCATTCGCCTTCGGCGGGATCGCAATTCCCCTGACCAATCACCCGAAGTTCTGCGCCGGTTGCCATACGATTGCGCCATCGTACGACAGTTGGGTGACATCGTCGCACAAAGAAGTGACCTGTGTGGCCTGCCATGTCCGTCCAGGTGTCGCCGGCTGGCTCCATGACAAGGCATGGAACGGGACGAAGGATTCGATGATTCACCTGTTCGGAACGCCGACGGATTCCCATAATCTCCAGGCAAAGGTGGCGTCGGATGTGTGTTTGGGCTGTCACCGGAATATTCTGCGAGTCTCGGAGATCGCCACGCGGGATCTGCCTCCGCCCGTCAAAGATGTCGGGCTGGTGATGAGTCACCGGGCACATATGGAGGTGTTCGGAGCGAGAGGGCAGGGCGAGGGGTGCACGACATGCCATTCCGGCGTAGTGCATGAAAAGCCGATCAAGGGCTATCCGATTGTGATCCCGCGCGGCCATGTGTCGGCGGACAGTCAGCCCTGGCCTCCCGATCATCCCGAAGGATCGTATCTCCGCACCAGGGCGCTGTCCGACTGTTTCCGCTGTCATGACGGCAAAACAGAGTACAAGGGAAAGCCGATCAGCCGGAAGTGCGAGACCTGTCATCTTCCTGACAAAATCGGTGCGGCCTTACTGTTCAATTGATAGCCGGGACTCTTTCGATGGCGTTACCCGTTCTTGAAGTCCATAGTCTGACGAAGCGGTTCGGCGATTTTACGGCCGTCAACGGCATTTCGTTTGCTCTGCAGCCTGGTGAGATCCTCGGTGTATTGGGGCCGAACGGCGCTGGCAAGACCACGACGATGCACATGTTGCTGGGCCTCATTACGCCCACTTCCGGGACGATCTCGATGTTCGGGATGGATCTGGAGACCCATCGGGAGGCGATTTTACAGCGGGTCAATTTTTCATCCACCTATATGTCGATGCCGCAATCGCTGACGGTCGAAGAAAATTTATGGGTCGTGGCCCGGCTCTATGGCCTGCCTGATGTGCAGCGAAAGATCGACGACATCGTGAAGAAGTTAGAGATGGGGGAGTTTCGGCACAAGGTTACGCGCAAGCTTTCGTCGGGGCAGATGACACGATTGACGCTGGCGAAGGCCTTTTTGACAGAACCGAAGATTCTCTTCTTGGACGAACCGACGGCCAGTTTGGATCCTGACATTGCGCACAAGATTCGGGCCCTGCTGAAGGACGAGCAGCAGGCCTCCGGGCTGAGTGTCCTCTATACCTCGCACAATATGCGGGAGATGGAAGAAATGTCGGATCGTATCATCTTCCTCCAAAAAGGCAACCTTGTGGCGGAGGGGACGGCAGCCGAAATCGTATTCCGCTTCGGGCAGGCGGATCTCGAAGACGTGTTCTTGAAGCTGGCGAGAGAATCATAGCGGCCCCCGCGTTGCGGGGAAGGAATGGAGATCTCATATTATGGCGGAGACGGCCATCTCGTTTGCGTTGGGCCTGGTGCTGGGCGGATTTGGAATCAGCGCCTGCTGGGGGCTCTTTTGGTCGGTGCTGGCCATCATCGGCGTGCTGCGCGGAACCAGTACGTGGCAAGTGGCGCGGGCCAGCCTCACGGCGGGACTCGTCCCTCTTCTGCTGGCCTTAGGGGTGGTGTGGATGATCGATGCTGCGCGTACAGCCACCTGGCCGTTTCTGCTGGGAGTGGCGGGGGTTCCGGTGACGCTGCTTGGATTGGGCCTGAGGAAATTGCCGGACGGCACGCGTGTCGGCGAACGGCTCGTCGGTGGATCCCAGACGATGATGGATACGATGTTGAGACGGCATAGCGACTGCGGGGGCTGTGGCGGCTGCGGCGAGGAACATCATCATTAAGGCGTCATGAAGCTCCATCGGATTACCGCCATCGTGTTCCGTCACCTCTATCTCTATCGCCGGAGCTTGCCCCGGATTATGGAGATTTTCTACTGGCCGTTTCTCGATCTGGTCATTTGGGGGTTCATCACCCTCTACCTCGCCCGATATCAGACTCAGGTTCCCAGTTTCGTGACGTTTTTCCTGGGAGCGCTGATCCTCTGGGACGTCCTGTTTCGGTCTCAGCAGGGGATCACCATTTCGTTCCTCGAAGAACTCTGGTCCAGAAACTTGATGAATTTGTTTGCGAGCCCGCTGAAGCCGAGCGAGTTTCTTGCTGCGACGATGATCATGAGCATCGTCAAGGTTGTCTGTGTGTCGCTGGTGATGGGGCTGTGCGCCTGGCTGTTTTACGATTACAGTATTCTGATTGTCGGACTCTGGCTGCTCCCCTTCGTGCTGAATTTGGTCGTGACCGGGTGGGTCATCGGCGTGTTTACCACCTCGCTGATCATGCGGTTCGGGCAGGAGGCCGAGGTGCTTGCCTGGAGTATGGTGTTCCTCTTTCAGCCGATCTCCTGTGTGTTCTACCCGATGGATGTTTTGCCGGCCTGGCTCAAGCCGGTGGCTTGGGCCAATCCGGCTGCGCATGTCTTTGAAGGGATGCGGAGCGTACTCGGTCAGTCCGGCCAGCCGTTTGAGCATCTCGAGTGGGCCGTCGGGCTGAACCTCTTGTTTCTGTCGGCCATGATCGCCTGGTTTCACCGGACCTTCGCCTATTGCCGGAACCAGGGCCTGCTGGTTCGCGTCGGGGAGTGACGTTGAATTCACCGGACCCCTGTGTTAGGCTGCTTCCACGTCATCGCCAGGGCCTCGCGATGAATCGCTAAAATAAAGCAGGCCCGCAACGATGTTGCCTTGTCCGGGAATTTCGTCGGAAGTCAGACCTGAGTCGCCGCATTGATCGCGTCTTCGGCCCGCTCCTTCCTCCGTCACTCGAGCTCAAGACAATATCATCTTTTTCAAAGGAGGAACCCACATGGGTTCGAAGATCTACGTCGGTGGGTTGCCCTATGCGGCGACCGAACAACAACTCAGTGAACTGTTTGCCGCGCATGGGGCCGTGGAGTCTGCGCGCGTGATCACGGACAAGTTCACCGGCCAGTCACGAGGCTTCGGTTTCGTGGAGATGGCGTCTGATTCTGAAGCTCAAGCGGCTATTACGGCTTTGAACGGCGCCGATTTCGGCGGCCGGACCTTGACCGTCAATGAAGCGCGCCCGCAGGAGCCCCGCACTGGCGGCGGCGGTGGACGCGGTGGATTTGGCGGCGGCGGAGGCCGTGGCGGTAACGGTGGCGGCGGCGGCAAGCGCGATCGCTGGTAAGACGTTCCGTGCAGTGAGTCTTGAAGGGGCTGCCACCGTGAGGTGGCAGCCCCTTCGTGTTTCTTCTTGGTGCGGCGGGTTATCTTGTCAATTGAACAGGCAGAATGGTAAGAGAATCGTCTCGGATGGCCGGTCCATAACTGTGGTCAGGAGGAGCGTGTGAATAACCAAATGGGTGCGATCCCGTCGATCGTGGCGCCGGCCGATCTTTCCTCATTCTCCTTCCGCACAAGTCCGGTGGTGGTTGTCGAGAACTTCTGGTCCGCTGAAGAGAGGCGATTTTTTCGTGAAGGGATGCATCGCGCCGCCTGGAGAAGCCTTTCGGATTTGCCCAATGTCCGAGAAGATTTTCCGAACTCCGGCAATTGGGCCAAAGCGGAGATCGGTCCCGTGCAAGGAGAGCATTATCTTTCCCGACTGCAGCTCCCCTGCATTCAAGAGTACATGGAGTCGTTCCCGAACATTATCGGGCGTCACGTGGGATTTTGTTACTATTCATATTCCGCCGGCGACTGTCTCTTGACGCATGATGATACGGATCAGGGCCATCCGATGGGCGGACGGCGGGCGCCGCTGCGCAGAATCGCCGCGGTGTCCTACTTCCATGATGAATGGCAGCCTGACTGGGGTGGAGAGTTGATCGTGTATGCCAAACGGCCGAATCACACCGCCGAGCGTATCGACCTTGTGCCGACGCACTGCATCGAACCTCGCCCAGGATCGCTTGCGATGTTTACCGTGCCCCGCTTCCATCGGGTGTGCCGGGTCGATCAAACGGCCGGTCAGCACCGGAGACTCTCCATTGCCGGCTGGTTTATGACCGAGCATCCCTAGTTATCCCGCCTGGTTTGGAAGGCGCACAGCGTCTATTGCGTGTTTGAATGAGGTCTGAGCGAGGAATTACCCGAACCAGTCGACGTCGTTCGCCGCTTTCCCCTGATTCAGATTGAGCATCGGAGGAGGAGTTTGCAGTACTTCGCGGACCAGCGGAATCAAGGCAGATTGCTCGAAAGGTTTTTGCAAGAATGGCAGCGCGCCTCGCTTGATCCCATGGCTGGTGAGTTCCTTGTCAGGATTCCCCGACATCAGGATGATTCTGAGTCCCTGGCGCATCACGGCGGCGCGCATGGCCAGCTCATGCCCATGGACATGGGGAAACTCATTAGAACTGGAAGCGAGCTGGAATCCCGGGGGGGGGAGGACCAAGTCGGTCAACAAGACGTCAATCGGTCCCTGATGCTTCGCACAGATCTTCAGGGCTTCTGAACTGCCATCAGCCTCAAGTATCGTGAACCCTTCAGGCTGGAGCAGGGTGCGGCATAGCTTTATAATCGATGGCTCGTCGTCCACGACGAGGATCGTCGCTGAGGTTTGGGACAACGGGGTACTAGAGGCTGTCTGGTCCATAAGAGTCCGCTCCTTCATCGGATGACTCCAGCCTATTCTTGGCCCTCGCAGAGTGCCAGTGAAAATGTGCTTTTGACGTGGACGATCTGAGCAGCTTAGGGAAAAGCACTGATGACGTAGTGGGGGATTGAGTGGAGTGTCTGGACTAGGACGGAGAGGCCGGCGAAGCCCTCTGTGCCCACCCTCCTCCCAAGGCCTTGAACAGGCTGATCATGTCCGTCAGTCGTGCCCGCTCTGTCAGGACAACTTGCGTTTCCGCCGTGAGGGCGCTTCGTTGGGCATCGAGCACATCCAGGTAATTCACCAGGCCTTTGCGATAGCGGATCGTGGCCAGGGTCACAGCGGTCCGGGCGGCCGTGAGCTGTTCCCGCTGGCGAGCCAGTTGCTCGGCTCGGGTATTCAATGACACGAGCAGATCGGCGACCTCTCGAAAGGCCTGGAGGATCGTCTGCTGGTAGCTCTCGAGCATTTGCGTATAGCGGGATTCAGCTTGATCGAGGCGGGCCACGTTGGTGCCGCCCAAAAAAATCGGCAGGGCGATCGATGGGCCGATACTGTAGTTCCAGCTGTTTCCGGAAAACCAATTGGCAAACTCGGCGCTTTGGAGGCCGCCCTGACCGGTAATGGACAGGGTGGGGAAGAAGTAGGCGCGGGCCTGGCCGATGCGGGCATTCGCCGCGATCAGCGTGGATTCGGATTGGAGTATGTCCGGTCGCCGTTCCAGCAATTGAGAGGGAAGGCCGACAGGAATCTCCGGTTGGGTGACCGCGGTTCCAAGGGACTTGCGAGGGAGGTCTACGGAGCCGGGCGCAGAACCGGTGAGGACTTCAAGGCGATGCAGTTCGAGGGCTCGGCTTCGCGTCAGGTCGGGGATCAACCCGGCGGCTTCTGCCAGCAAGACCTCGGTTTTCGCCACATCGAGATCGGAGGCCAGGCCGACCGCTGTCCGCTTCTTGACGATCTCCAGGGATTCTTGCCGCACTGCGACGGTTCTGGCGGCGATTTCAATCTGCTCATCGAGCTCTCGAATGCGGAAATAGGCCTGTCCGAGATCGCCGATCAAGGAGAGGGCGATGGCCCGGGCATCCTGTTCGTTCGCGCCGACTTCTGCGATGGCCGCTTCTTCGCCGCGGCGGATGCGGCCCCAGAAATCCAGTTCCCAGCGCAGATCCATGGACCCGTTCCAGAGATCGAACGTGCTGCCGGGGGTGGCGAACACCTGCGGCCCCGGCTGGCCGCCGCGCGCGAGTCCGAGTCCGGCGAGCGTGTTTTTCGATACGGCCAGGCTGCTGTAACTGCCTTGCAGATTGACTTGGGGATAGAGCCCCGCAGATGCAGACATGACGGCGGCTCGGCTTTCCAGCACCCGGGCCACAGCGCGTTTCACATCGTGATTATGTTCCAAGGCTCGGTCGATAAGGCCGGTGAGCGTGTCATCCTTGAATGCGCGCCACCATTCGGCATCGGGTTGTTGATCGGCGGGAAATTGCGCCGAATCTGCCGCCGCAATTTGTGCCCAATCGTTCGGAATCTCAACGGCCGGGCGCTCATAGTTCTGCCCCTGCACGCAGGCCGTCAGACTCAGAGCGGCCAGCGAGATGTTGAGCATCGACGGGTGCCGTGTCATGGCGCCGGCTCCTGCCGGCGACCGGCGGCAGAACTGGTTGTGGATGTTGCCGGACGGGCGGGATGGCGCTGGATGAAGACATCGACCTGTTGCCCCGCATACACGGGGAATGGCGGCCGCTCGAACCGGTAGATGATCTGGAGCACGCGGGTATCAACCCGCTCGCTGTTGTCGCCGGTCAGGGATTTCTTCGGCACCACATAGGGCTCGATCCGGACGAACGTCAGTGGAATTTTCGTGCCGGCCATGGACTTGAGCGAGGCCACTCCCGATGCCTGCGGAGCAACCAGCGGAGCATTGACCTCATCGACGTCGGCGCGGACTTGGAGCCGTTGGGTATCGCCGAGCAACATGAGCGGCTCGCTTGTCCCCGGAACGGCGTACTCACCTGCTCGCACATTCACTTGCAAGATCGTTCCCTCGCGTGGAGCCCGAACCGTCAGCCGATCAAGGAGGATGGCGGCTTCCTCGCGCTGGGCGATCGCCTGTTTCAGATTGGCTTCGAGGCGTAGCTGCGCGCGTTTTGCTACTTCGAGGGCATACCACGTGCGCTTGAGATCGTCTTCGCTGACGGCGCGCTCATCGTGCACGGACTTGAGGCGGCGCAACTGCGTGTCGAGGTCGCCGATGCGGTATTTCTGCTCGTCGATCTGGGCCTGCAGTGGCGGAATTGCCGCGTCGCGGATCAGCAGTTGGGCGCGCAGCTCCCGGTCGTCGAGCTGGAAAAGCGGGGTCTGGTCTTTCACCTGATCGCCGGCGGCCACGAACATTTTCGTTATCAAGCCGGCGGCCGGCGGCGCGATGCGGACGTTTTCGTTCACGGCTTCGATGATGCCCGATGCCGCGACGGTTTGTTCGTAAGGTGAGCGGGGCGGCTCTGAAATGGGTGTCGGCATCGGCTCGATTTTATTGGCGCCCATCAGGACCCAGCTTGCGAAGGCAACCCCGGCCAGAGCGACCCAGACGCTGAAGCGTTTAAGAATAATCATGCCGTGTCCTCTCTGGTGATCGGTTCGACACTCACAATCCGTCCGTCTGTGAGGTTGGCCATACGGTCGCCGAAATGAAAGATGCGGCTGTCGTGGGTGACGATGACGACACAGCGGTCCGGTGCGCGTCCCACCTCGCGTAACAGCGCCATGATCTTTTGTCCGTTTGGGCCATCCAGCGCCGCTGTCGGCTCATCACAGATGAGGAGGCGCGGCTCATTGACCAGGGCTCTGGCGATGGCCACTCGTTGCTGTTGGCCGCCGGAGAGATTTTTCGGGAGGAACTCCGTCCGGTCGCCCAGGCCCACGCGATCCAGCATGGTTCGCGCCCGCCGTAGCGCTGTGGAACGGCCGATCTTCTGGATCAAGAGCGGCACGGCGACATTCTCAGCCGCCGTCAATGCAGGCAGCAGATTGAATTGCTGATAGATGAAGCCCATGGTTTGGCCGCGAAACGTCGTGCGCTTGCCTGTCGGCAGATCGCTCAGCGGCACGCCGAGCACATCGATATCGCCTGCATCGATGTCGAGAATGCCGGCGATGGCGGACAACAGCGTGGTCTTCCCGCCGCCCGATTCGCCGACGAGCAACAGCATCTCGCCCAGGTAGATGTCGAGATCGATGCCTCTGAGCACGGTCACTTTCGTGTCGCCCGTGCCGAAGGATTTCACGATGCCGCGGAGGCTGACGGCGGCCGGTTGTGCCTGCCGTTCTGTTGGATGGTCCATTCTGCTCACCGAAAGACAATCGCCGGTTCGAGCCGCACGAGTTTGATGATGCTGATCAACGCTGAGAATGTGCAGATGGCCAACAGTGCCACCAGTACCAGGAGCAGCAGTTGCCAGGTCTCGATGAAGGGCAACCCGCCGCTTCGCGCCGTCAAGAATCCGAATACCGTGGCGAGGCCGACGCCGACTCCATAGCCGGTGAGTCCCACGGTGAAGGCTTGCAAGAGAATCATCCGCGCTAACGTAAAGGTTGAGGCGCCCATGGCCTTCAACGCGCCGAATTGCCGGAGGTTCTCCACGGTGAACAAATAAAACGTTTGTCCGGCGATTGCCATGCCGACAATGAAACCCAGCAGGATGGTCGTGCCGAAGTTGATCCCGATACCGGTATTTTTGAGCACCCAGCCGATGGTCTTCCAGCCGAACTCTTCGGCGGTGAAGGCGCCCAGCCCGGTCTGTTCATGAATGCGCTTGATAACGTCCGCAACTGGGATTCCGTCTTTGGCTTTGGCCAGCACGTACGACAGGGTCCGGCGTTCACGGGGCACATAGCGGATGGCGCGTTCGTAGGTGGTGTAGACAACCGGGATGTTCGTGAAACTTTTTTGGGTTTTGGCGATTGCGACCACGCGGGCCAGTTTGTCGTTCAATTCGAAGACGGTGCCGATCGTGATGACGTTCGGGCCGCCCATTCGTTCGACCGCCCATTGGTCCAGCACAACGGCATCGGGCTGCAACACATCTTCGAAGCGGCCTTCCAGGACTTCGGCCGGACGCCCGATCAGCGTCGAAGATTCCAATCCGGTGAGCGTGATCTGATGGTAGTCCCCGTTGGAGAGTCGCGCGCGCAGCAGGCCTTTGTAGAGCGGCACCGCCCATTCCACACCGGGCACACTGCGCACACGGTCCACGGCGGTATCGGCGATCGGTTTCACCTCATCGACCTGCGCGATGCCCGGATCCGTGACCCAAATCGGCACGTTGAGATTGCTGACGCTGGATTGGGACCAGATCATGAGCCCCCAGAAAATCGAACCCTGCTGGACAATGAGCATCACGGCGAAGGTCAAGCCGCAGAGCAGCATGAGGTATTTCGCGCGATCGCCGAACAGCATTTTGAGCGCCACATAGTTCACGCCGGTTTCTCCATATCGGGCTCCGGATGATCGGGGGGATAGGCGATCACTTGGGGTGGTTGCGGCAAAGTCACTTCGTCGTGGCGATGAAAAAAATTGGTGCAGAGACGGGCGATGGGGCAGCCATGGTCGAGCGCCATCGTCCAGAACCGGCGAACATGTCGGCCGTCCGTCAATCGATCTTCATCCATCAGCCGGAAGGGCCCGGGGAACGCTTTGCTGAATGTAATGCCGCGCGCGGCCAGCCGTTCAGCCAGCCCTTGGGTCAGAAACTCCAACACATCGCCGCACCAGGAGAGCCGCCTTCCGTCTGTAGTCTGTTCGCCGGAGGGAAGGATCTCTGCCTGCCGCTCAGCGAAGTACTCTTCGATGGTTCGGCTGAGATGCTCCGGAGTCAGGGGACGGTGCTGTTTCATGGAGGCGACATAGAGCAGGGATAATGCCAGGGCAGTGAAACTGTGAGCGAGCGACGCGCAAGTCCCTGATGAAATGGGAAGTGCTGTGAGAGCAGCCCGAGCAAGACATCAATGGCTCGACGCGTACTGTGCCGAAGCGTCGGCAGTGCAGGGAGGCCGCTGACGATATGTGGGCACATTATTTTTTTCGGCGAGGGGGGCGACTGATCCCGAGTTTCTTCATCCGGTGTTGCAGCGTTGACCGCTTCATTCCGAGGCGCGCCGCCGCGCCGTGCTTGCCGGCAAGAACTCCGTTGGTTTGGGTCAGGGCCTGAATGATGTGGGTGCGTTCTGCGTCGGCCAGCGTGAGCGGGGTGTCTTTGCCGGCGCCATTCTGCGGCAGGGGATCCAATTCATCGATGACCAGGACCGGGCCCCGGCTGACGATTACGGCCCGTTCGATCATGTGTTCAAGCTCGCGCACATTGCCGGGCCAGTCGTACGATCCGAGGGCTTTCAGCGTGTTGCTCCCGATGCGGGTGACAGTTTTGCTGTGCCGCTCGCTGTATTTTTTCACAAAGTGCCGCGCGAGCATCGGGATATCATCGCGGCGGTCCCGGAGGGGGGGGATTCGAATCGGAAACACGTTCAGCCGATAGAAGAGATCGGATCGAAAGAGCCCCTGTTTGGCCGCCAGCTCAATATTGACGTTGGTGGCGGCGAGCACGCGGACATTCAGCTTGACGGGCTGGGTTCCGCCGACGCGTTCTAATTCCTGGGCTTCGAGCACCCGCAGAAATTTCGCCTGGAGGTCGATCGGGAGTTCGCCGATCTCGTCCAGGAAGATCGTGCCTCCGTTCGCGAGTTCGAATCGTCCGATCTTGCGCGCCGCCGCGTTCGTAAACGCGCCTTTCTCGTGGCCGAACAGTTCCGATTCGATCAACGCCGGCGGCAGCGCGGCGCAGTTGACCGCGATCAACGGCTTGTCCTTCCGCGGCGACAGGCGGTGGATCGCCTGCGCGACCAGTTCTTTCCCCGTCCCTGTTTCTCCCGTGATGAGCACCGTGGAGCCGGTCGGTGCGACTTGCTCGATCGCTTTCAGCGTTTTTTGCAGCGCGGGGCTTTCTCCGACCAGCTGGTTGAAATCGACCGAGGCTGTCATTTCATCGCGGAGGTACACATTCTCCTGTTCGAGTTGTTCCTTCAACGAACGGATTTCCTCGTAGGCCGTGAGATTCGTGATGGCGTGCGAGAGGTGAAATCCGATCTGTTCGGCGAAAGCCAGATCCCGTTCGGAAAAAGCATTGCGGCGCCGGTTGCCGATGGCGAGAAAGCCATACGCGGTTCCACGCACGATCAAGGGGCAGAGCATACAGGAGAGGATGCCGACGGATTCGATATAGGCCCGTTCCGGAAAGTGTGTGTGATTGTGCCCTGTCATGAGGAGGGGTTTCCCGGTGGTCATCATTTCGGCGGGGGCCATCTGTTCAAAGGGAAACCGGCGGAGCTGGGCGAGATCGATCTCGACGCCTTCGCGATAGACAATCTCGAACCAGGGGCCTTGCGCGGTATGAACGAATCGCACCAGCCCGGTCATGTCCTGCCGGATAACGCGATGCAGCACTTCTTTCACCACCGGCATGAGTTGTTCGATGGTCATGGTTTCGACGACAACCCGGCTGTTGATCGCCATCAGCGCGTCACGTTCTTCCGACGCGAGGATGTTTTGTAAGACCGGTCCCAACCGGATGCCGAGTTGTTCGAGGAAGACACGATCCTCGTCGGTAAATGTGTTGACCCGATCGATGGCGATGGTTGCGATGAGCGCGATCGTTCGTGAAGGTTGTCCTTCCATCGGGGAAACGAGGGCTACAGGAGCTGCCAGCACCGAAGCGGTTTGAAATGGGGCGGTCTTCAGGATGATGGTTTCCGCCCAAGACGAACCGGCCAAGTCATGTTCCACGATTGCGCGGCCGTGTCGAACGACCGCCTCTTTGATGGTGCCTTCTGCCGGCAGTTGTCCGATGCGATAGCCGGGAGAGTCGGGATTTGTCAGGAGGTCTGAGATGGGGGCGAAGGTCTTGGCTGTTTCACTGTACAGGTAGAAGCCTATGAGATCCCCTGGTAATGCCTTGAGTAGCTCCTGAGTTAGTATGCGATCGAACTCATGGAGTCCCTTGCAGGCAAGCAGAGCGCTAATGATTCGCAGAGAATCATTCTGTGACGAGATGGTGCCCATATACGGGCACTGTAGCATGGCGTGGGAATATTAGGGAAGGCACGGCGAGATCTGGCGGGTTATTCTTGAGCAGAGCGGGTCTTGAGAGCGTCCAAGCGTTTCTTATCCAGACTGACATGGAGAGACTTCTCCTGGGTCACCGTCACGGCGCCGGGGGCCTGCCCCTTCGCTTTCTTGACCCACTTGCGCCGCGTATAGATCACCTCGCCTTTGCCGCTTTTCTTGAGATCGCTATAGAGCAACGCCAAGGTGGCCGCATCACGGATGGTGTCCGGTGGCGGCTCGCTGCCTTTTCCCAGACGCACGACGACATGCGAACCTGGCGCGCCGCGGGCATGGAGCCAGAGGTCGTCGCTCTTGGCGAGCCCAAAGGTCAGTGCGTCATTCTCGCGCGCATTGCGTCCGACGAAGATCGGGAGCCCGTCCGAGGATGTAAAGCGGCGGAACGGGCCGTGTCGTTCGTCCGGCCGCTCGCTCGATGTCGATCGATCCGGGCGTCGGGTGGGCGCGATGGCTGACGGTCGGGGGGGGGGCGGCTGCCAAGCGCCTTGTTCAATAGATTGCAGTTCCCGGCGAAGTGCATCCATCTCGGCTTCTCCCTGTGCAATCCGAGGGAGCAGCTCTCGCTCAGCCGTCGCATGTTTCCGTTGTTTGCGAAAGTAGTCGTCCATATTGCCTTGGGCGGACTTCGTCGGATCGAGCGGGATCGTGATGTCCGGCAAGGTTTCGTCAAAATAGTCGACGACAACGATCGACTCCCATCCCTTCTGGATCGTGCCCAGGTTCGCCTTCAATAATTCCCCGTATCGAGCGTAGTTCCGATACTTCTCCGCTTTGGCGAGATCGCTCCGCCAGGCTTCCACACGCCGCCCCTGTTTCTTGATCGCTTTCCTGATGTGGTATGCGCGGGCGTCTCGGACGGCGGCCGTGCTGTCCGTCGATTCTTTCTCGTCATAGTGCGATTCGATTGCGGCGGACAAGCTGAAAGGCACGCGCGCATCGGCTGCAAAACGGGTGTCCCGCTCCCGTGGTCCGGCGCCGGCTGAGAGAACTGGCGGTTGGTATGGTTTGCCAGACATGTCCGTTGAGCGATTCAGATCCCTCAGCACGCGTTGTTCGGAATCAAGCACCAGGAGATTGGCGCGGTTGCCGGTCAATTCGGCAATCAGGCGTTGTGGGCCTGATTTGGTCGTGAGGTAGAGCGAGACGACTCGGTCCCGGCCTTCCTGCCGAAGATCGTCGATGCGCGCGCCGTGGAGATGAGCCCGGAGATACTGGCAAAAGGCCGGCGGAGTCGGCGGATTCTGTAATGCACGAGTGACCAGATGAATACGAGTCGATGCGGGATGGATTGAGAGCAGCAGGCGGTGAGTCCGTCCGTGGGTCCGGATTTCCAGCACAACCGTTTGCGCCGCCGGTTGATAGGCTTTTTGAATCCAGCCACCAATCAGAGCCGGAGCCAGTTCTGCCACCACCTGGGTAATTTCTGTCGCTGTCAGTGCCATGGTTTGTCTGTGTCACACCACTGCCGTATGGAGGGGCTGCGCCGGGGTCTGTCTCCGTTTGCGTCGCATGGGGCCAATTCGGTCACATTGCCCGCACCGCAGCCGTTTTTCGACTGCGCACACTCTACGATTCGACGCAAAAACGCGCAAGGGCAGGGAAATGCGCCGGCTGGCACCCTGCTTGCTTCATTCACAGGCAAGCAAGATTTCGGCAAGCTGCTAGGCTCTTTGTCGTGGCTATGCCGGATAGGCGAATGGGCGATGGCTGTCTGTGATGGGGAGGATGCTATGAAGTGCACAAGATGCGAAGGCCTCATGGTGGCCGACAATCTGGTCGATTTACAGGAAAGCTGCGTGCCCATGTGGATGCGCGGCATGCGCTGTGTGTCCTGCGGCAATATTGTGGATCCACTGATCCTGCGGCATCGCATGCTTCAGAAATCAGGGACGATGCGCTTGCTCAAGCCGGGTGTGCTGGTGCCGGAGTTTGCCGGGCATCTGAAGGCCACGGCCTGAGCGACCGCTGTAGGGTTCCTACTCCAGTCCGATACTGTTTGAGTCTGGCGGGGTGTCTCTTGCCGTACCTCGTGAAGCCTTCCGCAGGCGTTCGTTGAGTCTTTCCTGCGTCAATCCCTCCTTGCAGCCCTGTCTCGCCTACGCTACAGTTCCTCGCATCTCATCGTGATGCTTCAGGGAGGCGGCAGGTGTTTCTATTTGATTCTCCATCGCTCATCAATCTTAATCATGAACTTCGGCTGTCGATGCGGCGGCTCTTGCAGCAGCTGGCTGATGAACTCGATGGCGAGTATGCCGCGCTGGCCGATGAGCTCAAGATCCCGGTCGGGTTTTTTCAGGTGCTCAGCCGAAAGCTTCCATCCGAAGCGTTTTCCCAGTGGAAACTGGCGGGATGGATCGAAGCGCTGAATGACCTGGTGTATTTTTTGGACATTTGGCAGCAATGGAAGGCCGAAGCCGACCGGCGGGAATTTGCCGCACAGCTGTTTGCGGAATGCCAGGAGAAGTTTTTCGAAAACAGTTATCTCGATGAGCTGTTCCCCAAGGGGCGTCCTCAATCAGCCGGCCTGAGCGGGGCGCTGACTCGCCTCTGCAGGAGACTTGCTCAAGAGATCACGCAAGAGTCCCTGTGCCTGGATCCTGCTTTGGCGGTGGCCTGGCGCAAGTCGCGTCACCCGCGCGTCTGGGAAGTGCCGGGAACCCTGAAACACAATGTCGAACGGGCCGAGGAAGCGAAGACGGTATCGGTCGGTTTTGCCGGTGACGGCTGTGAAGCTCCGCACGAGATTCGGCGCGCGCTGCAAGCGGCCGACGGCCTGGTGCGGTTTCACATCGATGCAGAGGGAATCAGCGTCAAGGCCGGGAACGTGCAGTCTCTGCTGTGGTCGGTACAGGAAGGGGAATGGCAATGGCCGTTGCGGCTGACCACAGAGGCCCTGCGAACGGAGCAGGGGCCAGTCACGATTGGCTCCACGCTGGTGTACGGGAAGAATCGCGAACCGCGCCAGGTTGCGCGGACCGATCCGAAACAGGTGGCGCGCATTCGCCGGGCGTGGGAGACGATTGGCGCAGCCTGGCCTGAAGGCCATGAGGTGCTCGCGCTCTTGACCTCGCGGATCATTCCGCTCAAGGCCAAGGGCGTCGTCAGTTTCAGTTACCGCCATCGGCCAGGCCTCTCCTTCATCAACTGTTTCGATCGTGACAATCTCGATTTGATCGACGATTTGATTCACGAGAACAGCCACCACCACTTGAATCTGTTCCTGCGGAAGCATGTCATGTATTACGGTGATCATAACCAGCAGATCTTCTACTCGCCTTGGCGTCGGAGCCTTCGCCCCCTGCGCGGCATTCTCCACGCGTCGTTTACCTTCACGATGGGCGCGCTGCTGTTCGAGCGGCTCTCAGCGTGGGGTGAGAGGCATGAGGCCGCGTGGCGCGAGGCAGGGTTAACAACGCGCGATTTGGTCAGAGCGCGTTTCCGCTGTCTCGAAGAGATCGAATCCGTCCGCTATTCCATTCAGGATCTGGAATATGCAGGCAGTCATCTCAAGTGGCTCACCGGTTCAGGCGCGCGCTTAGTCCGGCAGTTGGAAGAACAGATCGAAAAAGCTGAAGAGCGCATTGCCCCCCATCGAACAGCCGTCCTGCGCTCCACGTTCGGTCCGGCTCTCCGGCGCCATATCAAGGAGCTTCAGCAGGCCCGGCAGGTTTTTGGCCCTGTGCGGCTGGGGGCGGTGTGAGCAGGCCGATCTCCCTGGTTCGTTGTTTTTGTGGGAAGGCTGGGGTATCATCGCAGCCATGAAGCGTCCCGCTCTCAAAGTCAGGAAGGCTACCATTGGCAAATCCAAGAAGGGCAGCCTTTCAGAATCTGCTGCAATGCGGCGCAAAGTGAAGCAAACTTTTGCGGCGCAGGTCGATGCGTTTATCGACCGCTATCGCCCCGCACTCGAAGCCCTCGCCAAGCGGTGATCTATCTCAGTGTTGAGCAGGTTCTCTTTCTTCACGATCGCTTGATCGAGGAGACGGGTGGGCAACACGGTGTCCGTGATCTCGGTGGACTACAGTCCGCTCTCGCTCGTCCGCAGGCGGTCTTCGCTGAGACGGAGTTTTATCCAGACCCGTTCAGTAAGGCCGCGGTTTTACTGGATGGGTTGACGAGAAATCATCCCTTTCTCGACGGAAATAAACGGATCAGTATTGCGACCGCCGCCCTGTTTCTGGAAGTGAACGGCTATCGCGTGACTACGGCGAATGCTGATTTGGAAGGGTTTACAATGCATGTGACGACGATGAAGCCAGGCCTCGATCAGATTGCCGAGTGGTTCAGAGCCAAAACCGTTCGAATCGCCCGGCGTTGATCAATAGCCATAGAGGTGATGCCATGGGTACGAATCAAAAGAAGGTAAAAGCCAAGGTTGGGGT
>CAZWOX010000024.1:0-42426 GCA_964635345.1 uncultured Nitrospira sp.
GGCGGCCTGCTGAGTCCGCTGCTCCCTGGTTGATGGGTGAGGAGAGGGGACAGTGTGATCTCCTGTATGTTCGACGACGATGGCTCTGGATCTGGCGGGCCGGAATACGGCCGGCAGATCCGTTCGATTATTCAACTTCTCAGAAATAGAAAGGTGTTAGGCATGTGGTGTCGCCGGTCGTGTACGCTGAGTGTTCTGTTTCTCATCTCGTTCTGGGCGGCGGATCCTGCGGGGGCCGATGACTTTGTGGAGTCCTGGTATATGTCCCGGGGCCGTTCGAATCTGGAGATTGAAAACTACAAGACGGCGATCGAAGCGTTCGAAAAAGTCGTGGAACGTGATCCGGGAAATCGTGAAGCCATGCGGAGCCTGGGGATCGCCTACGAAAAACAGGGGCTGAAGGACAAGGCCATCGAACAATTCGACCGGTATCTCGCCCGCTGGGACGATGATGCCGACATCGCCTTTGCGCAGGCGCGGGCGCTGGAATGGTCGCGCTATGCCTATCGCGAGAAAGACATGTTGAAGTATTACCGGATGGGATTGAAACGCAAGAACGATCCCTCAATGCGGCTCCGGTATGCGACGCATCTGGCCAGATATAAAGAAAGCAGCGAGGAGGCCGTAGCCCAGTACGACAAGGTGTTGGAGACGCAGTCGCGCAATGCCGAGGCCCATCGGGGCTTGGCCAAAGCCTATGCCTGGCTCGGGAAGAACGACCTGGCCTTGTATCACGCCAATCTGGCGCGGCAGCAGACGAAACGCGAAGCGGGAGATCTGACGGCCCTCCGTCAGGACATGTCGAAGGGACGGGAGCCGGCCGTCGAAGGAGTGGTGGGGGTGCTGACACAGCCGGAGAAGCCCTATGAGCTGTACGGGTTCCGGATGGGCACGCGGGGCAAATTCGATGCGACTCCCTTTACGACGACCAAAGTCGAAGTCGGGGCCGAGCATTTCTGGAACTCGTCGGAGAATCGCTCCGGCGCCTATCTGTCCATGGGGAATCAAGTGCGGTTCAATCCGTCGAATCGATTTGATGCGGTGCTCGAATACCATGGCGCGCCGCGCGGCGACGGATTGGCCTATAAGTTTGAATACGCCTACGAGGGGGAATCATTCTCGATTCGTCCCGGCGTGAAGCGGGAGTTTCGCTACGACTCGTTCGCGGCTCTGGCCGGGTCGCGCAGTTCCGGCCAGATGGTGGGCTTGGCCCGTTCGACACAGTTTTACAGCGAAGTCGCGTTCGACGTGGATGCGCTGCATGTGACTGTGACGCCCTTCGTCGGCTGGGTGACGGCGGAGCAGCTGAAGTCGAACGATCAGGTGGGGGTGGATACGAAGGTGTCGTTGCCGCTCTGGCAGCAGGATAACTGGGAGATCGCAGGGGAGTATCTCTTCTATCTCACTCACTATGGGGAGAATCAGGGAGCGCTGCAGCCGAGTCCTCGGGAGCCCTTTGCGGGAGGCTATTTCAGCCCGCAGGTATTTATCAATCAGATTCCCCGGGTGGCTGCGACGTATAGCCTGGAGAATAAAGACGAGCTGTATTTTGCCGCCGGTCCCGCTCTCCAGTACATCGATGAGGCGACCAAGTCAGCGGTGTTTCGTGTGGGAGGGGATGCGCACCTGGCCTATACCAAGCATATTTCCAAACCCTGGCTCTTCAAGGTGATGGCAGACTACACGCAGATCGCCAGTGTCTATGTGCGGATTCAGGTGAACGGACTCTTGGTCTACACCTTTTACTAGCGAGTTGTTCATGAGGACGGCGACGCTCATGTGCGCTCCGTGAATTCACGCTTAAGCATGCCGTAGAGTTCGAGATCGACAAACCGGTTGAACCGGACGTAGTGCTCTCGCATCCGGCCTTCATAGGTCATCCCCACTTTCTGCAGAACCCGTCCTGACGCAGCGTTGCCCTGGAAGTGCGGGCTGTAGATTCGATGCAGATCCAGTTGCATAAAGCCGTAGTGAAGGACCGCGCGCACGGCCTCGGTGCCATAGCCCTGATTCCAGTAGGGGACGCCGAGCCAGTAGCCGAGCCGGGCGTGCCGGTGGATCCGGGCAATGTCCAGACCGATGGATCCGATGAATGTGGCATTGCTCGCAACGGTGATGGCGAAGTTGATAGCGGTGCCGTCCTCATGGGCCCGCTCCTGATCCGCGATCCATTGCTCGGCCAGACCGGTTTCGTATGGGTGCGGAAGAAATGTGCCGGCGGCAACCTCTTTGGCCCCCGCGAGCCGCTGTATGTCGGGAGCGTCCGAGAGTTGAAACTTCCGGAGCAGCAGTCGTGCGGTCTTGAGTTCGGGAAAGGGCGGCATGCGGTTGATGCTATCACAGGGCGGGGAGAGGACACAGCCGGCCATGGTACGGACCGGCATTCGCATTCTCTCCCGACCGGCCCGATGGTACGCTGTCGGCATATTGACTCGTTTCTGGAAACCCGCTAGCCTCAATTTCTCGGACGGTACTACGACGGTGCTATAAGGAGGAAACGTTATGAAACTACTGCGACATGCTGGGATGATGTTCTGCGCCTTGTTGGCGCCTTTGGCGGTAACTGCCGCGCCCCCGCCGGAGTCACGGGTGGATTATTCGGCCGACAGTACGATGGAGATGGAAGGGGGCATGACCATGCAATCCCGCGTGTACCGTTCGCTCGGTAAAGAGCGGATGGAAATGGGCGGGGCCGGCGGCACGGTCACGATTACCCGCAAGGACAAGAAAGTGAAGTGGCAACTGATGGGGGATATGTACATGGAGTCGCCGATGGATCAGTCGGATTCATCCGACATGGGCGGCTTCGAGATTGTCGAACAGACTGAGGTTGGGCATGAAGTGATAAACGGCGTCAAGACCACCAAAACCAAGGTCATTGCCGTCAAGAAGCAAGATGGGTCGAAGTTCGGAGGGTTTTTCTGGACGTCGAAGGAGGGCATCCCGGTAAAAATGGATCTCCTCTCCAAGGAAGGGGATAAGAAATTCCGCATGACTCACGAATTGACGAACATCAAGATTGAGAGGCAGGATCCGGCGCTCTTCGAGATTCCTGCCGGTTTCACGAAGAATGACATGGGTGCCATGATGGGGCAGGGTGGTATGCCGAACATTCGAGAGATGATGAGGGCAGGGGAGCAGGAGCCGGTGCAAGAAAAGGAAAAGGACAAACCGCGGGGTAGAGAGAGGACGAAACCCAAGAGCGACGAAGACGAAAGCCCTGTCGACGTGAACAAGATGCTCAAGGGGCTGTTCGGACGCTAAGGGAGGACAAGATGACGATCCGACGCAGAATGCTCTTTGCCACGCTGCTGCTGCTTGTTTTGATGACCCCATCGGCGTGGGCAGACGATGTTTGCGGTGGAGACCAGGAGCGGCAAAAAGCGACCGCCGAAGCGCGGGCGGCCATTAGTAAGGCGGAAAAATCAGGGAGCCAGGCCGAATTGTTCCTGGCCAATCAGGATGTGGAGGGAGACGACTGTCTGTCGAAGGATCTCATCGACAAAGCTCGTGCGAGCGTGAAGAAGCTTGGCCGGGATCTGGCCGCGAAAGCGGAAGCAAAAGGGGTTCTGTATTCGAACCAGCCGATTGCCATGAAAGTAGGGGAGCAGCGCCGGGCCAACGGGCAGGCGTCGGCCTTTGCCTGGCTGGAGACTGCCGGAGAGTATAGTGAAGCCAACCGGGTGATGTTGAAGGCTGTCCATGCCAAACCGGACGATCTTCCACTGTTCAAGGTTGCTTGGGGTGTGGACCAAGGTCGCTCCGGTCCCCTAGACCCCCAAACGGGCGAAAGGCAGCCCTATGCGTCCCCTGCCTCCTATCGCCAGGAGCTACAGAAAGTTGCCTCGGCGAATGCCGATCAATTGATGAAGGCCGAGGAAAAGGACGCCCAGGGTTTCTCCGGAAGTTTGGGAGAGCTAGGCGTTTCCTCTGCAAAATCACTTGGAAAATTAGAAATTGCTGCCGCGTGGATGAAGTTCTTGCCCGGAGGCGACAAACCGGCGAAAGATCGAGCGGAGCAGCGCGGCGACACGATTATGAAGCGCTCCGATCCGACGTTCAGCCAAGGGCAGGCTGCGATGTATTACGAATTTTCTGGATCGCCCAAAGCCAAGGAACTGGCGGCGAAGATCAAGAAGAAGGGGGAAGAGTCCCAACGCGCTATGGAAAAGTCGGCCGAGAGTATGAAGGGTATCATCACGGAGAAGAGTGAGGCGGATCAGAAGAAATTCGACAAGAAGAAAGCCGATCTCGAAAAGGAGCTTGGATTTTAGCGATAGACCATATCCGCAGGGGTGCTTCCACAGCAAGATGCCGTCTTGTGTTGACGGGATTGTGAGCGCCCGCAGGGCAAGGTCGGTTGCTGTCAGCGACGGCCGTTTTTTACCGCAATTGGAACGTCCGATCGTTGGTCGGCAGAAATTACCGGCGGAGGGGCTGTTTGGTTCTTAGTGTGGGAAAGAATGTCATGTTGTGATCAAGCCACTGAGGAGGGAATGGGACGCAAGGCTTCTCCTCCGTGGGTTTTGTGCGGAGAGAGAGAGCTATGGAGAATTCTCAAGTTCCCGGGTGTTCGCGCCGATTCAGGGGATGTCGCACTGGATGATTATGGGCCGGCCGCTGAGATCTCGACTCCATTGACCATCGATTCATTGGGTGGCGAGCTGTGCCATCCTCACGATCGCCGAGTCATCATGAGAATTCTCCATCTCGGGAACGCCTACTTTCTGGAATCGTTCAGGCTGCTCGGTCATGATGTGAAATGGGCCGGGTACCATCGGACTGCCGACCTTCCGCTTACCCGCTCATTCCTCGATGCCAGGAGCCTGCTGGCGCAACTCCCACCCCATTGGTATCCGGACCTGATCGTGCTGGGGGATGAGAGCACCCAGCCGCTGGTGCTGGGACTGGAAACTCTTCCGGTGCCGGTGGTCTGGTATGCGATCGATTCGCACATCCATGCCAATTGGCACATCTACTATGCCGCTGCATTCGATGTGATCTTTGTCGCGCAGAAAGACTGGGTGCCGGCCTATCAACTTGACGGAGACCGGCAGCATGTCTCCTGGATGCCGCTGTTTTGCCAGCAGTCGGACGGCCGGGATCCGGGATTTGCCAGAAACATTCCGCTGTCGTTTGTCGGCACTCTCAATGCCGACTGGAATCCCGACCGCGTGGACCTGATCCGGCGTCTTGAATCCCGTACCGCCATCGTGGTTCAGTCCGGGCCCTATCACGAACTGTTCAACCGTTCGATGATGGTGTTGAATCAATCCGTAGCGAACGACGTGAATTTCAGAGTGTTCGAGGCGATGGCCTGCGGCGCGTTGCTGATTACGGAGCATGTCGGGAACGGATTCGACGAGCTGTTTCAGGACCGGAGACATTGCGTCCGGTATGAAAAGGGGAATGTCGATCACATTATCGAGATCACCGACTATTATCGTGCGCATCCGGCCGAGCGGGAAGCCATCGCCCGGCAGGGGTATGAGACCGTCATGGCGGCTCATACCAGCTTGCATCGGGCTCAAGCACTGCTGGACACGGTAGCCCGGCAACCGCTCCATGAGTTTGTCGCCAAGCGTCAGATGCGCCAGGCGCCGATTCGCTGGTCTCTGGCGGCGGTGTATGAGAGCGCGGCGCGTACGTATGACCAGGCCGCCGCGCGGGCCGATGAAGATGTCCGACGGCAGCACTTTCTAAAGCTCTCAAAGCTATATAACCATCTGGCCCGGACGATCCGCGAACAGCTCAATCCCCTCGTTGCAGCGTAGCCCGTCCATCAGCCGGTCATGAACCACTCTTTAAGCGGGGCCGCCCGCTCCCTTTGGCTCTGCCTGCTATGAGGGAATGGCATCAGTCGGGCGGGAGTTTCTCAGGATCGAGTTCAACGAGGAAGTGCTCGCCGTCTCCTATGGATTGGATGCTGAACACCCGTGTGTCTATGCGGATCGTGCCGGCGATCGACCTGCCTTTAATGACGAGGGTGATGTCGGAGTGGGCTACGTTCTGCGCATGACCCTGAATGACCGTGGTTGAAAGCGCGCCTGGAGTCTTTGAGTCAACGACCATCTCGTGTCTGGTATCGCTGGTCAGATCAAGGATGACTCCTGAAGGGGCGGCAAGCTCGGGGTCACGGAGCCTGTCGAGGACTGTCTGGTGAAGGCGGATCTTCTGCTCCCGGATGACCCAGGGTTGGCGGGATATTTGCGGCTGATCTGGAGATGGTGGCGCAGAGGGCAGTTCCCAGAGGTGCTTTTCGGAAGAGGGACGGGGAGCCATGCCGAGGGCGCAGAGGAGAAGTGTCGTCAGTCCGAAAAGAAGAAGGCTGCGACAGGTGATGTGAACACGCACGAAACAGACTCCTTCTCATATGGCTATGGGCTGATGATCCGAAAATTAGCGGGAGCCGGGGGAGCGGTGGTGTCGCTGCTATTACGGAAGTTTGCCACGGTGTTCAGCGCATTCGTAAAGGCTCTCGCATTGTCGGCCGAATCGGCCGGATCCGCAGTGTGATCGATGCCGGTCGCCCATGTTCCCTGGTATCGCACGTTGGGATTTGAGTAGTGGTTGATGCGGGTGCATGCCGGTGTGCAGGGATAGGCCATGATTGTCCGAAACTTTCCGGCTTCTTTATGCCCGAACGAGTAGGGGTAGGCGCCGGTGCCCCCTTCGGCGCGGTCGTGCATGGAGCCCATGTTGTGGCCCAATTCATGGGCGAGGGTGTAGCCGGAGATGCAGTCATCTTCGACGACGCTGAAGGCCCAACCGGCGAAATCGGCACTCACCGAATCCATCACGTAGGCGACGCCGCAGGCATCTCCGATGTTGTCTTCGATCAGCGCAACCAGATCCGCCTTGTGGGTGTCTCGCAAGGCATGCACGTCATCCAGGAATCCGTCGGCTGTCCCGCGCAGTCGACTCAAATCCGTATTGTAGTTGCCGGATTCGGGATACGCGATTTCAGCGGTATGGACGAGCCTGAATTGGGTGTTGACCTGGCTGTTGGTGAAAGCGGTGTTCGCCAGCGAAATGCCGAGGGCAATAAGGGCTTCAATGCCGTTCTGTCCCCCGTTCGCATTTTTTGCGGTGGTGGTGTAGACCACCATCACGTCGATCGATGTACCGCTGTCAGCGGCGGTGGCGGGGGGAAGTGTGGGCGCGGCCATGCCGGCGGCCGCATTACCCGCTGCCAATTCGTCGGATCTCACTGAGACCGGATGGTGGTCGTTGGGAAGCAACTCGCTGTCGATCTCTGTCACGTCATGGGTGCCGTCAGCTCCGGGCTTGATCTCATAAATTGCGCGCCCCTTTCTGATCGTTCCCGCGACGGCGGTGCCTTTCATGACGAGCGTTACGTCACTGTCCTTGTCCTGCTTCAACCGTCCAGTCCATGTCCGGTGGTGGAGTGTTCCCTGTGGTTCGTTTCTCGGGCTGAGAGCGGCTAGTTGCGTGCCGGCGAAAAAAAGATCGATCGCGAACTCGGTGTGTTGTGCCGGACTGATTGGATTGAGGGCGCGGAGCGCGGCTGCGGTGATGTTGACGGAGCGTTGATTTCGAACCCAGCGTCTCCTGGCTTTGCGAGGGGTTGTTGCCTGAGCCAACGGTGCGGAGGGTGGCGGTGGGGCCGGTGTGAATAGCGGTGTCGGAGCAAGAGCCGGAATAGATCCGTCGTTCTCTGCGAGACCGGTTGTCCCAAGCGTGGTGGTAAAGAAGAGAAGGCCCGATAAGAAAAGTCCGCACCGGCGACGGGTTCGCGCGGGGGCCAGTGCGGTCTGTGTGGGGCCCATACGGTGATCCTCTTGGAACGACGAGAGAGGGAAAGGGTGCCCTAAATCAACGCGGCGATGCAATATGGGCGTCCGTCAGGTGCCGGCGTGGTACCCGCAAGGGATATGCCTGATGGGATTGAGGCAGCTTCGATAGAAACCTTTGGAATTGTGGCGAAGAGGGGTGGGGTGGGAGCGATCGCCGTACAAAAGAGGGCGTTGCTGATGGCTGTGTGCCTGACTTGCGGAGATTCTCGCGGGTCGAGCGTGGGCGCCCTCGGCACTGTCCTTGCCTCTTGTTTGGCGAGGCGCTAAATTGGACCGCTATCGGTCGAATGCATGAGGGGGGAAGCATGTGGTGCGAGCGTCCTTCGGCTTAGTGATATTCGCGGCTGTCGGGGCTGTGCTGGGAGGGTGTACCGGCGGCGGAGGGGGCGATAGTGCGCCTCCGTCCGCGCAGGCTCCTGCCGCCACGGCGTCGTTAACGTTTCAATGGGATCCGGTCGCGGTATCGGACCTGGCCGGATACAGGATTTATCGTTCGACAACCGCGGGCACCTACGGAAGTCCGATTGCCACCTTGTCCGCTTCCACCACGACCTATCAGATGACGAATCTGACGAAGGGGGTGACCTACTTCTTTGCGGTATCGGCTTATGATACCAGCGGGAACGAAAGCCCTTTCTCCGATGAGCAGAGCCGAACGATTCCTTAGCCCCTCGTGTCTCCGCACTGACGCCAGTTACATGTTTCGTGGTCGAGTGCTCGACAAACCGACCTCGTCTCAACCTCCCATGCAAGAAATGAATAATGAATGATGGTGTGTGGCCGATGAGCTGTTCTACATGGTTGGTATTGGCCGGAGAATTCTGAACCGCGCCCGGTCGTTCATGGCCATCATGACCTGGTCTTGCGCAATGGGGGCGCGTCGCTGGCGACCTCAGCGATGTCCTGAAAACAGTGAGCGGAGAGCGGGATGGCGTCATACGAAGCCGACACGAGTCTGAACACCAGGTAGATCTCCGGTTGCGTGATGGGGAACGTGTCATTCGGATCCAGTGGAATGAATTCGCGTGCGTCGATTGGAACATCGTCCGCGAAGGACTCCGCGGCGGTCCCATGGTTCGAACCGTCTCGGTGGATGGAGGGTGGATGAGTGGCGCAGGATGGCGCGCATCGTTTGACCCTGGTTCTCAGTTTGATAAGCTGGTCACGGGTGATGCATCGTTCTCATGAGTTACTGAGGTGTTTGCTGAGACCGTCGAACGTGCGTGTGGTGTGCGATGTAATGGTGTTCCGGCGAGATGACGTTCATAGAGCTGATTCATGGGAGGCATGGCAATGATTCTGGTCACCGGCGGTGCGGGGTATATCGGGTCGCATACCTGTGTGGAGTTGCTGCAAGCCGGATTCGAGGTCACCGTTTTCGATAATTTCAGCAACAGCCACCCTGAAGCGTTGGCGCGCGTACAGCGTATTACGGGAAGGCCGGTTCCGCTGGTCCGCGGCGACTGCCGCGATCGTGCCGCTCTGGTCGCCGCGTTGCGCGCGAGCAAGGCCACTGCGGTGATTCATTTCGCGGGCCTGAAGGCCGTGGGCGAGTCAGTGGAACAGCCGCTGTCCTACTATGACAATAACGTGGTCGGTACCTTGCGGCTGCTGGAGGCGATGGGTGAGTGTGGCGTGAAGCAGCTGGTATTCAGCTCGTCCGCCACTGTGTATGGCGATCCGCAACGCCTGCCGTTGACGGAGGATCATCCGCTCTCTGCGACTAACCCGTATGGCCGGTCGAAGCTGATGGTGGAGGAAATTCTGCGCGACTTGCAGCGGAGCGATCAGTCCTGGCGGCTCTGCATTCTACGGTATTTCAACCCGGTGGGTGCCCATGCAAGCGGCTTGATCGGCGAAGACCCCCGGGGTGTGCCGAATAATTTGCTGCCCTTTGTGGCGCAGGTCGCCGTGGGGAGATTGGCCAGATTGAATGTCTGGGGCGGCGACTATCCCACTCCTGACGGCACCGGAGTCCGAGACTATATTCATGTCGTGGATCTGGCGCTGGGGCACCTCAAGGCGTTGCAGGCGTTGGAGCGATCGAAAAAAATGACGAGGTGTTTGACGGTGAATTTGGGAACGGGGAACGGGTACAGTGTGCTGGAAATCGTGCGGGCGTTTGAGCGAGCCAGCGGAAAGCCGGTTCCCTATCAGGTGGCAGCCCGGCGGCCCGGCGACATCGCTTCCTGCTACGCCGATCCGAAACAGGCGCTGGCGCAGTTGGGCTGGCGCGCTGAGCGGGGACTGGATATGATGTGCGCCGACGCCTGGCGTTGGCAGAGTACCAATCCGAAGGGATATGCGACGTGATGGCTCTCCTCGCCAATATGTCTGGGAACATGGTGCCGGTCATCGGGGCGGCCGTGGTAGGCTGCGTTCCAATCGTCACATTCTGATTGGCCGGTCCGCACGTCATGTTCGACCTCATTCTCTATCAGCCTGAAATCCCACCCAACACCGGTAACCTCATCCGCCTCTGCGCGAACACGGGGGTTCGTCTGCATCTGGTGAAGCCGCTCGGTTTTTCACTGGAGGACAAGCAATTATTGCGAGCCGGGTTGGACTATCACGAATTCGCCACGATCACCGTGCACGAGAGTTGGGCGGATTGCGCGGAGCAGTTTGCAGATCGCCGGATCTTTGCGGTCTCGACCAAGGGGACGCGCCGCTATGACCTGAACGCCTATGTGCCGGGCGACGCCTTTCTGTTCGGTCCTGAAACTCGGGGGTTGCCGGTTGAACTCATCGAAAGTGTTCCGGAGACTCAGCGCATTCGCGTGCCGATGAGACCTGACAGCCGCAGTTTGAATCTCTCCAATGCGGCGGCGGTGGTGCTCTACGAAGCCTTACGGCAGACGGGATTCGAGGGGTGCCGATAGTCAAAGACGTGGTGCTCGTTAGACATCGTTTTCGGCCAGGTAGCGCCCAAGACCTTCCTGTTCAGCGTAGTAGTAGGCATAGTGCAGTGTTGCAAGATTGGCGACCCGCTCCTCCGCCTCGTCCCGGCTTTCTGCATAAATGATCTGCAATCCGTATCGCGCAGTCAGCGCATCCAGAAAATCCTGTAATCCATTCTTGTGATACTGGCCCAGGCGTCCGCCGGCGAGGCGCTGGAAGAGCGCCCCTTCGATCACCAGGAAGCGATGGGGAATCTTGAAGAGCGGCTCCAGTTCGCGCATGAACCGCTGCCGGTTTTCCGAGGGGTTGGAGAAAATCGTATTGAGTTCTTCCGCGCGCTTGCGTTCGACGCGAAAGATGTCCGGGGCTTCGGCAATGGCATAGTCGCCGGCCTGCAGGGTTTGGCGGGTGGTGCCGGCAATTCTGGTCAACCCGGAGAAGATGTAGGGCAGGTGCTCGCGGCTGTCGACAATCATATGGATCGCCGGCACCGCGATCTTAGGCTGATTCTTTCGGGAGAGCATGATCGGGAGGTGGGGCCCGCGCTGTTCGTTGCGCGATCTGGGCGGCGCCGGTTGCGGCGCGGCGGACGTCGTTGGCCGCGGTGGCGGAGTCGGCGAGGCGGTGGTATGCGGGCGCACCGGTGTGGCGCTGGTCGTCGCATCGTAGCGCTGGCGCGAAGTCGGATCGTTGAGGGTTTGATAGGCCTGATTGATCAAGGTGGTGCGGGCTTCCGCCTTGCGGTGCAACGCCGGCGCGTGGGTGAATCGATCCGGATGCCAGACTTGCAACTGTTCGTGCCAGGCCTTCTTGATGTCTTCACTGGTGGCCGTTGGCGACAGTTCGAGCACTTGATAGTACGTGAGCATGCGATTCTCCTGACAGATTTTATCCTCTGAGAGTGTAGCGGAGTCGGGCGTCAGACTTCCAGCATGTGATCGCCTCCATGGTGTTCGGGGGAAATCTGCGAGAATGAATTTTTGCTGAGTTGCCGCGAGGGGAGGCATCTGATAGATTCGCGTCCGGCCTTGCCCGGTGATCAGGAACGTACGGGCAGGTTTGTGAGACCGACAGGATACGCAGCAGCTCTATACACTCGATTCTTCCTCCACTATCAGGCAGAGGAACGCGCGCATGATCGGGGCCTGAGGGGCCGCTCAATCAAGCCGCTTCCGGAAAGCGCCGGCGTATATTTCTATGGCTTCTTTACCCAAGACCGTTGTGTCGGATTCAGCTCAGGAAAAGATCGTTCGTCTTATTGCGATAGAGCTCGGTGTCGGAGGGCATCAGGTTGCCGCGGCCGTCGCGTTGCTCGATGAAGGCGCGACCGTCCCGTTTGTAGCGCGCTATCGAAAAGAAGCCACGGGAAATCTGGACGATACGCATCTGCGCACGCTGGAAGAGCGGTTGCGCTATCTGCGTGAGCTGGAGGAGCGGCGAGCGGCGATCCTGGCGTCCATCGAGGAACAGGGAAAGTTAACGCAGGAATTGCGGGGGACGATTGAATCGGCGGTTACGAAGCAGGCGCTTGAAGACCTGTATCTGCCGTACAAACCGAAGCGGCGCACGCGCGCGCAGATTGCCCGTGAGGCTGGGCTGGAGCCATTGGCCGATGTTCTCCTGTCCAATCCGATGCTGGAACCGGAGCTGGAGGCCGTCAAGTATGTGATCGTGAAGCCTGCCAGTGACGGGGTTGAGCCGATCAACGTGCCTGATGCGAAAACGGCATTGGAAGGGGCCCGTGACATTCTGGTCGAACGCTTTGCGGAGACCGCCGAGTTGCTGGCTGCGCTCCGAACCAGGCTCTGGGAGCAGGGCTATGTCACCTCGACCGTGGTGAAGGGGAAAGAGACGGCGGAGGAAGAAAAGTTTCGCGACTACTATGCCTATTCGGAGACGATCCGAACCATTCCCTCGCATCGTGCGCTCGCCCTGTTCCGCGGTTGGGGATTAGGGATTTTAAAGGTTGAGCTGGGGCTGGGTGAACAGCTGGAGGCGGTGGTGCCGCATCCCTGTGCCGCGATGATTGCGGCGCATGTCGAGATCGAGGATCGCAGCCGGCCTGCCGACAAATGGCTGGCCGATGTCTGTCGATGGGCCTGGCGCGTGAAAATCCACCTGCATCTTAGTACCGAATTATTACTCCAACTGCGCGAATCGGCGGAAGCGGAAGCGATCAGAATCTTCGGCCGCAATCTGCACGAACTCCTCCTGGCGGCTCCCGCCGGTCCGAAGGCCGTGCTGGGCCTCGATCCCGGGCTCCGTACCGGCTGCAAGGTGGCGGTTGTCGATGCCACAGGCAAACTGCTGGAAACCGCGACGATCTATCCGCACCAGCCGCGCAATGAGTGGCAGGAGTCGCTGACTATCTTGGGGCGATTGGTGGTCCAGCACGGCGTGGAGCTCATCTCGATCGGGAACGGCACCGCGAGCCGCGAGTCCGATAAGCTGGCGACGGAGTTGGTCAAGCTGATTGCGGCGAAGAAGCCGGAGCAGAAGCTGGCGAAGATCGTCGTCAGTGAAGCCGGTGCCTCGGTCTATTCCGCCTCGGCTTTTGCGGCAGCGGAGTTTCCCGAGTTGGACGTAAGTTTGCGAGGGGCGGTGTCCATCGCCCGTCGCCTGCAGGATCCGCTGGCTGAACTGGTGAAGATCGAGCCGAAGGCGATCGGCGTCGGTCAGTATCAGCACGATGTCAATCAGCACCTGCTGGCGCGGTCGCTCGATGCGACCGTGGAAGATTGCGTGAATGCCGTGGGTGTCGACGTCAATACGGCGTCCGTTCCGCTTCTGGCACGGGTGTCAGGTTTGAACCAGCTGCTGGCAAAACACATTGTCGAATACCGCGATGCGAACGGGCCGTTCCGGAATCGCACGACCATGCGCAAGGTGTCGCGCCTGGGCGAAAAGACGTTCGAGCAGGCAGCCGGGTTCTTGCGGATCAATGACGGCGACAACCCTTTGGATCGTTCGTCGGTCCATCCGGAAGCCTATCCGGTTGTCGAGCGCATTCTGGCGCGAGTCGGAAAAGGCATTGCGGAGGTAATGGGGCAGCCAACGGTGCTGAAAGGACTTTCGCCGGCTGAATTTACCGATGAGAAATTCGGCGTGCCCACGGTGCGCGACATTCTGGCCGAGCTGGAAAAGCCCGGCCGCGATCCGCGCCCGGAATTCAAGACGGCGACTTTTCAGGAAGGTGTCGAATCACTGACCGATCTGCAACCCGGCCTGATTTTGGAAGGGGTCGTGACGAATGTCGCCGCCTTCGGAGCGTTCGTCGATATCGGGGTGCATCAGGACGGGCTTGTCCATGTGTCTGCCTTGGCGAACAAGTTCGTCAAAGATCCACACGAGGTGGTGAAGCCGGGTCAGATCGTCAAGGTGAAGGTGTTGGATGTCGATGTGAAACGGCAGCGGATCGGCTTGACCATGCGTCTTGACGATGCGCCCGGCAGCACCTCTTCCTCGCGCGTTCCCTCAGGCGAGGTTAGTGCGGGGCTTGCGCGCGAATCGCAAGGACGCCGTTCGGCTGCGCCGCAGTGCGCGGCGGATCGGCAGCCCCCGCCCGGCGGAACGATGGTCATGGCATTAGCCTTGGCGCGCGCCAAACAAAAGCAGTCATGAGACGCTGTAATGGTGCCATGCGTCTGTAGAGGGAGAAAGTTTCAGAGGGAGAAAGTTTCGCACATCCGAAATGCCAAGCCGTTGAGACGACAGCCATGATCTCCTCCGTAAGGTGCTGAGCGGGGACATCACTGCAGGATCCCTCGCACATAGGCCCTCATCAAAGTAATTCGATGAGGCAGATCACAGAGGTGATTCGTCGAAATGGTGCGATCAGTAGTCTTGTCAGGGAACTTGCTTGGTCCTAAAGAAGTCTCCGCCTTTGACGAATTCGTCGTCACTGCCCCAGGCGATATGCTTGTCCAGGCGCTTCATGAGCGGCACGTGTTTGGAGCAATGGACGTAGGCTTCTTCGACGTTCACCAGGATCCAGGCTTCCGGCCGTCGCCCGCCTTTGGTTTGCATGGCTTCGAGAATGCTCTCCGGGAGATGCTGGATGTCGTCCATCTCGCGCGGAGTCAGTACCTGAGCTTTACCGTTGACGTGCAGCCCCATCGTGGTCAGATAGTAATCGAGAAAGATTATGCCGATGTGGGGGTTTTCTAAAATATTGCCCACACTGGCCAGCACGCCGTTGCCTCGATATTCCGGATAGACGAGCGTCTTCTCGTCCAGCACGGCGACAAATCCCCTGGTGCCGGCGCGAAAGGAGCAGTCACATGCGCCGCCGGCCCCGGCCGTGGCAATGAAGGCCATTTCCTGCCGCGCGATGAACTGCTGCATCGGCCCATTCAAATGATCCAGGACTTGGTTCGCCTGAAAGGCTGTGGCTCGACTTGCCGTGCCGAATTGCTCTTGCGCCTGCTGTTCCCCTGAGATGTCCGGCCGGTTCATAGGCGAGGCTCCTTGCCCGTAGGGCATGACACGGTGAGGTGTGTCCCATTTTCCAATAGGCAGATGGCCATTGTCGAATCGAGTCATAAGGTGTCCGATCTGTCAACGGTGAGAGTGGAGTCTGGAGCTGGCCGACGCGTGTGCTCCTGACGTGCGCGCATTGGCGGGCGACGTGTCAGTGTGTCGCGTGCCTGGGGTAAGAGAGCGATCAATGCTGGCGAGGTGCCGAGCTAGTTGATGGGCCGGCGGATCTCGATGAGGAGATCCCGGAGCTGTGATTCGTCGTGAGTGTCGATCGAGGTAAACTTGAGACCGTAGGTGTTGTCTTCAGTCCAGCGGACCACCGCGGCTTCGACCGGAATGGGAGGGCGTTCAACGGAGATCTGCAGAATCAGGTGATATTCCTGACCAAGGACTAGCGGGGTGTCGCTGAGAAGACGGCATCCTCCGAGTGAGAGATCGATCAGGGCGCCTTCACCTTCGATATCATCCAGGAGCTGGGCTGGAACGACAAGCTGCTTAAATGAAAAAAGCGCGCTGGACGGCGTGATAATCCGCTGGTGTTTTCGCAGCTCAATGATGCGTTTAGGCGGTGTGTTGGGCTGCGACATCGGCTCTCCAAAACTCACTGGCATCATAAGAAACGATCGGCTGGTTGCCAAGGGAATTGACGTTTTGGATTGGCGCTTGGTTCAGGAACGGCGCGTAATCTGCTTCTGATCGGGAACGTTGTTGTCGAAACGATGGGAGTAGGGGGCTGGGACGTAGGCTATTTGTCGATGGCGAACTTTTTGAGTTTGGACAGTAGCGTCTTGTAATCGATGTTCAGCGTCTTGGCGGCGGCGGTTTTATTGCCTCCGCTCGCGTCGAGCACGCGCAGGATGTGTCGCCGTTCGATGTCGTCGAGCGTCATGTCTGCAGGATCTTCTGCCAGAGCGGATCCCCGCGCTTTCGGAAGGACCTGTTCAACTTCTGTCGGGGTGATGGGGCCATGACCCGGACTCATGAGCACGATCCGCTCGATGACATTGCGGAGTTCGCGCACATTTCCCGGCCAGGCATAGGCGGTCAGCCGTTGCAATGCGTCTTGGCCCATGATTCGTTTAGCGGCACCGGGGATCCGGAGTGTCTGGAGAAGATGGTCGATCAGATTTGGCAAATCCTCGGTCCGCTCGCGTAGCGGTGGCACGCGGAGCGTCACGGTATTGATGCGATAGAGGAGGTCGTCGCGAAAGCGGCCTTGATGGACGAGTTCTTGAATGTCCTGATTCGTGGCGCCGACGATACGCACATCCGCGTGAAGTGTTCGAGTACTGCCGACCGGGCGGTACTCATTGCGGTCGAGAAACCGCAACAGGCTTACCTGCATCGGTCCGGGCATCTCGCCGATCTCGTCGAGAAACAATGTGCCGCCTTCGGCCGCGGCGATCAGGCCGATCTTGGTTCCGGTGGCGCCGGTAAACGATCCCTTTTCGTGGCCGAAGAGTTCGCTTTCAAGCAACTCGCGGCTGATGGCGCCGCAGTTGACGGCGAGGAAGGGGCCGCTGGCCCGTCGGCTCAGGTCATGAAGGAAGCGGGCCGCCACTTCTTTGCCGGACCCGGTTTCTCCCTGAATGAGGACCGGTGCATTGGAAGGCGCGACCTGCGCGATCTGAGTTTTGAGGATGTGCCAGGCTTTGCTGGGGCCTTCCGCAATCACGTCTCGGGTAAAACCGCCATGGCGGGCCGCCACGTTCTCTTTTCTCAGTGCGCGGACGGTTTTGAGTTTGCTCAGCGCCGCTTTCACCACGCCGGCATCAAAGGGCGTCTCCTTGACGAGAAAATCCCAGGCTCCGTGTTTGATCGCATCGACCGCATCTTTGACGTCGCCATGACCGGTCAGCATGAGGACGTCGACATCGGGCTGATGCTCGGCGATCCACTTCAGCACCGCCCGTCCGTCCATGCCGGGCATCCGCAGATCGGTAATGACGCAATCGAAGGGTGCGGCTTGTAACGCGTCGATGCCGGCCTGGCCTTGTTTCACGGCAGTGACCTGGCAGCCTTCCTCACGGAGGGCCTGTTCGAGCACCATGCGGACATATTCTTCGTCGTCGATGATGAGTGTGCGCATCAGTGCACCTGGCTGGGAAAGGCGATGAAGAAGGTGCTGCCTTGGCCGGGCGTGGATTCCGCCCAGACGCGACCGCCGTGCTTCTCCATCACGAGTTTCACGATGGCGAGGCCGACGCCGGTGCCTTCGTACTCGCCGGGACTGTGGAGCCGCTCGAAGAGGCCGAAAATCTTGTCGGCCTGGCCGGCATCGATGCCGATACCGTTGTCGCGAATCGAGAGAATGTGCTCCGTCGGGGTTTGTTGTCCTCCAATGGCGATAGCCGGCGCAGCGGTGTGACGGGAAAATTTCAGCGCGTTGTCCAGGAGATTCGTGATGGCTTGGCGCACGCTGACCGGTTCGCCAAAGAGGTCGGAGTACGGCAGGTTGACCGTGATCTTCGCTTTGGTTCCCGTCAGGAGCTGTTGCCGATCGACCAGCAGGCTGGAGATCGTTTCCATGACGTTGAAGCGAAGGCGGGGAAGGTTCTGTTGCTCCAGTCGCGAGTATTTCAACAGCGCGTCAATCATATGGGTGAGGCGGAGGGCAGAGTTGCGGATGATGCCGATGTGATGCTGGAGCTGTGCGTCATGCGAATCGACGAACTGCTTTTCGAGCAGGGAGGAGAATCCTTCGATTTCGCGCAGGGGCCCTTTGAGATCGTGGGCGATCGAATAGGTAAAGGCTTCGAGCTCTTTGGTCTTTCGCATCAACGCAGTGCTGTGATCCCGCAGGCTCGTCAGCATGGTGGTGAGCGAGCCGGCGAGCGTGCCGACTTCGTCGCGGCTGGGCCAGGGCTCAAATTGCGCGGCGAGGTCATGGTGTGCCACGCGGTCGGCGGTGGCCGCCAGCCGCCTCAGGGGGTTGGCCACATGTCGCTTCATGCTCCAATACAGGGCGACGATCAGCAGGCTGAGCACGCCGAGAATGCCGATCACCATCGTGCGGGCTTGATCGACCAGGCGATCGCCCTCGATCTTCATCTCCACATCGATCTTGCGATGGACTTCGATTAACGAGGCAAGGGCTTCTTTGGTACGGGTTGCCGCCTGTTCGTAGGCGGCTTCCGTCGCAGCGGGCGCTGCGAGATGCTTGGCGAGCGCGGTTGCCAGATCCTCGCGCTGTACGCGCAAGGCGGTGAGTCCATCGGCGATGGCGACAATGGCCTGATCTTCCTGTTCGGCCAGATCGACCCGGCCGTGCTGTTCCAGCATGCTGTAGAGAATCGGGTGGGTGCGGGCGGCGTGCGTCGCCTGATAGGTATCGAGTGCGGCAAGAGTGCGCCGCTCAATGTCGGCAATGACCGCAACGCCGGTGGTACGTTCCGCACCGGATAGATGGTCCCGGACATGATGCATGCTGGTTTCGAGGTCCCCGACATTGCGGAGCATTTCCGAGGCCGTCACGACGCCGGGGATGGTAATGCGCTGGTGGCGGTCAACGTAGCTATTGACGCGGGACAGATAGACGAGCGTGGCGGAAAAGCTCCCGATAAGCAGCAACAGGATCAACCCAAAGGCGACAGCCAGTTTCTTGCCGATGGAGAGACGGGCGATCAAGCTCGGGGGTGGTGAAGGCATGGCCAACGGTACCACAGCAAGGAGGGCACTGCTAGACCGTTGAGGGTTGTGGGGCCTTTACCGCATGATTACTTTGCCGCTTTGATTCCAATACCAATAGAGGGAAATGTTAGGGTAAATCGCATCGATGGCGTTCTGGCCTGCCACGGTAAATTGGACACCGGCGGCGGCCACCCAGGCATCGGCAAACTTCCACTGAATCGCCGGTTCGATGCCCACAATGGTAAATCCACTACGCTGGCCGCGATTGATCGCATGCCCGTCGGCGCGCCAGGTGAGACCGTGCAACGTGCTGATTTCGATGTTGTATCCAAGGCCCTTCTTGTCATCGAGGATGTGTTCGATGATGAGTCGGGTGTTGATGATGTCGGGTGAATAGGTGGCGGTGCTGCCTTCTGAACCGGGGACGGCGTAGGTATAGAAGACGGCTGAGCTGATGCGGAATGGTTCGAGATTTTTTCTCGCCATGAATCCTTGGGTGATCCCGAGCTCTCCGAATCGCGTGTTTGGCAGGCGCCCGAGCGGAGAAAACCCGCCCGGTGGACGTTCTGTGCCGGCCCAGCGGCTGGTCGGTAGGACGATTTGAGTGAAGTGGGTGAAAGATGGTTTCCAGCTATCGGGGTTTTGCACGATGGGGCGATATTTCATGATCAACGATACGTCGCCCAGTCCTACGTCGCTGCTCGTCGTACCATTTTGTCTGGCCCAAAAGGCGTTGAGCGGTAGTGCTGTGCCGAGTTCAATATGATTGGTGAGCCCATAGGCGGTGTTGAGGGATGGATTGACCTGATAGAGATGGACTGGCCCGTCTTTCCGATCAACGGGAGTCGACAGCGTGTTGCCGTAGCTCTTCTCTCCGATCTGTGAAAAGAGAAATTCCCGAATCGATAGCTGGCCTTTGGGTTGAATGTCCACGGCCTGGACGAGGACGGGACCGTGCGAAAATGGGTTCCAGCTTTGGCGGTATTTCTTGATTTCCTCATCAGTCGGCACCCAATCGAATGCGTCGGCGAGATGGGGTGCCGTTATGAGAAGGGAAATTAGGATGGCTGTGCGGAGGATCGTTGCTCGAGTCATTGCGTAAATTATCCGTGCGCAAGCATTAAATATCTGTAAATCGATCAAGATCAAGTAATATTTAAATACATTAACTGAAGCTACATTGTCAACATTACGATATGCAGTAAATAATGCTGCAAACGATTACATCATCCCATTGATTGTGACCAAGTAAATTAATATATGTGAAGACATTATGATTGACATTAGGCAAGTATATTTGCTATTTGGTTCGATATGCCACAACGAAAATCAGCTCCGATGGTATCTTCTGCCTTTCTCAATCGTCTTAAGGAAGTTCGTACTGCCAGGGGACTTTCGCAAGGAGAGTTGGCGGCTCGGGCAGACGTGACCCGCCAGGCCATTTCATCAATCGAAGCCAATCGCTATCTCCCCACCACGGTTGTGGCACTTCAGCTCGCGCGGGTGCTGAACACATCGGTTGAAGATCTGTTTTCTCTGCAATCCGCCGGTGAAGTGATCGAAGCCAGATTGATTGATGGACCTGGATCGGCGACTTTTGCCGGTCCACTGCCTCTGCCTCGTGTGAAAGTTGTGAAGGTGAACGGCCGGTATTGTGCGCGACCTGTGGCAGCTCTCGGCGAAGTGTTGAGTTATACGGTCGCGGCCGATGGGTTTCTTGAATCCCAGGAAACGAGTCGGCGAGGGCGGTCGGATGCGCCGGTTGTGCAGGTGCGACTCTCGCGTGATCGGGATTCAATTGAACAAGAAATTGCGGTAGCTGGGTGTGATCCGGCGATTTTCCTGGCCGGTGAGCATCTTCGTCGCCGGAAGGATCAGACCAGTGTGGTGGGCTGGACGATGGGGAGCACCGCCGCGCTCCAGGCCTTGCAACGGGGCGAGGTGCATGTGGCGGGTCTGCATCTGTTTGATCCTGCAACCGGCGAGTCAAATCTGCCGTTCCTGCGGCGAATGCTTAAAGGATCGCTCTACGAGGTTGTGACATTTGCGACATGGGAAGAAGGGTTTTTGGTTCGACCGGGGAACCCCAAATCTATCCGGTCTGCCGCCGATCTGGCGGAATCGAGCGTCATGCTGGTGAATCGGGAAGAGGGGGCTGGTGCCCGTTTGTTGCTTGATCAGCAATTGCGCGCGGCCGCAATCGATTCCGAGCGGATTCGAGGCTACAGCACGATGGTCTCGTCACATGTTGAGGTGGCGCGAGCGATTGCCGGGCGCCAGGCTGATGTCGGCATCGGCATTCGTTCGGCGGCGCAATCGTTCGGACTCGATTTTGTGCCGATACAGTCTGCCCGGTATGATCTGGTTGTTCCCAAATCCTATCTGAAGTCTCACCCGGCGCTGGTTCATTTCTTTGACACGCTCGCCAGTCGACCGTTTCGAAGCGAGATCGATGCACTTGGGGGGTACGATACGCGCGAGACGGGAACGAGCCATGTTCTCTAGCTCGCAACGCAGAGGGCCGTTAGCTCCTGTCGTAGCGGTCTGTTGCCTACTGATGTGGGGAGCCGTCGCTCACGCGGAGGAGTCACTCGTTATCGTGGCCTCGCCCAGCGTGGCAGCGCCGGTCGAAGCGTTGAGTCGTGACTTTGAAGCCACGCATCCTGGAGTTCGGGTGCGGATTGCCTACGATACGGGATTGTCGCTTCGTCAGACCATTGCGACCGTTGAGAACCGCGGCCGGTATTTCATTGGTTCTGGTCCCATTCATCTGTTGGCTCCAGGCGGCGATGAGCTCATCGACCGATTGCGGCATCGGCATTATGTGCTGCAGGACGCGATGGTTTCCTATGCCTCCGTGCCGCTGGTTCTCGTGGTGCCGGAATCGCTGGTCGAGGCTCCGTCGTCGCTGGACGCTGCCGCGCGTGATGCCCGCGTACGCATCGCCATTGCGGATCCGACGTTGACCGAGCTTGGCCGGACGACGATCCAACTATTGGATTCAAAAGGTCTGGCACAGGTTGTTCGTGATCGTATGGATATTGCGGCAGACGCGGCCGGCGTGCTGGATCATCTGTTGAACGGCCAGGCCGACGTGGCCGTGGTGTTTGGGCCTGACGCGGCTCGGGAGCGCGATCGAATCCGTGTGGTCGCAGTGGTGTCCGGGGATTCGACGCCAGCGAAGGTGCATTCGATGGTGATGGAGCGGTCTTGTCCAAATCGGGGGCTCTGCGAAGAGTTTCTTGCTTCAATCAGGCGGCCCGCCGCGCAGGCGGTACTTCGTACGTTGGGATATGGGGCGCCTCCAGGAGTCAGGTATTAGTATGCGCATAGGTACGATGAGGATAACGAGCTGCCATGGACTGCTGGTGTTCATCTTATTCGTAGGAGGGTGCGCACGGCTGCCGTACCCAACCACCTTCATCTATGAGGGGCCTCTGACGACGGTGGTGTTGCAGCATGAGGTTGCATCGGCTCAGTATTCCCATCCGGTGTCGCTGACGGCTGAGCAGGTCACGGCAATTCTACGAGGATTCTCTGTGAGGGCAGAACAGCGATTGCCCTTACGCTGGTATGCAGAAGAGCAACCGCCGCAGCGTCTGTTGCGGGAAGATGAGATCGCCAGGCTCGCGTCCTATCTCGTCGAGGGGTTGCAGCAGGCGGGGCCTGACGAGCGGGTCTCTTTTATCCTCTCGGTTCCCGGGATGAATCGTGCTGACTCCAAGACCGTCACATCTGGTTGGCTCGCGGTGAAAGAGTCTCTTCTGTATATCGGGATTGAGCAGTATCACGCAGAAATTCCCCTCCGGGGATCCGACAGCTATGTTCCGAATCATCCGCAGGTGCCGCCGATGCCGGGGTCGTTTCTCCTGTTCTTTGAGCCCGGGCGATTTTGGGGGAGCGATCGGGCAGGGATCCGCGGGCTGCAGTACCGGGAATTTTTGAAGTACGCATCAGCGGATCGCGCCATTCCGTAGACCGAAAGACGTCATTCGAGCATGAAGCGAAGGGGGTATATGATCCTCGTGCGATGGTTCGTGATGCTGGCCTGCCTGGCAGTCGTTCAGGATTTTGTTAGCCCTCCTGCCGGGCGAGCAGCTGAATCGGGGCGGCTTGTCGAAAAGGACGGTCAATATGTGTTTGTTGAAGCGATTGATCCTGCCACTCGGCTTCTGCTTGATCGTGCGCTCAGGCAAGGCGCGATCACTCAGGATGAGTACAGTGCCGTCATGCAAGAGTCCGAGCGGCGCGCAACATTGCTGCAGCCGAGCTTTAAGGCCTGGTACGACCGGGGCTTTAATTTTTCGATGAATGACAATGCTTTTCTGCTTAAGGTCCGGGGGTTCGTGCAGACCCGGTTCACGCAGCGGTTTCGCAACGATGCCTGGCGGAATCCCGGTGAAGCGAAGAATTTTCCTGAGCTGTTGGGGGTCTTTGGTGATTATCGGGCGAATCGATCTGAAAGCGATGCGAGTCAGTTCAATCTTCGTCGAGTCAGGCTCATGCTCACGGGGCATCTCTTTAATCCAGACCTCAAGTATTTTGTACAGTTAGCCGGAGAAACTTCTGAAAATGCTCAGAATCCAGGATCTGTTCAGGTGCTTGACGCCGCGATCACCAGCACTCATGTTCCATGGCTCAATGTCATCGTCGGGCAGTACAAAACGTATTTCAATCGAGCGCAAATCAATAACTCGATGTCCATGCAGTTTGCCGAGCGCGCGCTGGTGATGGATGCCTTTACGGCAAGCGGGCTGAATCGTCGGGATATCGGACTCACCATCACGAATGATGAAGAGATCTATCCCGTCAACTACTACGTCGGCATCTTCAACGGGCTGGGGCCCGGCTTCAATCGATTCGGCGCGTTCGGCAGTGAGCAGCCGACGGAGAGTTGTGCCGGGGGGCAGACCGGCGGGACTCCTGCAGGCTGTGACACGGCGCAGCGTAATCTTAATGCCAACTTCCGTGGGGATGTCTCGCAACTCATGTACGTCGCGCGGCTCATGTGGAATGTGATGGGGCGGCCCGGCTACGGTGAGGGCGACATGGTCTATTCCGAAACGCCGCAATTGGCCATTGGCGGAGGCTATGCCTACAACCCGGCGATCAATACTGCGACGGGAAACGGATTTATCGGCATCGATCTGGCAAATTTGAATGTACGCAGGCAGTTAGCGACATTCGGCAATGGGCGTCAGCTTGGCTGGGGAATCTTGGATTACTCCACCTACGCGTTCGATCTCGTCTACAAATACCGAGGGTTTTCGCTTCAAGGGGAATGGTACTGGAAGAATATCAATCGCCATCAGAAAACCGCGCCTTTTCTCGGAACGCCGGGAGCCGGGGTCGGGGGCTTTGCGCCGGGCCTGCTGGGGAACGCCACCGGGTGGTATGTGCAGTCGGGGTATTTTGCCATTCCGCGCAAGTTGCAGATCGCGATTCGGTATGCATGGTGGGATCCGGATACGAATGCGTCTGGAGACCTGATCAAGCAAGTGGATGGCGCGGTGACCTATTATTTCAGCGGGACCTACGATCATCAGATCACCCTTCAGTATTCGAACATTTTCATCGGAACGGGCGGGTATGCGTTGGCGCGGAGTGCGCCGTTGCCGAGCAGCCCGGTCGCACTGAGCTCGTTTGGGACGGTGCCGCTGGATGCGGTGCAGGGAAATCTGATCGAGAATGCGATTCGCGTCCAGTATTCCATTTTCTTTTGAGGAGAGCCGACGTGATGATGCGACTGTCGATTCTACTGCTGGCAGCGATGGCGCTTGTGGAGGTGGGGCCGGTCGATGCCGGCGAGCTCACTATCGCGGCGGCATCGGATCTGAATTTTGCAATGAAGGATCTGGTGGCTGAATATGAACAGGCTTCCGGGCATCATGTGAAACTCTCGTTAGGCTCGTCGGGGAACTTTTATGCGCAGATCCAGAACGGCGCGCCGTTCGACCTCTATTTCTCTGCTGATATCGGATACCCCAGGAAGCTGGAGGAAGCCGGGCTCACCGTGTCCGGATCGCTCTATCGATACGCGGTGGGACGGATCGTGTTGTGGGCAGGCACCGCGTCGCGTCTTGAAGTGTCGAAGGGACTTGATGTTCTGCGAGAGCCCGGCATTAAAAAGATCGCGATTGCCAATCCCAAGCATGCCCCGTATGGTCGCGCTGCGGTCGCGGCGATGGAATCGTCCCACGTTTATGACTCGGTGAAAGAGAAGCTGATCTTGGGGGAGAATGTTTCGCAGGCGGCGCAGTTCATCGAATCCGGCGCCTGTGAGATCGGGATCATCGCGCTGTCTCTGGCGCGGTCTCCCGCGATGAGCGGCAAAGGTGCATACTGGGAAATTCCGGCTGAAGCCTATCCTCCGTTGGAGCAAGGGGTGGTGATCCTCAAACAATCCAAGAATCAGGAAGCGGCCCGGCGTTTCCTCGAATTTTTGCAAGGCTCGCAAGGGCAGGAAATTATGAGGCGGTATGGGTTTCTGTTGCCGGGGTAAGGCGATCAATGCGGCGTTGGTTGTCGTTTTGCTGGCCGTGAGCGCCGGATGTTCCGACGCGGTCACCATGGTACGCGAGACGGAGACCAGCGGTGTTGTCAACTATCTATTTAAGGAAGCGCGCGGCGGGCCGATGGGCTCGCCCCATCGGAAAGAAGCGGTGAAGGTGATGGAGAAGAAGTGTCCGTCCGGTTATGTCGTCCTGAAGGAAGGTGAAGTGCCAGGGTACGGCAGTATGTCCAGCGTAGAAGGGCAGGAGGGGGAGGCGACCGGTCGGCGATGGGGGATGCAGTTCATATGCAAGTAGGACCTGTCCTCAGATGAACTGGATCGCCATCTGGGTCACCTTCAAATTGGCGAGCCTCACGGCCGCCGCGTTGTTGGTGATTGGATTGCCGATTGCCTATTGGCTGGCCTATTCCACCTTGCGATGGAAATTTGTCGTCGAATCCATCGTGGCGCTGCCGTTGGTTCTGCCGCCGACCGTGCTGGGGTTTTACATCCTCGTGGCCATTGGCCCGCGGAGTCCGCTCGGCCGGTTCTATGCCGAATTGGTCGGTCATCCGTTGCCGTTCACCTTTGAAGGGCTCCTCCTTGCGTCGATCTTGTACAGCCTCCCGTTTGCCGTCCAGCCGTTTGCTACCGCCTTCGAACAGGTTGATCGGAAGTTGATCGAAGCTTCGTGGACCTTGGGGCTGTCGAAGGTGAGGACGTTCTTCAAGCTCATTCTTCCGCTCTCGACGGCGGGGCTCATTACCGGCGCGGTCTTGAGTTTCGCGCATACCTTAGGAGAGTTCGGGGTGGTGTTGATGGTTGGCGGCAATATCGAGGGGGTGACGCGTACCGTCTCGATCGATATCTATGACGAGGTGCAGGCGCTGAACTATGCGGGAGCGGCAAAGACCGCCGCGTTCCTCCTCGTGATTTCCTATCTCGTCCTGTTATTGGTCTATGCCACGAATCGAAAGGTCTGGGCGGTATGGCCGCAGAAATAATCGTCGATGTGACGAAGACCTTTCCCGGCAGAAAGCCTATTCGCGCCAGCTTTCGTTATTCGGTTGAAGCCTCGACGGTGTTGATTCTGTTTGGTCCGTCCGGGTCCGGCAAGACGACAATCCTGCGTTCGATTGCAGGTCTGGAGTGGCCGGAGGAAGGAACGATTCAATTTGTCTCCAGAACCTGGCTGGATCGTGCGGCAGGAATCACCGTGCCGCCGCAAGACCGGCATATCGGCTACATGGCGCAGGACTATGCGCTGTTTCCCAATTATTCCGTGGCCGGAAACATTGCCTATGGATTGGGAGATCTCGCGCCTGCTGATCGGATACAACGCGTGAAGGACATGGTGGAGCTGTTTCATCTGGCCGGGCTTGAAGATGCCAAGCCGCGTGAACTGTCCGGAGGGCAGCAGCAACGCGTGGCACTGGCCCGCGCCGTGGCGCCTCGGCCGCAGTTGTTGTTGCTGGATGAACCGCTCTCCGCGTTGGATGCGCCGACGCGCGCGCAGCTGCGTGGCGAACTCAGAGGGCTGCTGAAGCAATTGGCGTTGCCCTCAATCATAGTGACGCATGATTGGGCTGAGGCCCTGACGCTGGGCGATGTCATGGCGGTGATGCATGAGGGGACTATCTTACAGGTGGGGGCACCTCAAGAGGTGTTCAGCCGGCCGGCCAATGCGGATGTCGCGAGGGTCGTCGGCGTTGAAACGGTGGTGCAGGGGAAGCTGATTGAAGCGCGAGAAGGACTGGCCACTGTGCGAGTGGGGGAGATCTCTCTGACGGCGGTGGCCGTCGAAAGCATTGGGTCAGATGTATTCGTCTGTATCAGGGCGGAAGATGTGACGCTTGAACCATCGGGCGCCGGGCTCACCAGCGCGCGGAATCATCTCCAGGGAACGGTGAGCGCCATTGTCTCACTTGGAGCGCTGGCGCGGGTTACCGTCGAATGCGGGTTTCCTCTGGTCGCCGTCATTACCAGATCGGCGCTCACGGAGCTTAGATTGACTGTCGGCGCATCGGTCAGGGCGGCGTTCAAAGCCGGTTCTGTGCATCTGATTTCACGCCAGTGACGGTGCTGTTTTCCTCACATTTCTACCTGCTGTTCGATCTCCCCAGCTTCTGTGGATAAGTCTGTTCATAACGTTTCCCTTGCCGCACGATAGGCTTGCATCCACCATTCAGCTGACAGCTTGCCTAGTTTTTAGTCATTGAAGCAGGCTGTCGGCCTACCACTAGATGTTGGGCCTTTCAGCCGACTTGTCTGAAAAACCATCCAATCGTGGATTAGAGCCGGAAGCCTCATGGGTTTCTATGTGCGCTGCTGCATTTAGCAAGAGAGTTATGCACAGGACGCTCGAATTTCTGAGGAAAACACGGCGATTTTCCCGCTTGACAGAGGCGATTCTTCTGTGTAACCATTGGTTACATCATGAAATCGAATGATCTGAAGCGGATTCGAGAAGGACTGGGGTTCACGCAGCAGCAATTGGCTGAGGCGTTGAGCACGACTCGCGTATCAGTAGCGCGATACGAAGCGGGGATGCGACGGATTCCCGGGATGGTGCGCGTGGCGTTAGAGCAGCTTCAGCGACGAGCGGAAATTCCCATGGCGGGGATTGTGGCGGCCGGATCTCCGATCGAACCGGTGCCACAGTCCGACCTGATCGACGTTCCGCCGAGCATGTTGCGCGGAGGCGATACCTTCGCTCTTCGTGTGAAAGGGGAGTCGATGAAAGATGATGGCATTCTACCGGGTGATCTGGTGATCGTGCGCAAGCAGGAGCATGCCCGCAACGGGCAGACCGTCGTCGCTTTGGTGAATCAAGAAGCGACGATCAAAACCTACTTCAAGAAAGAGACGCACATCGAACTGTATCCGGCCAATGCGGCGATGCAGCCGATCATGGTCGGGCCGAACGATCAGTTCCATATTGAAGGACTGTTGATCGGCGTGATTCGCCATTGTGCGATTTAGTCTAACCAAGGAGGGGACCATGCTGACAGGCGGACGAACGTTGGTGACAGAGCGGTTAGTCTCTCTTGAACGGACGATTGATTCACTGAACGGGCAACTTCGGGAGGTGCGATGGGAGATCGGACATGCGAAGGCGGAGCCGTTGCCGGTCAGGTTATGGCGCAATCTGGTGGGCGGCAGATCTGAACAGGAATATATGTCGACAGTTTGTAATCGCAACGTGCGTCCTAATACAAAGGTGGTGTCTCATGGTCGCTCAAGAGTCTAACGTCAACTGTGTTGCAGGCGGATCTTGTGTGGATTGCAGTGCGATTGTCGAGCAACGCATGGCCTGCGTCGATGTCGCCACCCATTCGACGGTCGAGCTGTGCGCGGCCTGCTGGAACGCCTATCGGCAACGGCAGATATTTCATGCGGGTTGTTGCGGGGCCTGAAGGGGTATGGGAGGAGGGAAATTGGTGGCGGTGTCCCGGATTGAACGGGAGACCCGCGGCTTATGAGTCCGCTGCTCTACCAACTGAGCTACACCGCCACTGGGTTGTATTTGCTGAAGAAATGCGGAGGGATGATAGCCGAAGCACGATGGAAATGTCTACCTATGGAAGGGCTGAACGCGCAGGGAGATTGACCGTAAATCGCTGCGGAGGAGCGTGGCACCCTCCTTTTGAGGTACCCATACTGGGGAATGCGCAAATCCAATATGTTCGATATTCTTTTATGGTTGGCGGCTATTGAGAAACACACGCAATGTAAAGGGGGTGAGGATGGAAGCACGGGTAGGCGGAAGCAAGCATCTTTCACAGATTCAGTTGAATCAATTGGCCCCGGAGTTTCTCCGTCAGCTCACCTCACGAGAATTGATGGACGCATTGATGGCTGCAGATATGCCGATGGGGGGAACCAACGAACAGAGAATTGAACGGCTGTTGTCCGTCATGCAGCCGCAGGATCTGAGGTCATTTCTTCCTCAGCATGTACTGGAGCGAGTGTCGCCTATAGCGGGCGGCTCTATTTAACTAAGCGTGTGGCGTAGTTTTCTCTGGGGTAATGTGAAGCGAGGATGTCGTTCAACCGCCGGCAAACACCGGGCGAAATCCGGCGTCTGTTAATAAGCGTGCGATCGGATCTCGCTGGTCGCCCTGAATCTCAATCCGTCCCTCTTTGACTGTTCCACCGGCTCCGCAGGTTGTCTGGATGTCTTTTGCGAGTCGTTCTTTTTCAGCCTGGCTGATTCCGACAAAACCTGTCACCACGGTGACGGTCTTTCCCCCTCGATGAGCGGTCTGTCTGATGATGTCCACCCGCCCGCGACTTTTTTTCGACACAGGAGGTACTGGTGTCGCGTGATCGGCAGTGGGCTGCCCTGTCATGGCCGGCGGGAGTGTGATCTTTCCCAATGCTGCGAATGGGCTCTTCCATTGGATCGGTTCGCCATCCGTGGGGATGCGCTTCTTTTCTTTCATTGTTTCAACTCCACCGTGGTTCTCCGTCAGCGCGGCGATCATCGGCAGGAGAGATTGCAGGGGATTGTAAATCTAGGTTGCGGGAGAAGCAATGGAAGGACCGTATCCCGCTCAGTGCATCCGAAGGGCGTCGATGAACTACTGGAGTAAGGCGTCTTGATCGGATTCGAGCCGTTCACGGGAACGTGGCGAGACAAGTTGCGTCGTCTCACGCAGCCAGGTATCGCTCCAGATCGACACTCGCGGGTTGCGTGTGATCTGAATTTGTTCGATGAGGTAGCCCCCTGGTTCATAGAGGACGTTCCCCGGACATTGGTCTTCGAGAGGCTGCTAGTCCGTTGAGATATTCGGTGGAGCCGCAGCCGGCAGCACCGTTCCGCATTCCATACAGACCACACGGCCGGATTTTTCCCCGTCGGGCGTCCGTTCATCCTCGACCATGCGGCTGTGCGTGCAAGGGAGCCTGGTTGGCGGTTCTTGCTTTCTGGACGAAGGACCGACCTCCTTAGCCCTCATAACAGACCTCCAAAAGTATAGGGAAACAGTGTAACCAATTCAGGCGGGGGAGCCTAGGGCCAGGTGGCCGTACTTCTTATTTCGAACGATACCGAAGATAATCGGGGCAGATCCGGGGAATTCGGTGTGTGCCGTGCTGAGTCGGAATGCAATTTAGGCAGGTGTCATGTTGAAGCGGCATGAATGGTGGCGAGATCGATTTGCACGGCATTGGTGCCATCGCCCATCAAGATCTGTCCATCCTGGATGGAGCAATGAAGATCCATGCACCGTTGTGCCAGCTGAGCCAATGTGCGGCTTCCGTCCTGCGGAATGTTGATCACCGTCAGATTCTGACAACGGACGAGCCGAGGGCGGGTTTTCTCCCACCACCGATCGCTGCCTCTTCCTCCGTAGGAATAGACGAATACCTGTTGTGCGCGACCGCAGGCCTGTCGCATGAGTTTCTCATCAGGTTCGCCCACCTCAATCCAGAGATCGATGGCTCCCGTCAGATCTTTCCGCCAGAGCGCCGGCTCGTCTTCCGTGCCGATGCCGCGGCCGAAGGTCAACGCTTCGTGGGCATGCAGGGCAAAGGCCAGCAGGCGCACCATCATGCGTTCATCTGTTTCGGATGGATGGCGCGCCAGCGTGACGGCATGGTCCTCATAGTAGTGCCGGTCCATGTCGGCGATATGCAGGGTGGCTTTGAAGATGGTGGCATTGGGAGCCATAGCGTGGTCGCGCCTTCTGATGGATGAAGAGGTGTCAGCCGATCGCCAGGCAGGTTGATTCGGTCGCTCTGTCACATCCGTTCCACGATGTACATCAATTCAAGCCGCTCGCGTGCCCAGGATGTCTTGCGCAGAAACGTGAGGCTGGATTTGATGCTGGGGTTGTTGAGAAAACAACGCACGGGGAGCCGCCGGCCCAATTCATCCCACCCATGGCGCTCGACCAGTTGGGTGACGATCATTTCCAGCGTAATCCCATGCAAGGGATCGCGCGGATGAGATTTGGGCGGCGGCTGATCCATGGTCGGGGTTAGACATTGAACCGGAAGTGCATGACATCGCCGTTTTGGACGACGTACTCCTTGCCTTCCAGCCGCATCTTGCCTTTCTCCTTCGCGCCCGCTTCGCTTTTGCAGGCGATAAAGTCGTCGTAACTGATCACCTCGGCGCGAATAAATCCTTTCTCGAAATCACCGTGGATGACGCCGGCGGCCTGCGGGGCGGTATCGCCGATATGAATGGTCCAGGCACGGACTTCCTTCACGCCCGCCGTAAAATAGGTCTGTAAGCCCAACAGCTGATAAGCGGCGCGAATCAGGCGGTTGAGCCCGGGTTCGGTCATGCCGGTGTCGGCGAGAAACTCCTTTTTCTCCTCGTCCGACAGCACGGCGATTTCTGATTCCAGCGCGGCGCAAATGGCCACGACCGGCGCGCCTTCCTTGGCGGCATATTCTTCCACCCGGGTCAGCAGGGGATTGTTCGTGAATCCCTTTTCCGAGACGTTGGCCACGTACATCACGGGCTTCATCGTGAGCAGGCAGAGCGGCTTCAATAAGGCGCGTTGCGCCGGGTCCAGTGTCATCGTGCGCGCCGGCTTGCCCTCATTCAGGCAGGAGGCGACCTGCACCAACAGCTCGCCGAGCTTTGCGGCGTCCTTCTCACCGGCGCGCACGGCTTTCAGATTTTTCTCCTGCGCCTTTTCCACCGTGGTGAGGTCGGCTAGAGCCAGTTCGGTGACAATCGTCCCGATGTCGGACAATGGATCGACTTTGCCGGACACGTGAATCACGTTGTCGTCCTCGAAACAACGCACCACGTTCACAATCCCGTCGGTCTCCCGGATCGTCGCGAGGAACTGGTTGCCCAACCCTTCACCCTTTGAGGCTCCGGCTACCAACCCGGCAATATCCACAAACTCGGTGGTGGCGTATTGCATGCGTTGCGGCTTGACGATGTCGGCCAGTGCTTGCATGCGCGTATCCGGCACTTCCACGATGCCGATATTCGGCTCGATCGTACAGAACGGATAGTTTTCCGCCGCGATACCCGACTTGGTCAGCGCATTGAATAAGGTAGACTTGCCCACATTGGGCAGCCCGACGATCCCACATTTTACACTCATGACAACCCCTTCATAGTCATTGCAATAGTAGCTACGCCTTGTCGGTGTCTCTGCAACGTCAGAGACGGAGCCGTCAATAAAAACCGGTCGTGCATTTTACGTGGTCAGGGTTGGTTTGGTCCACCCCTCTGCACGACAAGGCGGGGCTGGGGCTAACGGAGTTGGATCGAGTAGGGTTAGTGAGCGGCAAGTATCAGCTTGATGATGCCGGAGATGTCTGCGACATCGGCTGATGGTGAGACGTTGTTCGTGAGGCGGTTATAGCCGGCTTCGAAAGACAGCAGGGTGGCCCAGGTGTGCGACCGTTGAAGGTCCCAGGCAAGAGTGCCTTTCCCGCCGACTTGCTGCGAGTCGATCAGTCCGTCGCTTGAACGGGTGTTGGCGTAGTTGCCCGCCGCACTGAGCCAGACGCGCTGATTATGCCGATACTGCACCGCCACGGATGCGGAAGGTGATTCGATTCGGGTGCCCGACCAGTCTTGAAGTTCCTCTCGGTATGCCAACGTAGGCGCGATGGTGAGGGTGTTCAAGGGGCGAATCGCGGCGGTGAACGTTTGCAGGCGAACGGTATTCTCTGCCCCGCTCCGTTGTAGATCGTTGCCGAGGATATAGGCTGAAGCGAGACGGGCATTCCAGGCCGCACCGGTATAGGCCAGGGCCCCTTCGAGTGTATGCGTGTGATTTCGTTGCGGCGCCACTCCGAGCGGCTCCGCGGAACTGCGTATCCCCGTATTCGAATAGGTGAGCATGAGCTCAGGCAAACCGGGACTCTTCCACGCGAGTCCTAATCGGCCGTAGGTTTGTCCCAGCCTGGTTCTCGTGGTGTCGCCGATCACGTTATTCCATTGTTGTCCTACGGCGCTTCGTAGCGTTGCCTGTCCGGACTTCCATTCCCCCCAGACTTCACGCATCGCCTGATCCGGCCCATTGATGAAGGCTTGTCCGGCGGAGCGGTAAAGAATGCCGTATCGGACCGAACCCGCTATGCCGGTGACGCCGAGACGCAACATCCGGCCGGATGCGTCTTCCCGAGTGTCACCGGGGATTTTGTTCTGTAGCCAGGTCGCCCCGCCCTCACTTTTAGCCATTTCCGCTTCTGTCACAAGCAGGCCGTTGAGCAGGTTGATCGAGGAGAGGAGTCCATGAGTGCGAGCTTGTTCCGTTTCCGGCGTCAGGGTCTGCAGCCGTGTGGCGGTCGCAGCGGGCGGCGGGGCAAAGTATGTCGATGTGAGGCTGGTTTTGTAGAGAGCAGGGGTGGCAGATTTGAGATCGGCCTGGGGCGTTGAATCAGAAAACAGCGTATTCCATCTCGCGAGGGCTTGATCGGACACCGATCCGTCCCCTCCCCACACGAGTGAGGTGGGCAGCATCAATAAGAGCGTGAGAATGAGATTCCAGGGAAGGTGCATATTTCTTAGGCATAGGCAAAGGGTTCGCTATTAAATGTAGCACTTGAAAAATTATCGTAAACCGCTGGATAGGATGGCCTGTCGGGCCGTTCTGTCTACGGGGATCGGTCTGATAATTATCTGGGGTTGATCGATGAAAATGCGCAGGATGTCATAGTGTTACGTTTTTTGATGGAGTCGTGGACTGTCCATCTCAACCTTGGGTGAGGGCAGCTAGAAAGGTGATGTTCGGACTTTGATAATTGGGCATGAACAGGAAGGTAGGGAAGGTGAGGACGAGATCCTCCCCTGAGTTCCCCTCGACCAGAATCCAAGTCAGACCTTCCTTAGCTGATGCCACTGATGGATGTAGATTGGTTTTCTGTCTTGCGACGGGTATTTGGCTGGAGAGGATAGGCCTCGACTTCATGAATGATCAACACGTGCGGCATGCGGACTCCAAGGGCAAAGGGTTGGTTCAGGTGACAGAAGTAATGGATGTGGTCAGTTTACTGCATTCAGTTTACTGTATATAGAGAAGAGTATTCATCACATGGAGGAGGTATGAGGGATGGCTGTCATGGCGCTGTGCGGCTGTGAAAAAGCACGATGCTCCAGAGTTGCGAAGGCGCTGTCTGTATGGCTCTCGTTTCAGATGGACTAGGTGGCGCGTTTCAGCAGGGCTGCGAAGCGTGCGAAGGGCGTGAAGGGCGAAGGGCGATCCTGCGTCTGACTCGTCGGCGCCTCACCGGGCGCATCAGCCACGTGATACCGCTGGTGTTCATTGTCGTGACAATAGAGACAGAGTAATTCCCAATTGCGTCCGTCGGGCGGATTATTGTGATGGTTGTGATCCTTATGATGAACTGTGAGCTGGCTCAGTTTCTTGCCGTCAAATTCGCGCCCGCAGTGGGCGCAGACCCACGGAAGAAGTTTGAGCGCCTGCTCGCGAAAGGTTTGGTTCCGTTGAGGCCGGCTGCCCGGTATCATGTGAGCCTCGAAATGAACAGCGATGTGATGTAAGCTTATTCTACAGCAAAGTGCGGGAGAAGTTTCATCGCTGTTGCGTCACGTTCAGCCCGCCGGTCTGTTCTCCGGCTGCAACAGGCGCGGAACGTTAATGAGTCGCCTGATCCCGCACGGGGGAGACGCGGGGGAGAATGAGCGGTCGCTGTCGAAACGCGAATAGAAAAATGGATAGGGAGGCTGTTTTGCCGCTTTTCGGGAAGGGTAAAATATTTTCCTTTTCTAGGAATTACCTCCTTTTCAGGCTCCGTACGATAAAGTACAATAGCCCCGCTTGCCGCAGCCGACGTTTCTAACCTTACACGTACATGTCATGTGAAGAGGGCGGTGAACGATGAGAGCGATCTATGACTAGACCATCCGGCGATTCCATCAGTTCTCAGCCTGGATCGGAGACCATTCAATGGGCCACCGCGATCCCGTTCTTTCTTGTTCATCTGATGGGCCTGTGGGCGATCCAGACCGGAATCAGTCTTGAGATGGTGGTGCTGGCAATTGCCAGCTATTACCTGAGGATGCTGGCCATCACCGCAGGGTATCACCGCTACTTTTCCCATCGTTCCTATAAAACCGGCCGGGTCTTTCAGTTTCTCTTGGCTGTGCTTGCCATGACGTCGGCGCAGAAGGGGGTGCTCTGGTGGGCCGCCCACCATCGGCATCACCACAAACACTCCGACCAGGCGCTAGATCGCCACTCCCCGGTGCTGCGAGGGTTCTGGTATTCCCATGTCGGATGGCTCTTGACCAACGAATACGATCGGACGGAGTTCGCTGTCGTGAAGGACTTGGTGAAATATCCGGAATTGCGCCTCCTCAACCGGTTTCACTACGTGCCGCCCTTCTTGTATGCGCTGCTGATCTTTATAGTATGGGGGGTTCCGGGACTCATCTGGGGATTCTTCATTTCCACGACCGTGCTCTATCACTGCACCTTCTTTATCAACTCACTGACTCATATCATCGGACGCGTGCGATACGATTCCCGCGATGGAAGCCGGAATAGCTTCATTCTGGCGGTTCTCTGTTGCGGGGAGGGCTGGCACAACAACCATCACTATTATCAGTCGTCGGTCAATCAGGGATGGCGCTGGTGGGAGATAGACTTTTCCTATTATCTCTTGATCCTGCTTTCCTGGTTCCGGATCGTGTGGGATCTTCGAACCCCTCCTGATCACATCAAGGCCAAGATCTACGCCCCCGGCAACTAGATACTCCGGGGTCGTTCAGTTGCGCGGTCGATCTTTTCGTGCTTGCACCCACGGTCTCTCGTACTTCGGCGAGCCGGTATCGGTGTGGCCTGTACGCGGCAACCCATCCACGAGGCGGGAGGAACGAGGAGCCTCGATATGAACCCGCAGCACACGGTTCAGGAATTCCTCGAGCGGGCCCACGTGCATCTTGGCGGGTCCCAGCCGGGGGATATCCTGGTCCATGACGACCGATTCTATAAGCGCGTTCTTGCTGAGGGTTCGCTCGGACTCGGCGAGTCCTACATGGATGGCTGGTGGGATGCCCGGCAACTGGACGAGTTCTTTTTCAAAGTTGACTCTGCCGAACTCGATAAAGTCGTGCATGATAAGCATCTCCTCCTGAACGCGTTCAAGGCTCGTCTGTTCAACCTGCAGGATAAGGATCGCTCGAAACGGGTTGCGCAATGCCACTATGACTTGAGCAATGAGTTTTACGAACAGATGCTCGGCCCGCACATGCAATACACCTGTGCCTATTGGAAGCGGGCACAAACACTGGCGGAGGCGCAGGAGCACAAGCTGGATTTGATCTGTCGCAAACTGCAGCTCACGAAGGGCGAGCGGGTGCTGGAACTGGGCTGCGGGTGGGGAGGATTCGCCAGGTTCGCCGCCGCCAACTATGGATGCTCGGTGGTGGCCTACAATATTTCCGAGCAGCAGGTGGCCTATGCGCGTCGTTGGTGTGCCGGGCTTCCGGTTGAAATCCGGCTCAGCGACTATCGCGACGCAAGCGGGGAATTCGACAAGGTTGCCGCCATCGGCATTTGCGAGCACGTGGGATTCAAGAATTACCGCGCGCTCATGGAAGTGGCTCACCGGACCGTGAAGCCGCATGGTTTGGTGTTGGTCCATAGCATCGGGAACAATGCCTCGACCACGATCAGCGATCCCTGGTTCGATAAGTACATTTTCCCCGGCGGAATGCTGCCCTCGGTGGCGCAATTGGGCGCCGCGATGGACGGACTCTTTGTCATGGAAGACTGGCATAATTTCGGACCCGACTACGACCGCACACTGCTGGCCTGGCAGGGGAATGTCGAGCGACATCAGACGCGGTGGGCGTCCACCTTCGACAAGCGGTTCTTCCGGATGTGGCGCTACTATCTGTTGTCGCTGGCAGGGGCGTTCCGCGCCCGCACCATCCATCTTTGGCAGGTTGTCCTGTCGAAGCATGGCCTGCTGGGTGGCTATGAATCGGTACGGTAACGATCATGATCTCGCCTGACGAGTATGTTCGGAAGCGGGAGGCGCTCGCCCGATTCCTTCGTGCCGCAAATCAGACCGGACCCCTCGCGCTCGCAAAGACGACCTCCAATCTGTTCCGGCAACGAATCCAAGAGTCGCGGCACAAACTGGATGTGTGCCATTTTAATCAGGTCATTCACATTGATCCGGACGAGCGGGTTGCCGAGGTCGAAGGGATGACGACCTACGAAGACCTGGTTCGTGAAACGCTGCCCTTCCGGTTGATGCCGGCCGTCGTTCCCCAACTCAAGTCGATCACCATCGGCGGAGCCTTGGCTGGAGTGGGTATCGAGTCGTCCTCGTTCATGTACGGCTTTGTGCACGAAACGATTCTGGAAATTGACATCCTCCTTCCTGACGGCACGGTCGTCCTCGCCACCGGAGACAATGGACACAAAGATCTGTTCTTCGGTTTTGCCAACTCCTATGGCACGTTGGGCTACGCGCTCAAAGTGAAAGTGCAGCTTGTCCCCGTCAAGCAGTTCGTCAGGCTCCGGCACGAGCGGTACTCAGATCCAGACGCCTATTTTCGCGCATTGGGGGGGGTGTGCCGGGACAGGCAGGTGGATTTCGTCGACGGCACGATGTTCGATGAGCACGAGCTCTATCTTACAACCGGCGAGTATGTCGATCAGGCCGAATGGCTCAGCGATTACACCTATCGCCATATCTATTATCGATCAATCCAGCGGAAGACCGTCGATTATCTGACGATCCACGACTATCTGTGGCGATGGGATACCGACTGGTTCTGGTGTTCGAAGCATTTCTTCGTCCAGCATCCCGTAGTGAGGTGGCTCTGGGGCAGGAAGCGTCTCTGTTCCACGGTGTATTGGAAGCTGCGCAGCCGTTTTAACCGTGCCCCCCTCGCGCAGCGAGTGGCCAAAGCGTTGACCGGCCGGCAGGAGACCGTGATTCAGGACGTCGAAATCCCGTTTGAGCATGCAGCGGAGTTTGCCGGGTTTTTCAACCGGGAGATCGGGATCACGCCGGTCTGGATCTGCCCGGTCATGGCCTATGATCCGTCAGCTTCGTATCCGCTGTACCCGATGATTCCCGGAAAGCTCTACGTCAACTTCGGATTCTGGGATGCCGTGAGCACCGACCATGAGGACGGCTATTTCGATAGGAAAGTCGAAGCCAAGGTTCGGGAGCTACACGGCAAAAAATCTCTCTACTCGAATGCCTACTATTCTCGCGCAGAGTTCTGGCAGTTGTACAATCAACCGGTGTACCGGAGGCTCAAAGCGCGATACGATCCTACGGACAAGCTGAAAGATTTGTATGAGAAATGTGTGCTCAGACAGTGACGGCGCGGCCGCTATTTCACAACTGGATGGCCGGTCTGCTGCCGTTCTTCGAGGGGCAGCACTACGGCGGTCGTGCGAGTGAACCCGAGCTTCGCAAGTGACCGGGCCGCGAGGGATACGCGGTTGCCGCTTTGGCATTGGAGGATGATGTTCCGGCTCAGATCAGGGTTGGCCGGAAATCCCGATCTGATGTCTCTGTCGGCAGATAGGTCGGCGCGTCGGTTGACCGCAGGTTGGTGCGGGCGTACGATCAGAGTATATTCATCCCGACTACTTCCGCGCTGGAGGAGGCTTTCGTGGAGAATCACATCGATGACCAGCCGGTCCTCAATCACATTCAGCGCCTGGTCGAAGAAGAGCACCGATTGCACGAGCTCAGGGTGCATCCCAAAGCCGACCGGAAGCGGCTCGCGCAAGTTCGGATCGAACTGGATCAGTGCTGGGATCTCTTGCGCCAGCGTCGCGCCCTTCGCGACGTCGGGCTTGATCCGGACGAGGCGGAAATTCGCCCGCCGGAGGTCGTCGAGAACTATGAGCAGTAGGGCAGAGGGGCGGAAGGGATTGAAACGCAGGTCGGCGCGACGGAGAAACCGGCTCGCTTCGCGCCGAGGCAGGCTGAACGTTGAAAACCCATTTCGCTTTCGTATGGTTTCTCTCTGTTAACCAAGGAGGTTGCGATGCATAAATCGATGCTGTTTGCCGGTATGATTGCCTGTTGTCTCGCAATGCCGAGTGTCGTCCTCGCCGCCGATAAGTCTGCCAAGAAGGGGGCCTCCGTGAGGGAAGTCAAAGCCATGTCCGTGCAAGAACAGACCGCTCTCGCATTGAGCGCGGCGCCGTCGCATATTTCGAAAGACGCCGGCGTGATGGTCTTCGGCGCGGATGGAAAGCTGACCGAAGCGCGAAAGAGCAGCAACGGCTTCACGTGCATTCCCACGGTCATGAATCTGCCGGAGCCGGACCCGATGTGCATGGATGCGGCCGTGCAGCAATGGATGACGGACTTGATGAATAATGCGCCGAAACCGACGAACACGGTTCCGGGAATCGCCTATATGGCCCGCGGCGGCTCACACTTTGAAAAAAACGGGCAAGTGGTCATGTCGGGAGACGGGGCGAAGCCTGTCGCCGAGCCTCCGCACTGGATGCTTATGTGGCCCTTCACCGCAGCCGGCACGAAGCTGCCGACGGTTCCGAATCCCTCCGGTGTATATATCATGTTCGAGGAGAGTCCTTACGCACACCTGATGGTGTATCAAGACCCCCGAAAAATGAAGTGACAGTCGTGAGCGGCGCGGAGAGTCTCGCCGCTCTGCGCGCCGTCAGCGCGGCGACAGACTCCTCACGGTAAGACAACCATCAAAGACTCTATCCTTTCCGGAGCAATTTCTGAAACCGCGTCGGGTGAGTCGTTCCAGGCGTGAGAAATGGGGACATGCTCCTGTGCCTATGAGGCTGGTCTGTTGTTTGGTGAGGGAGGGGAAACGAGGGGGAGGGGCCGGTGAAGCCGGCCCGCCATGTGCCGGGGAATGATTCATGGCACCATGGCCCTTTCTTCAGGGGGCAGTCTCTTTGCTCCAGTTTTTCAAGAACGGCGCAAGCGTATCGATGGGGATCGGGAAGATCGTGGTCGAGTTCTTCTCGGCCGCAATCTCGACCAGGGTTTGCAGATACCGGAGTTGTAACGCGGCCGGATTCCGGCTGATCACGTCGGCGGCATCGGCCAGGCGACGTGAGGCTTCGAATTCGCCTTCGGCATGAATGACTTTCGCCCGGCGTTCGCGCTCCGCTTCCGCTTGCCGCGCGATGGCCCGTTGCATTTCCTGCGGCAAGTCCACGTTCTTCACTTCCACCGCGGTGACTTTGATGCCCCACGGCTCTGTTTGTTGATCGATGATCCGCTGGAGGTCCGCATTGATTTGTTCCCGCTTCGACAGCAGATCGTCGAGCTGGCTTTGCCCCAGGACGCTGCGGAGGGTCGTCTGCGACATCATGGACGTGGCGTAGAGATAATCCTCGACTTGAATGATCGCGCGCTCCTGATCCACGACCCGGAAATAGATGACCGCGTTCACCTTGACGCTGACGTTGTCCTTGGTGATGACATCCTGAGGCGGCACGTCCATCGTGACCGTCCGCAGGCTGACGCGGACCAGCTTATCGACAAACGGGATGATGATCACGACGCCGGGCCCATTGCCGCCGACGAGTCCGCGGGCGAGCCGGCCCCATCGGAAGATCACGGCCCGCTCGTACTCCCGAAGAACGTTGAATCCCATGAGCATCAGCACGACACCGAGAACCAGGATTGCAAACGGACTCACGAACAGATTCATATCAGACCTCTTTTTGCTTGGAGAGGGGTTTCACGTGCAAACGCAACCCGTCTATCCTGGTGATTTCAGCTTCGTCGCCCGGCTGAAGCGGCTGCTCGCTGACGGCCTCCCAGAGTTCGCCGTGGACCGCCAGTTGTCCGTGGGGCGTCAGCGCCGTTTTGACAATCCCGACCAGGCCGACCATTTCCTCCCGTCCGGTCTCCGGACGGCGCTGCATCGCCTTGACACCCATGCCGACCATAAAGAGCGAGAAGCCGGCGGCCAGTGCGACAACGGGGAGGATGACCGACCAGGAAATCTGCAGGAACTCCGCGTCGGTCTTGATCAGCATGACGGATCCCAACAGCATTGAGATTGCCCCGCCGATGCCCAGCAAGCCGTAACTCGTGATGCCGGCTTCCAGGATGAAGAAGACGATGCCGAGTAGGAACAGGAGGACGCCGGCGTAGTTCACCGGGAGCGACTGAAGTGAATAGAACGCCAGGATCAAGCTGATTGCCCCGACGACGCCGGGCAGAATGGCTCCGGGGTTATACAACTCGGCGATGATGCCGATCGTGCCGATGGTCATAAGCAGGTAAGCGATGTTGGGATCGCTGAGTGTCTTGAGGAATTCCAGGCGAAGTCCCATCGGGAATTCTCGAACCGCCGTATCTGCCGTGTGCAGTACCGTTGGGCCAGTCTGAATAGAGATCGTTCGGCCGTCCAGCTGCTTCAATAGCGCCGGAATATTCTCTGCAACAAGATCGACGACGTTCAGCTTCAGCGCTTCTTCTTCCGTAACGGATACGCTCTTTCGGACGGCGTTTTCAGCCCAGGCGACGTTTCTCCCCCGCTGTTCGGCAATCGATTTGAGGTAGGCAACCGAGTCGTTCTCCAGTTTCTCCTTCATCGTTTTGTCCATCTCGCCGCCGCCCATGGCGACAGGATGAGCGGCGCCGATATTCGTGCCGGGCGCCATCGCCGCGATATGCGCAGCCATAGTGATAAACACTCCGGCCGAGGCAGCCCGTCCGCTCGACGGCGACACATAGACGATGACCGGAATCGCGGCCCCGGTGATGTCCTTAATAATGAGCCGCATCGACGTGTCGAGTCCGCCGGGTGTATTGAGGCGGATGATCAAGGCATGAGCCCCGTTCTCTTGCGCCGTAACGAGTGCGTCATGCAGGTATTCGGCTGAGACGGGATTGATGATGCCGTCATACGTGGCCAGCATCACGAACGACTCGGCCCGCACGACAGAAGGCCCGATGAACAGGGCGGTGAGGAGCGCAAATATGCCGATAATCAGTGGGACGCGCAGCAGATGGGATCGGCGACTCGGAGCATCCATGAGGTGTCCCTCCCGGAAGGCCGAGGAAAATGAAGGTGGATCAATCAAAGGCAGCATACGAGCCGCTTAAAACCCTGTCAAGGAAGCCCAAATCCAGAGATAGAACTTCCGCCATGTTCGTTGGGCAGGTTGTCGACCT
>CAZWOX010000025.1:0-30760 GCA_964635345.1 uncultured Nitrospira sp.
AGCTGTGCATCAGTATTAGAACGGTAGAAAAACACCGCGCGAGTCTCATGAGTAAGCTCAACCTCAAATCCACTGCCGCCCTGACTGCCTATGCCATTAAGCATGAACTCGTTTCAAGCTCCGATGTGCTGAGGCTCGACCTATTGCAAGGGGACAACATATGAGTCACTCAAGTCCTGGCATTGACCGAGGAGACGCCCCATGTTCTTGATTGCTTTAATTCTGACACTCTTCCTTCCAAACACGGCGCCAGCCCAGACCCAGCGGGAAAAGGGAGTCGTCACCGTACAGATACTTTATCGCGGCACAGTTCCTCCTCCAGCTGTCATGAAAGTTACCCGCGATGTCGAGATCTGCGGCAACTCGATGCCCCTGCAATCGTTGACCGTTCACTCTTCGTCCGGTGGACTGAAGGATGCCGTGGTCATGATCGAAGGAATTCCCCTGCAGGACACCGAGCAAGCCCCACCACCGCCGATGGTGAGGGTTTTGTCGAACGCTCAATGCGCGTTCTCCCCGCATGTGATGCCGCTCAGAACAGGGTCACCGCTCGAAATCCACAATCAAGACCCCGTGATGCACAACACCCATATTACAAACGACGTGCGCACATTCATCAATGTGGCCATGGTGGCCAAAGCTCGCCCGGTTGTCAAAAAGGTGGAGAAGTCGGGACTGTATCGAGTCCAATGCGACGCCCATAAATTCATGCGCGGCTACGTGCTGGCGGCGGACCATCCCTACTTCGGCGTGACCGACGAACGCGGATATACCCGAATCCTCAACGTACCTGCGGGAAACCACGAGATCTCCGTCTGGCATGAGCAGCTGGGACCGTTGCAGGCCCACGTCACGGTCCCTGCCAATGGAGAAGTCGCCGTCACACTCGAATATCCTGTAGACCACGCGCACCATGGCGATCGTACGAATAAGTGAGCGACAACCATGCCGACTCCGCTCTACGCGATAACCACGCACATACGAGAAACCTGGAGAAAGAACTTTGGCTTTCGCCTTGGAGCCGGCCTGGGCCTCATTCTCATTCTCGTAATGGGGGTCGGCGCCACAGCGCTGGTCCTCCAGCAGAGCCACGCGCTGCGGCATGCGGCCGAAGAGCGGGCGCGCGCCGTAGCCCGCACGTTTGCGGCTGTCGGGTCTGCCGCCGTACTCGACAACCTGTATCGTCTCCAGGAGTCGTTACAGCTCTATCTGCAAGATGATTCCCTCATGGAGATCGACATTGTAGACCACGACAGCTTGGTTGTTGCGGCCAAGCAACCGGCCAGAATCGGAACTGTGCTGGATGATCCGGAATGGCTTGAAGCCCGCCAGACAAAGCGTGAAGTCATCATTCAAACCCATCTGCGCGATGGACAACCGGGCCTGGTCATTCTCGAGCCATTGTTTGATCGCGATGAACTCACCGCGTGGGTGCGCATGGCCATCTCGCTCGCGGAGGTTGAACAGGAACAGTCTCGCATGATCTGGCAGCTGCTTGCCGTCACCGTCGTCATCATGGCAATCGGCTTGTATGCCATACGGCGCGTGCTGTCCCAAACATCCATTGCGCTGCAAGGTGTTGTCTCAACGTTACACGCAGCGACCGCCCCCAGTCTAGGGAGCGACTCTTCTCATTCCACCCTCCCTTCGCGTAATGAAGGGGATTATGAACGGCTCGTGACGGCCGCCACACACGCTGCAGCAGCCTTGAGCACACAGGCCCGCATGCTCCAGGAGCTTGCCCAAACGCTCGAAGGCAAAGTGGTCGAACGGACCACCGAATTGGAATCAGCCCGGCTGCACGCAGTGCGGTCGCTGGAGGATCTTCGCGACAATGAGGCCCGTCTGCGCTGTCTCATTGAGACAGCCGCAGATGCCATTATGGTTGTCGACGAACAAGGCATCGTCGAATCGGGCAATCCCGCAACCTGCATGCTCTTTGGTTATAGCATGACGGAGCTGCGAGGTCTGAAGGCTCAGACCATGCTACTCCGCACATCGAACTGGCTGAGAAGCGGCGATGGACAATCGTATGCGGCCATCGGACCTACTGCGGAGGCGATTGGACGGCATAAGGACGGAACATCCTTTCCAGCTGAACTGTCTGTGAGTGAAATGACTCTCGCTGGGGCCATTCATTTCACACTCATTGTCCGCGATGTGACAGAACGGCGGCTCATGAAGGAAATGAAGCAGCGCAGCGACCAGCGCCTGCACCAGCTCGGCGAAGAACGGGCACAACTGTATCACGACCTGCACAGCAGCCTGCTGCAATCCCTGTCGGCCGTGAGCATGGGGCTGGAAGCAACCAAGCTTCTGCTGGAACAATCCCCTGACCGCGCACCCAAACAACTCGATCGCACATTGTCTCATTTACACCGTGTGATCCAAGAAACACGTGATTACATCACGCGTCTTGAGCCGCGAACGGCCTCCCACGATCGTTTCTTGCAATCGATGCAAATGCTGGTTCAACCAAAAGAGGACTGGCCCTGCCCCCCATTCCTCATCGACATCGACCCGCGCACTGATGGCGAGTTATCTATCGATCAAGAAATCCATCTGCTCTCTGTCGCGCGGGAAGCTATCAGCAACATCGTGCATCACGCCCAAGCCCAGACAGGAATTATCCGGCTGGGATCATGGGCGGACATGATCCAACTGGAAATCAAGGACAACGGAAGAGGGTTCAGCCCAGCCGAAATCGGCCCCAGCAGCCCGGGCCTCACAAACATGTCCACCCATGCCAAGAAACTTCACGGACGTTTAACCATTGCATCGGCTCCCGGAGAAGGCACCACGATTCTTGTGGCGATACCGCTCCCTCAAGAAACTCAACACACAGACGGCCTCACCCATGCAAACTAATCGTTCTGTCATGCAGTCCGAGAGACAGCTGATCGTTGAGGCCCCTAACCCTTCCGTACCAAAGCATGGCCGGACGACCTGCATTTCCTGCCCCGTCTGTCGACCGATGTGCGGGTGAATCTCAATGGACGGTTATCCTGCGAATCCCCGTACCTCCCTGAACCGATTTGCCATGACCACGCGCCTCAATGCTCACATCGGGCAACCAGCCATTCATGCTCTGGGAATGTTCCTCTGCGCGGCGGTTGGGATAACCGGTCTATTTCCTCCTTCCGAAGCCCAGGCCATTCCCGCCTTCGCGAGAAAATACGCTGTGGCCTGCACAACCTGCCATACGGCGCCTCCGCGCCTCAACACGTTCGGAGAGCGGTTTCTTGAAAACGGCTACCAGCTTCCTGGCACGGAAGATGGCGGAAGCATCGGAAAGAAGAATCTCGGCGACATCAGCCTCGACGACGTGTCGCATTACCTGGGCGTCCGGCTTCGGGGGAATGTGCTCACACACTACCGGTTTGAGCAACAGAGCCCGGCTGGTACAGAGCCCGGCACCGTCGAAAACAGATCTGAATTGGGGTTTCCTGAAGTATTTAGCCTCTTCACGGCCGGCACCCTATCGAAAAACATCGGATTCTTCGCCGAGTTGGAATCCAACCTGCATGAGCGCGTCACCGGCATCGAACGCGCATTCCTCACCTTCGATAATCTCTTAGGACAAGACCTCGTGCATATCCGGATCGGACGGCTTGATCCGTCCGCCGCATCATCGTTTTCCACCCTGCGTCAGCAGCTAGACACCATCGGCGCAAGCATCAATCCGTCGTCCGATGTCGTCCAACGAGCCGGACTCCTCCCGCTGGCCACTGCAGGAAAATTCTATGGCCTGCGGGACCGGTCTGGAGCCGTCCTGTCGCCCTACATCCCCGCACTCTATAACGGCGTGGCGGAAACCGGCATCGAGGTCCGCGGCCGTCCCTTCGGCGAGTGGTTTCTGTATCAGCTGGGCGTGCTCAACGGAGCGCACGAAGGGTCGGGCGATTCCAATAAAGGGAAAGACGTCTACGGCGCGATTCGTTTCGACTACGTCCGATCCAGCCATTTCTCGGCGAGCATGACAGGGTTCGCCTACATCGGGAACAGCAATGCGATGGTATTCGATGGAACCAACAATGCCAACGTCAGCTGGAATCGCTACGGGATTGCCGGTCATGCGCGATATAAAATGATGGACCTGCACGGAATGTATACCATCGATCACGTCAGGCATCTGCCGTCTGCGGTATCGACCACGTTCGATAAGACTGCCAGCGGCCTCTCGGTTGCAGCCGATGCGTATGTGACGGATCAGACACTCCTCTCATTACGGTACGATCACATGGATGCAGGCGGCGAACGGACGCAACGGGCGTCGCAGAGCGTTGTCGGGGCGCAAATCAAGCACTATCTGCGGACCAATGTCGCAGTCTACGCGCGTGGCGATGCCAACGTGCGCGAAGCGGAAGACGGAAATGCGGCAGCCCGCAATCTGCGCAACGCCGTGTTTGTGGGAATCGACGTCGCCTACTAACCCGCAATCCCTGGAGTCACGCTTATGCACACACGAAATATTGCGCTGCTCGTCATGATCACGCTGGCCGCCGAAACCGCCCTGCCTGTGGGAGCCGAAAAGCCGGAGGAGCACAAACAGACGCAGGAAAGGGGACGCCACATCTATGAGCGGGCCTGCCTCTGGTGCCATGGAGCGGAGGGGCGAGGCGACGGACCTGCCGGCTGGTTCATCGGCCGCTACGCAGCGCCTCGCCCGCGAGATTTTGTATCTGAAGGGTTTAAATATCGTAGCACCCCGTCCGGAGAACTGCCGAGCGATCAAGACCTCTTTCGCACCCTGACCCGAGGCATTCCTGGAGTCATGCCCTCATTCGGGTCGTTGACGGAACAAGAACGGTGGGAGGTCATCGCCTACATCAAGTCCTTCAATCCCGCGTTCAAGGAGACGCCGCCGATCCCGCTGGATATTCCCGTTCCCTCTATTCCCGACTCCGAGGCCAGCGTCGCACAAGGACGGGCAATATACGTTCAGTTCGGCTGTCAAGGCTGCCACGGTGAAAACGGCACAGGGGACGGCCCCGTCCACCGAGCCGGAGAATTACGAGACGAACACGGACTCCGGATCGCGCCCACCGACTTGACCAGCCGCACGTCGTATAAGAACGGCTCCAACCCGCGAGATATTTATCGAACTCTCATGACCGGCTTGGACGGCACCCCCATGCCGTCATACGCAACCAACTTTGAGGGAAACGAAGACAACGTCTGGCATCTCGTGAATTACCTTCTATCACTTTCTCCGGAGCCATCCCCATAGCCGGCAGCGCGTAACCAATCCGCGCACAACGCAAATACACGACGTGGATAGACAGGTGAAATCCTGATGAGACGCTTATGAACTTCTTCCTCCTGACTCCCTACCGAAGGCTCACCGAGACCTGGCGGACATCACTCCGCTTCCGAATGACCGCCGTGCTTTGCGCCCTCATCACCGCCCTTATGGGAATCATGTCGGCCGTCATGGTGGAATCGCAGCGCGGGCTGATTCGCCAGTCTGCCGAAATCCGGGCGCGCACCATCGTCAAAACGTTTGCGATCCTCGGCAGCGCCGCCGTGATCGACAATCTGTTCCGTATCCAGGAAGGCATCGGCCGCTATAGCCAAGACCCAGACATCAAGGACATCGATATTATCGACTCCGACAGCTTCATTGTGGCGGCAAAAACCCCTGCGCGCATCGGGATGACCCTCAGCGATCCGCCGTGGGCATCGTTGAGACAGAGCGGCCGGTCCGCCATGCTCGAAAGCCGATCAGAACAAGGCGACCCCCTGCTTATCTTGATAGAACCGTTGTCCGACGAAGGCCAGGACACCGCCTATGTGCGGGTTGTCTACTCTTTGAAAAGCATGCAGAGCGCGCAGACAGAGATCGCCGGCAAAATGATGGGGCTGACGGCACTACTCCTGGGAGCGGCGCTCTTCGTGATTCAACGCATGCTATCTTATATCGTCTCTCGCTATCGAGCCATCGTGAAAACACTCAGTGCGGCGCTGACGCGCTTGACAACGAACGCGCCCGCTGACGCCTCCCTGGCCGAGGTCTCAGGCGCGACTCCGGCAGAAGGGAACGATTTCGAACAGGTCGAAAGGCTCGTGACATCGACCGCTCACACCCTTGAACGGCAAGCGGGGGCCCTGCTCACTCTGACCCAGGAGCTTGACTGCAAGGTTCAAGAGCGAACGGCCGCGCTAGAAATGGCAAACCGGGAACTTGCGGAGGCCAGAGATCAGGCGCTGGAGGCCATGCATGCCAAGTCAGAGTTTCTGGCGACGATGAGTCACGAAATTCGGACGCCGATGAATGGCGTGATCGGGATGACCGGACTCCTGTTGGAGACCGCGCTCTCGGACGAGCAGCGTGAGTACGCGGAGATCGTCCGAAGATCCGGCGATCATTTGCTGGACATCATCAACGACATCCTCGACTTCTCTAAGTTCGAAGCAGGGAAAGTCAGTCTGGAGATCCTCGATTTCGACGTGCGAGCGACTGTGGAAGATGCCGTTGGCCTTGTCGCTGAGCGCGCGTATGCCAAAGGACTCGAGCTGGCCTGCCTCGTACAAGCCAGTGTACCGACAACGCTCGCCAGTGATCCTGGCCGCCTCCGCCAGATCCTGGTTAATCTCATCGGAAACGCCATCAAGTTTACCGATCAGGGCGAGGTCGTCGTGACCGTTAATCTGGCTCATACCCCTGAGGCCGACACATCAAACGAAGCGCTGGTGCGATTCGAAGTGGCGGATACCGGCATCGGACTCACGCCCGAGCAAAGCGCTAAGCTCTTCAGGCCCTTCACACAAGCAGACAGCTCCACCACGAGAAAGTTCGGAGGCACCGGCCTCGGACTCGCCATCTGCAAACAATTGGCTGAGGCGATGGGAGGACAGATTGGCGTGATCAGCGCACCCGGGCAAGGAAGCACCTTTTGGTTCACGGCCCGATGTGGAATCCAACCAGAACAGCGAAGCCCCTTTCCCCCACTACCCACTGCCCTCCAACAAAGTCGTATTCTCATCGTGGATAATCATGCCGTGAACAGGAAGGTGCTTGAATATCAACTCCGCGATATGAAGCTTCTCCATGAGAGCGCCGAAGACGGTTTTGAGGCCCTTGACCTCATGCGAGCGGCCGCCAAAGAGGACGCGCCCTTCGATCTCGCCATCTTGGATATGCAGATGCCAAAGATGGATGGGCTGGAACTGGCGCGCCGGATTACAGCAGATCCGGCTCTCCACTTAACTCGCATGATCCTCCTGACATCGTTGGGCCGCCGCGGGGACGGGAAAGCGGCCCAAGAAGCCGGCATTACGGCCTACCTGACGAAACCCATACGCCCATCACAGCTTGCCGACTGCCTCCGCCTCATCCTGGCCAAATCACCGACAGCGTCTCCGACTATCGCACCGATCATCACCCGCCATAGCCTGTCCGAATCCCGCGCTCGATCCAGAGAACATATTCTCCTCGCTGAAGACAACCCGATCAATCAGAAAGTCGCCGTGAAAATGCTCGAGAAGCTCGGCTATCGGGTGGATGTCGCCGGAAATGGGATCGAAGCGATCGAGGCGCTTGAACGAATCCCCTACGCCTTAGTAATCATGGACTGCCAAATGCCAGACATGGACGGACTCGAAGCTACCATGGCCATCAGAAAGCGTGAAGCTCGTGATCGGAGCGGCATCAGGACACGCATCCCCATCGTGGCCATGACGGCCAATGCCATGAAGGAAGACCGTGAACGGTGTCTGTCGGCGGGCATGGACGATTTCGTCAGCAAACCAGTGAGCGCAAAGCAGTTACAGGACGTACTCCGGCGCTGGCTACCGGGACCGGACGACGCAGCAGCAGGGAACGCGCAGTCAGCCTTCCCGCCGAATCACACCAGCCCGGCAGAGCCATGACCTCAGACACACACACCGCCGACAGGATTATCTGCCGGCCCTCCTTTGAAATCACAACCTCCAAGATTGGATATTATCCGATTCTCTCCCCTCCCGTCAGCATGCTCCCAATCCGCCGGACAAGCTCCTTCATGCCGGTTTGGGGATACTGCAAGACATAGATGGAATGGTCGGCAAGGCGATCGAAGATGGCCTGCGATATCCGTGAAATCCCGACGAGCACGACGGGATTATCGACCGTGCGGCGCAGAGCTGCCCGCTCATCGACGAGCGCGAGGTCAAACGCTTCCCCTTGAACCGCTCGCCTGAAGGCCAGCACGACGGCCGTTCCCGACCGGTCGGCTATCAACATATTGTCCCCGGAGGAGACCGCGGGTCCCTCGCGGCCTGGAAAAGCCGTCACACGATGCCCTTCGCCAATAACGCTCCGCATAGAAAGGTCGTCGCGCCATCGAGAAATGCATCGGGTTTCGCCTCTGGATGCGTCTCCTGCATTGAGACCTCGAAAAAATCGGGATAATCGGACAAGCCGGCAGGCGTCAGTTGGAATGGAGGAACTTGACACCGACAAAAAAGACGTCACCTTGAAGGAGCGCGGGCACGGACCGCGTCCAACAGACCTCGACGAACTCTGGAGCCATTTCTTTTGTTGCATTTCGGCGCAGGCTGACCCGCAACCGTTGATATGGAGCCGGCTGGCCTTCCATCATGAGCAACATGCCACCCGGGGAGAGATTCACCGAAAGCGCCTGTCCTTGTCTCGCCGAATGAGAGGGCGCGCCGGCCGCTCGGCGGTGCTCATCATCAAGCACCTGGTAAGGGATCACACGCATGAACGCCATCCGGTCGGCATGACCGGACCGGGGCTGCTTCAATGGCCAGGTCCACGACTGTTTGCGAGGCATAGTCTCTTCCTTTCACGTCGACGCCAGCCGTTTCCCGATGAGATCATTCTGCTTCCCCAGATCACTGATTTGGGATTATATTCCCACATTTATAGCCTGTCAACGATAGAGGAAGGAATATCATCCGTGCCATCAGGCATAATCGCTGGTCTGGTTCAGCACGGAAACGATCACGGCAAGTCACGCTCGAGAATGAACTATTACAGACGTTTGGCCGGACATGGGGAAGACGAGAACGAGGGACAGAGTGCGTCGCGGCAGATCTAGCCAACATGATTCATGAACACGTCGACGGCGATCGCGGATTCACCGCCGCGACGAAGGCACTTCACAGAATGTACCGCAATCCCACAAAGTAAACAGGATGGGCATCGCCACTCAGAAGCGGCATCTTCCTTGTCCATCTCACTTCACTTAAAGTCGGCGTGCCCACCTCATGCACCGGAGAGGGAACGAGAATCCGCAAGACCTGGTCCACTTCAGGTTCCCGATCCATGAGCACGAGCAGCCCCTTCGGACTGATGTTGAGCGTCAGCGCCTGACCTGAGACAGAAACAGCCTGACAACCACTTAGAGTCGTCCCGGTGGCAACCATCTCAATATCGATGGCCCGCATGAGAGGCACCCGGTCAGTGTGGGGCATGTTCGGCAACGTCGTCACCCATTCGAACCATCTCGTGGACATACGAAACCCTTCCGTCCGCCGGACATCATCGCGTCGCCGCAAGGACGCCCGGCGGACAACAACACACCGCAGACGTGCGCTCACGCAATCGCCTTGCTTCCTTTCGGTCTCCAACTTCCGGCTCCAAGCCCGACGAGCGCCACAAATCCCGTTCCGAACAGCATGACCGCCGCCGGCAAAGGCACTGCGGTCAACTGCCCAGAGACCGCAACCTGAGTGTTGCCAGACGTAAACACTAATCGCCATTGGTTGAAGAGAGAAAAGGCTGAGATAGACGGAGGGGTGACCTGCAGCGCGGTGCTGTTGAACAGAGTATTCGGCCCTTGCAGATCAAATTCGAAATAGGCTGGACTGTACGAACCCACTGACCCGATCACCCCTTGATTCAAATAGAATGCGTCATGGAACAGCTGGTGGTTATTGTCGATAGTCATGGTGCCAAAACTGCCCTGCGTTGCTTGGTAGCTACCAATGTTCAGGGTGAACGCAGTGGTGTTATAGGTGCCATTCCCTGGAACGCTATCGTTCATCGTCACGGCCCCCGACATCGTCTGGGTTGTATCAAACTGGGAGCTCAGAGCAGAATTGACAGTAGTCACCGTTCCGGCAAAGGTATAGGTGATCGGCGCGGCCGATGCCGGGTTCACGGCCAGGCCTCCCCACAGCACCGAGCCGACCAAAATCCCAAGGTAAAGAAAACGGGTTGTTCGACGGTCCATCATGACTCCTTTCATGGTACGGGCAATGTATTGGGACATCTCAAACGGTTGATTGATCCGGACGGTCAGGCGCGTTCCATACGCTCCTCCCTTCGCTTTCGCAGGCCGGCATCCCGCAGGCTCGTTCCTCCAATACCGCCGCCGAATGCGCAGCGGCGTCTATTCTGAGTTCTAACGGGCGCCATTCAACATCTCCGCCTGGGCAGGCCCTTCCATGGTAGCTGGAAGCGGATCGCCGAACCGCCCTGGTTGAGGAGGCTGCGCCACAAGCTGCTCCAGATCCGGCACGGCGTTTCCGAATGGCGTTGGGCCACCGACCTGACTCGGCGCCGATCCCCCGAGAGGCTGCCCGGGCAAATAGACGAATTTCCATTCTGAATACTTGGTCTTCCGCTCCAAATGCCGGTCGATTGGATGAAACATGGCGTTCTTGATCGGTTTGCGGTTTGACTTGCTGTACACACCCAGGATGCTGCCGTCGGGCGTCTTGAGCAGGCCCCAATCCGTCGAACCGGTCATCGGATCGACGTACAATTTGCGAAGATGCCGGATACTTCCCGGGTGACGCGGGTCACGGAGCAAGTCCTCCAGACGCTTGGGATATTCCTTTTGAGGCCCCGTCTGGTTCAGATAGTACCGGCCGATCGCGAGTCTGAATTGATTTCCGATGAACAGCAGATCGTGTTCCCGCTGCCGCAACTGAGCGACATGCCAGAGGATGCCGGCCGCGGCGATACTGATCGTCAACATCGCCGTCAGGATCATCACGCCGAGATACGTCAAACCTGTGTCGCCTCTCAACCATTCCGGCTTATCGCGTCGGCCGCCTTGCTTATCTTGCGTCAACATAGCGGTTACCAGTCACTGTAGGAGGTTCCAGCCGTGCTTGCGCCCGACGCGCCGCTCTTGACATTGAAGACCGCCCCGAGCTCCGGATCTGCGGGTGGCACCGCCTGCCAGGTCGTACTGCTGTCGGTCATGGGATCGACCGGAACAGCGCGCAGATACTTCTGCTCGACCAGCTCCTCCAGAGAGCCGGGATACTTCCCCAGATCGCCATAATATTTATCGAGCGCGTCACGCATCACCCAGAGATCTTCTTTCAGTACCGCCTCCTTCGATTTCTCAAGGCTTCGCATATATCGCGGGGCGGCGATGGCCACGAGCAAGGCGATAATGGCCATCACGATGATCAACTCGATCAGCGTGAACCCTTCTGTGCGCGCAAGGCGAGCGTTACGCCGCGTCATCGGTCACCATTGCGAATACGGAATGCCGTTCAAGCCGGCATCCTGCGAGAGTGAAAACACATCGAACACATCATTGCCCGGAGACGGATTATCCGGCGGACTGTCGTAACTTCTGATGCCCCAGGTCTCTGAGGCCGGCACAGACGCGTCTGTGAATGTCGGATCGCGCGGAACACGACGAAGGAAATAGATGCGCGTCTTCTTCGGATTCTTGGCGTCCTCGACGCCCTCGACCAAGGTCTCAAGGCTCTTGGGATAGCCCGACTCAAGAGCTCCTTTCATGACGCGACCATCGTCCACAGCCAGCCGATAGGCATCGATCGCGTCACGCACCTGCCGCAAGGACAACCGCAGCTCCTGCTCTTTGTGCCGCTTTGAGATCATGTTCGCCATAGGCAGCACCGCCGTCGCCAGCACGCCGATGATCGCGACCGTGATAACCAGCTCAATCAAGGTGAATCCTGTCTCCCGACTCATCATCTCCCCCTCTCCGTTACTTGTCCGACTCCGGGATAGGGGTCTCTATCGGTTCCGGCGGCGCTGGATCTGTCTTGCTCGACGATCCGCTCGGATCGAAGGTTGCGGGAGGCGTGAACATGTCGGGCGGCGCGAGAGGCCGCGCGGGCGCCGGAACCAGTGCGGGTCCTATCTCAGCCCCCGATGTCGGGAGTGCCCCGCCTCTGGCATCATCCGATGATTTGAGCGCCAGCGAACCCCCGCGCATCGTATCGGTCCCGAAGAGGAACTCGGTTAGACGCGGATCGGCATGCGGCGCGGCGCGGACCACGTGCGGCGTGATCGAGAGCACCAACTCCGATTTCTTCGTGTCGTCGCGTTGAGAGGAAAACAGACGGCCAAGAATCGGCAAATCGCCGAGTCCGGGGATTCGATTCGACGATTGCCGCTCTTCATCGGTAATCAACCCCGCCAGCACCTGGGTTTCTCCGTCCTTGAGCTGGAGCAACGTCGAGGCCGTCCGGGTCCCGATCTGAAAGGCTTGCGTCCCTGAAATCGGGTTCAGGATCTCTTTCACGATACTGCTGACTTCCAGGGTCAGCTTAATCGCGACATCGTTATCACGATGAATCACCGGCTCGACATCGAGCTTAATCCCCACATCGATATACTGCACACTACCCGTTACGACGCTTGCGCCGATCGTCGGCGTCACGGCATTCGTAATGACGGGAACCCGGTCTCCGATGAGAATCTTGGCCTTCTCGCGATTGCGCGCGCGGATTCTGGGGCTGGCGAGAATATCGGCGGCGGTGATCTCGCGCCTGAAGTCGGCCGTCGCACTCAGGGAAGTGGAGGTGATATCGGGCTTCGTCAAGGCGAGAACCTTGTCAAGCGTCAGCGCAGCACCTCCGGCGGCTCCAGCGGCTCCGGCGGCCGACAAGGTCCATTGCGTCGGATACTTGATGCCCAACTCCATCAGCTTGGAACGTTGGATCTCAATCACCTCGACTTCCAACATGACCTCGGCCTCGGACAGATCCAGCGTGCCCATCAGCTTTTCAGCCATCCGCACCGCTTCCGGGCTATCGCGCATCACCACAAGCCGCGCTTTTTCATCCATAAACAGCACTTTGGTCTCCAGCATCGTCTTCAAGAGGTTCATCGCCTGCTTCGGTTCGGCGTGGGTCAGATAGAACGATTTGACGATTTGTTCATCGTAGAGCTTTCGCTTTTCCGGAGTATTCGGATAGACCAAGACGGTGTTATCCGCCAACACTTTTCTTCGCAGCGCCTGCTGAACGACCAGCAAATCGAGCGCGGAGTTCACGGAGAGATCCTTGATGTGAATGGAAGTTTTCGTGTCCCCTTTCACATCCTTGTCTACGACGAAATTCAGCCCGCTGGCGCGGGACAGGGCCTCGAACACCATCGAGAGCTTGGCGTCGCGGAATTCGAGATTCACAGGCTTCTCCGGCTTCGCCTTGCCGTTACCACTCCCCGCAGCCTCTCGCGCCTGCCGCTCTTCAATCTCGGCGAGCAGCCGCTTCGCGTCGCTATGCGAGGGATCGGCCTGCACAATCGACCGGATTCGCGCATGGGCCGCGGACAAATCGCCCTGTTTGATCAGTTCTTTCGCCGCATACACAGCATGCTCGTACTGATAGGCCTGTTCCACGAGTTCAAGCCCATGGCGGGCGTTGGCATTGCCTTCGTCGAGATCCAACACCCGCCGATAGCCGGTTTCTGCCTCGCGCCACCGGGATCCGGCATAGGCCGCATCCGACACGATCAGCAGATTCTCGACCCACGCGCGCTTCCAACGTTTCAGATCGGCGCGCAGGACGAGATTCTCCGGCTCGCGCCGCGCGGCCTCTTCCAGCTTGGCGATGCCCTGTTCCATGCGCCCCAGATTGAAATCGATCCTGGCCTCGTCTTGCAGCCACCGGGCCGCGCAGCCGGTCAAGGTCAATACGACTACGGTGCCGGCAAGGAATCGTGCGAATCGCGACAGGCTGATCGATCTCATAGTTATGGTCCTACCGTTAAGGTTTGTGCGAGGCGTAAGGGCTTATAGGTGAAGCGCAACTGGTGATCGACCTCTCCGTCGAACGAATAGGCTTCGTCGATATCGTCCCCTGCTTTCACCATATATAGGCGGTCTCCTTTGACCAGGAAATACACGGTCCGATCCTTCTCTTCGAACCTCCCCATGTAGGCAAATGGGACGGCCGGCGGTTTCGGCGCAGGAGGCGGGGGAGGGAGAGCCGCAACCGGCGCCTGGACGGGAGCGAGAGGGGGCGGTGCTGCGACCACCTGAGGCGGCGCAGGAGGCGGGGGAAAGGGAGCCGCAACCGGCGCCTGGACCGGAGCGATCGGTAGCTGCACCGCGGACGGCGCAGACACGACCGGGTCCTCTACAACGGCTTCCGCTTCGTCCGGATCCGAAGGACGCGACGGCTCGGGAAGCGCCGGCTTCACCCGGATTGTCCTCTTCGACGGCGGCACGGATTGGGGCGCCGCCGGTTTGGAAAACAGATCGTACACGTCTCCGGACGGATCGCGCTTCTCAAGACGATCCAGATCCCGCAATAAATCGGCGCTGACCTGAATAACCTGGACGGCCTTGCCCGCTGGCGCCGGACGGTCCTTGACCGAGGCAGGCGACTCCGCGTCAGGCCCGCCGCGCGCGAGCGGAATCACGGCGAACGGATTCATACCGTACAGAGCCAGCGCGGCGCCGACCGATAGGAGAACACGACGGGATCGATGCCGCGCCATCATGAATCCTTCCTTGCGTACATCACTAATCGAATCGTCGCGCGAACCTGGCCCGACTTGGCATCCTGATATTCAAAATTCACCTTGTCCGGAACGGAAAAGGGCACCTTGGAAGACACCTGCCGGAGAAACAAGCGAATCTGCGGGTACGTGCCGACAACAGGAAAGGCCACTTCATAGCGAAGCAACGGTCCTTGCCCATCAGTGGTCATGCGATATTCCGCCTGGTCCAACTGCAGCCCCTGCTCAGCGCTGATGCGATAGATCTGACGCAGAGCCTGTGAGATCTCGGAATCAGGAGGGATAAACTTATAGAACCGATCCAGCTCTTCTCCCGGCCCCGCCGGTGTACGCGTCGCCCTCCCGGCCTCTTGCATCACCTGCTCACGGAGGGTAGAGATGGTGCCTTGCCCTTCCTGCAAATCCAATTGCCCAGGAACCACCGTGCCCACATAAAATGTCGCGCCGAGCGCCGCCAGCCCCATCCCGAGCCGGCCGATCGGTCCCAGTCGCGCACTCCATAGACTGACCCGCCATCGCCACCGGTTCATCAGGCGAGAGGCGACAGACGGAGCAGCCACGGCAACCGACAGGCCGCCCGGAGCATCCGGGAGCGCGAGCTTGGTCTGATGAGCCGGCAGTGTCGCAGGACGAACTTGGGGCACCCCGGTGACTGTAAGCGATGTCAGTTTCATAGTTCAGTCTTCCATTCCGCCACTGCGTAAAACCGAATCGGACGGCCCGTCACATCGGTCTGCACCTGGTGATTCACCAGTCGAACTCGCCTCAGCATCCCGCTGTCCCCGATCCGGTCCAAGTAATCCATCAGTTCACCAAAGTCCTTCGCCTCGCCCGTCAGCAGTACCAGTCCTTTTCCCACATCCGGCTGAACGCCCAACACCCGAATCCGGTCTCGATGCACCCGTGTCGCTCGCTCCAGTGCCCCAAACACGCCCTCCCAGGGCATCGCCAACCGCCGCAACACCACTTTCGCCTCCTTCAACTCCGGCTCTCGCGCCTTCGCCTCTGCCGCACGCAGCTTTTTCGCTTTCGCGGTGCGGTCCAACTGCTCACGAAGCGAATCGAGACGGCTCTCCTGGCGTTCAAGGGCTTCCGTCACCTCTCCGTACCGCGTAACACTGACAGCCAGAACCAACAGCCCCACTCCAAACCAGACCACTGCCTCCAGCGTCACCCGGGAACGTCGCCCGCTATAGTCAAGTGCTAAAGGACGCATGACAACACCGAGACATTCGCCTTTGAGGGTTGATCAGTCCGAAGATGCCGCACCGTCCATTGATTCGCCGGCAGCTCCATCGGCTCCCCGTTCACCACATGCAACAAGACGGTTTGCGCGGATTCTGCTTCATCCACAAGAAATTGCTCACGCTCCAGCATGGCCACGAGCTCGGCCGGCCAATCAGGCCCCGTCCGGCACGTTCTCACCACGACCCAGCGACCATGGCCGACCAGCGCGGCGCAAATCATGCCGTCTTCCACGATCACCAGCCACTGGCACGCCGTCTTCAGCCAGGCCTTCGCCCAATTGAACGCCTCCATCAAGAGCGGCCTCACCGAGACCAGCCGCCTCCCCTGATGGACTGCAATGCCCTTGATTTCGTCGAGAAACTGAGTTTCGACCGCGCTGGCCACATACGGGCTTCCGACGCGATCGAGGCTGATTTCCACCGACCAGTCGGCGGACTGCCTGCCGTACGCCTGGCGCAAGAGCTGCGAGGCATACTCGATCAGCTCAGGCATATCCCGCAATTCGTCTCTCCAGGAAACCACCTGATACCGGACAAAGTGGTTCGACAAGACGATGGAGAGATCGCCCTGCGCCCACTCTTTGGTTTGCAACACCCGGCTGAGCGCCATGAGAGGCCCGGTCCAGCTCGGCAGTCCCTCGCCCACTCGCTCTGTGACCGGAACAGTCGATGTGGCCAACATCGCCGGCCTGGCTCCCCTCCCGAACCGCACCAACGTGAGGCTGGTCGGAGTCACGAGCACCTGGACTTGTTCACGCCATAAAGGTGACACGGTTGATTTCCTCCAATGTCGTCTCGCCGCTCTTCACCAATTCGAGCGCGGCTTCACGCAGAAACCGCATGCCCGCTGCGCGCGCCGCATCTTTGATCCGGCGGATCGGCTCTTTCGCAACAATGAGTTCGCGGATTTCATCGTCCAAATGCAGAATCTCGGTGATCGTGCGGCGGCCTTTGTACCCGCTTCCGTGGCACATCGAACAGCCCCGGCCGATCCGAAAATGAAAGGACCGGCAAGCCTCGACGGTCAACCGGGACGCAGCCAGGGCCTTGACGGATGGATCGTCGTCTTCCCCGCACTCCGGGCACACCAGCCGGATCAAACGTTGCGCCACCACCCCGTTCAAGGCCGACACAAAGTTGTAGGGATCGACCCCCATGTGAATGAACCGCGCAATGATATCGAGGGCGTTATTCGCGTGAACCGTGGCGAGCACCAGATGTCCGGTCAACGCCGATTGCACGGCGATTTGAGCCGTCTCCGAGTCACGAATCTCTCCCACCATGATTTTGTCCGGATCGTGGCGGAGAATCGACCGCAGGCCGCGCGAGAAGGTCAGGCCCTTCTTCTCATTGACCGGAATTTGCAACACGCCGGCCAATTGATATTCGACCGGATCTTCGATCGTGATGATCTTGTCCCGCCCGTTATTGATCTCCGTCAGCACCGCGTACAGCGTGGTCGTCTTGCCGCTCCCGGTCGGCCCGGTCACCAGCATCATGCCGTAGGGCTCGCCGGCAAGACGGCGAAGGTGCGCCTTCGACTCCTCGTCGAATTTCAGGCTATCCAAACGCAATCCGAGCACCCGGTCCGAGAGCGATTGCTTGTCCAAAATGCGGATGACCGAGTCTTCTCCATAGATGCTCGGAATGACCGAGACACGGAAGTCCACGCCGCGCCCGCGGATCGACAGTTTGAATCGCCCGTCCTGCGGGACCCGCCGCTCGGCAATGTCCAAATCCGCCATCACTTTGATCCGGGAGATGATTTGTTCGGCAATATCGAGCCCATCCGCTCCGCCGACCGGAGTCAGGACTCCGTCGATCCGGTACTTGATCGTCAATCCGTTCGGGCCCGTTTCGAGATGGATATCGCTCGCCCCGCCCTTGAGGGCATCGTAGATGGTGGAATGCACCAGTTTGACAACGGGACTGCTGTCGCCGCTGATAGACTGAATCGAGATTTCCGCCACCGCTCCCGCCGAATGGTCGCCCGACTCGCCCCCGCGCACGAGACCATCCATGGCGCGCAACGATTCCTCATACCGCGCCAGAAAGGCCGTCAGGTCGTCGCGATGCGCCAGATACCGGGTGTACACCTCAGCAATCCGCTCATCCAGCCAGCACTGCCGGTCGGTGACGAACGGATCCCAGAACACCACCATGAGATGCTGCGCGCTGTCACGGACCGCCACACACCCCTGGGCGACCGTCTCCGGGTAGGGGATCAGCTGGAAGTCCGGCGTGAGATCCGCCAGTTCATCCGGCGACATCGAGAGATAGTTGAACGTCACGGCCAGCATCGACACAAAGACCGGCCGTGGAAGATCGACATGGCGCTCCAAGACATCGACCGAAGCAACGCCGGTTCGCAAAGATTCCTCGCGCGCTTTGCGAATACGGTCCAGCGGGAAACTGGCCAACCCCTCGATCATCTCGTCCGCCACCTTCGCCGGCGACACAGGTTTCATTGAAGACTCCCGGCCAATTCAAAAATTGGGAAATACATCAGCACCACGATCGTGCCGATGACGACCCCGATCACCGCCATCAGCACGGGCTCGATCAGGCGGCTCATCCAATCGACCCACCGCGCGATCTCCTCATCGTAAAAGCCGGCGATGCGCTCCATCATGTCGCCCATCTGGCCGCTCCGTTCGCCGACCCGCAGCATCCGCAGCGCCACGGGCGTCGTCAGGTCATACCGTTCCATAGAAGTGGAAAACGACTGCCCTTCCCGAATGGCCCCGGTGGCCAGAGTCAGCTTCGTCCGCAGAGACAGCGGCAAAAGATTCGTCGTCATGCCGAGGGCCTGGACCGCCGGGGTGCCGCCACGAAGCAGCATCCCGAGCGTGCGATAGAAACGCGCCAGGTCGTAGACCAGAAACCGGTCGCGCAGCGCCGGGAGCGCGCGTACCAGGTCAGTGGCCCAATCCCGAACCGAGCGGCGGGTCGCGGCATAGATCACCGCCAGCAGGCTAACGGCGATGCCGGCCATGACTTCCGATCCGTGCCGTTCAAGCAACCGCCCCCATTCCAACAACACTTGCGACATCAGGGGAAGCTCGCCTTGCACATCCTCGTAGAGACGGCTGAACTTCGGCACCACATAGAGCAAGAGGAACAGCATCACGAGACCGCCCACTCCCAGCAGGACCAGCGGATAAATCGACGCGCTGACCAGCTTCTTCCGGACACTGTCCAACTGGCCGTGATACACGACGTAGCGGGTCAGGGCCTCAGCGACGTCCCCGGTGCGTTCACTGGCCCGCACCGTCGCCACATAGAGCGACGGGAAGCTCGAAGGAAACCGCTCGAGGGCGGCGGAGAGCGTCTGCCCCTCACGCAACTTGGTGAGCAAGCCCTGAAGCACCCGGCTGACATCGGGATGCCGCTCCTTCTCGGCCAGAGTTTCGAGGGATTCCATCAAGGACAAACCCGCGCGCAACAGCGCCACCAGCTCCTGGCTGAACAACACGACCGGAAACGGTTGCGGTCGCGTGAACGCGAAGACACGCGCCAATCCGCCGGTCTGTACGCGCAGCACCTGATAGCCCTGTTCCTCGGCTTGCGACCGGGCCTCCTCCGGCGTGATGGCTTCGACCTGAAGCGCCACGATGCCGGGATGGGCGTAGTGAAAGGCTCTGACTTCAAACCGCATGGCGCGAGACCCCGTTACCAGTTCTTGATATCTTCGTTTTCAGCAGAGCCGCCGGGCTGTCCGTCGCGGCCGAACGACCACAGGTCGAACTCACTGTGCTCTCCGGGAAACTTGTAGCTATAGGGATTCCCCCAGGGATCCGCAGGAACGGCTTTCTTCAAGTAGGGACCATCCCATTTCGCTTCATTCGCAGGCTTGGACACCAGCGCAACAAGCCCCTGTTCCGTAGACGGATACTTGCCCAGATCGAGCCGATATTGATCGAGCGCCTTCTCCAGCGCATCCAGCTGCGCCTTGGCCGACTTGACCTCCGACTTCCCGATTTGCGAGAAATAACGCGGCCCGACAAACGACGCCAGCAATCCGATAATGACCATCACCACCAGCAACTCGAGCAAGGTAAATCCCTCCAATCCCTTGCCACACCGACCATCGATGCCTTTTTTGTCGCTCATCATGCCATTCCTCCTGCTCGACGCCTCATCATCCTCGGCCGGGGCTTGCGCTGCACGCAACCAGGGCTCTTGCCATCCCTATACACTCCTGTCGTAACCGGTATACGCGACGACCACCCCCTGCAACAGTCGCAGGACTACGCCTTGTTGAGGGAAGACCCACCCAAATCACACGCGAATGGTACGCACTACAAAGGTACGCGCTACTTTCGAGGGGCTTGACCGGCATCAGAGAACGACACGGCAACCCCGAAGGCAGTCGCCACTCTCCCTCGTACCAAGCCATCATAGTCATCCAGCCACCAGAGCCACACTCACGGCCCGCCACAAGGCAATGGCCAGCGCAATCCATAAGAGAAACAGGAGCCCGATCATCACCGCCACCACCGGCTCATCCTGGACATTCATCGCAGAACTCCCTGTCTGAGACCGGTCGCATCGCCTTCAGCCCTCGGCCCTTCGCGATCGAGGGCGCCGTCGGAACCGGATCCGGCCAGGGCGGCGCGATACGCCGCCAGCGTGTCGATCAACCCTGGTCGCGACGGTGCCGAATCTTCATGGGGCCCCAACGGAACCGTCGTCGCCTTCAGTGCCGACTCTAAAACCGGCAGCGGCGCAATCGGCACCGCGCTCATAAGCAGCGCCAGCGCTCCCGCCACATGCGGCGCCGCGAACGAGGTCCCGGTCACCGTGGCATAGAGCGGCATCCCGCCGAACGACACATCCGCCGCCCGCACCTGTTCACCGGGCGCGACCACCGCCGGGAAGATCCCTCCGTCACAGGCCGAAGGCCCCCGGCTGCTGAACGATGACAGCCTGCGCTGCCGATCCACTGAACCGACGGAAAGCTGCCCGGGATTATTGGCCGGACTGATACTCGTTGACACACCAGCCCCCGAATTCCCCGCAGACAGCACGACGGCAATGCCAGATGCCCGCAGCGCATCCAACTCGTCTTGAAACACCCGATTGCACACGTTCACCGTGGCGACGGCCCACGAAAGGCTGACGACATCCGGAGCATCGTCCGTCGCGACATCGCCATCCGGATCCAGCGCCCACTGCAGGCTCTGATGCATGTGACTTTCCCTGGCAAATCCAGCATCGTTGAACAGCTTGGCTGCAATCCACCGGGCATCGGGCGCCATCCCGATGGCGGTCCCGCCGCTCGCGCGGCCGACGGCGAGACTCATCGCATGGGTGCCATGCCCGTCCAGATCGGCCGGGGCCGCATGCTCGCCATGCGGATCAAACCAGCTATTGGCGCCGCCGCGATATTGCGCCGCCAAATCCGGATGCTGCGCGTCCACACCGGTGTCCAGACTCGCGACGACCACGCCCTGTCCGGTAAATCCCTGGGCCCAGAGATCCGGGGCTTTGACTGCGGTCAAGTTCCATTCCGGCGAGGAGGAGGAGGAGACAGCGGAAGCAGCGGAGAGATCGGCAGTCTGAGGACCCGTCTCGTGAGGTCTCGAATCCTCTACCGGGCCGGTATGATCCGGATCACGCCTCGGCTTCCGCACCGACGGAAGTCCGTTCCGCGCAGGCTGTATATGATTCCCGCGCGAGCCGGCAAACAACTGCACCACCGGATCGCGCCGAATCGACGCGACGCCCGCGAGCGCCGCCAGATCGCGCAGCAGCGACGGCTCAGCGGAAAGCGCCAGCGCATGACTCGCCCACAACGGCCTGATCTCTGTCGCGCCGCGTTCCTCGGCGAACCGCTGCACCTGCGCGGGAACTCCCTCCGCCTCCTGTTGCAACGCCTGAAGAAGCCGGGAGCGGCGCTGCCGCCGATCGGATTCGCGAAGAGACCAGGGATCAACCACGCGCGGAAACGTCACAATAACTGGAATCGCGTCACCGGCGCCCCGCGCTTGGAGCAAGCGGTCCAGTTCCGGCTCAACGACGGCGGCGTGAACCGAAGCGGCAAACAGAGACCAGAGCAGCGTTCCTGCCATCAATCCCGTGATGCGCCGTGTCACCTTCACCGGTTACTCCACGATGAGATTGTCCAGCGTGAGATCGCCGAATTGAATGGATACTTTACTACCGGGCTTGACGACCCCGCCGCGATTGGCGAACAAGACGGAATAGGTCCGGTCGGCGAAGAGATGGCTCCGCGTCTGCTTCAGGGCTCCCACTTTGTCCATGACCGGCACCGGCATCTCGGCCTTGGTGGCCTGATCGATGAGGGCCAGCCCCATCTTGGGGCGGATCAACCGTCCGGCTTTAGCGGTATCCAGCACGCGATAGCGGAAATCGAGCATATGCCCGGCGGCGGTCACCCGAACACCGAGAATGCTGACACCGTATTGTTGTTCCGTCGCCAGCCGCTGCGCCTCCGTAATGGAATGCGTCGCGAACGATTCCGGGCTATGATGCCCATGCTGGGCCAGCGTGGGGCCCGTCACGGCCAATCCCCACACCATTGTCATCGCCAGACCGAATCCGAGTCGTTTTCGACTGTGCGTCTTGTGCATCATGTCCCCTCCGATGTGAAATGAACCAAGCACTGCGAACCACGAGCTGATGAGCCATGCGTCACCATGATGTCCGCAGCCTGCACGGGAGGCCGTCCCACAGGCTGCGGAGCTCAGGCGAATGCCGGAATCCGGCACTCCTTTATGGTGCGGGCACCTCGATCAGGTCAGCGAGGGGCAAGGACCTGACACTTATGGATCCCAGAGTTGGATAGGACGCCTGGGACACATTCAGTCTCCAGGTCCCATTTCCACCCACCGTCGCGGTACCCAGAGAAGTCCCCCCAGCCAGTCCACCAAGGTAGACTGTCACGGTCGTATTGGGCTTCGTGCTCTTGCCACGGATCACCCAATTCCCTCCGGATGGGAGAATGCTCGTCACCGTCAGGTCCTTGATCAACGTCACGTTGACAATGGCGCTGTTCAGCAATCCATCGTTCGCGCGATATCTGAAGACCCGCGTGCCGACATAGCTGGCGGTCGTCGTGTAGGTGAAGGACCCGTCCGCATTCAGACTCACCGTGCCTGACGGGTTCGACCGTTGCTCGGCCGTGAGCGGATTCCCGTCCACGTCGGTGTCATTCGCTAGAACTCCATTCACTGGGACCGTGAATATCGTCTGCTTGTTCACCGCATAAACATTCGCCACTGCCACCGGCGCATCGTTCACCGGCGTCACGGTCATCGTGACCGTGCCGATGGCCGTGCCCGGCGTCGGCGCTTGTCCGTCGCTCACCGTATAGGTGAACGAATCGGGGCCGTTGTAGTTCGCGTTCGGCTTATAGGTCACGGTGGTGCCGTTGTTCGTGACCGTGCCGTTCACGCCCTGCGTCACCGCCGTAATGATGAGCGGGTGACCTTCCGGATCGGTGTCGTTCGTGAGCACCGGGATGATGACCGTTCCATCCTCAGCAACGGTCGCGATATCCGGATTCGCAATCGGCGGCTGGTTACCGACGACGGTCACCGACACCGTTCCAATCGCAGTGCCGGGCACCGGCACTTGTCCGTCGCTGATCGTATAGGTGAAGGTATCAGGTCCGGTGTAGCCCGTATTCGGCGTATAGATCACGGTCGCTCCATTGATCGCGACGCTGCCGTTGGCCCCTTGCGTCACCGCCGTAATCGTCAGCGGTTGATTTTCCGGATCGCTGTCGTTTGCCAACACGTTCACCGTCACGGCGGTGTTCGGTTGGGTCGTTGCGGTATCAGCCACGGCCACCGGCGGGCGGTTCACCGTGATCGTGACGGTCGCCACATTGCTGTCTGCGCCGTTGTTCGCCTTATAGGTAAAGGCGACCTGGCCGAAGAAGGCCGCAGCCGGGGTGTAGGTGAATGAGCCGTCGGTATTGAGCGCCAGCGTTCCACTGGCCGGACCGGTCACGAGAATTGCGGTCAACGCATTCGGGCCACCAGGATTTTGATCGTTCGCCAAGACGCCTGGATCCGCCACAATCAACGGCATATCCACCGGCGTCGAATAGGCATCGCTGACCGCAATGGGCGCAGCCGCTGTCCCAATGCCGATCTCCAATTTCGCCAACATGCCCTGCCGGTTCCGGCGATCGTAGATCGAATAGGTGCCGTTCGTCGCAGGCACCCAGATGGCATCCATCGTCTTGCCTGCCGGCAGCAGCGTCTCATACTGATCGCGGCCATGCGCGAGGGCGTTGCCGTCCTCGGCGATCACTTGGAAATGTCCGCCCAGCAAGGTTGCCACGTGGGATTCGATTCCGGCATTCAAGAGCCGCAACAATACGCGCTGGCCCGCTTGGCCTGCCGCAGCCGGAGGGATCGGAGCGGTCGATGTTAAGAGGAAGTGCTTCGGCTGATAATTGATCGTGCTGGTCGGATGATTCGCAGTCCCGTAGGTCCCACCGGCCACTTCCGTATGGAGCGCCGGATCGATCTCGTTGAAGAGCAGCGTCGCGTCGCTGGCATAGGGCTGTCCCACGTAGGCCTCTCCTGCCGCCGCATCGGCTTTGACGCTGCCGTACAGGCCCATCTGCACCTGCACCTGCGCGTGCGTCCCGCTGTGGTACAGATAGGTGCCGGGCTTCAGATTGGACCAGATGTAGTCTTGCTCTTGGCCTGCCCCCTGAAGGGTCTCATGGGTGAACGACCGCATCCGGACTCGGGCAGGTTGACCGATACCGTGTGGATTTGGTTCAGGCGGAAACATGACGGGCGCCATCGCGTTTTCTCTCTGACCGGGAATCACGATCGACGTCATGTTCGGCACAGTGAGCCCGGTGGCGGGCAAGCTGTTCCTTAGGTGGATCGTGAGGCCGGTCGTATCTCCGGCCGGCACAATGAGCTGCGGTCCGGGGACAGAGGCAGCGGCGGTGGCGCAGTTCGCAAAGCCTCCAACGCAGGACGCGTAGCCCCACATCGGCACCGATGTCGGAATGCCCGCCGGGTATTCCGCTGCGATCAGCGGACGGGCTTCGAGCCAGACCTCTGCCGACCAGGCCGGGCTCACGCCGAGCGCCAAACCGGCGACGGCCAATGAACAAGCGCTCAAAAGATGTTGTAGCGTACGCATCGTCATGACTCCTGCGTTGAAATGTGAATAATCCCTTGTCGCTCCGCCTGATCCTGCCTGGTTCCCGCGATCGGCTGGGTGTCGTCTCATCGCTCGTCCCACAGCAGAACCCGTAGTCGCTTCTCGTCTCGTCCCCGAGAGAAGGCCGGTCCCATCAACAGGTGTTCGGCCGTGCCGCGAGTCAGGTGCGCTTCGAGGAGCATGGCAGCCAATTGTCGAAGCTGACCGCGACTCAATACGACCGTTCCAGGCATCGGTCGCGAGGGATTCCCCTTCGTTCGCGATCGGCCCCCAGGTATCAAGAGCTCCTGCATGCTCACGCGCCGCTCCTTCTTACTTACCGAGGTTACGGAATCTGCACGCTCGGATGCTCGATCAGCATCATCGTCATCATGCCGCCGGGGAAAACATCGTCGTTCGTCATTTCCCGTTCCGTATGCGAATGCCACATGAACGCGAACGCGCCGGTCGGGTTATTGCCGCCCTGTCCGGGAGGCAATGGCGCCAACTGGCCGATGAACGGACTGCCGCTCCAAGCGCCGCCGAAGGTCAGGCTCTGGAGATCCGGCATCGTGGTCGGCAGCGATTTCCCGTGATCGGGACAATATTCATGCGTGACGGTATCGAAGCCGGTCGGATTGTTACAGGTATGGGCCGTCTCCGGCTGGTTCGGATTGCCGTAGATGTCCCAGCCCAGTTTCTCGCCGGTCCAGGTGAAGACCGCATCCACCGTTCCACCCGGCACCACCGTGACGGTGAAATTGGACTCGGCCAGGTCGGCGCCGGCGCCGGGCGCACTCTGCAACAGCCGTCCGTCGCGCGCGATGAGCCAGGCATTATTCCCGTGATGATGGAAGGGATGGAGATCCCGCCCGGCTCCGATCAGCCGCATCAAGGCCCGCTCGCCCGGATGGATTTGGGGCATGCTGTTGTAGGGCTGATACGCGAGCCAGGGGGCTTCGTTGCCCGCGCCCAGCATCGTATCCGGCGCATTGCGGCCGTTGATAAACCACAACGTCGAGTGATAGGCGCTGAAATCCACCTGGGCCGTCATGCCGAACTCGACGAGCCGATGGATATTGGGATCCATTTCCGTGAGCAGGAACAAATATTCTCGCTCGAACGCGCTGCTCGGATGTTCGTAGGCCTGATGCAACGGATCCGCCGCATTGGGCCGGACGATCAGCGCTCCGATCAAGCCCATTTCGACTTCCAGATCCTGCTGGGTGCCGCTGTGATAGAGATAGGTGCCCGGCTGACTCGCGGTAAAGGTATAGGTCACGGAACAGTCCGTTGCACAGGGCGCCGCCGGTACTTCATGCGTCAAGGTCCCGGTGGGGCTGCCTCCCGTCGCCGTCACGTTCGCCTGCCCTGGGAATACGATAGAGACAGGGACCGCCAGCTCGTTCGTGAGGGTGACGGTCACGGTGTCCCCCTGATTCACGATCATCGTCGGCCCCGGATACTGCATCAATCCGCCGGCCCCGTTCGCATAGCCCCAGCCCAGCAAGCTCTGGCCGTCGCCGGTAGAAATGAGCCCTTCTCTGGCCACCAGGCTAAAGGCCGGCCCGTTGATGCCGTCGATGGTCGCCAGCGCCCGGTCCGGGTACAGACCCGGCAGGACCGCCAGCGCGGTGAAGAATGTCAAGATCCCTCTGGTCATAGTTGCCATGTTCATCGTCGTGCTCCTTCGTGTATCCGGTCCGTCAGGCCTAGAGAATGTGGATCTCCGTCATCATCCCGCCGAAGTCTTCCGTGTTGTTACTGAGAAACTGGAGATTGGTTGTGTACAGGACATACTTGCTGTTAGGCGCGAGCCCGGTCGTGTCGATGAGCACATCCACCGATTCCCCTCCACCCAGCGTCACGGAATTCGTATCGTAGTAGGCCGGGAGTCCGTTCGGGCCCTTCAAGATGTGCGCGCCCGTGCCCACCACTTTCATCGTCAGCCCCATCGCGGACAGGGTGTGGAAACCCGTGATGTTGAGATTGCTGATCCGGAGCAGAATCTTCTGCCCGGCCTGTGCCTGAATCAGCGACGACTGCGGGTTGGATGTCTCATTGGCACTCAGATATCCGGCGTCAATTTTTTCCTGCGGCGCAGGCAACGGAGCGGGGTTCACTGTGTCCGGGTAGCCGCGGCCGTTCAGCATCGGATAAGTATCGAGCAAATTCGCAAAGGGCAGGGGCTGGACGCCTAAGTGGAGATCATGAAAGACCGGATCCATCGAGCCGATTTGGAGCGGCATCTCCACGTCGTAGCGCGTCGAGCCGTCGCCGTCGTTGTAGACGTACTTATTCCCCGTTTGATGCGTATACGTCCCAAGCAGGGTCCCGTTTGGCAAGTCGTTCTGCTTCGGCATCACATAGAGGTTGCCGAGCATGCCCATCTCCATGTGTTCCGCCGCTTCGACGTGGCAGTGATACATGAAGGTGCCGGCTTCGACCGGCTCGTAGTAGTAGGTCAGGCTTGCGCTGGGATTGATGCTGATGCTGGCTTCCGGTTCGCCGTCATACACCGTCCCCGCGTTCGGGAAGCCGTGCCAGTGCACGCTATGCGGATCGAACAAGTCGGGCCGCATGACCGTTCCGGCGTTGGAGAGCGTCAGGTAGACCTTGTCGCCCTCCTTAAAATACATCGTCGGCGCCGCAAACTGGGCCGCGAGGGTGCCCCAACTCAGGGACTCCGCGATCGGCTTGCCGGTCAGATCCGAAAACCCGAAGATGTACAGGGACGGACGCGACACCGGATCGGGATTGGCGACACGGATGAATCCGTCACTGCCCACCAGGTGTTTGCATACGATGCCGGTTGTGTCGCTGACCCCGTCGCCGTTGGTGTCGCCGGGACATTGCACGTTGACGATGGCTTCGGCATTCATGCCGGAAAGCCCGAGCCCGGCGGCCATGAGCAGCGTGAGTAGATACCGTCTTGTGAATAACATAGGCCTCTCCTTTTTCCAGGTTCCCGGTCCCGCGACTGGTCGCGGGACCGGACTGTTCTCAGTTAGTTCGGCTGAATCGTAATCGACACGTTATTGAGCACGCCTCCCGTTTGCGACAGGACCCGGATGGTGTCTCCCGCAATTGCTTGAACAACCCCCGGCTGAACCTTCGTGAAGGTCCAGTTTCCACCGGCATCGACGGTCGCGCTGCCGATGAGGGCATTGCCTCTCGTCCGTCTGATCGTCAGATTGCCGCAGACATTGGGAGTCCCGGTGCAACTACTGGGAGTCACATTGCTTGTGCCGTTGATGCTCCACGAGTCATTCGCGGTCCCGGCCAGGTTATGGAACACCGCCTGAGCCACCGCGATCGTCTCGGCCTTCGGCGACACCGCGATGGTGAAGGTCTGGCTCGTGAACCGGCCCATCGCATCCGTAGCCCGTACCGTTACATTATTGCTGTACGACACCGTCGGATTTGCGTTGTTCGGATTCGGGATCGCCGGCGTCCAAGAGATCACACCGGTGACGGCATTGATCGTCATGACGCCCCTGTTCGCCTGTGGGATCTGCGTGAGGCTATAGACCACCGGCGGCGCGGTAAGCGTCGTCGCCTCCACATCGTAGGTATAGAGGTCGCCGATGGTCGCCGTCGTCACCGGTATCGAGGTGATGACCGGCGGCCCTGCGACCGTGAAGTTCACCGTCAGCGGAATACCGGCCGTACCTGTGGCGTTCAAGCCGCTGAACGGCGTGGCCGTCAAGGTATGCGGACCGGGATTCAGATTCATCCCGATGAAATCCGCGCCGTTAGTGCCCGGCATCGTATAAGGAACGTTGTTATTGTTCTGATTCCTGGACGTGGCCCCGCTCAATGCGAAGGCGACGCTCCTGGTGGCTCCGGTAGTCGGGTCCGTCACGATCGCTTCCACGTTGACCTGGCAGTCTCCGCAGAGATCCCGCAGATCGACGATGGCCGCATTATTCAGAGGACCGATCATCACGTTGTCATTGGCATCGCGCAAGGTGAATCCAACAACCGCCGGCTGCGGAGGCGCAACCGTCACGCCATAGGACTGGGCGGCGAAGAGCCCGCCCTGGTCCTGCACTCGCACGATCACCGCATTCGGTCCCACTTGGGCCTCGGTCGGCGTCCATTGCACCAGTCCGGTCGCCGTGATCGTCATGCCTGTTGGCGCCGTCGTCAGGCTGTAGGCCAGCACATCGCCCGCGTTCGGATCTGCCGCAAGGACCTGATACGCATAGGCTTGTCCGACCGTCGCCGTGGTCGCCGGCGTTGAGTTAATCACGGGCGCCTGGTTCCCAGGGGTTCCGCCCGTTTCATCCGCGCCGATATCGGTGCGGACCACCGGCCTCGGCTGTCCGTCATAATCGGAGGCAAGGAGAGGAGAGGCCGCCAACGCAGCGTCGTTGCCGGCGTTGATGGCCGGTGAATCCACCGCCAGGTGATAGCTGCCGCCCGGCGTCAGCGGACCGTAGTGCACGTCGATGAAATTGCCGCCTTCATCGAGCGCCGCCGCGGTCGCCAGCGTGGTGGTGAATTCGAGCTGCACGATGGTGCCGTCCGGCTGCACGGTGCCGAATCCGGGCGGCGCGTTGAAGTAGGGATTCGCAAACACGCTCGCGGAATCGAGCGCAGGTAGATTCGAGGCATCATAGCCGGTGGTGGAATCAGTCAAAATCCCGTTCATCGGATGCAAGAGGAAACCGGACCCTTCCGGCAGCACATCGAGATCATGCACACCGGCGGTCTTGAGCTGGCCGACCGGAGGGTTCACCTGGGTATCCACTTCCCAGAACATCGAGCGGTTGTTCAGCACGATGTTGTTCTCCATCACGGGATCGGAGTACCGCGCGCAATTCGGCGCCTCTTGGAACGCCTGGCAGAGCCCGGCGCTGAAGCGGTTGGACACGATGCCTGCCGGTTGCGGATTCGACACGTTCGGCACGCCGGCCGTAAACGCCTGGCCCGCCGTCGCCGTGCTGTCGTTGTGCGCGACGGTGTTGTTGATCATGGCGACCTTGGCCGCGTCCTGCAGGGCGATGCCGCCTCCCGCCAGCCCGGCGACGTTATTCACGATGATGTTGTTGAACAGATTCACTTCGTACCAGGTCGAGTTATTGGCCGGTGAGACCAACACGTCCCGGCCGTTGATGTTTCGGAGCATCACGCCGGCGCCGGCGCCGGTGCCGGCATTGTTGCCCTGGATGAGGTTCGAACTGATCGTCACGGAGCCCGTGCCTTCGCTGATCTGGATCGGATCGCCGACGACCGGTAGTACCCCCGCTACCAGGAGCCCACCGCCCGCACCGGAGCCGCCCAACCCGCCGATCGACTGCACGAAGGTCTGATTGAAGACGATCTTGTTCCGCGCGATCAGACCGTCGGGGCTGAAGCCGTAATGGGCCACGCCGCCGCCGTCTTCTACCGCGAAGTTTCCGCAGACGTAGTTGTCCGTCAGTCGATAGCTGTCGCTGCCGCGATAGATCGCCACGCCCGCGCCAGGCGCGAAGAGGCTGCCGTTCTGCACGATATGGTTATGATGAATGGCGGCGTGGTCGTTTTGCGCGCTCCCCGTGACCCTGGGATCGCCCACCCGGATACCGCCCCCGTAGGTGCCTTGATTGTTGGCGACTTGGTTATTGCCGATTTCGAGGAACCGGGCATAGCCGCTCACCACGATGCCGGGCGAGGTGGCCGATCCGGCCACCGAGAA
>CAZWOX010000025.1:30860-40323 GCA_964635345.1 uncultured Nitrospira sp.
AAGGACCGGTGGCGAGCGCCGTGTTATTGGCTTGGCCGGGAAGGAGCGCAATCTGGCCTCCACCCTGTGCGGCAGGACAGTTCACCAGGACGTTCATCTTCTCCCGCCAGACCTGCAACTGCGTGGTCTGGGATTGGCCGGCGATGATATGAGTGGAGCCTGCCCCCCAGCCCTGCAGCTTGACCGGTTTGGTCATGATGAGCATCTCGTAATAGGTGCCGGGCTGCACGAGCACCAGGTCGCCCGGATTGGCGAGATCGAGCTGCGCTTGAATCGATTGGCCTTGCGCCACCGTCCGGACTGCCGGGATGCCGGCGTTGCCGACCGTGACTGTGACCGAGTTGGCCGTCGAGAGACCGCTGTCCGCGCGCGTCACGACGAGTTGGCCCGTCGGCGCGCCGACCGGCACATCGCCGGTAATCACGTCGTTCGACCAGGCAAGGTTCTCCAATGGAATGCCGCCGATGGTCACAAGACCTGGCGTGCCCCCGAACCCGAAATCCCGCGCGATCGTCACGCCGAGATTCCCTTCCGTCCTGATCGCATTGGGATCCGGCACCTGGACCGTTCCCAACGAGGTGATCGTGAGTTGGCGGCTGCCGCCGTCGGCAATGAAAGGCCCGCCGCCGACGCCGTTGCCGGCCGCGTTGACCGAGAATATTTTTGGTGTCTTATCCGCACAGTCACAGTCGGTCTGGACGTTGCCGTTTCCGACAAAGGCGGCGATTTGCACGATGGGCGTGTCCGCATAGGTCGTCGTCCCCGGCAAATAGTGCAGGGTCCAACAGGTCTGCCCGTAGTGCTTGTTATAATGGGGGTCGATCACCATCTGCCCTGTCACCGGATCCTTAATCGGCCCCGGGTGGTTGAGGCAGGCCTGCAACATCTGCGGCGAGACACCGCTGGGTGTCGGCGCGTTGATGGTGTAGGTCGATGGCAGCATCGCGTTGTAGCTGCCGAATTGATCGGTATAGACCCGCACAACTTCCTGGCCGGTCCAGTCGCGGAACGAGACCGGCAGCCAGGAGGGCGCTGACTTTTCGCTGAAATTCGGCGAGAGCGGATCGAACTCGTTGCCCAGGTCGTTGAGGATGAACCCTTTCACCTGCGCCGCGACCGGCACATCGGTGTACATGAAGAAATTGACCCCGGGGTTTTGGCCGCTCGCCAGGGCAATGGCCTTCCGGTCACAGAGCGGAGTCATCGCACCGGCATTGGGGGCTCCGACCCCTGGGAACAGAGTCAAGTTCGTCGGTACGCCATGCAGGTCGCCGACGCAGGCCGGCGGCAGGGCCAAGGGACTGACGACCGAGGCATCGCCGAAATCGACGTTCTTGGATTCTTCGGTCTGGTGCTCATACCCCTTCGGGGTCACGGCTTCGACGATATATTTCCCAGCCACCAGCGTCCCTGCGGCTCCGCCGGATGACCGCCCGCCAGGGACAAACGTTGTGAAGGCATAGCCGCCGTCGAACACCGCCGGACGCACTTGGTTATAATTCCGAAGGCCGTCGTAGCACTTGCCGTTCTGATGGAACGGATCGGCAGGATGGCCTGGGCAGTCGGCAGGAAGACTGTCGTCCCAACTGTCGGTCGTGGCGATCTGCACGGCATCGCCGGCGTTGAAAGAGAACCTTGGGTTGTAGAATCCAGCAGTCCCACCAAGGTTGTTTCGCTTCACGTCCTCCGGTCCCATCGCCCCGCCGTTCGACCAGCCGAAGGGATAGTGATCCACATCGGCTAGATCCATGGCCCCACTGCCGTTCACATCGTCAATCACATTGTCACCGTTCTGATCCCGGTAGAGGAACACGGGAACGCGGGGAATGCCCGGCTCCCAGGTCTCCGCGGCCGCGTAGGCAGGATCGTCCTCGGCGCGTGTCGTCGCATATTGGACGATGCCGGAGATGCCTCCGTTTTCGCCCGGCGCATAATTCTTCTTCCCCCATTCGAACTGATTCGTCGTGCCGAGAAACGATTGGAACCCTTCGAGCAGCACCGGACCGGTTTCGGTTCTCGTCGTCGAGACACCGTCGGCTTGAATTTGCGGCGTCAGCTTTTCGCCTGGCGCAACCGGCCCGCCCGCATCGACGGTGACCGTGACGCCGGTGGCTTTGAACCGGGCAAAATCGACTTCCGCCACTTGCCAGCTGAAGAAGGGGAAGATTTCGTCGAAGGGCACGAACCCATCGAGATCGGTCGGGAAGGACTGATAGATGGTCCCGTCTCGGAAACGGAGGTTGACGGCCTGGTCGCGCATGCCGACCTCTCCCGCATCTCGGACGCCGTTTTCGTTGGCATCGAAAAACACGTAATGGTCCTGCGCCCCGAACCAGCGGAATACACCCACATCGCCGAGATCCTGGCTCCCGCCGGTCACCGTGACCGGGATAAGGGCAAAGATGTTATCGAGAAATTGATCCCATATGGCGAGTTGGTAGGTTCCGGGCGGCACGTTGGGAATGGTGAAGGTGCTGTCCGCGTTACAGGCTGCGGCATACAAGCCATTGCTCGCGCGGCCCAGTTGCATTTCGTTCAGCCCCACCCAGCAGCCGGGCAGCGGGTGGCCCTTGTGCATGGTGTAGTCCGGCGGCCGGGACATGTGCGTATTGACGATACGGCCTGAAAGGTTGCCGCCACCGGCCAGCACTATATTGTTCGCAAACGGCTGCACATAGCCGAACTCTGCGTGGTGCCCGGCCGGCCCCAGTTCGAACATATAGCGAGGCCCTTTTGCATGGACCCAGGCGTCGATGGTCTTGGTGCCTTCGATCGTCGCCGTCTGTTGATAGTTCAGTCCGGCCACGGGTGTGACCACGATGCCGTATTTTCCCGGCACGAGATTCTTAATCAGGGCTTCGCCGACTTTGAGATTGTAGGGATTCTGTCCTAAATCGATTTCCGTCTGCGTCATCGTGGTCACGATGCCGTTGCCGAGCAGGACGACCGTTCCGTCGGCGTTATAGATCGTCCCCAAGGGATTGCCGAACGCATCGGTCAGAACAGGCCCGGCTGCGTCTGCGATCACGACATTGAAGCCTCCCAAACCGTTCTCTCCCTGATCAAGCGCGTTGTTGATTGGCGAGAGATCCTCAAACGCCATGGTGAAGATCTGGGCCGTGGGAACCGGCTGCTTGGGCACGGCAACGGTCACAGCGGTCTGTCCCGGCGCGATCGCTCCGCCGTTGATCGAATAACAGTTCTCCGGCGTCGACGCGCAATGCGGCAGGACAGAGACAAAATATTTTTTCGTCGGATCGGGAATGGTGATGGTCGCCTGTCCACCGGACGCCACATCGCCTTTATCCGCGACCGGCATGTAGCTCTTGTGAAAATTGGTCGAGAGAATGTCCGCCGAGATGGTCGTCCCCGGGATGCAGGGGCGAGTTGGATCGCCGCCGGCTTGATCGCAGAGGACACCCTGCTTGGCGTCGTACATCAGATTCTCTTGCAACAGCCAGCGGAAGCCGGTGCCGATCTGAGCTCCGAGGCCGTCGGTTACCGTGAGCGTGACGGATGGCGGCGTCTGCGCTGATACGCTCGCCGGCCCTGCGAGGGCGCACATGCACACGGCCAACACTCCTAGATGCGTCGCGACTCTGCTAAGCATTCGGCTCATCCCTTCCATGACCACTTCCTCCTTAATAAATCCTGTCAGTGACTTCCGTCAGAACTCAACCTCGCGTAACTCGTGGCGGCTCCCAAAACTCTGCGTATACTGATGTCGATTTCGCGATAGGCTCTCGCAACCCTGTACTGGCTACCGTTCCATCTGTGCCCTGCGCTCCGTTTCATGAGCCTTCACTCGCATCTCTGCTGTTTGCGCAGCTACCGGATGGTGGTTCCTCATGTGTGCACAGGTATAAACTTTTGCAACGCCTTCACGCAGTCGTGCGACTACGCCTTGTTGCGTAACGAACTACCCAATTAGGCAGGCGAAGAATACTGCCTACTTTTGAGGGGGAAAACTCTGTCATGAGGATCGTGAGAGGAACTTTGAGGGGCACATCAGCCGAGGCCTCACACGTGTTGACGAGAAGACCGCAAGCTGTCCGGGAGTGTAAAATGAAATGCCACTATAGGGAGTGACGGAAATACGTCATTTTTTCAGGGATCGACTCTTGGAAGTTCAACCAAAACAGGAAAACCAGCACCTGGTAGGAATACGAGGTTAGGATGCCCCTCACTCCTTGCCTCTCGCGTACGCCACAACGCGAGAGGCTTCAGAAGTTGGGGAATAGAGATGTGGGATTAGGGCGCGTTCCGGCTAAGAATGGCGCGTGATCTTGCAGGTTTCCACTCTTTGACCAATCGCTTTGCCTGCGCCAGCTGATCCGGCTTTAACCGCTTTGACAATGCGGCGCGCTGTTGATCGGCCTCCTGATCACCCTGACCGGCGGACAGCGTGAGCCACACGTAGGCTTGAGTATTGTCTTGAAGTACACCCTGGCCGCCAGTGACGAGCGCTCTTCCCAAACTTGATTGCGCGGGAGCAAAGCCTTGCGCGGCTGCGCGCTGCCACCACTGCACCGCTTCTTTTTCACTTTTTGGCATTCCCGTTCCGTCCCAGGAATTATTCCCGAGAAAAAATTGAGAGAAGGCGTCACCTTGTTCCGCCGCTCGTGTATACCATCGGACGGCCTCGGCCTTGTCGATCGGAATATCTCGACCGCGATCGTAGGCCTGCGCTAAAGCAAACTGCGCTTCAACATTTCCCTTTTCAGCCTGCGCGCGCAACTGCTGAATCGCCGTGCTGCCCTTGGCTGCAGCCTCGCCCATTTGCTTGCCCTGAGTCGCTGGGACGATGCGTGCCCCTCCGCACGCGCTCATCAGGAACACACTCGCACAGACGATCATCACGCGACTCCACATACAGGCCTCCTTGAAAACGCTACTTCGGGACGGTCTGACCGTAGTAGGTGTCCACCATCACACCCATTTCTTTCAGCATCGGCGTCGGGAGCGTGCCGCCGGCACAGATGATCACGGCGTCATTCTTCAGCACAACAGATTGCTCTTCGTGATCGAGCGTGACCGTATCTTTACCAATCTCTTTGACGTTCGCATTCACAAACACCGTCATCTTCTTTTCTGCCACACACTGCTTCAGCTGTTGGCGGTTCTTGTCTTTGGGGCGGGTAAAAATTTCATCGCCGCGGCAGGAAATCATGACGGTCGTCCCCTTCTCCGCAGCGATCGCCAACGCGGCTTCCGCGGCGCTGTCCCCACCACCCACCACCAATACATGCATGTTCCGATATTGTTCGGCATCGATCAAGCGATACACGACTTTCGGCTGCTCCTCTCCTGGCACTCCAAGCTTGCGCGGCGTGCCGCGCCGGCCGATGGCAAGGAGAACGTTCGCCGTCTTGTATTCCGCCTTGGGCGTCTTCACGACAAAACCGCTGCCGGCTTTCCGCAGAGAGTCCATCCGCTCCATAAAATTGATTTTCAAACCGGTTTGCTTGACGACCCCGTTCCAAAATTCGAGCAGCTCTTCTTTGCTGATCTCGTATCGATTGAACTTCCCGATGATCGGCAACTGCATCGGCGCGGTCATCGCGAGCTTTCGCCTGGGGAAATGATAGACGCTGCCGCCGAGGCCGTCTTCCTGCTCGATGGTCACAAATCGCAGCCCCGCTTCCTTTGCAGCCAAGGACGCGGAGATCCCGGCCGGCCCGGAACCGACGATGACAACGTCCAACTCGCTGCCCTTACTTTTCTTCTTGGCAATAGACTGGATGGCCCGCTGTCCCTGATCGACGCCTTTTCGGATGAGGCCCATGCCGCCCAACTCACCGGCGATAAAGATGCCGGGCACATTGGTCTCGAACGTCGGTTTGACTTGCGGAATATCGATGCCGCGCTTCTCGGTTCCAAACACCAGCGAAATCGCTTCGACCGGACAAGCCGACTCACAGGCCCCGTGCCCGATACAATGGTCGGGCTGAACGAGTATCCCCTTTCTCCGGACGATCCCTAACGCATGCTCCGGACAGGCTTTGACACAGGCCCCTGAGCCGATACACTTGTTGGTATCGATGACGGGATGCAAGGTGAGCGGCTCGGGGATTCCGGACTTCTTGGTTTCTTCAAGACGACTGTGGTGGTGGACCTCTGTTTTCCGGTGACCACGAAGATAGAGCAGCAGTGCCACGAGCAACGGCAAGAGATAGAGCCATGCGGGTGACGAGAAGGACATCGGCAAACCTCCGCTCTAGGGAATCTCTCGATCGATCACAACCGTGACCTTATTGGCTCCCGGTTTTATCGGTTCGCTGATCCCCTGAAGATCGCCGCGTTTCGGCATGGCTTCGCCGGACGTGGAAAGACGCGCGACGATGACGACCGTTCCCACGTCGGACAGTTTTCTCGACGGCATGGGACTGGTCGAATCATCGAGCCGGAACGTGAACGGTAAATCCTTCTTGGTAGCACGTACGATCGACACCGGCATGGACGGACCGTTCATTTCCCGGGCAAACACAAAGAGGGTATCGGTTGGAGAGCCTTTTGCCGCAAGGCTGGGGGAGATCGTCACCTGACCGCTGATAGCCAAGGACGGTCCAGCCGACGCAGTCGCCTTCGCCGGGGCTGATGGCGTGACACCCTTTGCCGCCTGGCGACCGCCTGCAAGCTCTCTCGCTTCGGCAATACCAGCCACAATTTCTTGGATCGCTTCAGGATCCGTCTCAGGAGGAAGATTAGTGCGCGCCTCTTCCCAGTAGGAGGCGGCGCGACCGAACTCTTTGTGATTGTAGGCGACCGTCCCGGCCAACATGAGAGCTTTGACGTTGCGGGGATCGGCTTTGAGGGCCTGCTGAATCAATGCTTCCGGCCGGCCTTCTAACTTCCGCCCGTTCAGCACTCCTAACACATCGGCATAGTCCGCCAGCATTTGCGCGTCGTCGGGGATCAGTAGCATGGCCTTTTCATAGATCGGCACCGCTTCTTGATGGCGCCCCAACTCCACATACGCCCGAGCGAGCAAGGCCCATCCCACACCGTCGGTGGGATTCTGTTCGAGTTTGGCCTTCAGCCGTTCAGTCAGTGCATCCAATCCACTCATCGACAGATGGTCTCCATCCCCACTCCCCTGGATAGCCGCCGATGAACCGGGATGGGTAATAGCCAGGGGGTTGCCGAGCTTAACGTACAACAAGACGCTGACAGCAGGGATAATCAGACCGAGCGCCACAGCGACGGCCTTGCTATTCAGCTGAGGCCTGGATTCGGCCGCCGGGAGATCAGCGCTGCCGGTCTCATCGAGAACACGACGATCCATCTCACGGCGGGCAATCTGATATTGCTCATCGGTCAACACGCCGTTCTTGTGATCCAGCGCCAACTCAACAAACTGCTGTCGATACACGGACAGCCGCTTCTCCTGTTCCCCTGCGGCAACCGTGTGCGTACGACGCACCAACGGCCAGAGCAGCAGACCAAGGACGACGACCATCAAGCCGGAGGCTACGAGCCAAAAATTCACGATCATGGGTGTTTGGCTCCATCGGACAACAACTGTTCCACACGTTCATGGTCGGCATCGGACACCACCACTTCAGGAAGCGTCTTCTGCCTCCGCCGAACGGCCAGAACCAACGCCGCGCCTGCAATGGCAAGGAGAAGAAATGGTCCGATCCAGAGCAACATCGTCGTGGCTCGTAACGGGGGGCGATACAACACGAAATCGCCGTAGCGTTCAACAAGGAAATCGATGATCTCCTGATCGCTCATGTTCTTCGCGATCATCTCGCGGACTTCGCGACGCAGATCCTCAGCCAACGGGGCATTGGAATCCGCCAGCGTTTGGTTCTGGCAGACCAGGCAACGCAACTCGACTGCGAGCGCCTTGAGCCGAGCCTCAGCTTGCGGGTTCTCTGCCAGCGGGCGCGCTTCTTGGGCGGCCACCAGGCCGGGGATCGCCATGACGCACATCAGCACCCATATCCGAATCATTGGTTCTGCAGCTCCCGCACAAGAGGAAGAATCTTCTTTTCCAAAACGTCCTGATCCACCGGCCCGATCTGCTTATACCGAATCTTCCCGGCCTTATCGATCACGTAGGTCTCGGGAACTCCGTACACGCCATAATTGATGCCCACCCGGCCCGCTTCGTCGACGGCCACCAATCGGTACGGATTACCCCACCGCCGCAACCAGGTGAGCGCTTCCTCCCGAGTGTCCTTATAATCCGCCCCGTAGATCGGGACTTCGCCTGACTTTGCTAGTTGCATCAGGATCGGATGTTCTTCCTTACACCCGTTGCACCAAGAGGCCCAGAAGTTCAGCAACCAGACTTGGCCCGCCAGCTCTTTCGGCGAAAACACCTTGTCGGACTCATGCAGCTGAGGCAATGAAAAGTCAGGGGCCGCTTTCCCCACAAGCGGTGACGGAACTTCGCGCGGGTTCAAGGTCAAGCCAACCGCGAGAAATCCCACCATCACCACAAAGATTGCCAGCGGGAGCAAAAACCGCTTCATACAATCGGCGCTCCGACCGGTTGAGAGACAGCGGGCGCTGCCTCTTGTTCACGGCGCCAGGCAAGGCGATAGCGGCGATCGGTGATCGCCAAGACTCCGCCGAAAGCCATGATCAAGCAGCCGCCCCAGATCCAGTCGATAAACGGTTTGTGGTAGAGCCGCACGCTCCAGGCCCCGGCCTCGAGCGGTTCCCCCAACGAAACATACAAGTCTCGTACTAGTCCTGAATCGATCGCCGCCTCCGTCATGGTCTGGCTCTGCACCATATATCGACGCTTTTCCGGATACATCACAGTCACACCTCGACCGTCTTTCGTTACACGAAAAGTGCCGCGTGCGGCGATGTAGTTCGGCCCTTGCACTTCCTGTGCGCCATCGAACCGAAACGTATAGCCGCCGATCGTGGCAGACTCGCCCACATTCATCCGCAGATCTTGCTCGACCTCAAACCCCTTCACCATCGTCACACCGACAATAAATACGGCGATGCCGCAATGAGCCAGCACCATGCCCCAATAGGCCCGCGGCAACGCGGCCAGACAACTCAGGAGACTGTTGCCCACGAGATGACTCACTCGTTCACGAATATTCACCACCGTCGTCGTCACGATCCAGAGCGACAATAACAGCCCCAAGCTAAGCAGCGGGGTCCATTTGCCAAGCACGAAAGGAAGCAGCAGCGCAGTCCCCACGCTCACCCCAAATGCCCAACGCAGCTGCATGGTAAGCACCGGCAGACTCGCCTTTTTCCACTGGGCCAGAGGGCCGATCCCCATCAGAAAAATGGCGGGTGTCATGAGGGGAACAAAGACTGTATCGAAATAGGGCGGCCCGACGGAGATCTTGCCTAGTCCCAATGCATCCAGAAACAACGGGTACAGCGTCCCCAACAACACCGAAGCCATCGCGACAACGAGCAACACATTGTTGGCCAGAAGCATCGACTCCCGCGAGACGAAGTCGAATCCCCCGCCCAACCC
>CAZWOX010000026.1:0-39779 GCA_964635345.1 uncultured Nitrospira sp.
GGCCGACAAGGTTTTTTTCTGCCTCCCACCCAATTCCTATCTCTGTTTTAGGGCCACAGGACTTCATTGAGTGACTTGCGATGGTATGTTACGATCCCGCCCAGTTATGGAGCCTCCCGCCGAGTCCAGCTTGCCTGCGACGTTTCACGAGTGGCTCGATCGCCTTGCGCGGCCGATTGAGTTTGCGACGAAGGACGATTGCGCCCACGCCGGGGCCGTGAAGAATCTCAGCAGTTTCGTGTCGAGTCAGGTCCAATCCGCCCTCGCTCAGGAATGGATTCCCCCGGCTATTGAGTCCCGCCTGCGTTCGCTCCGCGAACTCTTCATCGATTTCCAGCAGGCTCTCCCGATCAACGAACAGCAGCGGCGGCTGCAAGCGGCCTGCGCCATTCTCGGGCGACTTCGTGAAGCAACTCCTGAGCCATTGCCTAGTCGCGAGGATCAGATCGACGGCGCGGCCTCATCTGCGGGATCGACGCGAGGTGACGTCTGGAATCTTCCCGTCCAGTTTGTGAAGGGGGTCGGGCCGAAACGGATGGCCTTACTGCAACGGCTCGGGGTGGCGACGGTCGAAGATGCCTTGTGGACCGTTCCCTGGCGCTACGAAGATCGGTCGGTGATGACGCCCATCGGCAATCTGGTGCCGGGCATGGTTACGTCGATTTGCGGCACGATTGCGAAATGCGAGGCGAAGCGCACGAAGAATCGCCGCCTGTCCGTGCTGGAGGTTGGTGTCGAGGATGCAACCGGGAAGATGCAGGTCGTGTTCTTCAATCAGGCCTATCTTGAGGATGTCTTGGCGGTCGGGAAAGTCGTCATGATGAGCGGTCGCGTCATTGCCGGGAAGCAGGGGTGGATGGTCCCGCGCATGGACGTGGTGCAGTATGAAGTGGTGGGCGAAGCCGCGGAGTCGGCGCTGCATGTGGGCCGTATCGTGCCGATCTACCATGAGACGAAGGGCTGGACTTCCCGGCAGTCGCGTGTGTTGGTGAAGGGATTGCTGGATGAGTATGCCCGGGAATTGCGCGATCATCTGCCGGTGACCCTGCGGGCCCGCCAACGGCTGATTCCGATTCAAGAGGCCATTCAAGATGTGCACTTCCCCAAAGCGGAGTCAGATGCCCGATTGTTGGAGCAGGGCAAGACTCCGGCGCATCGCCGTCTCGCGTTCGAAGAGTTGTTTCTGCTGCAGATGGCCTTGGCGACCAGGCAGCGCTCAGTGCAGGAGCAGCCGAAGGGCCTCAAGTTCAATCCGCGGGCGCCGATCGTCGATAAGTTGAGCCGCTTGCTGCCGTTCCGCTTGACGGCAGCGCAGGATCAGGTCATTCGCGAGATTTATCGGGACATGATCTCGCCCAAACCGATGAACCGGCTGGTGCAGGGCGACGTCGGATCGGGGAAGACTGTGGTGGGGCTCCATGCCATCGTCATGGCCTGCGGCTCCGGTTACCAGGCCGCGCTCATGGCGCCGACGGAGATTCTGGCCGAGCAGCACTATCGCAATCTCAAAGGCACATTGGAGGCGCTGGGGTTGAGTGTGGCGTTGCTACGCGGGAGCGATAAGGCGGCGGTGAAGAAGGCACAAGCGGCGCAGCTGGCCTCCGGTGAAGTGCAGGTGGCGATCGGGACCCATGCCTTGATTCAGAAGGGCGTAACCTTCAAGAACCTCGGCCTCGCCGTGGTCGATGAGCAGCACAAGTTCGGCGTGATGCAGCGGAAGAATCTAATCGATAAAGGCTACAAGCCGGATGTGCTCGTGCTCACGGCCACGCCGATTCCGCGGACGCTGGCCATGACGGTGTATGGCGATCTGGACGTCTCGGTCATCAACATGTTGCCGCCCGGACGCAGGCCTGTCCGGACGTTCTTGTTCGGCGATGCCCAGCGACGGCGGGCCTATCAAATTCTCAAAGATGAATTGCGGAATAAGCGGCAGGCCTATGTGGTCTATCCGTTGGTTGAGGAGTCGGAGAAGACCGATTTGCAGGCGGCCATTCAAGGCGCCGAGCAGCTGCAGAACGGCGAGTTTGCCGAATTCAAGGTCGGCTTGTTGCACGGACGCATGAAGTCGGCTGAGAAGGAAGCGGTGATGGCCGACTTCAAGGCCGGGAAACTGCACCTGCTTGTCGCCACCACCGTGATTGAAGTCGGTGTCGATGTGCCGAACGCGACGATTATGATGATCGAACATGCCGAGCGATTTGGCTTGGCGCAACTGCATCAACTGCGTGGCCGAGTCGGGCGGGGAGCGGAACAGTCGTACTGCCTGCTGATGGCTGCCGGGCTAGGGCGGAATCGGCCGACGCTGGGGCGGCATCCGTTCGGTGGGGATGAGCCGCAGTCCAACTCGCGGGAGCGGCTGGACGCCCTGGTGCAATCGAATGACGGCTTTGTGATCGCGGAGGAGGATTTGCGGATCAGGGGGCCGGGTGAATTCTTCGGGTTTCGCCAGTGGGGCATGCCGGAGTTTCGCGTGGCCAACATCGTGCGGGATGGCGATTTGTTGCAGCAGGCCAGGTTGGAGGCCTTCTCGCTGCTCAAGCAGGATCCACAGTTGAGCGCGCCGGGGCACCAGGGATTGAAGGAAGCGATGTTGAGGAAGTGGGAACAGAAGCTGGAGCTAGGCTCAATCAGTTAAGGAGATGCATGGGATTGCTGCAGCGATTGAAAGACGATTTCCGGTCAGGGCTAGCCACACTGCGATTGGGCACGGCGCATGTCGCTGGCCGCGCACTGGAAGAGACGGAATTGCTCCGGATGCGGCTGGAGATCCGGAAGATCGATCAACAACTGTCGGATCTCTACAAGGACATCGGTGAGCGGGCCGTCGAGATGAAAGAGCGGGGTGAGACGGCGGAACGGGTAACGTACGACGAAGAAATCAGCCGCGTCGTCCGCGAGATTCAGCAGCTGAAAGACGCCCGGAAGAAACTCGAAGCCGAGATGGACGAGATCCGGGAAGAGCAATGAGCATCCCCTCCGTTCGCCCGCGCCGGCTTGCCGGTATCGATATCGGCACCCTCACCTGTCGGCTCCTCATCGCCGATCTTTCGCCGAATATGTCTCTCAAGGAGCTGCGATCAGAACGGCGCATTCTCCGCTTGGGCGAAGGCGTCGATCAGCATAAGCGCTTGAGCCAGGCGGCGATGGATCGGGTAATTCAGTGCTTGCGGGAGTGGAAGGCGGTCATCGACACCTATCGAGTCGATGGCTGTACGGCTGTTGCGACGAGTGCCGTCCGTGATGCAGCGAATCGCGCCGAGTTTCTGGACCGTGTGAAGCGCGAAGCCGGATTCGATGTCGAGGTCATCACGGGAGACGAAGAAGCGCGGCGCACGTTGCTTGGTATTCGCTCCGGCCTGCCGCCTGGCGTGACCGACATGCTGGCCCTCGATATCGGCGGCGGCAGCACGGAGTTCATTCTGGACCGGCCGGGCCAGCAGCCGGTTGTCCGGTCCGTCGATATCGGTGTGGTGCGTCTCTGCGAACGGTTGCTCCATCATGATCCTCCAACGGAAGAGGAGATCAGGCAGGCACGGGAATGGATTGCGCGAGAGACGAAGTCGGCCGTGACGGAGATGATAGGCTATGAAACGGCGACCTTCGTCGGAACCGCCGGAACGGTGACGGCCCTCGCCGCCATGGCGCAGAAACTTCCCGCTTACGAACCAGCCCGCATCCATAACTATCGCCTGACTCTCGCCACGGTTCAGGAACTCGAACAGACCTTACTCACTCGAAAGAAATCCGACCGCATCGGCCTGCCTGGTCTCGAAAAGAACCGCGAAGAAGTCATCGCCGCCGGCGCGATCATCATCCGAACGGTGATGGAGACGCTGGGAATGTCGAGCGTGCTGGTGAGTGATTTGGGGTTACGGGAGGGAGTTCTTTTGCATCTTGGTTCTATGTGAAAATGATTAAATAAGTCTTTGTTGGTTGAAGTTGGGTAGGGTAGTACTTTGATGAAGAATCTTGCTCCTGTTTCTACTGGGACCATCGTCAATGAATTGGCGAAGGAGTGGTTCCCTAAGTCTTTCGATGATTTTCTTTTAGAGCTTCAGCATATTGAGAACTTATTTAATCGCGATGATAATTTGGTGGTGTTTCGTGGACATCGCAAAAAAGAATGGCTGCTGGATTCGACATTCGTCAGATCTTGTAAAGCTGTGCTGTTTGGCCTTAAAGAGCATGATAAATTTTCTCAGCGTCTCTGCAATTCTCGAGATTTGCATCTAGCGCTCTTGAATCTCTTTCTGCTTAAGTTTGGTACGTTGGTTCACCCGTCACAGGAACTGGCTGACCTTGAGGCCAAGCATGGCATAGACCCCTGGTTTGAGCTTTTAAAGAGAGTGCAGCAACATCCCAACGAAATGCAGGATGGGCCGTTCTGCATTCGAGGAACAAATATTCTGGACTGGACGAAATCGGCCGACGTAGCGCTTTATTTTGCTAATGAGGGGCGAAATGGAGACGGGGCATTGTATATCTGTGATGCGACTGCTACTGGAAAGACGCAGCAGATAATTCCGGTCGGAGGAATCCTTGAGAAAATGGATAAAGAGGGGAATTCTGGAAAGGCTCTAGGTGTTCCGCTAGTGTTTCACCCGGCTCGCCAAATTCTGAATCAAAGAGCAAAGAACCAGCAGGCCATTTATTTTTCACAGATGGATCTCAGAGTTGATTTAGAGACTATTTGGCGTGAACAGGAGAAAGGGCTTGCGGACCAAACGATTGTTCTAAAGCTGGTCCTTCCTTCAGGCACTGAGTCCAAAGTGAAAAAGTATTTATTGGGAAAAGGAATTACTTCTGAGTTCCTATTTCCGAATAGCTAGCCCGAGTACATCAGGCCCAGGTTCTTTAATTTCTGCGAATGCCACCGAAAGCCTTTGGTCTCGGTGAACCGGGCTTTCGGCGCGCCGCCGGGCTTTTCCAGCAACAGCACTTTGAAGTCGATGAGGCCGAACCAGACGGGGGAGTCTAATGGGAGAAGTCCTGTTTGACTTACCGCTGCTGACGCCATAATATTTGCCAGCTCGAAGGGAGGCGTATGGATCAGGAATCGCTTGCACAGATTCAGCAGATTGTCGGCGCCGCTACTGAAGCCATTCGGACTGAAATAGTCGATGCCAAGCGTCATACCGGTGTTTTAACCGAGGGGCTCCGGCATGAGCTTCAGCTCGTGGCCGAAGGGTTCCAGATGCATCTCGACCGGCGTCATGCCGATGATCGAGCCTATCTGGATGAACAGTTCAGGGAAACCCGATCACTCATTCAGCTCTCTTAGGGCCAGATTCAAGAACGCGTCGAGCGTTTGGAACAACGGGTCCGTAGTATTGAGCAACATCTCGGGCTTACCGCGTAGAGTTTCTCATTTCCATTTGTGCCGATAGAGCCTGACGAGTCGGGGTTATCGCTAGAGTTGAGGGGACATGGCGAGGGCACGTATGAACGCAGTCCATCCGGGTGCGTATCTGAAAGAAATTCTGGACGAGCTAGAGGTGTCGCAGTATCGACTGGCTCGGGAGCTTGCTGTTCCTGCGATGCGCATTAGTCACGTTGTACGGGGACAGCGGCCTATGACGGCAGAGTTGGCGTTACGCCTTGGCCGGTATCTCGGCCAGAGCCCGCAGTATTGGCTCCACTTGCAGAGCCGTTACGATCTCGATGTTGCTGAGGATCAAGTCGGGAGTCGCGTGATGAAAGAGGTGCGGAGGTTCAAAGCTGTCGCGTAGGAGGATGGATTTTTACTGGCGCTGCTTCAACCGTGCTACGAACCCCTTATGTACGCCTCACGTTTTATGTTTCCCGTCTTACTTCTGCGAATACCACCGATAGCCTTTGTTCTCGGTGAACTGGGCTTTCGGGGCGCCGCCGGGCTTTTCCAATAACAGCACTTTGAAGTCGATGAGGCCGAACCAGACGGGGGAGTCTAATGCGGGAAGTGCAGTTTGACTTCCCTCTGCTTACGCCATAATAGTTGCCTGCACGAAGGGATGCGTATGGATCAGGAATCGCTTGCACAAATTCAACAGATTGTCGGCGCCGCTACTGAAGCCCTTCGGGCAGATCTTACCGGTACCCTTCGCACTGAAATTGCCGATACCAAGCGCCACACCGGTGTGCTGACCGAAGGGCTCCGGCATGAACTTCAGCTCGTGGCCGAAGGGTTCCAGATGCATCTCGAACGGCGTCATGCCGATGATCGAGCGTATCTGGATGAGCAATTCCGAGAAACCCGCGCGCGGACTGCAGCCCTTCTCGCCTAACGTCTCACGCCTGACGCCTCACGTCATTTTTGCGAATACCACCGATAACCTTTTTGTTCGGTGAAGGTCGGCTTGGGCGCCCCGCCAGGTTTTTCCAATAACAATGCTTTGAAGTCGATGAGGCCGAACCGCTGAAGTCTGAGTGTTGGATGCAGAGGAGAAGCGTCTCTAGCGAGTGCGGAGCAGAGCGACAAATCCTTCTTGCTCAAAATGCCGATCTGTCGTCAGAGCCTGCGACAGACGGCGCTCACGCATAAGCAACATTGATCCGCAGTCGGTCAGACTGTACCCCTTATCGGGCCTGGCCTTATAGAACGCCAGACTTCGGCTGAATGTGCGCCGACTTTGCGGGATCACTGTGACCTGTGAATTGCTCATGATCGCCTCGACCATTTCGACTGCTGCGGATCGGACAGCGGGACCTTTGTCGGCCAAGGCATTGAGGAACTCGGTGAGGACAGCCTCTGTTGTGAAGAGGCAACAATCCCCCAAGGCTGAAGAAACTTCGACGGCCTTAGTGTGGTATTGGTCGAACGAATTTGTGAGGGCGATCCAGTAGACTGTGTCTGCGAAGAGGCGCTTCACGTCCCACTGCTGCCGTAGAGGTAGTGGTCATGATGAGCCGAGAGATTCGTGGGTAGCTTGTGGAGGTCGGGCTCGGGGATAGACCGAGCGATGCGTAACACTTCCTCCCAGACGGGGCGAGACTTTTTCGTTTTGAGCACGCGGCGTCTTTGGTGGTCTTGTTTAAGGGATTTAGTACGCATGGAGGATCGTGTGCTCATGATGGTTGGAATTATAGCGGGGAATGTCTGCGTTGTCTAAGGTCGATTGCATGGTGAGAACCGAGCTAGCCGGTTGGCTTTTCCCGTGGTGTACTCTTGTCCTGACCTGATAGCTGAACACTAACAGCTGATTGCTATTTCTGCGAATACCAGCGATAACCTTTTTGCTCGGTGAAGGTCGGTTTCGGGGCGCCGCAGGGCTAGTGTTTGGATGGAACCGCAACCCAAGTTGCCCAGGATTCAGGACTCTTGTACACTTCCTCCCAGGCTGTTCACTGGGAGTATAGGGTTATGCAACGACATCCTGTTCAGAGCGACGACGAACGAATTGCCGCCAATCTTCGACGAACGATTGAGTTGACTGAGCTTGGCTTGGCGCTCCGTCGATCAGTCTTGCAACAGGAGCGGTCAACCGGCGATGCCATGGCGCATGTGATGCATGAAATTCGACGCGCGAAAGAGCAGGCATGGCAGCGGAATCGTTCCTAGTTCAGGCCCTCTCCACTCTTATTGCCGACTTCAATAAACGCGGGTTGTTGTATGCCTTAGCCGGGGGCTGGGCGTACAGTGCGCTTGTCGAGCCACGGGCGACGACAGATATTGATCTGCTCTTGCTTGTCGACCAGCCCAGTCGTGAGGGGTTGCAATCTCTGCTGTCGCCTCAGTTTGATTCCCTCGTGGTGCATCCCGCTCCGATGGTATTCCACGGGATTTCTATCTGGCGCACGGTGGGCATTCGCGACGATCAAGAGGTCGTCGTCGATATACTGCTGGCCGATTCGGAATATCTTCGGACGGCGCTTGCGCGTAGACGCATGGTGGAGTTCGGCTCTTTACTGATACCAATTCTCACCATTGAGGATTTGATCCTGCTCAAAACGATCGCGGGGCGGCTGCAGGATCAGGCTGATCTTGAAAAAATCAGGGCTCGCCAAGACGAACTCGGCGTCGACTGGGGCTATGTCGAAGAATGGAAGGGCAAGTTAGGCATCCCCCTTTCTTGACTGCTGTAGACGCCTGCGCCATACTGTGACCCCTTGCGTATCCTCACTGCCATCTTCCTTGTTGCGGTACTCGTCGCGCCCAGCTTCACGGCTGCACAAGCAATTTCAGACTTGCAATCGTTGAAGACGCAGGCAGCCGAGGGCAATGCCACGGCGCAGTTACTCCTGGGGGGGCTGTATGCCAAGGGAAATCGTGTGCCGCAGGACTCTGTGCGCGCCTATATGTGGTTCCACCTTGCAGCGGCGAACTTGACGGGTGAGCTTCAGAAGGCCGCAGCAGACAGCCAAGATACGGTCGCCCGTCTTTTAACTCCCGCACAGCTGGCTGAAGGGCAGCGATTGGCGAGTCAATGTCAGGCACGGCAGTTCAAGGACTGCTGAGTAAGGGCCGCTCACCATCCCTTCCTTGACCGTTGCCCACACTCCCGTCATAGTACGTGCCTATGCGTGCCCGCTTCGCCATCATCCTCCTGACTCTCTTCGTCCTTTCGATCGCATGCGACGAATCATCCGCTGATCCGCAAACACTCATGGCGCAAGCTACTCGGGGGGATGCGACGGCGCAGTGGGAGCTCGGATTGCTCTATGCCAAGGGAGAAGGCGTGCCGCAGGACTATGGGAAAGCACGGCAGTGGTATGAGAAAGCGGCGGCGCAGGGGCATGCGCGGGCGCAGTACAGCCTCGGGCTGCTGTATGCCGCCGGGCGGGGCGTACCGCAGAACAACACGAAGGCACGGCAGTGGTTCGAAAAATCCGCCGCGCAGGGGGACGCGCGGGCGCAGTACAGCCTCGGGATGCTGTATGACACCGGGCAGGGTGTGCCGCAGGACTCTGTGCGCGCCTATATGTGGTACAACCTCGCGGCGGCATCCTTAACGGGCGAACATCAGAAAAATGCAACGAACAACCGCGATAACATCGCCCGGCTTTTAACTCCCGCACAGCTGGCTGAAGGGCAGCGACTGGCGAGTCAATGTCAGGCGCGGCAGTTCAAGGGCTGCTGAGTGCAGGTCCGACGGTCTCTTCCCGGAGAACGTATGGGATCATTGCTTGACGTTGTACCTGACCGGCCCAGTTGGACCTTCCTCGAATTGGCGATGATGCAGTTCAGGGAAACCCGTGCGCAGGCCGCCACGCGTTACGCCTCACGTCTTACTTCTGCGAATACCACCGATAGCCTTTCTTCTCGGTGAAGGTCGGCTTCGGAGCCCCGCCGGGTTTTTCCAACGACAGCACTTTGAAGTCGAGGAGACTGAACCAGGCAGGGGCGACGACCGTGTGGTAGCGAACGCCGCGCGCCAGACAGGGCCAGGCCACGGAAACTTCAGTGCTCCGGGGTGACTGCCACGAATTGTTTACGGTAGCCGACGACCTTGGCCAGATACTGACGGGTTTCATCGTACGGTAACGACGTGCGCAAGCGCTCGTAGAGCGCCGGCGGTTCCAGGGCGTTGATCTCATTGACTGCCGTCGCTTGGTTCTTGGAGAATGTTCTGAACACGTTTCCCGGTCCGGTATTGTATGCGGAGATGACACAGTAGTCCCGTGACACAGGATTGGACAACTTTTCCAGCTCGTTGTAACTCAGCACGTTCAGATATGCCGTGCCCAACTCGATGTTGTGCTCCGGGTCGAACAGGTAATCAGGCGTGGGCGCCTGATCATTTCCCTTTGCGCGCTTGTATGCCGCGCGGCCGCCGCTGCTTGGGACCAGCTGCATCAGTCCATAGGCGGGTGCCGAACTGACTGCGAATGGGTTGAAATTGCTTTCCGTACGGATGATGGCATAGACCAGGCTGGGACTGATCTTGTACTGCTCCGCATACCGGGCCACGTGCGCGCGATACCGCTCGGCTTTCTTTGATTCGAAATTGGACACCATCGGGAATTTTACGAAATGGGCTGACTTGTTCCCCTCGTCGGTTTGAACGTTGCGGGTCTTCAGCTGAGTCCGGACCAGTGAATCCGCGAACCGTTCCGCCTGCTCCCGGGTTTGCACCGGTTTGGCGTCGTCGTCCAGGACCAGGCCGAAAAGATACGGCTGCCGGCCGCTGGTCAACGTCACATCGCGATCTGAGAACAGGTCGACGCCTTGGGGATCGCTTGTGGTCAGGAGTGTGGAAATCAGCGCGGTCTTCAGGCTGCCCTGGGGGTCTTTTTCGTCGAGGGACTCCACCGTGACCGTGCCCTTGTCGAAGTCCACGAGCGCCCGGCTCCGATAGTTCTCCGTATATTTCACATAGACCGTCCGATTCGCCACTTTCACTTCCTGCTGTCCCCACCTTTTCTGAATGTCGCCTTTCAATTTTGCGAGCGCCTTGTCGAACTCTCGTTTGAATTTCTGCAATTCCTTTCCGAGCTGGGTCGCATCGCGCGTGATAGCCGACTCGATTCTCTTGGTATCGACCGGCTGTCCTTTCGCCGCCCGGTCGACTGTCTTGCCGACCTGGCGCATGGTTTCACAACTGCCGCCGGCCAGCAGCACCAGGCACAGGCCGGCAATGCGCGTAGACCGATCGACGGCGAGATTCATCACCCCTCGCTTTGGAGCGATCATCTGTCCCTCCGCTCGATCGTCTGACCGGACACGGGATGACCAGGCCATGTGTCCTTGAGCATCTTGATCAGGTGCACCCGCAGTCGATGTTCCAGATCATCGACGAGGCTGTGCAGTTTTCGTTTCTGAAATCCGACCGCCTTGCCGAGTGGATCGCTGGCGACACCGGCTACCAGGCAGAGAATCGTGATGATTGCTCCGATCAATACCGTTGCCATGGCCACATCGGCCGGGGAGGGTTCAGGAGGGAACAATCGGTACCAGGTTGATCCCAATCCCTTGCCGAAGGTGAAATGCGAGACGGCGGATTCACGGGCCCTCTCGCGGGCCAAGCGTTCTCCGATCCCGAAGAGGCCCAGCGTGCCGTCCTTGAAGAGCATCCACCCGACCGCAACCGTCCCGGCGGACCCCGCAAGGTCTGAGACCATCATGCGCCCCGAGGAGTACCCATCGACGAGGCGGCTCACCTCCTGATGCGTCCCGGCCGCCGGTCGCCCGGAGGCGATGGCGCGGGCCAGCGGTGTCAGCGACGGATGCGCGCTCAACGCATCTACCAAGGCGTGCGTGCCGGGTTGCGCGGCCTCCTCCATGTCGTAGGGCCACTCGAGCACCTCTTGATAGATCTTCCGCTCGACTTCCCGCTGGTAGCGGGTCTTGATTCCGGGTGGGACACGATTGAAGAGTGGCGTGAGCACACTCCATCCGACCTTGTCGAGCGACTCGATCGCTTTTCTGGTGGTGAGATAGGGGATCGCCCACAATGCGTTGAGCGGGTAGCAGAGCAGATCGGCGAACAGGGAGGCGCGTTGCCGCGCGACGGCTTCGCGAAAAGAGAACTCGCGTTCAACGAACGGGGCGACCCGGTCTCGACAGGCTTGACAGTACGTCTCGACGACTTCTTCGAGGGTGCCGATGGCTCCGCCTATCGCGTCATTCCTCATGCCTGCAGGCTCCCTTGCTTCCATGGAAGCGGTGGTTGTGGTGGGAGGATAGATCTGAGGCCTAGATCTGTAGAAAGCCGAGGGCGGGCAGGCTCAAGAATAGACCTGAATCGTATACTCATGAGGGGTGAAATTATAACGAGGAGAACCTGCCTTTGTCTAAGGCCGACTTCTCTGAGCAGCGTCGCGTCAGCGGGCTAGCAGCATCGTCTTACTTCTGTGAATACCACCGGTAGCCTTTGGTCTCGGTGAACTGGGCTTTCGGCGCGCCGCCGGGTTTTTCCAGCAACAGCACTTTGAAGTCGAGGAGGCCGAACCAGGCGGGGTCGACGACGTCGTGGTAATGGGTTCCGTGGATCTTGGGGAGGACGTCCCCAAGAGTCTGCTTTAGTTCGCTCTCGGTGTAGGCGCGGACTGTGAAAGGCTTGTTCATGGCCTGGCAGAACCGCTGGATGGTATAGGCCGCGCCGGTGCAGAGGACTTTCGTATCCGGCTTGATCGCCAGGAACTGCGGGAGCGAGAGGTAGCGTTCCTGGAAACCCAGCCAGCGCACAGCCTGCCGCAGATGACCGTACTGCACTTCATATTCGGTATGGCCCGGCAGTTTCACTGAGGCGGGCCAGCCTTCTTCCACGCCGAATTCGGTCAGGAAGGCATGGCCTCCCGGTTTCAGCACCCGCCAGAGTTCGGCGACGAAGCGGATCGGGCCCAGGTTAAAGATGACATCGTCCGGCGGATCGGCTTCGATCGGGAGGCGAAGGCGTCTGATCCAGTCCAGCGCCTCCTGGTGCTGTTCTGTCTCTCCCTTGTTTGCGAGCAACTCCTGACGCGTCAGTTTGACCGGCGTCATGTCGGCCATGTTTTCGTTGTCGATGACGAGATCGATGGAGTTGTCCGTGAACGGCAGAGCCTCGGCATTGGCCCTCGCGCCGATCCCGCCCCAGCCGCCTTCTTTGGCTCGCTGGGTCTGCAATTTCAAAAATGGACCAGTGATGTCGAGAGAGATGTACCGGATACTCTGCCTCTCGAACGGCAGCAGTTCTTTAGCGAGTTCGCGCGCCACGTAGCCGAGCCCGCCTCCGACTTCTACAATGACTTTAGGTTTGGGGCTAAACCAGCCGAGTTGACGGAGTTGCCGCATGAGGAGCCGGCCGTATGTGAGGCCGTTCAGCGCCTCATTTGGTTCGCGGAAGAGGTGGGAGACGGTGGTTTCGATCAGGTCGAAGTGGCCGTCGTCCTCGGCGCTCTCGGTCAATTCATGATGGTGAAAATCTTCCAGGTGTTCTTCACCCTCAAAGCCCTCCTGTCCGGACCAGCCTTCGCGGATCTGTTGGAGCAGGATATCCCACTTAGCCTGGTGCCGGTGTCCGCCGGGCGGTTCGGTGCCGAAGTAGCAGAGAGAGAAGTTCGGGGTGGCCCAGCGTTCCAGATGCCATTGACCGGGCTGGCCGTCCGGTCCGCAGATTTTGGCGCCGTATTTTTCGAGCAGGGCGCCGACGGTGATGTGGCCGTTCATCGATTTCAGCATTTCGATGCCGGTCAGGTTGAGCCGGATCAGCGGGAAATTATCATCGAGCGGTGCGAGCCAGTATTCATCTTCGCGATGTTGATAGGCGACAAGATCGGGAATATGCCAGGCGAGGAGGTTCAGCGTCTCGCCGGTCAGCTGGAACGGTTCTTGGACTGCGGCAACGGGCTTCATGACCTGTGTTCCTACCCCGTGGGAAGGCGCAGACTACCTGAGCGGACGGTGAACTCGCAAGACCAATGCACGGATAAAGTGTATATCGCGGGCGTTCTGCGAGGACGAACGACGTATTAGAGTTGAGACGGCATGGTGGCGGCATCCGTTACGATCAACACGCCGCGCATGATGGGGTGGATGCGGCAGTGATAGGGATAGCGGCCGGGTGGAAGGCCTGGAAGGCTGAATTGCTCTCCCGGAGGAATGATGCCCGAATCGAAGAGGCAGGGGGTGTCGTCTTCAACGCAGCTGTTATGCGTCACCGTGTGATCGGTGGGCGTCGGGTTTTCCCAGCTAATCGGACTTCCGCTGATGACGGTGGCTTTGGCCGGCGCAAAGTAGGGGGACCCGTCTTCGATCGTAATGTGAGTGGCGGTGGGCATGGCTGTTGTCGGCCAGGTTAGGTTGGTTATGAAAAGACCGACGGCGGCGATGGTCAGAGTTCGTGTCATGGATAGACGGATCCTTTTTCTGTTCTGTATCTATTGGAGATAGAGCCGGAGTCACGGTGAACGATTCGTCGCACGGCGCCAGCGCTCGAATCCAGTCTACCATGGGGCCGTCCCTCCCGGGCTAGTCCTTCGGGGGCCCGGGGCTCAGGATTCAGCGAGATGATGGGGAGGTGCGGTCGATAATTCTACCGGTTGCAAGAGGCTATGGGTTCATGCTAGATGGAGGCCGCAATGCGATCCGCCATGCGTTGTGCACTTGATCAGGAGGATATCTGATGGCGAAGTCCAAGAAGAAGGTTGTGGCAAAGAAGGCCGTCAAGAAGCCGGCAGGCAAAAAAAGGGCTGCCAAGCCGGCTAAAAAAGCGGCTGCCAAGAAGCCGGCCAAGAAAGCCGTGGCGAGAAAGTCGGCAAAGAAATCGGCCAAGAGATCGGTGGCCAAGAAGCCTGCGAAGAAGGCGATTGCGAAGAAGTCGGCCAAGCCGGCTCTGAAAAAGAAGGTTGCTGCCAAGTCGGCGCCCAAGAAAGCCGTCGCCGCGAAGAAGCCTGCGGCTCCTTCAGTCCCTAAGCCTGCTGCTCCGATGAAGTCCGTGGTAACTCTGGTTGAGGAAGCTCCGGCGACGCCAGTGGTGTCCCGGCCGGCTCCGGTATCGATACCGAAAGAGATTGATGCGGATGACGAGTTGGTCGAAGAGGAATTAGAGGTCGAGAACGAAGCGGAAGGCGACATCGAAGAAGAGCTGCAGGGCGATCTGGCGCTCACCGATGACGATGAAGCCGCCGACTTTCTTGAGAAATCCGAAGACCTGCTGGACGACACCGACGACTATCGAAATAACTGACGGCCTGTCCGTGCCGCATGTGCCGGTCCTCCCGGAAATCGAGAAGGATCGGCACAGATGAGCGTGGCGACCGGCTCATTCCTTCCTGTTTCTTGATCCCGAACATTCATGAGTCATTTTTTATTTGTGGCCGGCACCCTCCGCGAGCGCAGCTCACCTGAAAGCGCCTCGCTCCAGTTGACCCACGGGTTGTGGGGCTGTTGCTCGGCATTGATCCGGGACAATCTGACCACGTTCCTGACTCCCGATTCCCATGCGCTGATTTATGTGCTGAAGGCGGGGATCTGTGCCGATGTGAAGATTGTCTCCCCGGTGCTTTCCCTGCAGCAGATGGATGAGTTTCTGCGCGAGGATTTTAAGACGGAAGCGCGCTTCGGGTTCGTGCGTGTCGAGCTAATGAAACAGTGGACCTCGACACCGCAGGAAAGCCACGGTCTGTTGCAGTCGGTACTTCAGATTCCGGATCAGACGGAGCTCACCCGGCGGTTGAGCTTGGGGATGCATCGTTTGACGGAAGACGAGTATCGGGCAATTGTAGCCGGGCTGCACTGACACCATCCGTCGATATTCCAGTCTTGCCTTGGCCTCAGGCATCTCGTATAACGGCGACCATGATGCATGCGATTCGACAATACGGGCTTGGGCTGTTCTGCGCGCTGCTGGTGCTGGGCGGCATCTGCCGAACCGGTGTTGCTGAGGCGGCCTGCACGGTTGAGTCTTCTCCGGGTGGCAAACCCGGCCCGCTCATGAAGCATCTCAGCCAGGACTGTACGAGCGCTGAACGAGTTGCGAATGCCGTTTCTGCCGCGAGTGTACTGAAAGCGCTGGCACAGGGACAGTCGGTGGATCTGGCCGGAGTCGTGCTGCAGGGCGATCTGATTTTTGACCAGTTGCCGGCGCAGAAGTCGCAAATCCCCAAAGGGCTCACGCCCGAGCAACAGGCCGCGCTCAGCGCATTGAACGACGAAGAGCAGCGGAGCGTGGCGGGTAGTTTGATTCTTCGCGATTCGGTGGTTGAAGGCGCGCTCCGGCATCGATCGGCCAAGGGGACCCTGGAGTTCGAGGGAGCGGTCGATTTTCACGGCACCAGGTTCAAGGATGGAGTGGATCTGTCGCGGTCGGTCTTTCAGCGGGTTCTGATGATGGATGGCGCTCTGTTCGAGCGGGAAGCCTATTTCGTTCAAGGACACTTTGCCCAGGGGCTCAGCTGCGCCGATACCAGGTTCGGTCCCCATACCCGGTTCCATCGTTCTGTCTTTCGCGGGCCGGTTGACTGCCAGGGAAGTCTGTTCGATGGAATGGCGGAGTTTCTCGAAGTGGTCTGTGAGGCGCCGGTTAATTTTGAACGGGCGCGCTTTGGATCCGGAACCGGCTTTTCCGGTGCGCAATTTAAGAAGCCTGCGAATTTTTCAGATGCGATTTTCAGTAAAGAGGCGTTTTTCGCCTTCACGGTCTTTTCCGGTGAGGCGCGGTTTGCCGGCGCACAGTTTCTCCAAGCCGCAGATTTTTCCAACGCCGATTTCAAGCGGGGCGATGACCTGGCCAAGGTCCGTTTCGATCAGAAGCCTTTGACAAACGGGACCAAGGGGATCGCGCAGGCAGGGGCGGGAAGCGGAGGACAATCCGGATTTCAGCAATATGCCGTTACGCTGGGCATTCTGCTCGTGGCAGCCTTTCTCGTCGCCTATGCCGTAAGGCTCAAGTAATCCTCTATCGAGGATCCACCCCCAACATATAGTTTCAGGCTTGCCCCGCCCCCCTATAACTTGCTATAACGCCCTCGTGGATCAGCCCAACCAACAGACCAGCGGGTTCGAACAAACCGAGCTGCCCTACCAGGTCCGTATCGAGAATTTCGAAGGGCCGCTGGATCTGCTTCTTCACCTCATCAAGAAGAGCGAAATCAACATTTACGATATTCCGATCAACCTGATCGCCCAGCAATATCTCGAATATGTCGAGGCGATGAAGGAGTTGAATCTGAATGTGGCGGGGGAGTTTCTGGTTATGGCGGCCACCTTGCTGCAGATCAAGTCCAAGATGCTTCTGCCGGCGGACGAGGCGGCGGCGGACGAGGAAGACGGGCCGGACCCGCGCGAGGAACTGGTCAGGCGGCTGCTGGAGTACAAGACGTACAAGGAAGCCGCGCGTCAGCTCGACGGCCAGGAGAAGATGTGGCGGGAGATTTTCAGCCGCGAGCCGGAGCCGCTCGTTGCTGACGTCGAGCCGGATGAGACGTCCATGGACAATGTGTCGCTCTTCGATCTGGTCGATGCGCTGAAGGCGATCGTCGAGCGGAATCCGGGGAAGACGCTGATTGAAATCGCGCCGGACAATTTGACGGTGCGAGAGCGGATGAACGTGATTTTGGAAACGCTGGAAGGCAAGGACTCGGTAGCGTTTGCCGCGCTCTTCGACGGATCCTGCCACCGGCTGGTGATTATTGTGACCTTTCTGGCTTTGCTGGAACTGATCCGGTTGCGGGTCGCGCAGGTTTTTCAAAGCGAGACCTTCGGGCCGATCCTGGTCTCGCGGACCTTCTCGCTCGTGCCGGATCCGGCTGAGCTTGATGATTTAGATGCCGAATGGAGGGGGACATGACTCCGATCACGGATGAGATGAATGAGGCTGAGGTTGAGGTGTCTGAATCAGCGGTATCGGTCGATGTGACTGCATCGGAGTTTTTTGCCGAGGAAGTTGCTTCTGAGGGACCTGTTGAATCTGCCGTGCCTGACGTTTCTGCCGCGGTCGAATCCACCGAATCCCTCTCTGCAGAGACCCCGCCGGTGAATGAGGGCGCAGTGCAGGCGATTGCCGAGCGCGAACTGCGCGGCATTGTGGAGTCCCTCTTGTTCGTCTCCCCTGAGCCCTTGTCCGTGCAGCGTCTGGTCGCGATCATGGGCGATGTGACGAAGGCGGACGTTGCGCAAGCCCTGCGCGGTCTGGGAGAGGAACTGGAGCAGGAGGGACGCGGGGTCAGGCTGGTTGAAATCGCCGGCGGGTTCCGTCTGGTGACCAAGCAGGAGTACGCCACCTGGATCAAGCGCCTGGATAAAACAAAGTCGGCGGCGAAGCTGTCCCGATCCGCCCTGGAGTCCCTGGCGATCATTGCCTATAAACAGCCGATCGTCCGTTCGGAAATCGAAGAGATCCGTGGCGTCGAAACCTCCGGGGTCGTGCGGACTTTGCTCGAGCGGAAGCTCGTGCGCATCGTGGGGCGGAAAGAAGTGCCGGGGCGGCCGATCATGTACGGCACGACCAAGTTCTTCCTTGAGCATTTCGGTTTGAACGACCTGACGCAATTGCCGCCGCTGCGGGAGTTCACGGAATTGGGCGAGTCCGATCAGTCGCTGTTGCCGATGGATTCGATGGAAGTGGTGATGCCAACCCTCGCCGAAGAGGCGGTGATTGACAGCGCCTCGGAAGCGATTAAGGCTTTGAGTGAAGAGGCCTTACCCCTGACGGATGCCGGGGAGACGTCGGTTGAACTCACGGCTGAGGAAGAAGTCACGATCGAGATCGAGTCGAAAAGTGAGGACGTGTTTGTCGAAGAAGAGTCCATTCCGCAGAGTTAGCTGGTTGGTCCTTCCCTCCTATTTTTTCTTCCAACCGGGCAAGGTGGAAGTCCTTTTATTGCGCGCATTGAACGAGGGTCTTCGTTCTCACCCGCCCGCCCTTGCGGCGCCGAGACGCCGCTCTTCCCAGAGGACCGCGCGTTCAGCGAGCACAAAGGGCTTCTGCCTTGTCCGGTCCCATCCCCCCGCTCCTTGACTCTGTTTCCAGCGCTTTGTTAGACTCGCCAATCCAATTCTAAGTGATTGAAGACCCTTGGTTCTTGGCGCGGGACGGCTTTAGCAACACGAGGCAACACCTATGATGAAGGCATGGCTTTTTGACGAAATGTTCGAGTTTGATCGGCTGATCTTGTCCGCCGAAGGCACCCAGAGTGAGTGGGGTGCCGGCGATTCGGTTGCCGCGGATGAAGAACTGCCGCCCGCGCCGCAGAACGTTCAGGCCAAAGCAGGCAATGGCCGTGTCACGATCACGTGGGACGCGGTCCCCGATGCCATGTATTACAACCTCTATTTCCAAACGACGAAGGGCGTGCAGATCAAGCATTCAGAGCTCACGCGGCCCATCGCCAGCGCCGAGGATTTCAAAGCCGTCATCGGAGTCAAGAAGGACAAGGCGACCTGCCTCGAGGGCGCGACTGCTCCCTTTCTCCACGACGATCTTGCCAATGGGACCTGTTACCACTATGTCGTGACGGTTGTCACGCAGAAGGGGGAGAGCCCGGAGTCGCAGGAGGTCATGGCGATTCCCTCGCCGTATCTGCTGGCCATGGTCTTCGGCCAGGAAGGCCCGGACGATGGAGAATTCAGCTCGCCTACCGGTCTGACGCTCGACAAAGACGGCAACATGTACGTCGCCGATACCGACAATCATTCGATTCAGAAGTTTTCCAAGGACGGAAAGTTCATTGCGCGATGGGGCAGCGAACCGAGCTCGCAGGAAGGCTCCTTCTATTATCCGCGCGGGTTGGCGGTCGGGCCGGACGACGTCATTTATATTGCCGACAGCGGCAATAACCGCGTGCAGAAGTTCGATCTCGAAGGCAATGTCATGAAGGCCTGGGGCAAGTTCGGTTTCGCCTGGCGCGGCGCCGATATGGGCAAGTTCGATGTGCCCTGGGGGATCACGACCGATCAAGAGGGCAATGTCTACGTGTCCGACACGAGCAACGCCCGCATTCAGAAGTTTCAGTCCGACGGCCAGCCGTTGTTGAAGTGGGGGCGCGACGGCAGTTTCGACGGGGCCTTCTTCTTTCCCCGCGGCGTCGCGGTCGATTTCGTGGGCAACATTTTCGTGGCCGATGAGAGCAACAACCGGATTCAGAAATTCGACGCGCGCGGCAGCTTTCTGACCAAGTGGGGGCGTGAAGGGCACGGGCCCGGGCAATTTAAATCGCCTTGGGGGATTGCGTGCGATGCGCTCGGCAACGTCTACGTCGTGGACAACGGCAACCATCGCGTCCAGAAGTTCGACGGCAACGGCACCTTCCTTTGCTCCTTCGGGAACCGCGGAAAGACAGAAGGACAATTGAATTTCCCGTCCGGCATCGCCGTCGATAAAGAGGGCGCGGTTATCGTCGTCGATAGCGGGAACAGCCGCGTCGTGAAATTTGTGCCGACAGAAGAAGAAATCAATCGAGGGAAAGAGCAGTCGGTTCCGGCTCCCGCGGCCGGTACGGTCCAGCCTCCGCGCAGCGTGGCGGTCAAGCCGGGCGACACGGAAATCTATCTGAGCTGGCTGGATGTGCAGGGCGCGGTTTCCTACAATCTCTATTTCAACACTGCCGCGGGTGTCACCATCCAGACCGGGACCAAGATCGAAGGCGTCACCAGCCCCTACACGCATTCCGGATTGACCAACGATACGCCGTATTTCTATGCCATCACCGCGGTGTTCGAAGACGGCACCGAAAGCGAGGTGTCGGAAGAGGTCACCTCGATTCCGGTGCTCATCGACATTACGGCGCCGCAGAATCCTTATGCCGTCATCAACCACGGCGCGTTCATGACCAACTCACCGGAAGTGGTCGTCACGATCTCCGCGACGGATTTGGATACCGGTGTGACGGCCTATTTCATTTCGGAAAGTCCGTTGACGCCGATGGGTGGCACGCCCGGGTGGGTCGATGTCACAACGGCGATCAAGTTCGGCGCCACAATTCCCTTCATTCTGTCGCCGACCGATGGACCGAAGACGATCTATGTCTGGTTCAAGGACGTGGGCAATAATGTCTCGACTCCGGCCAGCGCCGGCATTCTCGTCAATACGTCCGGGTACGTCTGTGTCTCCAAATGGGGACAGCCGGGTCGTGGCGCCTCGCTCCTGCACGGGGGCGAGTTCATGGCGCCGTTGTATGGCTTGTGCGTGGATCAGCAGGGGTCGTTGTTTGCCGTCGATAACGGCAACAACCGCATTCAGAAATTCGATAACGCCGGAAACTTCATCATCCTTTGGGGCTGCTTCGGATCGGCCAACGCGAACTTCCATAATCCGACGGGTATTGCCTGCGACGGCAAGGGCGATGTGTGGGTCGTCGACACGAACAACCATCGCGTGCAGAAATTCGACGGGAAGCTCGGCGGATATCTGATGAAGTTCGGGTCGCGCGGCAACGGCGAAGGACAATTCAATGCCCCCTGGGGCATTGCGGTCGATCGGGTGCGCGGGTTCGTCTATGTCGTGGACAGCGCGAATTTCCGCGTGCAGAAATTCGATATGGCCGGCGAGTTCATTATGGCCTGGGGCAGCTTCGGCAGCGGCGACGGGCAGTTTTACTTCCCGCGCGGCGTGGCTGTCGACCAGAACGACGGCGCGGTGTATGTCGTGGATATGGGCAACCACCGCATCCAGAAATTCGATACCAGCACCAACGTGTTGCCGCAATTGCTGGCCAAGTGGGGCGGCAGCCCCGAGGCCGGTCATGCGAGCAGCCCGCTTGCGCAGGAAGCCGGACAGTTGCGGAATCCCTGGGGCGTGGCGGTGGACGGCGCCGGCGATGTGTATGTGACGGACGCCGGAAACCAGCGCGTGCAGAAATTCGACAAAGAAGGCAACTACATCACGCAGTGGGGCGGCTACGGCAACGGCGACGGGCAATTCAATTTCCCTTACGGTATTGCCGTCGATGCCAGGGGCAGCGTGTTCGTGGTGGACAGCGGAAATACGCGGGTGCAGCAATTCATGCCGGCCGATGAAGGCAGCGAGCGGCTGCAGGAAAATGCGGAAGCGCTGGCGGAACTCGACAAAGCGCAACAGACGCGATAGGGCCTGACGAACGGGCCGTAGGGGTGGTACGGGGAGATCATGCTGGATAAAGAACCGCGATTGGGCCTCACGTATGACGACGTTGTCTTGGTGCCGGCGAAGTCGCAAGTCCTGCCGAACGAAGTCGAGACGTCGACGCCGGTGACGCGTAATATTCGCATTCACGTCCCTTTTGTCAGCGCGGCGATGGATACCGTGACGGAGGCGCGGCTGGCCATTGCGATGGCTCGCGAGGGCGGGATCGGGATCATTCATCGTGTGCTCTCGCCGGTGGATCAGGCTGCGGAAGTGGATCGGGTAAAAAAGTCGGAAAGCGGGATGATTCTGGATCCTGTGACGATCTCGCCCGAGCAGACCATCCGCGATGCCCACGCGCTCATGTCGAAGTATCGCATCTCCGGCATTCCCGTGACGAAAGAGGGCAAGCTGGTCGGCATTCTCACGAATCGGGATCTGCGGTTCGAAACACGTATGGATCTCAAGGTGTCGCAAGTCATGAAACGCGACAAGCTGGTGACGGCGCCGGTGGGAACGAGCCTTGAGAAAGCCCGCGATATTTTGCACGAGCACCGCATTGAAAAACTGCCGGTCGTGAACAAGAACTACGAGCTCAAAGGGCTGATCACGATCAAGGACATCGAAAAGCGCATCAAGTATCCTAATGCCTGCAAGGATACCCATGGCCGGCTACGCGTGGGCGCGGCGATCGGCGTGGGGCCGGATATCGATGAACGGGCGAGCCTCTTGATCAAGGCCGGCGTCGACCTGATCGTCGTCGATACCGCGCACGGGCATTCGCAGGCGGTGTTGGAGACGGTGAAGCGGATCAAGAAACAGCATCCCGATCTGGAATTGATTGCCGGCAACATTGCGACGGCGGAAGCCGCCAAAGATTTGCTGAAGACGGGCGTCGATGCCGTGAAGGTCGGCGTCGGTCCCGGTTCGATTTGCACGACGCGTATCGTCTCCGGCGCCGGGATGCCGCAGCTGACGGCGATTGCCGATTGCGCCAAAGTCCTTCGTGGCACCGGGGTGCCGATCATTGCGGACGGCGGGATCAAGTTCTCCGGCGACGTGACCAAGGCATTGGCCGCCGGGGCATCCTCAGTCATGCTGGGCGGGCTCCTGGCGGGGACGGAAGAATCGCCCGGTGAAACGGTGCTGTATCAAGCCAGAACCTACAAAGTCTATCGCGGCATGGGTTCCATCGGCGCGATGGAGCGCGGCGGCGGTGATCGCTACGGTCAAGGCGGACGTCCGGCCCAGAAGCTTGTGCCGGAAGGCATCGAAGGCCGTGTCCCGTACAAGGGGCCGCTGGGAGCCGTCATCTATCAGCTGGTCGGCGGAGTCAGGTCCGGGATGGGTTACTGCGGCTGTCAGACGATCTCCGATCTTCAGGAGAAGGCGATCTTCATCAGACAAACCGTGGCCGGCCTCCGCGAGAGCCACGTGCACGACGTCATCATCACGAAAGAAGCGCCGAATTACCGGATGGATTGGGAGTAGGTATTGGTAAAGGGTGAGGAGTGAGGAGTAAAGGGCTCCGAATCCTGCCTCTCTTGCCAGTCGCACTCCACCCCTTACGCCTCACCCCTTACCTCTGACTGCATCAAAATGGAACTTTGGCACAATCGCATTCTCGTCCTCGACTTCGGATCGCAGTACACGCAGCTGATCGCCCGACGCATTCGTGAGGCGCAGGTCTATTCACAGATTCTGCCCTGCACGGCGTCCCTTGCGACTATACTGGCCTATCGCCCCCAGGGCATCGTGCTCTCCGGCGGGCCCTCCAGCGTCTACGAAAAGAAAGCGCCGTCCGTCGCGAAGGAATTGTTCGATCAGGGCATTCCGATCCTGGGCATCTGTTACGGCATGCAGTTGGTGACGCATCTGTCCGGCGGCAAAGTCGTGAAGGCGCCGCACCGGGAATACGGCCGGGCCGATCTCCTGATCGATGACCGTAGCGATCTCTTTAAAGGGATCGGCGCAGGCGGTTCCTCGGTGGTGTGGATGTCCCATGGAGACCGGATCGAGCGCATGCCGGCGGGTTTCCGGTCCATTGCCCATACGAGCAATTCGCCGGTCGCGGCGATGAAATCGGAGGACGGACAGCGGCGGATCTATTGCCTGCAGTTCCATCCGGAAGTCGCGCATACCCCGGAAGGGGCGAAGATCCTCCGCAACTTTGTGTATGAGATTTGCGGCTGCACGCCGACTTGGACCATGCAGTCCTATGTCGATACGGCGGTGAATCAGATCCGCGAGCAGGTCGGGAAGGATCGTGTCATCTGCGCGCTGAGCGGCGGGGTCGATTCGTCGGTGGCCGCAGCTCTCACGCACCAGGCCATCGGGGACCAGCTGATCTGCATCTTCGTCGATAACGGAGTGCTGCGGGCCGGCGAACGCGATCAGGTGAAGAAGACGTTTGCGTCGCAGATGCATCTGAATCTGCGGGCGCTCGATCGCACGGCGCAGTTCCTGGACGGCTTGAAGGGCGTCATTGATCCCGAGCGGAAGCGCAAGATCATCGGGCGTCTGTTCATTAAGAATTTCGACGCCGAGTCCAAGAAGCTGAAGGGGGTCAAGTATCTGGTGCAGGGCACGCTCTATCCCGACGTGATCGAGAGCGTGAGCTTCAAGGGGCCGTCGGCCACGATCAAGACACATCATAATGTCGGCGGGTTGCCGGCTCGGATGAAATTGAAATTGATTGAGCCTCTTCGGGAACTGTTCAAGGACGAAGTACGGGTGTTAGGTACGGAGCTCGGGTTGCCGGATGAGATCGTCTGGCGGCAGCCGTTCCCCGGTCCCGGTCTGGCGATCCGGGTGCTCGGCTCCGTGACGAAGGAGCGCTTGGCGATCCTCCGCGGAGCGGAAACGATCGTCGATCAGGAGATTCGCGGCGCGGGACTGTACCGCGATATCTGGCAATTCTTTGCCGTGCTCCTGCCGATCCGCACCGTCGGCGTCATGGGCGATCAACGGACTTATGACAACGTCGTGGCGATTCGTGCGGTGACCAGCGTAGATGGGATGACCGCCGACTGGGCCAGGATCCCGAACGACGTGCTGGGCCGGATGTCGAACCGGATCATCAACGAAGTGAAGGGCGTGAATCGCGTGGTCTACGACATCAGTTCGAAACCGCCGTCCACGATCGAATGGGAGTAATGCAGTGATGAGTGAAGAGTGATCAGTGACTATGGAAGTTAGATTGCAGAAAATTATCGCGACGACCGGCCTGGCATCGCGCCGGAAAGCGGAGATGTTGATCGCGAGCGGTCGTGTGACGGTGAATGGCAAGGTGGTCACGGAGCTCGGGACCAAGGTCGATCCCGAGCGCGATCATGTGAAGGTGGACGGCAAGCACCTCGAGAATGCGCAGCCCTTCGTCTATCTCATTTTGAATAAGCCGAAGAACGTCATGTCGACGCTGGACGATCCGGGCGGCCGGCCGACGGTCAAGAATTTTCTGCACGGGGTGTCGGTGCGGGTGTTTCCGGTCGGCCGGCTGGACTTCGACAGCGAAGGCTTGATGCTGCTGACGAACAACGGCGATTTGACGCAGGCCCTGCTGCACCCGCGCTATCATGTTCCGAAGACCTATCTGATCAAGGTGAAGAGCGTCCTGACGGATGCAGAGATTGCCCAGCTTGAGAAGGGGATCAAGCTCGAAGACGGCATGACCAGTCCGGCCACGGTGAAAAAAGTGCGCAAGGCCGAAGCCAACTCCTGGGTGGAAATTACGATTCATGAAGGCCGCAAGCATCAGGTGAAGCGGATGCTGGAAGCCGTTGGCCATCCGGTGATCAAACTGACCCGCGTCAAGATGGGACCGTTGACCTTGGGCGATCTGGGGTCGGGCGAGTTCCGGTTCCTGACGGATCGCGAAGCGAATGCGTTGCGCGACATTGTCGAACAGCGACGGACATTGGAAAAGGAAGGGAAGGACCCCGGTGTCCGGCCTCCTAAGCCTCCCCGGCGCCAGGGCTGGGCGAAGCCAACGAAAACGAAACGGCACTCTGTGAAGAAAACGAGGCATGTGGCATGAAGGTGAGAACGCATCGGTGCGGCGAGTTGAATAAGACCCATGTGGGCCGGACGGTGGTGCTCAATGGCTGGGTACAGCGGCGGCGCGACCATGGCACGGTGATCTTCATTGATCTGCGCGACCGGACCGGGATTACGCAAATCGTCTTCAATGCCGAGCGGAACGCGGCGGTCCATCAAGGCGGCCATACTCTGCGCAGCGAATGCGTGGTCTCCATCACCGGCCAGGTGATGGCGCGTCCGGAGGAGTCCAAGAATACGAATATTTCAACCGGCGAGATTGAAGTCTTTGTCGATGCGGTCGAGGTGTTGAACGAATCGAAGACGCCGCCGTTCGTCATCGAAGATGATGCGGAAGTGACGGAGGCGATTCGCCTGAGGTACCGCTTCTTGGACTTGCGGCGTCCTCGTATGCAGAAGCTGGTGAAGACCCGGCACGATATTGCGCAGGCGGTGCGCGGGTTCCTCCATAAAGAAGATTTTCTTGAAATCGAAACGCCGATCCTCACGAAGAGCACACCGGAAGGGGCGCGAGACTATCTGGTGCCGAGCCGGGTGAATCCAGGGACGTTCTTTGCGCTGCCGCAGTCGCCGCAGCTTTTCAAGCAGGTCCTCATGGTCAGCGGCATGGACCGCTATTACCAGATTGCCCGCTGTTTCCGGGATGAAGATCTGCGCAACGATCGCCAGCCCGAGTTCACCCAGATCGATCTGGAGATGTCGTTCGTCGACCGGCAGGACGTGATGAGCTTGATGGAACAGATGATCGTCACCGTGTTTCGCGAGGCCGGTGGCGCGCAATTGCCGACGCCCTTCCCACGGATGACCTATGCCGAAGCGATGGGGCGCTATGGATCGGATAAGCCGGATCTGCGTTTCGACATGCCCTTGCACGATGTGACGACCTTTGCGGCGGCCAGTGAGTTCAAGGTGTTCAAGGATGCCGCGACGAAAGGCGGACTGGTCAAGGCGTTGATCGTGAAGGGTGGCGGCACGCTGTCTCGGACCAGGATCGATGCGCTGGGCGAAACGGCCAAGAGCTTCGGGGCCAAGGGCCTGGCCTGGTTGAAGATCACGCCTGAAGGGCAGTTGGAATCAGTCATTGCGAAGTTCCTCGATGCCAAAGCTTTTGCCGCGTCCTTGCCGGAAGCCAAGCCCGGCGATCTGGTGCTCTTCGGCGCCGACAAACCGGCAGTGGTGCACGACGTGCTGGGCCGTATCCGGCTCCAGCTGGGCGAAGAGTTGAACTTGATCGATAAGAACGCCTGGAAACCGCTCTGGGTGACTGAATTCCCGCTATTGGATTATTCGCCTGAAGAGAAGCGATACATCTTTATGCATAACCCCTTTGCCGCGCCGATGGATGAAGACCTGGCGCTGCTCGATTCAGAGCCGCTGAAGGTACGGGCCAAGGCCTATGACATGGTGTTGAACGGGAGCGAGATCGGCGGCGGCAGCATCCGGAACCATCGTAGCGATATCCAGCTCAAGATTCTGGATTTGCTCGGCATCAACAAAGAGCAGTCGCAGGCGAAGTTCGGCTTTCTGCTGGATGCATTGGAGTATGGCGCGCCTCCGCACGGCGGCATCGCCTTCGGCCTCGATCGTTTGATCATGTTGCTGGGCGGTGCCGATTCTATCCGCGATGTCATCGCGTTCCCCAAGACGCAGCGCGCGCAATGTCCGCTGACCGATGCGCCTTCCGCCGTGAGTGCCGAACAGTTGAAGGAACTCCGGATCAAGTTAGATCTTGTCGAGTGAGGGCCGGCATGAGGCTGGATAATGGCCAGATCGAAGTCGTCGATACCATGATGGCAGAAGTCTTGCGGCGCAAGTCTCCGGCGCAGCGTATCAGCATTGGTTTTGCCATGTGGGATTCCGCAAAGCGAATGTTGACGGCCCATCTTTCTTCCGAGCATCCGGATTGGAGTATGCTGCACGTCAACCGAGAGGTTGTGCGGAGATTGTCGCATGGAGCTGCAGGAGCTGCTTGAACGGTTAGTGACCGCGCTCGAACGATTGCAGATCCCGTATCTCATTACCGGATCGGTCGCGTCGATGGCCTACGGCGAGCCCCGCCTGACGAACGATATCGATGTTGTGGTCGATCTGAAGGTGACCCATGTGCGGGGCCTGCTGGCGCAGTTCTCGCCGGAGGAGTTTTATCTGAGCGATGAGGCGATTCGAGACGCGCTGGCTCGTAGGGGGCAGTTCAATATTATCCATCCTGCTTCCGGATTGAAAATTGATGTCATGATTCAAAAGGGAACACCTTTTGAAGAGAGCCGTTTCAAACGCGCGCGGCTGATTCACTACACCGATGTTCGAGGGGCGTCTTTTGCTTCTCCGGAGGATGTGATTCTGAAGAAAATGGAATATTATCGCGAAGGAGGGTCCGAGAAGCATCTTCGCGATATCGGAGGGATCCTGAGAATCAGTGCCGGCATGATCGATGAGCCCTATATCGGAGAGTGGGCGGATCGGTTAGGGATTCGAGATATTTGGGACGCTGTGCAGCGGCGTCTTCAGGCGGGAGACTGAGAGCTCATGGCCGGCAACACGATTGGGCACATCTTCACCGTCACCTCCTTTGGCGAGAGCCACGGGCCGGCGATCGGCTGTGTGGTGGACGGGTGCCCGCCGGGTTTGGCCCTGTCGGCCGAAGACATTCAAGGCGATCTCGACCGGCGTAAGCCGGGCACATCGCGCCACGTTACGCAACGGCAGGAATCGGATACCGTCGAGATTCTTTCCGGTGTCTTTGAAGGAAAGACGACCGGAACGCCGATTGCCCTCCTCATCCGTAATGAAGACCAGCGCAGCCGGGATTACGGCAACCTCATCGATACGTTCCGTCCGGGCCACGCCGACTACACCTATTGGCAGAAGTACGGCATCCGTGATCATCGCGGAGGCGGGCGCTCCTCGGCGCGCGAGACAGCGATCCGTGTTGCGGCAGCGGCGATCGCCAAGAAGTGGCTGCATGAAAAGCATGGTGTGGTGATTCGGGGCTATCTCAGCCAGTTGGGACCGATCGACGTGCCGTTTCAGAGCTGGGAAGCCGTTCGGGAGAATCCGTTCTTTGCCGCTGATGCAACAGTTGTCGCGAAGCTCGAAACGTTTATGGATGACCTGCGGAAGTCCGGCGATTCTGTCGGCGCGAAGATCACCACGGTGGCCGAACATGTGCCGGTCGGGTGGGGAGCCCCGGTCTATGCAAAACTGGATTCGGATCTGGCCGGCGCCATGATGAGCATCAACGCGGTGAAGGCGGTCGAAATCGGCGCAGGCTTCGCCTCGGTTGCCCAGCGCGGCTCCGAACATGGCGATGAACTGACGCCGGAAGGGTTTCTTTCCAACAATGCGGGCGGCATCCTCGGCGGCATCTCAACGGGGCAGGATATCGTTGTTACGATCGGGATCAAGCCGACCTCCAGCATCCGCGTCCCGCGCCGGTCGATTGATAAAAGCGGCAATGCCGTTGTGGTTGAAACCAATGGCCGCCATGACCCCTGCGTGGGCATCAGAGCTACGCCGATTGCCGAAGCCGTGATGGCCCTCGTCCTCATGGATCACGCCCTCCTGCATCGCGCGCAGAACGCCGACGTGAAGACGGCGACGCCGAAAATCGCCGGATCATCAAAGAAGCCTGCTGCTTCCTCGGGCAAGAAATTATCCGCGAAGATCAATCCCGATCCTGCCGAAGCGTAATCGTTTCCGTGGGTAAGAATGCCCCCTTCCGTAAGACTTGCCGGGTTTGCCGAAATGATTGGGACATCGAATTATAGTTTGGTCACAATCAAGGAGGTATAGTGGTATCAGATTTTCAGACTCTGATGCTTCCGGTCCTTGAGCGCCTCTCCTCAGGCTGCGAGCAAGCTTCATCCGGTGTTCGACAGGCCGTAGCCGCATATCTCAACCTTTCGGTCGAGGATCTCGCCACCATGCTGCCGAGCGGCCGCCAGACTACTTTCGGCAATCGGGTCGCATGGGCGTTGAGTTACCTCAAACAAGCCGGTCTTGTCGAGAGCCCAAGGCGTGGCATGTATCGCGTTACTCCCATAGGCATTGGCGTCTTAGCAGAGCATCATGACCGCATCGATATCCAGTATCTGACGCGATTTCCTGAGTTTGTTGCGTTCAGAACATCTGGTGCCGAGGCGTCTGATCCTGCGCCTACACCGGCCAAGGCTGCTGCTGAAGCAACCCCTCTCACTCCTGACGAGCAAATTCGTCTTGGATACAGTCGCTTGCAAACTAATCTCGCAGCTGAGGTGCTTGAGCGGGTGCGCCAGGTGTCGCCAAAGTTCTTCGAGGAACTGGTTGTCGAACTGCTAGTGGCAATGGGATACGGTGGCTCTCGGGAAGATGCTTCTTCTGTCGTTGGTGGCAGTGGCGACGAGGGTATTGACGGCATAATCAAAGAAGATCGCCTAGGACTGGACACCATCTACATTCAAGCCAAGCGTTGGAAGGACAACGTCGGTCGGCCTGAGATTCAACGATTCGCTGGTGCCCTCCAAGGGCAGAGAGCTGGCAAAGGAGTGTTCATCACGACGTCAACTTTTACGGCGGATGCGCGCTCCTATGCAGCCAACCTTCAGACAACCATCGTCCTTATTGACGGTCCTCGGCTTGCCCAGCTAATGCTGGAAAGTGGCATTGGAGTGTCGCAGACTGGCACGGTTAGGCTTCTTCGCCTTGATGAGGATTACTTTGTCGAAGAATAGTCGTGTCTTCCGATGGCGTCGTTGTTTGACTTGCCACTGCGGTAACAATCCGTGCTCACCGTCCTAGTCCCTGTTTCGCACCGCTCGCTGTCAATCCGATCCTTCCCCTTGCGCAGGCTTGCCCGACCTCACGTGAGAATGTCATTGCAGTCCACGCTGTCACGGTGGTAACGTAATAGTTACTATACATGCCCGCGATACGTATTCTCGAATATCTCGATCTTCAGTCCCGTTCCCCCTTCGCTGCATGGTTTGAGGGGGTGAATGCTGCGGCTTCGGCTAAGGTAGCTGCGGCGCTCTATCAGATCGCTGCCGGCAACTGGTCGAACGTGAAAGGTGTCGGAGCCGGTGTCTTTGAGCGAAAGATTGATGCGGGTCCGGGGTATCGCATTTATTTCGGCAAGGACGGCGTTCAACTCGTCGTTCTCTTGGGCGGTAGTACGAAGCAACGGCAGCAACAGGCCATTGAGACGGCCATTGAGCGATGGGCCGACTACAAATGTCGCAAGAGCAGCAAGAAGGCGTGAGGTTCACGGAGGCACTATGGCACTGACCAGGGAATTCAAACACACGATCGCGGCTCGAGCGCAACGCGATCCTCGATTTCGCGAGGCCCTGTTTACCGAGGCACTCAATGCGTACTTTGCAGGCGAGACGTCGGTGGGGAAGGCAATTTTGCGGGATCTCGTCAATGCGACGGTCGGATTTGAAGAATTAGCCCTGACGCTGAACAAGCCCAGCAAGAGTTTGCATCGGATGCTGGCTCCGCGTGGCAACCCGAGCACGGATAATTTCTTCAGCATTGTGAGTGCCCTTCAGAAAAAAGCGCATGTGAAATTGCGTGTGACTGCAAAGGCCGGCTAGTCTGAAGAGGAACGTAGCCGAATGATCGAAATCTATACGGACGGCGCCTGTAGCGGAAACCCAGGGCCGGGCGGTTGGGGCGCCTTGCTGCGTATCGGCACGGCCGAGACGGAACTCTGCGGCGGGGAGCCGGCGACGACGAACAACCGGATGGAATTGCTCGCGGTCATCGAGGCTTTGCAGTCGCTCGTGCAGCCGGTCGAAGCGCGCGTCTATACCGATTCGCAATATGTCCAAAAGGGCATCAGCGAATGGATCCATAGCTGGAAGCGGCGCGGTTGGAAAACGGCCGGCAAAGAGCCGGTGAAGAATGAGGATTTGTGGCGCCGTCTCGATGCGCTGGCTTCCGGCCACACGATTGAATGGCATTGGGTCAGGGGGCATAACGGGCATCCGGAGAACGAACGGGTGGATGCGCTGGCTCGTGCCGGCCTCGAACGGTCACGTCGCGCCGGCAAGGTGGTTACTAAGACGACGGCCGGTCCCAAGGTTGAACAGGCTGTCCCTAAGGCGCACTCTCGTCCTATCCTCGACATCCAGCATGCGACCGTCTATCGGGCGGAGACCCGCGTGTTCTCGGATTTCTCCTTTGCGATGCAAGAGGGAGAACATGCGGCGATCGTCGGTCCCAACGGAGCGGGCAAATCGACTCTGCTCAAACTTCTGGCCGGCGGAGTCCATCCGCTCCCATTGGCTGAGACCAGGGTCAGCCTCTTCGGTGAGGAAGGCGGGAGTGTCTGGGAGGTGCGGAAACGGCTTGGGATTGTCTCGCACGATCTCCAGCGGGACTATCTGATCTGCGCTGAGGGGTTGAACGTCATTCTGTCCGGCTACTACGCGAGCAACGACACATATGAATATCAGGAGTTCAGCGAGGCACAGGTCGCACGGGCGCGGGAAGTGATGAATGAACTGGGGATTGAGTCGCTAGGCCGCCGCCGGTTCGGACATCTCTCAACCGGCGAGCAACGGCGCTTTCTCCTCGGCCGCGCGCTGGTGCACGATCCCTCTGTGCTGGTCCTGGATGAGCCGACGAGCGGACTCGATCTGAAAGCCTGTTTCCAATATCTGGATCTCTTGCGCGCGCAGATCCGCAACGGAAAGACCGTGCTGCTCGTCACGCACCACCTACACGAAATTCCGCCGGAGATTGAGCGGGTCGTGTTGCTCAAGGGTGGAGAAATAGTCGCCGATGGTGCGAAAATCAACCTGCTCACGGATGTGAATCTCAGCCGCCTATTTGACCAGCCGGTGACGCTCGTCCGGGCCAACGGCTGGTATCAGGCCCTGCCGGGGTCACCCGCCTGCTAACGTCACGGTAAAGGTCAAATCCGCATCGATGCGGCGGACTTTGACCCGGACCTGCTGGCCTGGTGTCGTCCGCTCAATCAAATAATTCTTCAAGTGCGCCGCGTCGTGGATTTCGGTCTCGTCCACCGCGATGATGATGTCGTGTTTTTGAATGCCGGCCGACTTGGAAGGTTCATTCACTTCCTTCACGGCCATCCGCCACTTCGTGCCGTCTTTCACGGCCATCATGTGAATGCCCATCTTTGAGAAAGTCATCGGTTTTCCGTCGATGGCCGATTTCACAATCCGTTCAGCTAACAATGCCGGAATCGCAAAGGCCATGCGGCTGCAACGGGCGGTGGAATCGTCCCGCTCGGTTTGGATGATGGCGTGCATGATGCCGACCACATCGCCCTTGTCGTTAAAGAGTCCGCCGCCGGAGTTGCCGCTGCAGGCGGCCACGTCGGCCTGAATCAACCTCGTGTCCACCGTTTGGAGAAAGGTATTCGTATTGCCCAAATGCCCGAAGGACATGGTCGGACCCCAGCCCATCGGATAGCCGACGGTGAAGACGGCCTGACCCGGCTGCACGTCGCCGGCGGCAAAGGAGGTGCCGGCGCGAAGCTTGGCCCGGTAGGTTTCCGCCACGCGATACACGACGACATCCATGAAGGCGCTGTCGCCGACCAGGTCGGCGGTGAGCTCGTGAAGATCCGTCGTCAGGATATGGATCTGTTTCTCGATGATGGTGCCGGTGGTGACATCGTGCTTCTCCGCGGCATGCCGGGCAGTGACGATGTAGCCGTCGCGCAGATGAAAGCCGGTTCCGCGAACCAGAATCTTTCCGGGTTTATCCGGCGTGCGCTGATCCTGGGTATCTTCGAGAATGCCGACGGTGGCGAGCTTAGCGCGGTCGAGCGCCGCAGGGGATAGTTCAGCATGGGCCGGAGCTGGCAGCGCAAGTAGCGGGAGCGCCAGCAGGCAGAGGGCGGAGCCGCGGAAAAATGAATGAAGGAAAGCCGTACGTCGCATGCAGGATCCTTTCATGTCAGAGCCGATTGTTCCTTCCAGTATAATCCAGAGTGGCCGATAAGAGACAATGGCGAAGTTGAGGGACAAGAGCCGGATCGCATGGTATGTTGTCCGCATAAAGGAGCGGTTATGCCTACAATGATGATTCGGAAGCAGGTGCTCTATGCGCTGTCGATGGCGGTCGTGTTTGCGGCCGGTCCGGTTTTTGCCGAAGAGTCGCAGGGGATGATGGAGCAGGTTGAAGCCACGGCGAAACGTATCGGTGAAAAGATTGAGAGTAAGACCAAAGCGGTGGTGAAAAAGGTCGAAGAGAAGCACGTTGTGGACAAGGTCGGCGAGAAGCTCAAGAAGGCTGCGACGAAAACGGCTGAAGGGTTCGAAAAGGCCGGGAATAAGATCAAGGAAAAGTTGAACGACTAAGCCGTCTGTTCACTCGAATGTTTCCGAGCGCGTTTCTACTTCTTCCGAAATCCCAACAACGTTCCGGCGCCGCCTGCTCCGGCTGAGGGGAGATAGCCCGTGAGGACTTCCTTGAAGCCCTCGGCTTTGCCCTGTGCCCAGGCGAGACTGTGCAAAACATTTGCTTCGATCGCCGTCCAGTCGAGGGCGACGATGCCGGTCATTTTGACGGCAGCCAGGAGCATCAACAGCAGGCCGGCGACAATTGCGGCGAGCTTGATTGTCCGGCGAATCGCCCAGCCGATCAGGAACCCTCCCATAAAGCTGGCGCCTCCGCGCGCGAGGGCCGGGGACATCATGTCATTCATCCAGGCCCCGAGCCCGGCGAGAGTCGTGGCTCCTGCGCCGAGGAAGGATTTCGAGTCCCACGGAGGATCGGCAAAGAGCGTCTCAAGGGCGCCGGTTGCCAGATGGTGCGCGGAATTCTGTTCGTCTTGGCTCATGAGCGTATGCCTTCAAAGGTGTCGCAGACGCCGGGATCGCCGCTTTCCAGGCCCCGCCTGAGCCAGGTCATCCGTTGATCGGATGAGCCGTGCGTCCAGCTTTCCGGTTGGACGTATCCCTGACCCATTTTCTGCAGGCGGTCGTCGCCGATGGCGGCGGCGGCTTTGAGTCCTTCTTCGAAATCGCCCGGCTCGATCAGATTGCGCGCGCGGTTGGCATGGTGGCCCCACACGCCGGCGAAGCAGTCGGCTTGCAGCTCCATGCGGACCGACAAGGCATTCGCGTCTTTCTCCGAGGCCTGACGCTGGAGACGAGTCACTTTCTCGGCCACGCCCGTCAGATTCTGCACGTGGTGTCCCACCTCATGCGCGATGACATAGGCCTGCGCAAAATCTCCGGAGGCGCCGAGGCGCTGGGCCATGTCGCTGAAGAACGTCAGATCGAGATATACTTTATGATCACCCGGGCAATAAAACGGACCGACGACCGATGAAGTCGTCCCGCAGGCGGACCTGACGCCGCCGCTGAAGAGGACGAGTCGGGGTTCCTCGTATTCAGGTCCCAGCAACTGCTTCCAGGTAGTTTCCGTATCCGCGAGGACGACTGAGGCAAATTTGCCGAGTTGGTCGCCGGGCGCTCTTGTGGGAGCGGGCTCCATCGGCGCGGAGGATTCCGTCATGCTCTGGACTCCACTAAGCATATTGAGAAGCGTGAAGGGATTGGTGCCGGTGAAGTAGCTGACGGCGAGCACCAAGACAATGCCGCCGATTCCCAGTCCGCCGACACCGCCGACCCGGGCCGGGGCCATGCCACGGCGATCTTCAATATTGTTACTTTCCCGTTGTCCTTCCCACCGCATTGCGATCCTCCAGTCGAACTCTCGTGCCTATTTGGATTTCCTTCTTGGCATCCTCCTGCGCGTTGCGCGCCGATTTGACTCGGCTGCTCAGAATATCGCGTTCGGCATAGCCCATCTTCTCCATCGTGGCGATGCAGGAGGTGTCGCAGGCAGTCAGCTCGACGGAGAGCAAGACGATGACGGCAAGCCCGATCAATTGGACCATGGCACTCATGCTGAGAGATCCATAGAAGTGCTTACGAAGCGCTGTGGATTTCGGCGGCACGCCGGCATCATAGCGGAAGCGAAGAGAGAGGGGAAGTCTCCAAATACGCGAGACGAGGGGAGGCGGCCACCACAGAAGGTGTGGCGGCCGCCGCGGTGCGAACGGGCGGGCTTATTTCCCGTCCGGACCGGTGGAGCCCAGCTGGCCGGAGATTTTGGAGAGGTCTTTCGGATGGAGGACGATCTCGATCCGTCGATTGGCGCTGCGGCCCTGCTCGGTTTCATTGGGGGCGATCGGCCGTGTCTCGGCATAGCCGACAGCGGACATATACTGCCGGGCTACTCCACCCTGATCGATCAAGTACCGCACGACATTGGTGGCGCGAGCCGTCGAGAGTTCCCAATTCGTTTTGAATTTATCCTGCAGCTTCATGCTGATCGGCACATTGTCCGTATGACCTTCGATGCGGATTTGTTTGTCGGAAATCTTGTTCAAGACATCGCCGACCTGTTTCAATACTTTCACACCTGCCGGCTTGACCTGCGCTTGTCCCGAATCGAAGAGCACCCGGTCGACCATGTTGATCGTCAGTTGATCGCGGACCTGCTGGATCGTGATGTTGCCTTTCGAAATTTCGTCCTGGAGGGATTTGGACAGTTCTTCCTGCGTGCGGGTGAGCCGCGCGATCTCCGCTTCCTTGGCGGCCCGTTCCTGTTCAAGCCGGGCCTTCTCGGCTTCCTCGGCCTTCAGCCGTTGCCGTTCTTGTTCGAGGCTGGCGGTCAACTGAACCTGCTCCTGTGCGAGGCGGGCTTTTTCCGCCTCTTCGATTTTCAACCGCGCGCGTTCCTGGTCGAGCGTTGCGGCAAGTTGTGATTGCTGCTGACGGAGTTGCTCGCGTTCCTTGGCGACGCGGGCGGCGTCGGCTTCCAGATCGGCGGCGCGTTTCTGTAGTTTGGCAATCTCACTCTGGGCGGACGCCGTCCCGCTGGCCAACTGCTGCTTGTCCTTTTCGAGGGTACTGACCTGGGTGGCTTCATCGGCGAGTTGCTTCTGGAGCCGATCGATCTGGCCGCGGACGTCGGTCAGCTCGCTGCCGAGTTGACCCTTGTCTTTTTCCAGACCGTCCAGCCTGGACTGCAATTCTCCGGAGCGGGCCTCCAGGGCGGCTCGCTCTTTCGCCAGGGCTGCGGCGGCTTCCTCGGCGGTTTTTCGTTGGGCGGATTCCTGGTCCAGATTCTGTTGCAGGCCGGCGAGTTGTTGCTTGAGTTGATCCGACTGGGCCTGCGATTGTTTCTTCAATGCGTCAAGCTCAGCGGCTCGCTGGGCAGATGTTTTTTGCGCGGCGTCCAGCTCAGTGAGCGCTTTGGTGTGCGTTTCATTCGTGACGCATCCGATCGGGGCGATGGCGCACAGTGCGATCAACGATGCGGCACGAAGTGATGCGGTCCGGAACGGAATACGTGGATGCATAAATTCCTCCCTATATAGGATGACAACCGGAGTGCGGAAAGAAGGAGCAAGGTCGATGCCTGAGCGATCTCATGGGGAAGCGAGGGAAAACGCTGGTTATTCAAGGGAATGAACTAGAGACGGGATTGAGGAGATTCTCGAGGCTGTCGTGAGATGCCACGGTTCTGTAGGGAAAGGCCTACAGATTCAATGGATCTAAAACGGGAACCTGGTCAGGCGAGGAAGGGGGGCGCAACGGCGGTTGCGCCCCGGAAAACAGGCTTACTTGCCCATCTCCTTCTTTCCATCTTTGTTCTTGCTGTCGTCCTCGGCTTTGGAGCCGCTCATATCCTTCTTGTCCTTCTGCTCGACCGGTGCCGGCTCATTTGCGAAGGAGACGGCCGTGCCGAGACCGAACGTCAAGAATGCTGCAAGTGCGATGAAGCTGGCAAAGCGAGTCATGGGAACCTCCTCACGCAGGGAGTTGATGAAATAGGCCACGGTCATTCTCGATGCTGTGGCCGCTGCCAACACTGGACGAATCCGATGAGAGGGGCGAGGCTCTCAAGCCGTGAAGTAGAGCAAGCATGATGCCGAGTGCGCAGGGTGCACGATATCCACCATCGCGGAACGGCCAAGCCTCCTAAGTCGCGAAGGCTTCAGGCGTTCGAGTTCAGGATCACCAAAGTAACCATGGTGTCGCGGTGGGAGAGTCTCGCAAAGCGATCATGAGGATTGCAGGAGAATACCTACGATTCTACAGGCGCAGCAGATTTGAGCGAGGTGATTACGGTCAGGTATAGTGGCGGCGTGCGTATCAACTGGATCAGGGTGGTTGCAGTGTTACTGTGGTGCGGCAGTTTTGAGAAGGTCAGCCGGTGAGATCCATGATCCGCATGACTCTCGCCGGTTCGCCTCTATCCCGTTCTCATACCATCGCATTTCACAAACCATACGGGGTGTTGCCGTGCTTTACCGATCCTGAGGGCCGGCCTACGCTCGCCGACTATGTCGAGTTGCCCGGTGTCTATGCAGCGGGGCGGCTGGATATGGATAGTGAGGGGTTGATGCTCCTGACGTCCGACGGAACGCTGTCCCACCGCATCACCGATCCGCAACACAAGCTTCCGAAGGTCTATCTGGTGCAGGTGGAGCGGGTCCCCGATGAGCAGGCGCTCCGGCAATTGAGTCAGGGGGTGGTGCTGAGCGGGGCCAGGACGAGGCCGGCGGAGGTGCGATTGCTGGACGAGCCACCGGCATTGCCGGATCGACCGGTGCCTATTCGGTTCAGGAAAACCGTGCCGACCTGTTGGATCGAGATGACGATTCGCGAAGGGATGAACCGGCAGGTGCGACGCATGACGGCGGCGGTGGGGCATCCGGCGCTCCGGTTGGTACGTGTGGCGATCGGCCCTATCTTGCTGGGGAATCTCGTGTCAGGTGTCTGGCGTGAATTGACTCCGGGCGAAGTGCGGTCGATTCAAGACTGTGGAATGGCCGCCGGTAGCAAGCCGCGGTGGCCGGATTCGCCCAGACCTTCCCGCCGCTCTGCTGAATAGTGTGACGATTGTCCGTTACTTCTTCAGACTCTGCAGAAATTCTCGAGCCGATGGATGAAGGGGTGAGATCAGCAGTATCTTGCGGCGTGGGTTACGGTGTTAGATCTCGGCGACTTCAGAAATAATCGTATGGAGGCCGCTCGCGCCGGCCGGTTGCGGCCGGACAAGCTCGGCTATCTGGAGTCGGCCTTCCGTGTCGGTCGCCCGCACGACCGTTTGAAATTTTCCCTGCTTCGGCGGTTTCCAGCTGTAGTTCCATACGACCCACGAGTACGGCGACATGGGCGTTTCGATCTGGCATTCGTTCCATGTCCGGCCGGCGTCGAAGCTCAACTCCACCTTGCTGATGGAATTCGGCCCGCCGAAGGCGATACCGCGAAATTTCTGCGCAGACCCGCGTAAGGTTTGGTAGTGGCCGGGGGAATCGATGCGCGAGAAAATCTTGATCGTGGCGTCGTCGGTCCAGCCTTTGCGTTGCCAGTACCCTAGGTAATCGCCAGGGTAGACTTCGATCTCGGTAATCCATTTCACATTCTTGATGCCGTACAGGCCGGGGGCAATAAGACGAACCGGGAAGCCATGCTCCTTCGGGAGCTTCTCGCCGTTCATCAGGAAGGCGAGCATCACGTCGTCTTGCATCGCGCGCGTGAACGGGATGCTGTCATCGTAGCCGTCGATCCCGCGAAACACCACATCCCGCGCGGTTTCTTCGTCGGCGCCGGCGTCCCGGAGAAGCTTTTTTAATGAAATGCCGCGCCAAGTGGCCGTACCTAGACTGTCGCCGCCGGGGAGGGTGTCGATACACATGAGCGTGGAGACTTGGTCGTAGGAGTCGCGATTTAAGATGTCGCGCCAGCCCAATGAAAGCGGTGTTTTCACGACGCCTTTCACGTGAACTTTCCATTGCTCGATATTCACCTCGCGTGACATGGAGACGGCGGAATCTGCGTAATTGACCACATAAAATTTAGAATTGGGTGTAAAGTAAGTGGTGTCGCGTGGCGGAATCGCAAACATGCGACCCAAAACAGAACCGACGGCATCGCAGCCTCCGGTTATTCCTGCCGTCGCGACGAGACCGAGCGTTTGCAGAATCGTTCGGCGCCGCATGAACAGTGGTGATTCATTGTTTATCATATTTTTTGATTATACATGAAAATGTTGCTTGACACCCGCGGGGGAGTCTTGTTATCTTCCCACTCGTTCGAGGGCAGAGGGCGGATGAGTTCTTGCCTGCATACCGCAGCCAGACGGTGCGGTGCCTGAGGGAAACTACCCGAAGTTTTTTGAGTGGGTCCCTTGACATGAGAGTGCGCAACGTTTATATTGCGCCTCCCGCGTCACGAATGCGACGTATTGTTCTTTGACAACTGAATAGAGGAAGTTGAGCAAGGTGTAAGGTGTATTGAAGTG
>CAZWOX010000027.1:0-38811 GCA_964635345.1 uncultured Nitrospira sp.
GCCGACAAGGTTTTTTTCTGCCTCCCACCCAATTCCTATCTCTGTTTTAGGGAGAATGAGAAGGGCTGGCCCAGCTTGATCCCCATGCTCGCTAAACGCGCACGCGGGAGCTCTCCTATTCTCAATTCAAGGGCGGTGCTCGTTTAATGCGCGCAGAAGGGATCAAGCTGGGCCAGCGAGGAAGAGGGAAGAATGTGAGCACCAAAGTAAGAAATAAATATGAAGGTAATTGGCAGGGCCATTTTCTTTTTCGCGGCGCGCGGCGGCCTTTTCAGGATCAGGCGGGCAGGGTGACGAGATCGCAATGCTTGGCGATTCGCGAGAAGTCCTTGTCGGCTGTGAGCAGAGGAAATCCATGTTGACAACATGCCGCGGCGATCAGGAAATCGATCGGGCCGGCGTTGACGCCTTTGACGCGACAGACGGATCGTAAGCGAGCCGCGGCCGCGTAGGTTTCTCGGTCCAGCTCAAGGAGGGGGTACGGATCCAGGAGAGTGCGCAAACGGTCGAACTGTTTCGTAGAACGGAGTCCGTCGAGAAGTTCCTGGAGAATATTGCCGATCAGAAAGAGTCCGTCACCTGACTCAAGATGCCAGCGAAAGGCACGGACATAGGGGTCGTCTTCATTGACCTGCGGTCGGCGCAGCACCAATGACCACACGGACGTATCAACGACCAGATTCACGGTCGCGACGGTCCTTCTTATAATCCCAGCCCTTCCGGAATTCGATCGTGCCAAGCGCCTTCAGAATGTTTCGCTGCCGACGGCGCTGGATGAATTCGGTCAACGCTTGCGTGACGGTTTCCTTCTTGGTGCGAAGCTTCCCGACCCGGCGGGCGCGCTCCAGCAACACATCATCAATCGCGAGATTCGTGGCCATGCCTCCTCCATGTGTAACGGCTACACAGAGCGTACGCCGGGGCAGCGCCGCTGTCAAACCCTCGCACGGGATGCGTTGTTCCGACGAGGGGGAAGGCGGTGTCGAACATGAGGAGAGTCTCCGTTTCGCAACTCGGTCGGTTGACTCTTTTCGCGTAGCCTACTAGCGTAGGTCCCCATGAGAACATTCGGCGTGGCTCTGCTGGCGGCGATCCTCGGTTACATCGTCGGCCTGTTCGGGACGATGGCCGCGATTGAACTCTTCTCGTCCAACACCCATGACAAGTCCATGGAAGCCGCGATGACCGGCGCGTTTGCCGGTGGCCCGTTGATAGCAATTATCTCCGTGATCGCGATCCTTGTCCTCAGACGAAAACAGGGGCCATAGACTGTCCCCCGCACACGACGATTGAGCGCTTCTCTTCCAACAGGCACGACAAACCTCTCGAGGCACCTTTACGATTCTCGTTGAATGACAGTCTCCTGATTGATCTGCCGCCAGACCGCTCCACCGATCCCCCTATCCTGCGTCCTTTTTCCCGATATTCCGTCTTTAGGGATAGGCAGGTGAATTCTCTCCTGCCGCTTACCCAGGAGGTTCCCATGAGGCCGCATATTTCTCTCGATGTTCACCATGTCCCGGCATCGGTCGAGTTCTACCGGAAGGTGTTCGGCGTGGCACCGCAAAAGCAGACAGACGACTATGCCAAATTCGACCTGACGGCCCCGGCGCTGAACCTCTCGCTGGTGTCGTCAACAGGCCGGATCAGTTCGGTCGACCATCTCGGCATCGAAGTGGACTCGCCGGAGGAGATCGCCCAATGGAAGGAGCGGTTGCAAACCGCCGGCGTGCTGGAGCGAGTCGAAGAAAATACGACCTGCTGTTTTGCCCGGCAGGACAAACTCTGGTTCACCGATCCCGATGGGAACGCCTGGGAAGTGTTTCTCGTACACGAGCAACTGGGGGTTGAAGGCCCGCTGAGCCAGACAGGCTGCTGCGTCCTTGCCCACCTCGGGGCCGAACAGGCTGCAACTTGCACAGCGTCGCGAGAGACGGTACCGTAGAAAGGCCCGCTGGGAAGACGTAACCATGACGCAGGATGCACAGAAAGTCTGGATGGAGGTGCGCGGCCGGCTGCGCGCCTTCATCGCCAAACGCGTGGCCGCCGATGCGGCGGTGGAGGATCTGCTCCAAGAGGTCTTTCTCAAGATCCATGAAAAGATCGACCACGTGCAGGATCCCCGCCGCCTGGTTTCCTGGATCTTCACCGTCACACGCCATGTGATCATCGACTATTACCGGACGCCACATCGACATCGGGAAATGCCGGCCGGGTTGGCGAAGGACGTTGAAGAGCTGATGGCCGTGGATGAGCCGGAAGGCGAATTCGACGAGCCTCGCATGCAGCTGGCCGGTTGTCTCCGACCGATGGTGGACCGACTGGCACCGGAATACCGGGACGCGCTGACGCTCGTTGAGCTGGACGGACTGACCCAACAGGCCGCCGCCACTACGCTGGGCCTCTCGCTCTCCGGCATGAAGTCCCGCGTGCAACGGGGCCGCGGACAGTTGAAGGCCATGTTGCACGCCTGTTGTCTGATTCAGCTGGATGGGCGGCGCGGAGTCGCCGAGGTCGCCCTCCGCGACCCCGCGGCCAACCCTTGCGCACCCCCGGCTCCGATCATGCCCGCGCGAACGCCCAAACGAACACCGGACTGACACCCATTGCGCCGGACGGCCTCGCCTTGATAAAGATGAGTCATACAAATTTACTATCGGAGCACCTGACGACCATGTCATCCCGACAAGCCCTTCGCCCCAACCGCCGCTTTCTTACTTACACCTTATTGAGCCTGCTCATCCTGAGCCTGCTACCTTCCTTGCTCCATGCCGCGCGTGGCGGCGGTGGCGGGAAGACGGAAGTGCTGCCTTCCCAGAAAGCGGCCCCGGCCGCTGTCTTCATCGATGCCATGGGAAACGAGGCCGACCTGCGCCGGCAACTGCGGCTCAAAACCGGCGTCGTGGAACTGGGTGCGGCTCTTCCGCAAAGCCGTTTTTCCGTGGCGCCATTGGGCAGCTTCGGCTTTGCCCCCCAGCAAGGCCTCGGGTTGGCCTTGGTCTCACAGAGTCCGGACATGATGCTGGAGCGGACGGCCCCTGCCGCCAATGCCTACGAAATCCATAAACTGGCCGATGGCAGCGCCTTGGTGGTGGGCTTCGTGAGCGCGGATCTGAAGCCGCAACTGACGCCGCAGCTGCGCCCCAAGAACGTCCGGCTGGCGCTCTATTCCAATCCCACCGAGAAGGCTCCGCACATTGTCGCCGTGCCCCTGAGCAAACTGGCGGTCGATCAGATGCCCCATCGTGTAGACCCGAAGAATCCGAACGGCCCCGTCGTCTTGGAAATGGATCTCCAGAGCAGCACCAACCGGCAATCGCCGCTCGGAGGACAGTAGTCCGCCGATCGGCCCACCGGCCTCCTCACAGTCAATCGACCGCACCTCGCTGATTGTGTCGAGAGATAAAAAGAGAAAATGGCTGGGGGACTAGGAATCGAACCTAGGTAGCCGGCTCCAAAGGCCGGCGTCCTACCGCTAGACGATCCCCCAGCGCGGTACGAAACGAAGACGTCGGCCTGAGAGTACGGCGTGGGAAAGAAATTTTGGCTGGGGGACTAGGAATCGAACCTAGGTAGTCAGATCCAGAGACTGACGTCCTACCGCTAGACGATCCCCCAACCGACGGACACAGTAATATACGGATTGTGATTCCGTCAAGATCGATGCGGATTAATCGGCAGAATTCGTCTGATTACGCCGAAGCCCGTTCAATCCCTTGTCTAAGACGAAACAGGGTCCGGTCACGGCCAAGGACCTCCACAACCTCAAACAAACCAGGGCTGGCGGTTCGCCCGGTGAGCGCGACCCGCACTGGCTGGGCCAGCTGGCTCATCCTGATGCCCTCTTCTTCTACAAGCTTTTTGAAGGATTCCTCCCAGACCTGCTTGGAGAACGTGGGTAGGGCTTCAAAGCGCGCAAGCAGTTTCGCAAGGACTGGTGCAACGGCAGGCGTAAGCGCTTTCTTGGCCGCTTCTTCGTCAAACGCGACGGTTTGGCCGAAATACGGCTTTACCCACTCGACCATTTCAACCAATGTCTTAGCCCGTTCCTTCACCAGCACGACCAGCTGGGCCAGCCAATCCGACGAGACTGCCCTGACTTGTTCCTGCAATCCAGCCGTCTCCAGTAGCGGGATCAAGGCTTGTGCGACCTCGGCCGGCGGGCGGGTCTTGATGTATTCTGCATTGATCCAGAGCAACTTGTCGGCATTGAAGACGGCGGCCGACGTTTGCACATGCTTCCACGAAAACTTTTCGATGAGTTCCTGCCGGGTGAATAGCTCCTGATCCCCATGCGACCAGCCCAGCCGGACGAGATAGTTCACCATGGCCTCAGGCAGATAGCCCATGTCTTTGTAGGCCATGATGGACGTGGCGCCATGGCGCTTGGAGAGCCGGGACTTGTCCGACCCCAGAATCATCGGTAGATGGCCGAACTGCGGGACCGGAAATCCCAAGGCCTGGAAGATCGGGATCTGACGCGGCGTATTCGTTAAATGGTCGTCCCCCCGAACCACGTGGGTAATCTTCATGAGTGCATCATCGACCACAACAGAAAAGTTGTACGTGGGATATCCGTTCGAGCGGAGGATGATCAAATCGTCGATGACGGAGTTATCAAAGACGATCCTGCCCTTGATGAGATCATCGACAACCGTCTGGCCTTCTTGGGGCGCCTTGAATCGCAAGGCCGCGTCGCCGGCCGGGTGGGTGATCCCAAGAGTCCGGCATCGCCCATCGTACCGCGGGGACAATCCCTTCGCCTCCGCTTCTTTGCGGCGGGTTTCCAACTCCTCAGCCCTGCACACACACCAATAGGCCTGCCCCTGTTCCAATAGCTGCATCGCATGGCTACGATACAGATCCATCCGCTCAGTTTGACGAAACGGTCCTTCGTCCCAATCAAGCCCGACCCATTTCATCCCTTCGATGATAGCCTGGATCGATTCATCGGTGGACCGGGTCTGATCGGTATCTTCAATCCGGAGGACAAAGACCCCGTTCTGTTGGCGCGCGTAGAGCCAATTGAATAACGCAGTCCGAACTCCCCCGATGTGAAGAAACCCGGTCGGACTGGGTGCGAAGCGGACACGGACTTGGGTCATGCGTTCATCTCATTGTGGGGGTGAAACAGTCAGTATCTATAACATGCAGGGAAAAGTGTTGTACAGAATCGGACTCATTCTGCTATGAGGATGGACACCGTCTCTATGGCAGAACTGACCCAACCAGCTGTCGTGCTCTCCGCGCTCGATCTCACCCCACACGTGCGCCAGCTGGTCCTTCGCCCAAAAACGCAGAAGATTTCTTTTCAACCGGGGCAATGGGTTTCCCTCAAACTACCGGTGGGGGACAAGCCGCCGCTCAATCGCGCCTATTCGATGGCCGATCCTTCTTCTCCCTACGGAGAGTTGACGCTGGTCTTTGACCGGGTGCCTGAAGGGCTTGGCTCAAACTACCTCTATCAATTGAAGTCCGGCGATGAGATTCCGCTCTCGGGTCCTTATGGGAATTTCGTACTGCCGATGCCGCTGGATCGTGAACTCCTCTTTATCGCCCGATATACCGGCCTCGTCCCCATTCGTTGCCTCTTAAAGCAACTGGTCGCAGCCCATGCCATCACCTCAGTTCTCCTCATCGCTGTTGCCCCGTCGGAGGAAGAGTTGTTGTTTCACCAGGAACTGCTCACGATGGCCGTCCAATCCCCCTCCTTTCGATACCTACCCTTGGTCGAGTCGGCTGGGGAAGCGGAAGCGGTCGAGAGAACGCTGGCCATGCTGCGTCCCCTCGTGGAAAGACAGCCGAAAGGTATTCCGATGATCAGTGGAACAAAGGGATTTGTCCGGCCATTACGCGCGGCATTGATGGAATGCGGATACGACCGGAAAGAGGTAAAGACGGAGACCTTCGATTAGTGCCCTTCCCTGACCAGATTCTTGTTCACCGCAGGAATTTCTACGACGACATCCTTCATGCCGTTCGGAACACATTGGCACCCGAGGCGAGACTGCAACGTAGTCATCGGAGCCTCATCAAGCTGGTCGAACTCGTCGTCGGTCCCCTCACTACAGCTCTCAAGCCCTTGCTTGATGATCACGTGGCAGGTCGAGCAGGCACAGACCCCCCCGCACACATGCTCTAAATCCACCCCATTGGCTATCGCCACATCAAGAATGCTTCCCGGCAATCCGGTTGGCCCATAGGGAATCTTTGTGGGGTCAACGGCAACTTTGGTCACCGTGCCATCCGGCTCAATATAGGTGATGGTATAGGGGGCTTGGGGAAGCTCATGCTCAGTTTTCCCAATATAAGGGTTGGTGCCTCCCATGTGCTTGGTCCTTTCTCTACAGAAAATTCTAGATTCCGATGTTGACAGCCCTAAAAGTTGCGTGGTATCTTTATTCCGACCTTATTGATCGGAGATCATTATAGTCTCCGATCCTATTGATCGGCAATAGCCATGTTGAAGATTTCAAAAAAAGCTGACTATGCGCTGATGGCGCTCCAACACATTGCCTCGGTGCAATTCGGAGATCTCACGCCGGGCCGCGTCGTCAACACCAAAGAGATCGCGGAGGAATATAACATTCCTCTCGAACTCCTGGCGAAGGTCCTTCAAACTCTCGCCAAGAACGGGTTGATTGAAAGCCACAATGGTCCCAAAGGCGGTTACCTTCTCGCGCAAAGCACCAGACAGATTACGATCGCGCAGATTCTGGAAGGCATCGAGGGGCCGCTGGGCATTACGGATTGTTCTCATGAAAAGGAAGGTGACCTCTGCCTTCAACGTGAGCACTGCAACATCCGCACGCCGCTGCTCAAGGTTCAGGACAGCATTTATCAGCTCCTCAATAACATGACGTTGCAAGACATGATGGGCGGAACGCCCCTCATCACGATTCAGTCTCCCACGGCACAAGGAGTTGCACGATGAAACTTCCGATCTTCCTCGATAATCATTCCACGACGCCCATGGACCCGCGGGTCCTTGACGCCATGTTGCCTTACTTCGTCGAGAAGTTCGGCAACGCCGCCAGCCGCAACCATACTTTCGGCTGGGCGGCTGAAGAGGCGGTTGAGCAAGCCCGCAAGCAAATCGCCAAGCTCATCAAGGCGGATCCCAAAGAAATCGTCTTCACCAGCGGCGCCACCGAGTCGGACAACCTGGCGATCAAGGGCGTGCTGGAGATGTACAAGGAGAAGGGCGACCACATCATCACCTCGTCCACGGAACACCGCGCGGTGATCGACACCGCCAAGGCCCTCGAAGCCAAAGGCAAGGCGACGGCGACCTATCTGCCCGTCGATAAGTATGGGATGGTGAATCCGGAAGACGTGCGGAACGCGATCACGGACAAGACGGTCCTGATCTCCGTGATGCTCGCCAACAATGAAATCGGCACGATCAATCCGGTCAAGGAAATCGGCAAGATCGCCAAGGAAAAGGGCATCCTCTTCCACTGTGATGCCACCCAAGGCGTCGGCAAGATCCCCGTCGATGTGCAGGACATGGGGATCGCCCTGATGTCCTTCTCGGCCCATAAAATCTACGGCCCGAAGGGAATCGGCGCTCTGTATGTGAGAAAGAAGAACCCCCGCGTGCGGATCGCCGCACAAATGGACGGCGGCGGACACGAGCGCGGCATGCGCTCCGGCACCCTGCCGGTGCCGTTGATCGTCGGATTCGGCAAGGCCTGCGAATTGTGCGAACAGGAAATGGCCACGGAATCGGTACGCCTTGCAGCGATGCGCGATCGCCTGCAGGCCGGCATCATGAAAGAGATCGATGAAGCCTATCTCAACGGCCATCCGACCCAGCGCTTGCCGCACAACCTGAATATTTCCTTTGCCTATGTCGAGGGAGAATCGCTCCTGATGGGCATGAAGGACATTGCCCTGTCGTCCGGCTCGGCCTGCACCTCAGCCACACTGGAACCGTCCTATGTCCTGCGGGCCCTGGGCGTTGGGGTCGAACTCGCCCACTCCTCCATCCGCTTCGGCCTGGGCCGCTTCAACACAGACGAAGAAATTGACTACACGATCAAGAAGGTTATTGAGGTTGTGACCAAGCTGCGTGAAATGTCGCCGTTGTACGAAATGGCGAAAGAAGGGGTCGATTTGAAATCCGTTCAGTGGGCGGCCCACTGAAGGCAATTGATAATTTACAATTGTAAATTATACATTTCGGAGGGAACCATGGCATACAGTAACAAAGTCGTCGATCATTTCAACAATCCCCGGAACATGGGGAGTTTCAAGAAAGACGAAGAAGGCGTGGGCACCGGCATGGTCGGCGCGCCCGAGTGCGGCGACGTCATGAAGCTCCAGATCAAGGTCCAGAACGACACCATCGTCGATGCCAAGTTCAAAACTTTCGGCTGCGGCTCCGCTATTGCCAGCTCCAGCCTGGCGACCGAATGGCTCAAGGGCAAAACCATCGAAGAAGCCCAGCAGATCAAGAACACCGACATCGTCCAGGAGCTGAGCCTGCCGCCGGTCAAGATTCACTGCTCAGTTCTGGCTGAGGATGCGATTAAGGCGGCGCTGGCCGACTATCAGAAAAAAGCCGATTCGAAGTAACAGCAGAAGGGAGCGCACTATGGACGCCACGAATGCGGAAGCCCAGACCCCGGTCATCACGCTCACAGATGCAGCTATCAAGGAAGTGAAGCGCCTGATCAACGTCCAAGGCATCGAAGAAGGCGGCCTTCGCCTGGGCGTCAAAGGCGGCGGCTGCTCCGGCCTGAGCTACACCATCAACTTCGACGAAAAGATCGGCCAATACGACCAGGTCTACGACTTCGACGGCGTGAAAATCATTGTGGATGCCAAGAGCGCGATCTACTTGCAGGGTACCCAGCTCGATTACCACAAGGATCTGATGGGCGGGAATTTCAAATTCGTGAACCCGAACGCCAACAAAACCTGCGGCTGCGGAGAATCCTTTTCAGCCTGATCGGTCACCGCTTATGGATGGACATACACATCAGCCCGCCAGCGACCGACGCGAGCTGCAGATGGCCCGCAGCATGTGCTGGCACTGCCAGTCCGAAGTGTCGGGAGAATACTTCTGCGACCGTTGCGTGAAAGTACAGCCGGTCTCCAAGGAACTCGATTACTTCACCTGCTTCGGCTTTCCCCGCCGCCTGTCCATCGATCAACAGAAGCTGGAAACGAAGTTCTACGAATTGAGCCGGGCGTTCCATCCCGATTTTTACCAGAACAAGAGCGATGCGGAGCAGACCATCAGCCTCGGCAACTCGGCCATGCTGAACACCGCCTATCGCACGCTGCGGGATCCGATTCAGCGCGCCGAATATCTGCTGGATCTGGAAGCCGGGTCCGTAAAAGATATCCGAACGACCCCACCGGCCGATCTCTTCGAAGAAATACTCGAGCTGCAGGACACGCTCGATGAATTCCGCGCCGGCGACCGAACATCCGACGATGCCGCCGCGCTCCGCTTGAAACTTCAATCTGAACGCACCACGCTGGAGCAACGACAACGAGATATGGAAGCTCAGCTCCAACAGCTTTTCGGCCGATGGGATGGACTGCAAGACCGCGGTGAAGCCACCGACCAGGCGCGAACCGAGCGCGATCGTATCCTGAAAGAGATGCGGGACATCCTGTCCAACCGCACCTACGTCAAGAACATCGTCAACGACCTCATCGCCACCATCGCCTGACCACCATGGCACGCATCGTTGGCATAGACCTTGGAACAACGAATTCCCTTGTCGCCTATATGGACAACGGCACGCCCCGCGTTATCGCGGGACGCCACGAACGCGCGATGGTCCCCTCCGTCGTTGCGCTGACCGACAACGGGCTCATCGTCGGCGATCCGGCCAAAGAACACCTGACCAGGAATCCTGAACGGACCGTCTATTCCGTGAAGCGGTTCATGGGCAAGGGCCTGGCCGACGTCCATGACGAACTCGCCTATTTCCCCTACACCTTGACCGAAAAGGGCGGTGTCATCCGCATCAAGCTCGGCGAGAACACCTATTCGCCGCCGCAAATCTCCGCCATGATCCTCAAGGAACTGAAGCTTCGGGCGGAAGCCTTTCTCGGAGAAAGCATCACCAAAGCCGTGATTACGGTGCCCGCCTATTTCAACGATAGCCAGCGCCAGGCCACCAAGGACGCCGGCATGATCGCGGGGCTCGAAGTCCTGCGCATCATCAATGAACCCACCGCCGCCTCGCTGGCCTATGGACTCCAAGAAAAAACGCAGGGCACGATCGCCGTCTACGACCTGGGGGGCGGCACCTTCGACATTTCCATTCTCAAGCTCAAGAACGGCATCTTCGAAGTCCTCGCCACCAACGGCGATACGCACCTGGGCGGCGACGACTTCGACCAGTTGATCGCCGACATCTTCGTTGCGGACATTCGCCGACAACACGGGCTCGACCTCAAGGCCTATCCCGATCACATGCAAGGGATCCGGCTCGAAGCCGAACGGGCCAAGATACGCCTTTCAGAAGAGCTCAAAACCACGGCGTCCCTCGATCTGCCGGAAGGCAAGGGCCGGTTCACGCGAGAACTGACCCGCGATCAACTCGAAGGTCTCTGCAATGCGCTCGTGGAACGCACGCTAGGTCCCTGCCGTCTAGCTCTGAAAGATGCCGGACTGACTCCAGATGACATCGATGAAGTCGTGCTCGTTGGCGGCTCGACCCGTATGCCGCTCGTGTGCCGGCGCGTCCAGGCCCTCTTCGGCACCCAGCCGCATTGCGAACTCAATCCTGATGAAGTGGTCGCTCTCGGCGCGGCGGTACAGGCCGACATTCTGAGCGGCGGCACGACCGACATGCTTCTGCTGGACGTAACCCCTCTTTCATTAGGCATCGAGACGATGGGCGGGGTCATGAGCAGCCTCCTTCGCCGTAACACCACGATCCCCGCCAGCGCCAAGGAAATGTTCACTACCTATGTGGACGGCCAAACCGGCGTGGATATTCACATCCTCCAGGGTGAACGAGAACTGGCAAAGGACAACCGCAGCCTGGCCCGCTTCCGGCTGAAGGTTCCTCCTCTGCCGGCGGGAGTCCCACGCATTGAAGTGACCTTCCTGATCGATGCCAACGGCATTCTGAATGTGATGGCCAAAGACATGCGAGCTGGAGAAACCCAGTCAATCGAGGTCAAGCCGTCCTATGGATTGTCGGATCAAGAAGTCGAGCGGATGATCGAAGATTCGTTCAAATTCGCTGCAGACGATGTGAGTACGCGCAAATTGATCGAAGCGCGGCTGGACGCAGGAGCCCTGATCACCACGACGGAAAAATCTTTGGCGGATGGTGGGCACCTGGTCGCCGCAGGCGACCTCGCCGCCATTCGCGGCGCACTCTCAGCACTGGCCGCCGCCAAGGACGGAAGCGATCCCCGCGCCATCCGCGCGCGCATGGCTGATCTGGAGCAAGCGGCGAAAGGTTTGACCGTCGCCATGCTGGACGATTCCCTCAAGCGAAGCTTGCAAGGGAAGAAGGTTTCAGAATTGACCTAACCAGGCACGAGGCCAGGGGCGAGAGGAACGAAGACACATACACCCCCCTCGCCTCGCGCCTGTGGCCGGGAGATATCCATGGATCTGAAATGGCACGACACTGAAGATATCGCGATTCGCCTGATCGAGGAGCACCCGGATGTGGATCCGCTGACCATCCGGTTTACCGATATGCACGCCTGGATCGTTGCGCTGCCGAATTTTAAGGATGATCCCAAGAAGTCGAACGAGAAGATCCTCGAAGCGATTCAGATGGCCTGGCACGAGGAATACCAGGACTCAAAAGGCTAGCATCTCACGGCGAACCAGCGCCTTCCCCGACAGGTCCCCCCTCAGGAATCTGATCCAGCTTATAGAAATCGGTCGGACCGAGACGGCGCGAGGCCGCCTGGGTCGGCTCACTTCCTTTGGCAAACAGTTCGACTGAGCCTTTTTCTCCGTCCCCTTCTTGCTCTGACTCCAGCAGCCCGGTTGTCGGGTCGACCTTCACATAGGTAATGCCTTCCGGAATTTCAAACGGAACAACCGGCAATTGGAGCAATGCGTCCTTCATGAATTGAATCCAAATCGGCAAGGCCGAACGAGCGCCGGTCTCGCTCTCTCCCAAAGAGCGGCGATCGTCAAATCCGACATACACTCCCGTCACCAGGTTCGGAGCCCCGCCGATAAACCAGGCATTGATATACTCGTTCGTGGTGCCGGTCTTCCCGGCGACCGGACGATCGATCACCTTCGCCGCCTGCCCCGTCCCTTTCTGAATCACATCTTCCATCATGTTGGTGATGAGGTAGGCCGTCTCCTTCGCGATAATTTCGTGCGGCTGATCCTCCATGGCTTCGAGTGTCTTGCCTGAACTGTCCTTCGCCACCTTGATCGCAAACGGCTCCGCTCTCGTCCCTTTGTTCAAAAAGACCCCATAGACCGAGGTCAATTCCAGCAACCCGATGGAAGACGATCCCAAGCCCAGCGATAAATCCGCGGGAAGCGGACTTGTGATCCCTACCGTTCGCGCGAACTCAATGACATTCTTGATGCCCACCTTATCCAGCAACCGTACGGTGGCCAAATTGTGTGAATGCGCCAGCGCATCACGCAATGTCACCATCCCGTGGAATTTCCGTCCGTAGTTCTCCGGCTTCCAGATCTTATCGTCTGCCTCTTGCTCATACACCACCGGCGCATCGAGAATTTGCGTCGCAGGGCTCATCCCCTGCGCCATCGCCGTGGCATAAATCACCGGCTTAAACGCCGAGCCCGGCTGGCGATGGGCCTGCACCGCCCGGTTATACTCACTGCGAGCGAAATCGTAGCCGCCGACCATCGCACGAATCGCCCCCGTCCGGGGATCGACTGCCACCAACCCGCCTTCGACAATCGGTGTCTGCTCCAGCGTCAGTTGCATCCCATCCTTGGCGAGCTTCTTGACGCTGACCTCAATCACATCCCCGGGCTTCAATGTCCGCTTCACGTCAGGCATCAGCACCACATCCTGAGTCGGATCAGTCCCCTTGAGCGCACGTTTGGCCCATGCCATGTCATCGAACAGGAGTTTCGCGGTCTGATCCCCGAGTTGGACCACATAGTGATCCTTCGCCGGCTTCAGCACGATGCCTTCGAGAAAATCTCCGGCCTTGATCGGCTGATCGGAGAGCGGAGCCCCGGGAATTTTCACCGTCGCAAGTTCGACCGTCTTCTTAGGCCCGCGCCACCCTTGGCGCTTGTCGAGGTCCCGCACCCCGGCCAGAAAAGCTCTCTCTGCGGCTCGCTGCATTTCGAGATTCAGCGTCGTAAAGATCTGCAACCCGCCTTTGTACACCATCGATTCGCCGTATTTCGCGACCAGTTGTTGGCGGACATGCTCCACGAAATAGGGAGCAATGTGCTCGCTGCCAGGCCGGCGAAACTTCAATTCTTCCGCGATCGCGGCATCGCGTTCGGCGGCAGAAATGAACCCCGCCTCTTCCATGCGCGAGAGCACATGCTCCTGGCGTTTCTTCGCCCGCTCGTAGTTCGTGAACGGCGAAAACCGGCTCGGCGACTTCGGCAATCCTCCGAGAAACGCAGACTCGGCCAGTGTGAGCTTCCCGATGTCTTTCCCGAAATAGGATTGCGCCGCAGACGCCACTCCATAGGATCCCTGGCCGAAGTAAATCTGGTTCAAGTACGTCTCGAGAATCTGTTCCTTGGTTGAGACGGCGTCCATCTTGTAAGCCAGAATCAACTCGCGCAGTTTCCGATCGTATGAACGCTCCGCGGACAAAAAGAGCGACCGCGCCAATTGCTGCGTAATCGTGCTCGCCCCTTCCACCTTCTTCCCACCGTGACGAATATTGGTCCAGGCGGCTCGCAGAATCCCGATATAGTCCAGCCCCGGATGCTCGAAGAATCGCACGTCTTCCGTCGCAATCACGGCTTGCGTCAGCGTCTTCGGAATGTTGTCCAGTGGAGTGAGCGTCCGCCGCTCGATAAAAAACTGGCCGATCGTCTGCCGATCATCCGCATACACCGTCGTCACCAAACTCGGTTGATACCCCTGCAAGAGGTCTAAAGGAGGGAGGTCTTGGGCCAGATGCCAGATGACGCCGGCAGCAGCCGTCACTCCGACAATGCCGAGCGCGAACAGCGTCAGCAGAGTAATCTGCCACCAACGCCAGGGGCGACGCGGAGACTGCTGTATTTCAACGAACCGGTCGTCGCCAGGCATTCATGCACGCTCCAAAGGGGAAAAGAGTCTGGCAGGATCGCCTCGTCACCTTACAATGCATCCCCCCAAAACTCAAGCAGACCAGCCAATCAGGCCTGGCACACAATAGGCATCGCGCGCGCGATGGCATGGCGGGTCAATGAGAGCCTCTCATCTAACCAACCGCTCAAGATTGCATAGGAATTTACCGAGAAGATAGCCGGAGACGTGGCACAGGTCTGCGCTCCGGCGGTCCATCCTTCGCTAAGGGTTATCGTCTATCTAATCGGACCATCGCATTCGTGACCGGATGCCACTGAGCGTGATGAAGCCCTTCATACAACCGCAAGATGAATACCGACGCCACGACGCCTTGCTGCGCTATGGCATCCTGGATTCCGAAGCCGAGCAAGCCTTCGACGATCTTGTCCACCTCGCGACCCAGATCTGCGGGGCTCCGATGGCCTACATCGGCCTAATGGATCGCACCCGCCTGTGGTTCAAAGCCAGAATCGGAATCCCCCACACCGAACTTCCGAAAGACCGCTCTCTCTGCGCCCATACCATCATGCAATCGCAACCCATCGTGGTGCCCAATGCCCTGGCCGATCTTCGATTCGCAGACCACCCCATGGTCACTGGTGAGCCCTTCATTCGCTTCTACGCAGGGATCCCGCTCCTCACCGCCGATGGCCAGGCTATCGGCACTCTCTGCGTCCTCGATCGTCATCCACGCCATGTCAGCCAGAAACAGGAACAGGCCCTCACCGCCTTGGCCCGGCAAGTCATGAGTCAGCTGGACCTTCGCCAACGCACCACGCAACTCAGCCAGAGCGCACAAGTCCAACGGCAAGCCGAAGCAATGCAGGAACGACTCCTCCTGGCTTTGGGGCATGGCACCGAGGGCGTCGCCCTCCTGACCAAGGAAGGACGCTATACGTTCGTCAACGACGCCTTTGCCGCCATGCACGGGTTTCGTCCCGGCGAGCTCATCGGGCAGTCCTGGATGATGTTGTATCCACCCGAATGGATCGCCAAACTCGAAGACATTTTCTTCCCCCTTCTCCGGCAGCAAGGCGCCTGGCGCGGCGATCTGATCGGGCAGACCAAATCCGGCGAGCCCATCTGGCTCGAAGCCTCTTTGAAGACACTCCCGGAACAGCACCATGAAGAACAGTGGCTGATCTGGACAACCAGTGATATCACGGCGCAGAAGGCCGCATTGGAAGAGATCACAGACACTCGGGCGCGCCTGCAAACGGTCCTCGATGCCGCCACAGAAGTCGGCATCATCGCCACCGATCCTCAGGGCGCCATCACGCTGTTCAACTTCGGCGCCGAGCGCCTGCTGGGCTACCAGGCTGATGAAATCATCGGTCAGCGCACGCTCGACCATTTCCATCTCCCGTCAGAAATAGACGCCCGCGGACGGCAACTGTCGGCGCGATTCGGACGCCCGCTGGCCGGCTTCGATGTCCTGGTCGAAGCCGCGCGCATGGGAGGCTACGAAGAGCGGGAATGGACCTATCTTCGCAAAGACGGCGACCGCATCACCGTCAACCTGGTCGTCACGGCCGTGCGCGGGCCCAACGGGACGCTGACGGGATTTCTCGGCATTGCGAAAGACGTCACAGCCTTAAAACAGGCGACACTCCAGACTGAGGCCCAGCAAGAATTATTATCCGCGATCTCCGAAGTGCAGGAATCCTTTATCGAGGAATCCAGCACCCAGAACATATTCACAGACCTGCTCAATCGGTTTTGCGCGCTCACCCGCAGCGCAGGGGGTGTGATCGGAGAACTCCTTCCTCGGCAAGGTGGCCCGCCGGCGTTGCATCTTCTCGCATCGACGTCGCCCCTGCAGCCGGACACGCAAGGACGCGCCGAGCAGGGAATCGCCGGCGTCATACAAGACCCTCACTTAAAACGCCGCATCGACCACGTGCTCACGAGAGGCGAACCATTGCTCGTCAACGAAGCCCCACAGCCTCTGAGGCCTACCAACCCGACAGCGAGCGACCAGGCGTGCCGCACATTTCTCGGCCTTCCGCTGCTCGAAGGAAACCGTGTGATCGGCTTCATTGGGGTGGCCAACCGGCCGGATGGATATCCTCCGTCCTTGATCGAATATCTGGATCCGCTGGTCCAGACCTCTGCCAACATCCTTCAATCCTACCGGAATACTCTCCAGCGAAAAGACGCGGAAGGCGCGTTACGCATCGCGGCGCAGAATCTGGAAACGCAAAACCATGAACTGCAGCGGGCGCGCGATCAGGCTCTGGCGGCCACCCAAGCCAAGAGCGCCTTCCTCGCCACGATGAGTCATGAGATCCGCACGCCCATGAATGCCATCATCGGAATGGCCGATCTGTTATTGGAAACCACGCTCACCGACGAGCAGAAGAACTTTGTGAATCGTTTCAGCCGGGCGGCGAACTCATTACTGGGACTCATCAACGACATTTTGGATTTGTCGAAAATCGAATCCGGCCACATGAAGCTGGAGGACATTCCCTTCGACCTTCGGGAACTCGTCGAAACAACCGGCGAACTCATGGCCGTGCGGGCGCACGCCAAGAAGCTCGAACTCATCATCCATGTGGCGCTCGACGCCCCACAATTCGTAACGGGAGACCCCGCGCGCCTGCGACAAATCCTGATCAACCTCCTCGGCAATGCCGTCAAATTCACCGAGCGAGGCTCCGTCGTCCTGCGCGTACAACGGAGCGCCGCCGCCCCGGAAGATCTGCTCCATCTCAGCGTGACGGACAGCGGCATCGGTATTCCTCAAGACAAGCTGGATACGATCTTCGAGAACTTCACGCAAGTCGACTCTTCCACGACGAGAAAATACGGCGGCACCGGACTCGGGCTCAGTATCTCCCGGCGACTCGCTGAACTGATGGGCGGACGGATCTGGGCAGAGAGCACGCTTGGCGCGGGCTGCGCCATGCATGTCACCGTGCGCTTGCCGCACGCCACGCCGGACGCTGCCGCGGTCAGCGGAACCGATCCTCTCCTGACCGGAAAGCGGATTCTGGTCGTCGACGACAACGAGACCAATCGTCTCATCTGCCATGACATCCTCACCCGATCGGGCGCCCAGATCGTCGAAGCCGGCGACGGTCCTACCGCGCTGGTCGCGATGCAGACAGCCCGCACCGGCGGCACACCGTTTCATCTGGTGATCCTTGACGGTCGCATGCCTGAGATGGACGGATTCTCGGTCGCACAAGCGATTCAAGCATCTCCGGACCTGACTAGTACCCCGACCATCATGCTCACATCGGATCTCTGCGGCGGGGATGCGGCCCGAGCCCAAGCCGTGGGCATTCGCAAGCACCTGAGCAAACCCATTCGTAGCATGGCACTGCTCAACATTGTCCACACGACGTTGACCGAGGTGCCGCGAGCCCCACGCCACACTCCGACGGCACCTCCTCTCTCATCATCCCCCGGGCCACAGCACGTACCCGCTCAGCCGCCTGCCGTGGGTCGGATCCTCCTCGCCGAGGATCTCGAAGACAATCGTGACGTCGTCGCTCTCTTCTTGAAAAACACGGCGTATGAACTGGACATGGCAGAAAACGGAGCCATGGCGCTAGCGAAGTTCCAGACCGGCGCCTACGACCTCGTTTTCATGGACATGCAAATGCCCGTGATGGACGGATATGTCGCCACGAGCCTGATTCGGCAATGGGAAAAAGAGCAGGCCCGCCCCACGACCCCGATCCTGGCGCTCACCGCCAACGCATTTCCCGAAGAACTTGAGAAAAGTCTGGTGGCCGGCTGCACGGCGCATCTGACGAAACCGATCAAGAAGAAAACGCTGCTCGACGCCGTTCACCAATATGCCCGTCATCCCGATCAACAGGAGGCTGCTTGATGCACACCACACCCCCGCCCTATTCGACACCGACAGGCGAGGCTTTGATCGTGCGCGTGGAGTCGGATTTTGAAGCGCTCCTGCCCAAATTCATGACCAACCGCAAGAAGGAAGTCGTGACGATGCAGGACGCGCTGGCGCAACAGGACTTCGAGACAATTCGCAAGATCGCGCACGGCATGAAGGGCGCCGGAGGCAGCTATGGATTCGACCGTGTCACCGCCATGGCCGCGACGATCGAGCAAGCCGCGAAGGCGGGATCGGTGGGCCCGATCGGAACGGAACTCGCACAACTCGCCACCTACCTCGACCGCGTGCAGGTGGTGTTCGAGTAGCTGGCCAGGACGACCAAGGAGACGAAGGAGGCCTCATGAATACTGCGTCGCAGCCTGACAAACCCACATTGTTGATGGCGGAGGATGAAGAAGACACCGCCAGCTTGATCAAATTTCTGTTGGAGCGTGCCGGATATCACGTTATCCATGCACCAGACGGCCACCAGGCTCAACAACTGATCGATACCATGGCGCCTCCCAGCCTGGTCTTGCTCGACATCATGCTGCCGCACCTCAGCGGCCTGCAGCTGCTCCCCTACATTCGAAAGAAGACCGAATGGCAACAGGTGCCCATCATCATGCTCACGGCGGATTCAAGCGAGCATGACATTCAGCAGGCCCTGGCCGCAGGCGCCAACGACTACATGGTGAAACCGTTCAATCCGCGGGAACTGACCGCACGGCTGAGCCGCTTCCTCAAAACCGCAGCCTAGCCAGAGGACCGTGAGGAACCGGCGTGGGCGAACACACTCTCTCCTGGTCGATTGTCGATGTGGGATGGCTGACCACGATCATTATTCATGTCCTGATTCTCTTCCTCCTCGGGTGGACGCTCATGATCCGTTGGCTGCGGGTGTCGACGGATCGGCGGCGCCAACAGATGGTGACCGTTTGGCGACCGATCCTGGCCCAGAGTCTGATTGAAGCCCCCGCATCTCTCCCGCCGATTCACCCGCGCGATCGGATCCTGTTCCTGTATCTGTGGAATCATCTGCAGGAATCCATCAAAGGCGAGTCGGCGGATGAACTGTGCGGGATCGTCAGACGGACCAACATGGATCACGTCGCGCGCCGCTATCTGATGAAAGGGACGCTACGCCAACAATTGCTGGCCATTGTCACGCTTGGACATCTCAAGGAGCAGACCGCCTGGGATCGGCTGGTTGGACTGGCGCATGACGCGAATGCATTCCGTTCAATCGAGGCCGCCCGCGCCCTCGTGCGCATCGATGCGCCTCGCGCCATTCCCGTCTTGACCCCCTTGATTTCCCAACGCGAAGATTGGTCCCCGCTCAAAGTGTTGGCGATCCTACAGGGCGCGGGGGATGAACTCGTCGCCCGCGCCATCGGCGAAGCCGCGATGACGGCATCCCCGCTCATTGCCGCTCGGCTGATCCGCTTCCTCGCGTCGACTCGCAGCCACCGCGCCTTGCCCTTGATCCGTCCCCTACTCGCCCGGCAACCGCTGCACGAAGACATGCTGGCCGGCTGCCTCTCGCTGTTCGGGCAATGCTCCGACCCACAGGACCTCCCCGCCGTGCGACAGTATTTAACCCACCCGACCTGGTTTATTCGAGTCCAAGCTGCGGCTGCCCTTGGGAAAATGGGAGTGGAGGAAGATGAGGGACATTTGATCGGATTGCTGGGTGATTCCCACTGGTGGGTACGCTACCGGGCAGCGGAGGCCCTTTCCGCCCTACCGTCAATGACAGAAAACAAGCTTTCGATCCTCGTGCAAACGCTCCCGACGACCGAAGCGCGAAAAGTGCTCACGCCCTTTGTCGCAAAGCGACTCCAAGAGTCTCTCGCGCAGACTCCGGAAGTGCCTGCAGCGTAGTGACAAGAGGGGAAGCCGTTACTTCGACGACCGGCTCGATGTGCAGGCCAGCCTGTGGGCGCCCTGCCATTCCGGAAGAATGACGGAGGCGCTCCGCTGCTGGATGCCCTTCAGAGACGATCTCGTTGGGCTCAGTGTCCAGCCGGCTGGTATCTCGAGGGTCAATCCGTCCGCCAATTCGTGAGCGGCAATCGCCACAATGAGAGTCCTCGCATCCTGCGCCACGTCAAGCTGCACGTGATCGCGCGCCGCCCACCAGCGGCCGAATTCTCCCACCGAGCCGAACCAGGCATAGGGCCGGACGCCGGCTACGAACTCTTTTTCGAACGACAGTTTGTGGTCCAGAATATTCGGGTGGATGAGCACAACAACCGAGCCGCCATAGCGACTAATCCGGCGCGCCACCTCCAGCGCCTCCGTTACCCGGTCACCCATCCTCGGCAACTCTTCGTCTTCAGCCGTCGTCAAACCGGGCGAGCGGGGCAGCACTCTCGGTATAGCCGTAGGTCCCCATCACCTCGACACCCTTGCCTCGAATGCCCACGCGCAGGTGCCGCTCGCGCGCTTCCGTCAGATCCGTGAGCAATGGATCGGCCGCCGCCAGATGCAGGTCGTACCGCTGCCGCGAAACCAGTGCCTCGCGAAAACCGAAGACCTCATTCAACCCGCCGCCCAATACTTGCACACCGATCAACGTACCGCCTGCTTTGGGAAACTCCGCCGGCGCCTGGAGCTCTTCGGAAGTGAGCACCTTCCCGGAAATCATCGGATAGACCAACACCACCTGATGCGTCAGGGCTTCGCGAACATCGCGCGTGATGCGAAACGGGATGCCGATGGATTTGAGTCCATGCGCCAAATCCCAGCCAGGAGGAATCCGGATCGGTCAGCAAGATCGCCAGGCGGCTCTTTGATCCTTCTCCATAGGTCGTCCACGAAGTCGGCACGCGCGGAGGCACGACGGCGGCATGATCGGGACCTGAAACGCCGGGGAAACGATGGAAGGCCTGATCGGGGATGTCGATGTGCTGAACAGAGCGCGGGCCGAACAATATCCAAGAGCCAATGACCAACGAGAGAAAAAGGGTTGCGATTCCTGTCAGACGGACCAGCGTTGATCGCTCCATGTCCTACCAGTGATAGAGCACACTCAGGTTGCCGCCCCGGCGGACGTAGAGAAATCCACGGTCTTCGTAATAGCCTGACGCCTCAACCGAGAATCGCTCAGTGATGGGAAACGTCACTCCCCCCTGAAGCGTTCGACTCTGCACCCGGGTAAAGTCCTGGGCGGCCACGATCCGTTCACCCGACGTTCCGAACGACCCCGAGGCAAAGACCTGCACCCGCTCCGTCGGGCGCCAGGTCAATTGCGAGGAGAGGGTGAAGGCGCCTGTGTTGGGAATGACATAGATTTTTTCGGTCAGCCAGAGATTGAACGGCAGAAAAATCGTCAGTCCAGGCATCAACAGATCGATATCGTCCTGCTTGTAATTCAGACGACGATACCCGAACGACACTTCGAACGGAGCCAGAGCGGAATGGACGCCCCCTAACCCTTGAGCCATCTCGCCGACGAACGAATAGTTGGGCGCGAAATGCGGGTTAATGGTCCCTTGTGCCGCCACATACCCCCAGGCCCGCTTCCAGAGCGGACTGTACAGCTCAGCCGACAGCGGCGTGTCGTGAGAACCGAACCGATTGATCGGTTCGGCCCGCACCACCAACGTCTGATCGCCGATCGGCTTGGCCACCTCAAAGAGCAGGTCCCGCTCATCCGGCTGGTTCCGTGTGTAGGTGTAATGCCCGTACCCGATCTTCGCGTAGTCGCGATACGGGATGCGGAGTCCGGTCAACCCCTGCCCCACCGCCGCCCGGGGCGATACCAGCAACTCGGACTGCGCGTTGCGTAGCTGCTGTTCGAGTTCCGGATCGTGCGTTTCGGCCACCAGCGCCTCGTAGCGGGCCAACGCCTCTGTCCGATTCCCCTGCCAATGCGCCGCTTCGGCGAGCCCGCGTCGAGCCTCTTTGTGCCCAGGCTCCTCCCGAACCACCTGTTCATACAATGCCCGGGCTTCAGGAAATTGTTTCTGCCACGAGAGCACTTGCGCCAGCGCAACACGAATATCCTGATCCGTCGGGTGACGCGCCAACACGTCACGATACAGCGAGGTCGCCTCGGAGAGCGCTCCCTGCCACGACAACACGCGCGCCAACGCGCTGCGCACCTCATCGTTTTCAGGATGCCGTTGCAGCTCCTCACGATAGAGGGCTGCCGCATCGGCATATTGATGGGCTGTCTCGAGTTGACGTCCGCGCGCCAGTATCTGCCTCTCGTCTGCGGAACCATCCTCGGTCTCCCGGACCGGAGGCGCCTCAAGGGCAGGACGACTGATCGCTGGATCGCTCTGTGCGGAGGACCCATCGTGTAACGTGCGCAGGCGTGCCGCAACCTCCGGGTCTCCGGTCGCCTCCACGACACGCTGATAATAGGGGATCGCCTGATCCGGATGGCCGCTCCACAAGAGCACATCGCCCAGCCCGGCCAGCGCGTCAGACTGCTGTGGGGCATCGCGGAGAACCTGTTCATACTCCCGCCGGGCTTCGTCATAGTTCTTTTGCCAGGACAGAACCCGCGCGAGAGCCACGCGGCTGTCGTCGTCGAGAGGATGACGGGTCAGCACGTCGCGATAGAGGGCACTCGCTTCGTCCCATTGTCCCTGCCACGAGAGCAGCTTCGCCAAGGTCGCGCGGACCTCGTCATTCTCCGGCCTGGCCGCCAAATACCGGCGATACACCGCAATGGCCGCGGGGAACTGTTTCTGCTGCTCCAGAGCCTTCCCCTGCGCCAGCAAACGGCGTGGGGACAGATCCGTGATATCGGCCTGCGCCGCGACGTCGATCACGCATACCCAGGCCATCGCGAGCACCGTCACGAGGACGATGCCTGCGCCTGATCTGCCCTGACCTCTCCACACCATGGGATCGCTCATCCTTGACGACCCTCACTCTAGGCCATCAGCCTTATTCTGGAAGCGCTCGGAATCCATCAAGATCGTGAATGATCACTCCTGAAAAACTGTGGTGCGGTGCGGTCTCCACGATCCGCTTCACCGCGGCGGATACCTCAGCTCGTGAACGGCCGGCAAAGGTCAGCCGCTCCGGCCTGACAGTGAACCGGTGATGAATGCGGAACCACGCCCGCCTGGTCGAGAGAACCGATCCTTCCGCAAGCGGCATCCACTGCAACAGCCGCCGCTCATAGTCCAGCACGGCGTCAGCCCGATCAGGCTGCATCTCCCGGTGCAACACCACATGCTGCTCAACCGGAAGCACGGTCGTTTCCACGGCCAGCCACACCGGGGCTCCGATCAAATCGCCATAGCGCAGAATGTCTTCGGCAATCTCCTGCACCTCATCCACATCGGTGCGATAACTCATCACCGCCACTTCGTCGACCCGATCCATCACGGCATAGGCCAACGGACGACCGGCGAGGGTCGGCGACGCCAGCCAAAAGGGAATCACCATCGAGAGACGAACACGTCCACCGATGACTTCCTTCAGCGTATCAATCGTTCCGATGTAGCGACGGAGCTGGGCCTCATCTTTCAGAAATCCCGGCAAGAGATACGGTTCGATATCAAGCTGAACCCCGGACAACCCACCAGGTTTCACCAGAGCCAGGAGCCTCTGTATCTTATCGGCGAGTCTGTCCGGTTCCTGAATCGCTTCGGGATATCCGTCCAGTGCAAATGCCGCGACGCCGGCCTCCTGCACCGTCATCAGCAGCCGGGCATAGTCGATCCAGATCGCGGCGTCATCCGACTGAGACGGCATCTGAATGAGCACTCTGGAGCAGCCCTGTACCCGACAGGTGGCCAGCATGGCATCCGGATCCCGGATCGCCTCGCGGTACTTCCACACCCAGAATCCGATCCCGGCAGGCCGCGCGGGCACGAACGACCGCTGCGCCACTTCGATCTGTTCAAACACAATGCGCGCGCTGGCCGCCTCCGTCGAAACCACCAGCGCCGTCAGCGAACGAAGATCCAGCCTGCGACCGACCTCCTTGAGTGAAAGCGTGAGATCGAACGGACCGGTGACCGTGGCGAGCGAGAGATTGTCTTCTCGTCGGCCTGCGGCCAGATCTTCCAATGCCACCACCACCTGGCCCATCGCGCGACCGCGAATCCGCAGCGTCTCGTAGGACAGCAGGTCCACGGCAATTTCTGCCGGGTGCAGGGGAATGCGCCGGCCACAATGCACCCCACCCCCGGGGATCCTCTGCAGCTCAATGCCTTCTTGCATCTTCGCCTTCTGCCCTTGGCAGGAGCCGAAGGCCCGGGCCGCACCTAACCTGGACGGTAGGTCAAGAATGGGTACAAACGGTCGATAAGGAAGAGAGGGCACGGCAGCGGACGGACCACTGAGGGTCACGGCGGGAACGGTGCGCTCGCCGATGTACGACAATTCGATCTCAGAGACCGTGGGTGGGATGGGAACCGATAACGGCACCGAAATATCTTCGGAATGTGCGAGCAACGGCATGACCAATACCACCACTGCAAATAGAGCGCAGCCCCACCTCACTGAAGAGGAGCCGAAACATCGGCAGACTCGACGGCGGATGGAGATGCGCTGACCGATGTGGATGGACGCACTCATATCGATTTCCGAATGGCTGTTCTTGCTCTACCTTCTCGGCCTGACCGCGGGATACTTGATGTTGGATGTGGTCGCCGCAATTCATATTCGGCGCTACATAGAGGAGCGATCGCTCGGCAGCCTGCCGCACGGCTACACCGGCTTCGAACCGCAAATCACCCTCCTGGTCCCTGCCTTCAACGAGGAAGCCACGATTGCAACCACGGTCAAATCCCTGCTCCAACTGAGCTATTCGGAATTTGAAATTGTGGTCATCAACGACGGGTCGAAGGACAGGACGCTGGAAGTCCTGATCAAAGAATTCGGACTGATTCCGTTTCCCGAGGCCTATGACGCCCGGCTGCCCACCAAGCCGATCCGAACGATCTACCATGCCCCGGCACAGCCCAATCTCCGGGTCGTCGATAAAGACAACGGCGGCAAGGCGGACTCGCTCAACGCAGGGATCAACATTTCGCTGTATCCGCTGTTTTGCTGCATTGATGCCGATTCCATACTCCAGCGTGACAGCCTCCGGCTGGCCGCGCAGCCCTTTCTGGACGACCCCCGCACGATCGCCTGCGGCGGCATCGTCCGCGTCGCCAACGGCTGCGACGTGAAGAACGGCTTCTTGACCAACGTAGGCCTGCCGACGAATATCCTCGCGCTGTTTCAAATCGTCGAATATCTGCGCGCCTTCCTGTTCGGTCGGCTCGGCTGGTCTCCGATCAACGCCATGCTCATCATCTCCGGCGCCTTCGGGATCTTCCACAAGGACACCGTGATCGGGATCGGCGGCTATCGCCACGATACGATCGGCGAAGACATGGAGCTCGTCGTGCGGCTCCACCGACACATGCGACTCGCCGGAAAACCCTATCGCATCACCTTCGCCCCCGACCCGATCTGCTGGACCGAGGCCCCGGAGGACCTCACCACACTGAAGAATCAGCGTATCCGGTGGCAGCGCGGCCTCTGTGAAAGTCTGACCAAGAATCTTGACCTGCTCTGTCATCCCAAAGGCGGAGCGGTGGGCTGGCTGGCGTTCCCCTTCATGACCCTATTCGAGTGGCTGGGTCCGGCAATCGAGGTATTCGGGTATGTGTTCCTCACGGCAGGATTTATCCTGGGATTTGTATCCTTTAAAGTCTGGTTCGTGCTTCTCCTGGCCGCCATCAGTTTGGGCATCTTGCTCTCCGTGAGCGCGTTTCTCCTGGAGGAGATCTCCTTCCATGTCTATCCCAAGCCCAAACATGTGATGTTGCTCCTGCTGGGAGCCATTCTGGAGAACTTCGGCTACCGGCAATTGAATTCTCTCTGGAAATTGATCGGGTTGTATCGCTGGATGGTCGGCAAGAAAGCGACCTGGGGGGCGATGACGAGGAACGCGTCCTGGCACGGCAGGTAACTGCCGACGGAAATCCAACCTCTCCGCAGATCGGTGACTTGCGCAGGAGACAATACTTCGGCTATACTGCGCGATTGCGCCTCACTGTCGAGGCGTCTTTTTTTGACCGCGAGACCACAACACCATGACACAGTTACGCGCCCCTCATGACCGTCGTACCGATATTCGAAACATCGCCATCATCGCGCACGTCGACCACGGGAAAACCACCCTGGTCGATGCCGTGCTGCGACAAACCCACGTCCATCGCAAGATCGACGACATGGGCGAACGCATCATGGACTCGATGGACCAGGAGCGCGAGCGCGGCATTACGATCCGGGCCAAGAATGCCAGCGTCATTTACAACGGCGTGAAGATCAACATCGTCGATACGCCGGGCCACGCCGATTTCGGCGGAGAAGTCGAACGGACCCTGCGTATGGTCGATGGCGTGCTGATCCTCGTCGATGCCAAAGAAGGTCCGATGCCGCAGACGACCTTCGTCCTGCGCAAGGCCCTGGCGCTGGGCCACAAAGCCATCGTCGTCATCAATAAGATCGACCGGCCTGACGCGGTCATCGACGACGTAGTGAATCGCACGTTCGATCTGTTTGTCCATCTCGGCGCCACCGACGAACAGCTCGACTTTCCCATCGTCTACGCCGCCGCCATCAAAGGCCAGGCCACTCTGGATGTGAATAAACCCGGTACGGACATTACGCCGTTACTGGATACCGTCCTGGATAAGATTCCCGCTCCGGCCATCAATGCCGCCGCCCCGCTCCAAATCCTAGTCCTGGCCCTCGTCCAGGATCCCTATAAAGGCAAGATGGGAATCGGGAAAATTCAATCCGGCTCCATCGCCCGCCGGCAGGCGGTCATGCTGCTCGGGAAAGACGGCGTTCAGATCCCCGGCAAGGTCTCCGACCTGGCCGTCTACTCCGGCCTTGAACGGGTGGACGCAGACCAGGCCGCTGCCGGAGAGATCGTGGCCGTCGCCGGCCTCGATGAGGTGAGTATCGGCGATACGATCGCGGATGCGGAAAATCCGATCGCCCTGCCCCGCGTCACGATCGACGAACCGACGGTCCAAATGAGCTTCTCCGTCAACAACAGTCCGTTTGCCGGACGCGAAGGAAAGTATCTGACATCGCGGCATTTGCGGGATCGTCTCTTCAAAGAGCTCGAAACCAACGTGTCCTTGCGCGTGCATGAAACGGACAGCGCCGACCGATTCCTCGTCGCCGGCCGCGGGGAGCTCCATCTCGGCGTATTAATCGAACAGATGCGGCGTGAAGGCTACGAACTCCAGGTCTCGCAACCGGAGGTCATTGTCCATCGCGATGCCGACGGCAAAGCCACAGAGCCGTACGAGGAACTTACCATTCAAGTGCCCGATATCTATCAGGGAACCGTCATTGAAGAGATGGGCAAGCGCCGCGGCGAATTGCGCCATATGCGCCTGATCCATTCCGACGTCGGCACGAGCGAAATGCATCTCGAGTATCATATTCCGACGCGCGGCATCATGGGCCTCAAGAATCTGCTCTTAGCCAAGACCCGAGGCACCATCATCATGCACCACGTGTTTGCGGCCTATGAGCCGGCAGAAGAGCGCGACTTGATGGTGGCCCCGCATGGTTCCCTCGTAGCGCACGAAGACGGCACCAGCACCGGCTACGCCATCTTCATGACGCAGGAGCGGGGCACCATGTTCATCGGTCCCGGCGTGGAGGTCTATCGCGGCATGGTGATCGGTGAAAACAGCCGGGACGAAGATCTGGACGTGAACGTCTGCAAAGAAAAGCATCTCTCCAACATGCGGGCATCGGGGACCGATGAGGCGCTGGTGCTCACGCCGCCACGAGAGATGAGCCTGGAGTTCGCGTTGGAATATATCGGACCGGATGAACTGGTGGAAATCACTCCGCAGAACCTGCGCATGCGCAAGCGGCTCCTCAATGCGGATGAACGCCGGAGAGCCAAGAAATCGGGCAAATAGCGAGTCTCTGACAATGCGCATCAAGAAGAAAATTCCGAAACCGTCAGCCAAGCGCCCGCCGCTTTACTTTATCGGCTATCGTGGCACGGCACCCGGGCTTGATGAACTTACAGTCTGGTACGACCGCGAATATGGCGGCCCCCTCACGATTCGCCCGGAGGCCGGGGCGCCGGAGTCCTGGCAGGCCGGCCATGGCCCCTGGTCCGCCCACGTCGTGATGCCTCTGCCGTCGACACACACCGCCGATATCATGAAAAACATGGCCTGGGAACATGATCTGATGGGAGCCATCGCTCCCACGCTCATGCCCAATCGGGACATGCCTGACATGGTCTTGTTTGCCGCCCGCCTCGCGCGCGGCCTCACGCTGCTGACGCAGGGCACCGCCTATGACGTCATGACCCAAGCCTACGTCAACCCCTCTGACTGGCAGAATCGGACCATGACAAACTTTCTGGCCGATGACCATCTCACCATCGTTCACGATGATACGACCAAACCAGACCACGTCTGGTGTCACACCATGGGTCTGACCAAATTCGGCCTCGACGAGATCGAAACCTTCTATGGCAAGGGGCTTCCGGAAAGCGCCGCGAAAGACTTGCTGACAGAATCTGCCACGGAATTGCTCCGCGTCGGACAATCGCCCAAAGTCGGCACCGCATTCCGCCTCCCGCTGCTGGGCCGAACGATTCGGATCATCAATTACCGCACAGCGGCCCCCACCGGACGAATGATCGGTTTCCGCGAGCTGCAGGGATAGGAAAAACTCTTTTGATTCAGTGCGTTACAGCCCATCGGCCTATGACCGTAGGCCTTCAGGCCCGTTGACAACCTTTCAAACCACAAGGTACAAAGTTCAAGATTCCACAGGGGTTCTCTCAATCCGAGACCTCAAATACGCCCACATGTAGCGATATTCGCAAAGGAGGAATAGCAATGAGTGATGTAGCCGCAGAGATTAAGGTGGGCGATACCGCCCCGGACTTCAACCTGAAGGACCAGGATCAGAAGGATGTGAAGCTGAGCGACTATAAAGGCAAGAAAAACGTGGTGCTGGCGTTCTATCCATTGGATTGGAGTCCGGTCTGTACTGACGAGAACGCATGCCTGACGAACGACTTCCCCAATTTCCAGTCGGCCAATGCCGATGTCTTCGGCATCAGCTGCGACAGCTTCTTTTCGCACAAGGCGTGGGCCGATAAGCTGGGCCTCAAGCATCGGCTGCTGGCAGACATGCACCGGACGGTGTGTAAGTCCTATGGCCTCTATTTCGAGCCGCTGAACTGCTCCAAGCGCGCCACCGTCATCGTCGACAAAAACGGCAAGGTGGCCTATGCGAAGGTGCAGGAAATCAAGGTCGCCCGCGAGGATAAGGACATTCTCGAAGCGTTGGCAAAGCTCGGCTAGTTTGTGAGGCCGGAAAGGGGAGGCGTTCGAGAGAACCCTCCCCTTTCCTCTGAGGAGACAGGATTATGGCGGGAACGGTCGAAGACGTCCGGGACGAGAACTACAAAGAGTTCACCGACAGTCCCGGCGCCATTGTCGCCTATGGACTCGCCACGTGCGAACCCTGCAAGACCTATGACCCCGTTCTGGAAGAAACTGCCGCAAAATTTCCCGGCATCAAGGTCGGCAAGGCCAAGATGCATGTCCCCGGCCGCTGCCGAGAGATCAAAAAGACTCACGTCTTTGAGACCTATCCTACCACCCACTTCTTTGCACACGGCAAGCTCCTCCTGACCCGCGAAGGCGTGATCGAACCGGCTGAGCTCGCTGCGCTGATTTCAGACCACCTCGTGAAGTAGTCCCACGGAATTCGAGACGTCCCCGCCGTCGGACAGAACCGACGATATTCTTGACTCATCTACTCCATGGTGTACTGTCGAGAGGGTCCTGTCGCGTAAGCGATCGGAACTGCCTGATGCCATTTGGAGACCTATCGATGGCTTCTCCATCCCACGCTTCAGAGTATCCGCACTATGATGCGCAGGTACTGCTCAATTCGCAGCCCGTCATCGTAACGGTCATCGATCCGTCCACACACAAGATCCAATTCCAGAACCGGACCGGGCTCAAGAAATTCGGCGATATCGCCGGACGGGCCTGTTACGACAAGGTTGCCGGGTGCCGGACCCCCTGCGACTTTTGTCGGATGTCCGAGGCGCTGGCGAGCGACACCGTCGTCTCCAGTGAAGTCCCCCTGCCTGGAAACCAATTTCTCTTCGTACACTGGGCCAAGGCTCCAACCGTCGATGGCCGAACCCACATCATTGAAACGATCACGGATATCACCGAATACAAACGCACCGCACAGGCGCTCCAGCAGTCGCAAAAAATGGAAGCCGTCGGGCGGCTCGCCGGCGGCATCGCCCATGACTTCAATAATCTGATGATGGTGGTCATCGGCCATGCCCACCGGCTGTTGCAGCAATTGGCCGCCCACCCTGCAAAACGAGAAATCGAGTTGATCAGTCAGGCCGGCTTGCGCGCTGCCGCCCTCGCCAAAAAGCTCCTAACGTTCGGCCGGCGCCAGGTGTTCGAACCCAAAGAATTGGACATCAACGCCTCTGTCAGGGACATGGAAGATCTGTTGCAGCGGATGATCGGCGAACATGTCCAGATGGTCGTGGTGCTCCATCCTGAAGCCGGCCACGCCATGATGGATCCGGTCCAACTCCAACAAATCCTTATGAATCTGGCCGTGAACGCCCGCGATGCCATGCCGGACGGGGGATTACTCAATATCGAGACCGACCGCATTGACCTCGACGAACAATTCGTCCGACTGCACCCGGGCGCCATGACAGGCTCTTTCGTTAGAATTTTCGTCCAAGATGCCGGATGCGGCATGGACCCCGAGACGCTGTCCCATATTTTCGAACCATTTTTCACAACCAAGGGACCGGAAAAAGGGACCGGCCTGGGGTTGGCGACAGTCTATGGAATCCTCAAACAAAGCCAGGGCTACATCGATGTCATCAGCCAGCCGGGGCAAGGCACCCGATTCACCGTGTACCTCCCTCGCATCGGACAGCCTGGCCCCGTGCTGCCGGTCATCCAAACAGCCATGACGCCGGTAGCGGTGCGGGAAACCATTCTTCTCGTCGAAGACGATGCCAGCATTCGCACATTGATGACCACGGTTCTCCATGACCAGGGATATCAGATGCTCGTCGCCGGCGACGGGATTCAAGCCCTGCGGCAACTCCAACTGCACAAAGGCCCCTGCCATCTGCTGGTGACAGACGTGATCATGCCCCGCATGAAGAGTACGGTGCTGGTAGAAGGAGTGAAGGCAATGCAACCGGAGGCTCGGATCCTCTACATGTCAGGCTACGCAGGAGAGACGTTGGAGGCCAGCGGGATCCACGAGGATACTCCCTTTCTCCAGAAACCCTTTCTGCCCAGCACGCTGATCGAGAAGGTACAGGAGATCCTGAAATCGAACGAGTGATCAGATAGAACGCCCACGACTCTACGATCTCCCGTGTCGAAGCCACGCACCCTTGAAGCCGCTACTGCACGGCCTTCGACTTCGAACAGTGATCATGAAAAATACGCCAGGCTGAATGCTCTTTCCGCAACAGGCTGGTACAGGTGCCGGTGTCCTCCCCCTCGATCTCACCGTCTCTGACGGCTTGAAACACATAGTCATAGATCGCCCAGGCTGTCGATCCTTCAAGGCCTGCCTTGAGATTCGAGACCGCCCCGATGAACCGCAGTCGATTGCCCTGCCTCAGTTCCGACTCGTAGTCGCTCAACCATTGTTCGATCGCCGCTTTGGTTTCCGGCTGACCATCCTGAATCCCCGCATAATCGTCCGCATACAACATCAGAATCACCTGCTTATCGCGTGACTCTGAAAAAGCCGCGGTACCGGCGACAGCCTGCGTGATCGTACGATGAACAGCCTCTTCATCCTGCCCGGCCCATGCACACAGACTCCATCCAAACGAACCGGCAAGCAGCATGATCCACAGCGGCCGAGATCTCATACGAATTTACCCGTTGTAGTCGAACGAGAGATCGCGCGACTGGACGATACGAATATTCTCCAGCGCGCCGGAGGAGAGACGGGACACAAGTGCGTTCCAGACGTACTCAGCCAGGTGCGCCCCGCTGAGAGGAGACGTCTTGAGGACCTCGCGGAGATCCTGCCGATCGCATACCCGCACCACCCGCTCTTGGACCAGGCGATCCAAGGCTCCGATGTCCGTCACCATGCCGGTGACCGGATCGATGATGCCATGCACCGAGACGAAGCAATCCCACGTATGCCCCTCATGGCCGTCGAGCAACGCCGCGAAGGAGTAACGCCGGGTAATACCGGCCGCATCAAGCCCCCCGGCCGCCGTGATTTCCGCGTAGAGATCTTCGTCTTCGTAGAGACGAATAGTATCCAACCGGCCGATATCCGATTGCGCCGCCAGCTTGGTCCAGAGGACGCGCGCGATGTTTTCCGACGTCGGAATCCGGTCACGAAAATAGGGCAGGTCGAGGTTGAAATTCATGTGATCGAATTCTTCGATCACCGCGAGCAGCACCTGCTTAAGGTCGAACAAGTTGATGACCATGCCGGTCTTGGGGTCCACCTCGCCCAACACCGTAACTTCCAGCATGTAATTGTGTCCGTGAGCCGGCGCGTTATAGCAGGGACCGAAGACGGCGCGATTTTTCGCCTCATCCCACTCAGGCTTGATATAGCGATGCGCCGCGGCAAACTCGATTCGTTTGGTCAACAGAACAGACGGCATTATCCCTCCAGGTCTCTCAACCATTCTTCTCGCATGTTCCCAGGCACAACGGTTTCTTCACGATACCCATTGTGATCGATGATGAGCGCAACCGGTTGCCGGAGATCGGCCAACACCGCAGTCATGTCCGATGTCGGCCGAAACCGGACAAAATGCACGGCGCTGATTTTCGTTTCGTGACTATGACCGCCTTCAAACTCGGCATAGTTGCGCTCCCCGCCGACAGCAATCGCTACCTTCTGCCCGTGATCCAGCCCCATGAAGGCATCGAGCCACTCTTTCATTCTGGCGTCGTCGGTGATTTCGATCAATAAGGTGGCGCTCAATTCACTCCTTGCCGGAAGCAAGGCATTGTAGACATCAAGCTCTTCCTGGATCTTCGCCGGGTCAAAGATCCGTTCGACACGGATCATCTCCTGGATCTGAAACAGGAGGGTCTCCCGATTTTCAAACACCAGGGTGATCAGCGGGCCCACGGAAATCCGCCGCCGTTTCTTCAATTCGATGATGCGGGCACGAAACCCTTCGCGTTGCCGCTCGTAATCGGCATAGGGAATGATGTCGTTGGGGACAAGTGCGTTCATGATGACAGCCCATAGGCATCGCGGACGATCTGAATCGGGTGCTTCGTCGCTTTTCCACCCACATGCGACGTCGCTCCGGCTTGATCCAGTTGGAGCCCGGCCAATGGGCAGTCGGACGCCACGATATCGGCCGGCGCCTGCTCGATGGCCCGCACCGCTTTCTTGGCAATGGTCATCGAAAGCGGAAAAAATTCCGTTTTGGCCGACCAGGATCCGTCGTGGCCGGAGCATTTCTCGATCACCTCGACCTGCGCCCCGGCACATTCCATCAGCTCTTTTGATTTGAATCCGATATTCTGATCGCGGAGATGGCAAGGAATCTGATAGGCCACCCGGCCTGGCTTATTCACAAAATCAGTGGCAAGCGTACCTTCCCGCTTGAGCTTCATGAGATACTCACAGACATCGAAGGTCCGCTCGCTGACTCGCTTGGGTTCTTCACCACCGAGCAATTCAGGATACTCGCGTTTGAGCATCAGGCTGCAACTCGGCACAGGCACCACGACATCGTACCCCTGTTCGACCCAGGGCAGCAGCGAACGAAGATTGGCCCGCGCCGCCTTCTGCATCGCCACCGTGTCCCCGATATCGAACGACGGCATCCCGCAACATTGTTGCTCCGGCACGGTTACGAGAATTCCATTCTTTTCCAGCACCTGCACGGCGGCCTTTCCGACATCGGAGGCCTGATAGTTCACCAAGCAGCCGGCAAACAGCGCCACTTTCTTCTGTGGCGCCTTCGACGGGGCCGGTATCGGACGTCGCTGAAACCAGCGCGGGAACGTCTCGGTTGAGAAATGCATGATCTTCCGATCGCGATGAACTCCCACAACCGACTCCATCGCACGGCGCACGCTCCCACGCCCCAACGCCCAATTGGAAAGCCGGGCGGAGATCGTCGAGAGCCGTCCGATGAGATCGGTCTGGATCAGCAGCCGATCACGCCAGCGCACGCCCCGCTCAGCCGCATTCCGCTGCTTCCACAACACCATGAGCTTGGGAAAATCCAACGCGTACTGATGCGGCGGCGTATAAGGACAGTGGTTGTAACAGAGCTTGCAGTAGTAACACTCCTCGACCACACGCTCGTGCTCGGCCGACATTACCTGTTCGACATGGCCGTCATGCCGGTCGATTCCGGCAAGAAGGGTGTTAAAGGAGGGACACAGATTGAAACAGCGGCGACACCCGTCGCAAATCTCGTAGATACGCAACGTATCTTTCCCGAGCTGAGCGGGATCGACCGGCTGGATCAGACTTAAGCCTTTCACACCGGGTATTGTCTCCTGTTGATCGGATGGAACACAAGGCGGAAAAGACGAAGGGTGGATCAAGCCTCAGCCCGACCCACCCCTCCTTCCAATTGTCTCTTGCCCGATTAGACCGGTTTCAGGCTATCGAGACCCTTCTGGAACCGGTTGGCATGCGAGCGCTCGGCTTTTGCCAGCGTCTCGAACCATTCGGCGAGTTCAGCAAATCCTTCGTCCCGCGCGGTCTTGGCCATACCGGGATACATCTGGGTATACTCGTAGGTTTCCCCTTCGATCGCCGACTTGAGGTTGGCTTCGGTATTCCCGATCGGCACCCCGGTGGCCGGATCCCCGACTTCCTTCAAGAAATCGAGATGGCCGAAAGCATGGCCGGTCTCGGCTTCCGAGGTATCGCGGAACAGCCCGCCCACATCCGGATAACCTTCGATATCGGCGCGGCGCGCGAAATAGAGATAGCGCCGGTTTGCCTGCGATTCGCCGGCAAACGCCCCTTTCAAATTGTCGTGGCTCTTGGTTCCCTTCAAACTTTTCCCCATTGCGTCCTCCTTCTATGACGACGAATCACGATGGTTCATGGTGATCACCTTCCGCATTGACGGTACGGCGTATAACATAGCTCGCGCGTGGGGTTCAACGGTTCACGTGGCTCATCGCCCTGCCGTCCACTGCGGAAGCTCGGCCTGCATCTCGGCCAGCGTCTTGTAGGCTTGATCCTTCGGAGACACCAGAGGATTCACGGCCGGCCAGACAATGGCCAGCTGTGGATCGTTCCATCGAATACCTCGCTCATCCGATGGGCTATAGTAATCCGTACACCGGTACATAAATCCGGCCCGCTCACTCAATACACAATACCCATGCGCATAACCCGGAGGAATATAGAGCTGCCGGCCATTCTCGGCTGAGAGTTCCACGCCATGCCATTGCCCAAACGTCGGCGATCCCTTCCGGATATCGACGGCCACATCAAGCACCCGCCCCTCCACCACCATCACCAGCTTCCCCTGGGGACGACTGAGCTGATAATGCAAGCCCCGCAAGACATTCCACTGCGACCAGGAAAAATTGTCCTGGACAAACGTCGCGGTGATACCGGCGTCTCGATATCGCTCCTGATGATAGGTCTCCACAAAGGCTCCGCGCGCATCGCGCCAGAGCTTCGTCTCAATCACCAGGAGGCCTTCCAACGGCGCCGCGCTAACCTGCATGCCCGCCATCCGGATCGACAATGTCAGGTGCGTCAGGGTACAGTTGCTGAAGGCGATCGATCAACGGCTGAGCCTCCGGGGTGCCGGACCTTGTGGGAGCGCTGGGCGGATGATCCCAGGTAATCGTCGTAATCCCGGCATCGCCCAAAATCGACTGGATCGCCTCCATGCAGGCATCCAAGGTCAGTTCGTTCCCATGGCGTAGATCCAACACGCGCTCGCGCTTCGAGACCGGCGGAGGCCCCGTATGAACCAGAGCCCAACAACGCTCAAACAACTCATCTCTGACGGGCTGAGGAATATTCAACGCGGGCAGATCGGCCGTGCAGAGCGCCGACACGAACAGCACAAACTGAAGATCCGGCATGCCGGGATTATAGATATCCAACGATTGCATGATGGCGCTATTATCGAGAGGCGGCGCGACTGAGTCAACGGCTTCCCTCGACCCAGACATAAATACCTGAACACGAGAGCACGAAGGAGCGGCACCGATGGTGACAATTACCCTGACCGGTCAACTGCAAACGGCCGACGGCGAGCGGGATATGGCCTGCGAGATTCCGACTTCCCTCACGGTCCGCCAGGTCATTCAACGCCAAGGCTTTCAGCTGAGACATTTATTGCAATTGCTGAGAGAGAAAAAAGTTCTGGTGACGATCAATAAGCGGATCGCGAGTGAAGATTCGCTCGTGCAAGATGGCGACGCCATTAGACTGGTCGGTCACGACGGCATGGGTGGGAGTGGCCTGGCCCCCTCGCATTCCTGAACACCCACTCTATCTTCAGAAAAGAAAAGGGCTGGCCCCCCTCACGGGAAACCAGCCCTTCCTGATGTCGTCACCTGCAGCGGATGGAACCCCAGAAGGCCCATGGCGCTGCACCGATGCCGGACGGAAATACCTCGATTACTTCTTTCCGAGGATTGCGTCCTTGGCCACCTTCGCGACGCGGAACTTCACTACCCGCTTGGCCGGGATCTTGATCGGCTCACCGGTCTGCGGATTCCGACCCATCCGGGCTTTGCGGTTCGCCAACACCAACTTGCCGATACCGGGCACCGTGAAGACGTTCTTCGCTTCACGATAGGCCAAGGCGGCGAAATCGTCCATCATTTGGACAGCGGCCTTCTTGGTCAAACCGGCCTTTTGGGCCATGTAGTCGGCGATCTGCGACTTCGTCATTGATTTTGCCATTCGGGAACCTCCTTGAAAGTGAGAATAAGAAAAACCACAAAACGAATGTGGACTCGCCTCTCTTGAAACACGCTGAATTAAGAATCGTATGGCGAAAGGCCCTTCAACAACACTCCCACCATGAAAACCCGCGAGAGTGTAGCCAAGAGTCTCTACGCTGTCAACGAGAAAAACACAAGCCAGGCGTGGGGAAATGCCTACAGCGCCCCCTTGCAGTTCAAATAGGCGTGGGCGTAGAGTAGCGAAACATCTCAGGCCAGAGATGCCGGACCGCTCAGGAACACGGGCTCCAGTGAAAGGATCATCATGGGCAGGGAACTTCCGATTCTACCCGTATCTGCGCCAGCAGACTCAACGGAACAGGCTGAAAACTTTGTATATTCTCGCGTGTTCTGCCAGAAAGAGAACTCCCCTCCGCTCCGGCTCTTAGTGGATTTTCTGAGAGCCCGCGGCCAGACGCCCATCGTGCCGACGAACATCGATGACGCCGCCCTGGACGAGTGGGCCTGGGTGCAAATTTCCTTGGGCTATCACCGCGACCGGAAACCGGTTCAATTATTTTGCGTACGCGATCGCGGCACCTATCAAGACGTGTTCGGCCAGGAACAAACGCAATTCCGGGATCTGCTGACTGCCTATGAAGATATTGAAGCCCAGCTCGCCCTTGAATTCGTCAATCGGGCACAATTCATTCTCACCACCCGTTTTTCAAAAGACGACATGACCGACGAGGGCTACGATTTCAACGGCTGGATTCTGGAGTTCTACCAGGAACAGTGCAACGGCATCGTCCAGATCGACGACCAGGGCTTTTACTCACCCAAGGGCGACCTCATCGTCGATATGGCTCCACAGGAAGAGTAACCATCGTGTCGAATCGACCGACACCGACGACCAGCCTCTCCTCGCTGCCTGAAAAAACCTCACAATGGTTCGCGCGAGCCACGGCGGCCCTCTTAGAACAGGTGCCCTGCCGTCAGGGCTGTTGCCGTTGCTGCATCGGCACCTTTCCCGTCACGATCCTCGATCGACAACATCTTCAAGGGGGACTCGCCCGTCTTGCAAACGCGCAACGTCAGGCCATCCAGCAGAAGGCTCAAGATCAGGTGGCGGCAATCGAAGCCCGCTTTCCCCGCCTCGCTTCGTCACCCATGCTGGACGATTGGCCCGATCGTCTTACCGAGCAACTGGCTGAAGAATTCCAGGATTTGCCTTGCCCCGCACTCACCTCAAACGGGCACTGCGCAGTCTATGCCTTTCGCCCACTCACCTGCCGTTCCATGGGCATCCCACCGGACCAGGCTGGATGCGTCGAAGGCGCCTGCGAGATCCAAACCGCAGTCCCGATCATTCGCCTTTCTCCTCCACTTCGAGAAGAAGAAGACCGGCTGGCAGGAGAAGAGTCTCAACAACTGACGGCACTCCGCCTGAAATTGCAATGCCGGAGGGAAGAGCTTCTGCTCCCCTATGCGTTCCTCCCGCAATACGACCTTCGTCTCCCTCCTCTCCCTGCCTAGACAGAGACTTTCACCCTATGGTAAGGTGCCAGTCCTTGCTTGCGGGAGCGCCTGTAGCTCAGCTGGATAGAGCATCAGCCTCCGGAGCTGAGGGCCACAGGTTCAAATCCTGTCAGGCGCACCATCAGCAAGCAATAGACAAGGATCACGACTGCACAAAGACCCGCGCATCGCACATATCTAGGTGGGCCGTTAGCTCAGTTGGTAGAGCAGCTGACTCTTAATCAGCGGGCCGTAGGTTCGACCCCTACACGGCCCACCAAAA
>CAZWOX010000028.1:0-37001 GCA_964635345.1 uncultured Nitrospira sp.
GAGATGGCGGTTCGCCTGTCGATGGCGTTCGGCACGTCGTCTGAGAGCTGGCTCAATCAACAAACCCAGTATGACTTGTGGCACGCCGAGCAGCGCCGCAAAGAACTTCGCGTCGCCAAGCTTGCGGTATAGAAGTAGGGTAATTTAAGGGGCAGCCCCCGTTGCACATGTCAACGTGAGATTGCCAGGTGGGATCATGAAAACGGTCGTACTTGAAGTGCGCTCTCCTGAGGAAGGCATGGCTGAGTTCGCGCAGGCCTGGAAATCGGGCAAGCCGCATCGGTCGGCGCGCCGCGTTCAACGGGATGTGAAGGCCGTTCACAGCGATGTCACGGCTCTGTTGTCCGCCGGTTTGCTGAATCGCACGAAGACCGGCGGTGTCGAATTCCCCTACGAGGCCGTAAAGGTCGAATTCCTGCTCCAAGCTGCGTAACATGCCGGGCGAAAATGTAGCGACCCATTCACTCGCACTCGCGGCAACGAGCCTTGTCAGGTGCGCCGGCATCGACTCAGTCGTGCCGCCGCTGTCCGCGCCGCATCTTCATTGCTAGGCAACGTCACAATCCGAAATCTGAGGAAAGGCGGGCCCGGGCGATCTCCCTTGCTCGCGCCCCGCGCACGCGGGAAGGGGGGGAGCGACACGGGTGCCGCTCTTGAATAGGCCGACGGGCAAGCATGGAAGGAGCATGGGAGCGAGGTGTTTATTCGGTGTAAGCAGTTGAGACGGTGCCGGCCGTCTCACTGAGGCTGAACGCCGGAGGAGGATGTGAGTAATGAAGACTCGGCCAGGAAGGACTTGACGGCGTGTAGGAATGGGATAAGAATGTGCCCGGTTTATTCTGGTTCCTTACGGTCAAGGCGAGGGATGAAGAATCGATGATGCCAACCGATCCGATTCGGATCATGCCGGGAGAGGATGGACATCTGATTGTCCAGCTTCCGTATTCTCCCGATCATGTCGCGAAGATCAAGACAGTGGCAGGCCGTCGCTGGCATGCCAAAGAACGGCATTGGACGGTTCCCCGAAGTGACGGGGCGTTGGGCACACTGCTGAATCTTTTCCCCGGGAAACCCGTCGACGTCGATCCGGCGCTTGGGGCCGTGAAAGCCCGCGACAATGGGAAGTCTTCTTCGTCCGGACTCGTTCCGGTGATCGTAGATCTGCGCGCAGCCTTGCAGGCTCGGCACTATTCCGGGAGAACCGAGCAGGCGTATAAGCACTGGGTTTCGCGGTTTCTGTACTTTCAACAGGGACGACCTCCGGCCGAGCTGGCCGAAGCAGACATCAATCGCTTTCTGACGTATCTGGCTGTCACCGAGAGGGTCAGTGCCTCCACGCAAAATCAGGCGCTGGCGGCGCTCCTCTTCCTCTATCGCCAGGTTCTTGGGCGCAAGGTAGGTGACCTCGGCGAAGTCATTCGAGCTAGGAAGCCAGAGCGATTGCCCGTGGTGATGGGCAGGGAGGAAGTGAAAGCGGTGCTGGCAAACCTGACCGGCGATAAGTGGCTGATAGCCGCGATCATGTATGGCGCGGGTCTTCGCCTGATGGAATGTCTGCAGTTGCGAGTACAGGATATCGATTTCCCCCGGAACGAGATTCTGGTTCGCGACGGCAAGGGGGCAAAAGACCGAATCACCATGTTGCCGGAATCGACGAAGAGGCCACTTCAGGATCACCTCAAGGATGTCAAGGCTGTACACCAACAGGATGTGGCCGATGGGTGGGGCCTTGTCCAGCTTCCGCACGCACTCGACCGGAAGTACCCTAACGCACCAAAGGACTGGCGCTGGCAATGGGTCTTCCCCCAAGAACACAGATGGGTGAACACCGGGACTCAAGAACAAGGGCGCCATCACGTTGACGAATCCTTAGTACAGAAAGCCGTCAGAGAGGCCGTGGCGAAAGCTGGTCTGGCCAAACGGGCCACGTGCCACACATTCCGGCATTCCTTCGCCACGCACTTGCTTGAAAGCGGCTCGGACATTCGAACTGTCCAGGAGTTGTTGGGGCATCGCGACGTCAAAACAACGATGATCTATACCCATGTCCTTCATCGTGGGCCGGCGGGCGTTCGCAGTCCACTGGACGGGATGTGAACCTATGCAAATCGGCATTACGCCGATCCGCATAAGATGCCGTGAGAAATGGTCGATTGGGCGCAACTCATTGAACGAGCGTCGATTATGGCGTATTGCTCACGACCATTGATGGCGTGTTATGCGGACAGAAAATGGCAGATCCGGTTCTTATGCGGGTCCGCCTAAACATTGTTAGCCCGACAGAAGATACTTGGAAGATGCAACATCAACGTACTGAAATCGGAAGAGCATGGTTCGCGATATGTTGGTTCGCCACTTGGGGATTGTTTCAGGGATTTGCAGTCTTCTCGGTGCTCAATGGGACCTGGGAGCGACCAGCCGCATTTCCGGCGGGCGCATACGAGTCGCTGATCTATCCAGATATGTTCTTCATTCCTCTCTACTTGTTGGCGGCCACTCTGCTGTTCCGGCGCCACTGGCTCGGGAGCGTCTTGGCCTTCGTGGCGGGCGGTGGAATCGTCTACGCCATGATCTATCTCTTGGCCCTTTCTGATTTCTCAGGCGCGGTCAACCTGACCGCTGACGGGATATTCTTGGCCTGCACGTTTGTCTCGCTGTGGCAGGTGGGTTACCGCACCAGTCGGCGGCATGAGCACACGGTCTAACACGCCGCTGCAGCCGACGAGCGGCGCGGCTGGTATCAGGCTGATTCAAATGTGTTGGTGATCGCCGCTCGCGGCTGAGCGGCATGGCGTTAGCCGTCACGGGTAGTGCAGCTCATGCTTCACCCCGATCAATTTACGGTCAACGATGCCTGGATTGCGTTTCGGCTCAATGATGCGGCTATTGTCACAGAGCGGGCCGGCGACTTTGATTGCATCGCCTTAATGGACGCGGCGAGTTGCTACATTCTCGGTATGGAAATGTATTCCGCCCGCGCCACGGGTCCATCCGCGCAAGAGTCGCACCGCTTGCTGCAGTCGGGGCATGGCCGCGCAGGCACATTCCCGCAAAAGCTGTTCGTTGTAGAAGGAGAGGGTCCAGGTGCGTTGTGTCAGGAAGCCGCTCGCCTCACAATCGAGGTGGTCACTGTTCCGGAGGATGACCTGCTCGTGTTCATCGGCGACGCACGTGACGGGTTCAAAGAACGGTTTGGGAGAACACAGTGACGCCGAACAATCCGCTCGTTCGATGGGGGAAACAAGGACGTTCTGGATTTTCGGAGTACATCACCCGCTATCAATCACTCGAAGTTCTGAAGGTTCTCATTGCTTCCCCCTCAGGGCTGCCGAGGCCTCTGTCTTGACCTGTTGACAGAGGGAGGATGCCCGAGTACGGTTTGTCGAGCTGGAGAGACGCATGGGGCGCAACAAAAAGCTGCGAATCCGAATCGAGAGTTTGCAGCAGCGAATCACGGATCATCAGATCAAGATCCGCTCGAGCGTCAACATGAGGCTCCTAATGTGAGCCTCATTCGCCATTGGGCGGTTGAGATTAAGGCGTGGGAGCAGACCATCGAGCAGGTGACGCGGCGGCTGAAGAAAGGAAAACGCCATGATTAAGAAGCGAGGGCGGCCAAAAGTTGCGGACACAGGAGCCTTGCTTGTCCCGTCGAGCGCCCTCTTGGACAATCACATTGAAGAACTGCTTGAGGCGATCGAGGAGATCCAAGGACTGACAGCGCTTCTCAAGCCTCTTCCCACGACAAGCGTCAAGCGAGAAGAATATGAGGGGCGGCTGTATGCCGCACTGACCCATCTTGAACATCATGTGAAGCCGGCGATCAAAGAATGGGATCGTGTGGTGGATCGGATGACCGAGGACTGACCAGGCCTGCTGTTTACAACTTCTCTTTAATCCGCTCCGCATACCCCGTCAGTTCGACATAGCCTTGGCCTTTGATTGCTTGGTCACGCTCAGTGCCCTCCACTACGACTGCTCCTTCCCAATAGGTGACTTGCGTGCTGCGTGTCGTGCGCAATTCCTGATCGGCCAGGAGCGGGATCAGGTTCAGCGATATTCCGAGCGAGGGAATCGAGACCTGCCACCGGTGGGGGTAGGTGGCCTTGCTGGCCGGGCTGGTCCAGGTATTCAGTGGCGTCAATTGGATGTCGGAGGCCGGCAGGTGCTGCGTGCGGCCGTCTGCAAAGACGAGCGTACCGCTCGACGCCGGGTCTGATGAGCCGTCAGCGCGCCGCAGACGATAGATCATCAACTCCCGGTTATCGGCGAGTTGGATGCTGAACCAATCCCACCCGGCGAGATCCGCGCCCAAGTCCGCTGAGCCGAATTCATGATCCATCCAACTGGTGCCGGTGACGCGGTAGGTCTCGGCGCCGATCGTCAAATTGCCCGCTGTCGTGAGGTTGGTGAATGAATAGTAGTGTGACGCTTGTCCCGCCGCCGTACCCTTTTTGCTGATTCCTCGCTCGCCATGGATGACCAGCGGTTTGGCAGGATCGAGCGTCAGAGAAAGCGCGACTCCATCGGCCTTGGCCTCGAGCCGGTGCTGCTCGCTCTGTTCAGGCGATTCTGCGCGCCACTGATCCAGCCAGACGCGCAGACGGGTGGCATCGGCTCCGGCCTTGCCCAAACCGGCGCGACTGATGCGGTCACGAAAGTGGAAGCGTCGGTCTGTGACGTCCGTGACGGCGAGATGGGCCAGATAGAGCTGATCCACCGACCAGCGTGACGGGCGCGTCTCGACTTGTTCGGGTGCTACGGCGCGGCGAAAGAACGTCAGTTCAAATCCGAATCGCCGTCCCCCGGCGGTTTCCAGATGGCCGGTGTAGTACCACCATTCGGTGCGGAAGGAGTCATGTGAGCCGTGATCGCGCGGGAATTCGTATCGATACCCCTCTTGCGCCAGGCGAAAGGAGGAGTCGGCCGGATCGACCGGCGCCGCTGTTGCTCCCCCTGCGAGCGCAAGGAGCAGCCAGAGGCCGGCGGCGGCGATCCGCCGCAGTCGTATCGCGAGACGAACAGAACGGAATGTCATGGCGCACCATCAGGGGAGATGCATTTTCGTCTGCGGCTTATAGCATGCGAGAAAGATCGCGCACAAATCGCCAGTATTGGTGAGGTCTTTTGCGCTGTCTCTCATGCGCCTGGGCGCCGGTCTCGGCGTTGACAATTTTCACGACTCTCGGCTATCGTGAATGATGCAGATTGATCGCGAGCGCGACCGACCCACGAGCGACCCCTACGACAAAGCCGCACCGTTCGCCATCCCGGAACGCGTTCCGGTATTTGCGTTGCCCAATGTGGTCTTTTTCCCGAAGACGTATCTGCCGCTCCATATTTTCGAGCCGCGTTATCGTCAGATGGTGGCGGATGCGGCGGCTGGTGGACGGTGTGTGGCGATGGCCCTGCTGAAGGAGGGATGGGAGACGGATTACTACGGCCATCCGGCGATCTATCCGATCGGTTGCATTGGCCGCCTCGTCAGTGTGCAACCGTTGGTCGATGGACGATCCAATATTTTGCTCCAAGGGTTGGAGCGGTACGAAATCCAGGAAGAGTTTTTCGAGAAGCCCTATCGAGAAGCCAGGGTGGCCATAAAGCCGGCGACCGCCGAGCCCTCGCTGGCTCCGGAAGTGCGGCAGGCCCTGATGGCCGTGTTGGAGAAGTACCTGCGCGCGCGGGAAGATGCGGCGACCTGGGAAGGGTTGTTCCGCAACGATGTGAACGATGAGATCCTGGTGAATATGCTGTCGACCTACTTGGATTGCACACCATTGGAAAAACAATTTCTTATAGAAGCCGAAGGTCTCCACCAGCGGGCGCGCCGTCTGAGCGACCTGATCCAGTTCATGGTGCATGATCAACAAGGCGCGAAGGGTTGGGGGTAATGGACCGGACAATTGCGATCGATGTGAATCGGCTCTGCAAGAGCTACGACGGCCATAAAGCGGTCGACGATCTTTCTTTCCAGGTGTATGCAGGCGAGATTTTCGGTTTGCTGGGACCGAACGGCGCCGGCAAAAGCACGACTCTGCGCACGCTCATCACGCTGCTCCATCCGACGTCCGGCACTGCGACGGTGTTCGGGCGCGATACGGTGCGCGAGGCGGATCTGGTGCGGACGCTGTTCGGCTATGTGCCGCAAGAACGGGCCATCGATCGATTCCTCACCGGCCGCGAACATCTGGAGTTGCTTGGAGCGCTCTACCATTTGGCGAAGGAAGAAGCCGCAAAGCGGATTGCTGAATTGCTCAAGCTGGTCGAACTCGAAGAGCACGCGGACCGGCCGGCGAAGACCTATTCGGGCGGCATGAAGCGGAAGCTCGACATCGCCTGCGGCCTGCTGCCGAATCCGAAGATCCTCTTTTTGGACGAGCCGACGCTGGGGTTGGATGTGCAGAGCCGTCTGCGCATCTGGGACTATATCCGGATGCTCAAAGCCCGGGGCATGACCGTGGTTATGACGACCAACTATCTCGACGAAGCGGATCAATTGTGCGACCGTCTCGCGATCATCGATTGCGGCAAAGTCAAATCGATCGGGTCTCCGGCCGAACTGAAAGTGGCGCTCGGCGGCGACATCGTGTCGCTCACGATCAAGGAAACCGCGCGGCTTGGCGCCTTGGCCTCCGCCCTCAAGGGGCAGCCTGCCATTCGCACCGTAAATGCGACAGCCACCGGGCTGGATATTCGCGTGGAGTCCGCGGAAAAGGCGCTTCCGGCCATCTTGGAGGCGGCGAACAAGCTGGCCTGCCGCCTCGATTTTATCGACTATCACCGTCCCCGGTTGGACGATGTCTTTATCGCTCACACGGGCCGCTCTATCCAGGACGATATTGAAAAGGAGAGTGAGGGGTGATCGGTGATGAGTGAACGGTTGATTTTCGGACCTGCGCTCATCACCCATTGCTGATCACGGATCACATCATGAAAGACTATTGGCAAGAAATCGGGGCCCTGACGTTGCGGTGGGTCCGCCGGTTGAGTCGGGAGAAATTCAGCATGCTCTTTACGCTGGTCCAGCCGATGCTGTTCTGGCTGATTTTCTTCGGCAACCTGTTTCAGCGCGCGGCGGACGTGCAGGTGACCCAGGCGCCCAACTACATCAGCTTCCTGGCGGCCGGTGTGGTCGTGATGACGGTGCTGAATAACGGGCTGGCCGGCGGCGTCGATCTGTTGTTCGACAAGGAAAACGGATTCCTCGAACGGCTGATGTCCGCGCCGATCCACCGGAGTTCGGTGATTCTCAGCCGGTTTATTTTCGTGATGACGATCACGTCTCTTCAAGTCTTGGTGATCCTCGGCATCGCGTTTCTCTTCGGTGTGCATCCGGCGACGGGATTGCTCGGCGTGGCCACGATCCTCTTGATCGGCATGCTGTTCGGCGTGGGGCTGACGGCCATCTCGATGGCAATGGCCTTTTCGGTGAAGAGCCACGGGGACTTTTTCTCGGTCCTCGGCTTCCTGTCGCTGCCGATGATCTTCCTCAGTTCGGCATTGGTGCCGCTGACGGCCATGCCGGGCTGGATGAGTGTCCTGGCGCAGTTCAATCCCATGACCTGGGCGATCGACGCCGTGCGGCCGCTGATTCTCACCAATTGGAGCGATGCCCTGCCGCATGTGGGCATGGCGATCGGCGTGATGGTTATTTTCGATGCGCTCTGTTTGTATGGCGGAGCCAAGGCGTTCCGCCGGGCGATGGGCTAGCCGGCTGCTGAAAAAGTCCGCCAGCGTCGTTCTCGCATCGTTCAGACCCTCAACGTACCCCAGAGGGTACGCCGCGGGCCTTCACTTGCTGCGGCCTTGCTGGACAGTCTTTTTGAGCAGCCTGCCGATGTGCCGGTAGGAAAGGATCGGCGAGAATTATGGTTATTCCAGAGAGTCAGATTCGCGCGCTCATCCGGCTGTTGTCCGATGACGATGCGCGCATTGTCGAGACCATCAGTGACAAGCTGATCGATATCGGCTCCATGGCCGTGCCGCTGCTTCAGGAAGCCGAGATCGAGCAGCCGGAGATGGCCGATCGGATCGCGACAATTCTGGAAGAGATTCGTTGGGGCAAGCTCGAGGATGAAATGCGGGCCATGGCCGCAGGCCCCGACGAGACCATGAATCTGGAGCAGGGCGCGTTTCTCATTGCCCGCTATACCTATCCCCTGCTCGATACCGCAGCCTATGGCCGGATTCTCGATACGATGGCGCGGGAAGTGCGGGAACGGATCGGTCCGCGCGCGTCCGGCGAAGAAACGGTCAATGCGCTGAATCGCTATGTGTTTACCGAGCAGGGCTTCAAGGGCAATACCAAGAACTATTACGAGGTCGAGAACAGCTATCTGAATCGTGTGATCGACCGGCGGGTGGGGATTCCCATCAGTTTGTCCGTGGTGTATCTCCTCATCGGGCAGCGGCTGGGTCTGCCGCTGCATGGCATCGGGATGCCGGGGCATTTCCTGGTGAAGTACGAGTCGGATCGCTACAAGATTTTCATCGATTGTTTCAACGGCGGCGCGCTGTTGACGGAAAAGAATTGCGCTCGGTTCTTAACGGAAGCCGGCTACGGCTTCGATGACAAGTATCTGCAACACAGCCCGGTTCGGGGCATCCTCTCCCGCATGGTGAAGAATCTCCTGGCGATCTATTCGAAGATGGATGAGCCGGTGAAGACGGCGCGGTTTACCACGCTGATCGAAATTCTCGGCGGGGAGCCCCGCGAAGAAGGCTTGTAGTCAGGCTGGTTTCTCTCTCGCTTCAGAGTCGAATCGTCAGCAGATCCTTTCCCTTTATCACGGTCCCTCGAAAATGCTCCGCTGCCTGAGCCTTTACGTCGGCCCGATCCGCGGGCGGATAGAAATGCGACAGCACCAGGCGATCGACGCCGGCCTCCTCCGCTACCCGGCCGCATTCCCCCGCATGCATGTGCACCGGTCCCGGCTTCGTGGCCGGGAACGAGCAGTCCAGTACGGACACGTCGGCTTCCCGGCACAGGCGCACCAGGCTGTCGCAGTATTGGGCATCGCCTGAGTAGACCAGCGTCTTGTTCTTGTATTCGATCCGATATCCCACACTATTCAGATCCGGAACATGTACGACCCGGCGGGGAGTAATGACGGTGTCACCGATATGAAAGGCCCGGTCTGTCACTTCTTTCAGATGGACCGGGAACGGTGGATTCGCGAAGCCGGGGAACGTGGCCATGATGCTGCGGAACAGGGCTTGCGCCCCGCGCGGGCCGATCAGGGTGAGATCGGGGCGCCACCCGCCGCCATGTTTGGTGTAGATGACCGCGTCAAAATAGAAAGTGATGAAATCGGAAAAGTGATCGGCATGAAAGTGCGAGAAGAGAATATGGGTGATGCGATGGCGATCAACGCCGGTTTTCAGGAGATTGGAGAGTGTCCTGGGACCGAAGTCCAACAGCATGGTTTGGTCGGTACGGACCAGATAGCCGGCGGCGGCTCTGGTCGGGTGAACATTCGTGCCTGAGCCGAGAATGGTGAGCCGCATGTCTAGGAAGATCCCCGCTTGAAACTGTCACGAAGGCGGAGCAGCAGCCGCCGTGCGTCGTCGACCTCTTTCGGACTCAAGGCCTGTTCGAAAAACGGTTTCAGGAACGCGATATGGGCCGCGTAAGTTTTGCGGAACATCGTGTCGCCCTTCTCGGTGAGTTGAATCCTGATTCGGCGGCGATCGCTGTCGACGGACTCACGGAGAATCAATCCCTTGGCCGCCAGCCGGTCGAGCACGCCGGTGAGTGTCCCTTTGGTCACAAGAGTTCTGGCCGATAACTCAGAGCAGGTCATGCCGTCCGTATCTCCCAACGTCGCAATGACGTCGAATTGGGACGGCGTCAGCTTCAATGAACGGATATGACGGTTACCGGCGAGCCAAAACGCCTGGTAGGCTTCTACCAACGGTCTGACCAGCTTGAGATACGGGTCGTCTTTCAGATCGGGAAGTTCCATGGCCGGAGCATATTCTGCCCGCGGGCAAGGGGTCAAGGGACCACGGTTTGCCATAATGGTTTGCGGTCAGGGCGGGGATCCTTCATTGACGGCGCGAGGGATGCGCCCGTATGATCCGCTCCCATGTTGCGACGCGCTGACCAGGGCCAGGCCAATCTGAGCGCCATTGTCATCCTTCTGGGGATCGTCATTGCCTCGGTGTGGGTGTGGAAACGTCTGTCGCTGGAATCGCAGGAATACGTGATCGACCAGGCCATTCCGCTGGCCGCTGCGGTGCTCGGCATCGGTGTGCTGGCGATGGCGGTCATCAAGAAAATCCGTCGGCGCGCGCAGCGAGCACGGAAACGGGATCGCTTGCTCGCGGCATTCCAGCGGGAAACCGTTCGCGACAAGAAACTCGAGCTGTCATTCGCATTGGCGGAGGTGAACGGATATCGGGTGACCGGGCTTGAAGCCGTGGCGCCCGCGCTCAAAGAGTTATGGGTGAGCACGTTGCGCCGGGCGGTCGGGGAGAAACAACATCGCATTCGCGGGATGGCGGCCAGTCACTTGGGCGTGCTGCAGGACCGCTCGATCGTTCCGTTGTTACTGGCCGCGCTCGAAGATGATCATGCCTACGTCCGGTCTTGTGCGGCCTTGGGATTGGGCCGCTTGCGCGCTTCCGAGGCCCGGGCAAAACTCGAAGAAGTGATGAAGGAAGACTGGGATCAGACGACGCGCAGTCGCGCCAAGGAAGCGCTCGAACGGCTTACGCCGCCATGATCGCCGGTGCGGTTGATTCGACGGTCCACTCGATCAGGGCGATCTCCGGCAGGCAGTTCCACCGCAGCGGGAGAAACGACCAGCCGAGTCCGCGATTGATATACAGGCGCCGGCCGCGCTTCTCGTGGTGTCCGGCAATCCGGCCGTTGCAGCCGGGCGGCAGCCAGATAGTCGGAATTCCTGGAATTCTCCACTGCCCCCCGTGGCTGTGTCCGCACAAAATCAGGTTGGCATGATGCTGCGGCTCCATTTGATCGAGAATGTTCGGGGCGTGCGCGAGCAGCAGCGTAAACCGATGTTGTGCCTGTGCCGGTAAACATCGGAGATCGGCCCGGTGCAGCGACGGATCATCCACCCCGACGAGGGCCAGCTCGCCGCCGTTCGTGCGAATAGTCGCCGATTCGTTGATGAGCAGCGTAATCTGATGGCGATCCGCCCAGCGGCGGAACTGCTCGACGGGGATGCCGCTGTAGTGGTCGTGATTGCCCAGCGTCACATAGACCGGGGCGATGGCGCGCAGTTGCGCGAGGAATCGAAACAGGTGAGGCAGGCCCTCCGGGACATTCAACAGATCGCCGGTAATGAAAATCCAGTCCGGCTCCAATCCTCTGACCTCTTCGGCGATCAGCTCATGGCGGGGCTGGTAGCGGTCGAGATGGAGATCGCTCAGATGGACGGCCCGGTGGCCGGCCAGCACGCGATGGGGAAAGGTCAGGCGGGTGACGGCATGTTGGGACAAGCCGACTTCGCACTGCGGAAACAGGCTGAAGAGGCGATAGAAGGGTTCGCTCAGACACGCGCCGACAAACGCCCGGGCGCGATCGGGCCACGAATGGGCAACCCTCATTTGGTGACCCGGTCAAGTTCGGCCCGGTCGGCCGGTGAGACCCGATAGCCTTTTTCGTAGAGTTGGGCCATGCCGGTCATCAGGTGTTCAAGATTTCGCATGCGATACCAGTCGTCGAAGCGCCCGGCGAGTGAGTCGGCCTGGGCGTCGGGAGAGCGACCGGGATCGAACGTGAGGGCCAGTGCCGGGAAGATATCTTGTAATTCCTCACGGCTGTAGCGGCCATCGTCATTGCGGTCGCCCACCAGGGCATACTCATAGAACGTCAGGCTGACGGACAACGATGTTTGCGTGCGGTGAAAATCCTGGCGAACCGATTCCAGCCCGCCCGGGTATGTTCGCAGGCACTCCTCTTTACTCGGAGGCTGGAGGACCAGATCCAGGCGAATAGGTTGGGCACTCGGCGGCGTCGGGGGCCGCTTCTCTTGATGATAGAACCAGTTGGTGCAGCCGCTGGCTTGTGCGAAGGCCGTCTTGTCCGACTCGATTTGCCGTTGAATATGTTGCGTGAACCGGCGGAAGACGTCGGATTGTTTCCCCGGCCGGTCAGGATCGGCGGAGGCGGAAACAGGATACCCGCTTGCCAAGCATGCGCAGGCGACTGCGATAAGCAGCGGCATCGCCGGAACGTTTCCGGTATGATCGGACGGGCTTGGCTGTACACGCTTCCACATGACTCACTATACCATGGGCCTCGGTCTTCCCTGAAGCAAGTGTAGAGATTTACACATGACGCAATCATCGGATGGTGCAGAGTGAATACACAAGTCGAGCCGTTTCTTACCGCCTCAATCCCCGGCGTCGGCGGGGTGATGCGTGCGACCCACGAGGATTTTCAAGTCGAAGAGCGGCCGTTGTATCTCCCGTGCGGAAACGGCGAGCATCTGTATCTGAGCGTGACCAAGCGCGGATTGTCGACGCCGGATCTGGTGAAAAACTTTTCGTCGGTCTTGGGGGTGAAAGCGCAGGCGATCGGTGTGGCGGGATTGAAGGATGCGCGCGCGGTGACGACCCAAATGGTCTCGGTCCAAGGTATCGATCAAGACCGGATCTCCCGGCTGGCGATCGACGAACAGTTGTTGAAGGTGGAGGTGCTGGGACGGCACCGCAATCGTCTGAGGACCGGCCATCATGCGGGGAACCGGTTTCGCCTGGTGGTTCGTGACGTGGCATCGCACGCGGCAGAATCGGTGCCGGCCATCCTCGCCGAACTCAGCCGCCGCGGCGTGCCGAATTACTTCGGTCCGCAGCGCCAGGGAAAACGCGGGGACAACCATGAAGTCGGCGCCGCTCTGCTGCAAGATGCCCGGCGACGCGACAAGATGAGCCGGGCCAAGCGGATGTGGTACTTGAACAGCTACCAATCCTATTTGTTCAACCGCATCCTGGCCCGCCGCATCGATCGGATCGATCGGCTCTTCGTCGGCGACTGGGCGATGAAGTCGCAGAACGGCGCCTGTTTCTTAGTCGAGGATGCGGAGAAAGAACAGATCCGCGCCGATTGTTTCGAGATCAGTCCGACAGGCATTTTGTTCGGCTCACGCGTGTCCTGGGCTGAAGGAGAGCCGGGCTTGATCGAACAAGCGGTCGTGGCTGAGGCGGGCACGACGCAGGAGGCGTTGGTTGCGGCAGCCAAAGACTGTGGTTTTCGCGGCGAACGGCGGGCCCTGCGTGTTCTGCCGGCTGAATTGGAGTGGGCGCTCGACGGGACTAGTCTCACCGTCACATTTTCGCTTCCTCCAGGAGCCTACGCGACGAGTGTGTTGCGAGAGATTATGAAATCCGGCGAGGGACACGAGGCGAGGGGCTAGAGGTAAGACGGCTCAAAGATGGATCGGGGTTCTAGTTGTTGAATGCGTGCTATCATATATTTTTATGGGAGATGGCTTTGGGGCGCATGGCGTTTCTTCTGGCCCCTAGCCTCTGACCTCTTGCCTATCAGGGGGTGACGTGACCCAGGCTCAAGAAACGATCGTTCTGCGCGGCCACATTATCGATTCGCTGATCCTGGCGAAGGTCCTGGATCTGATTCTGATGATGGGGGGCTCGTTCGATCTCGATCGGGTCGAGATCGGCCGCACCAGGGAGGATCCGTCGCATGCGCGGATTATCGTACGGGCGCCGACGCTCGCAACGCTGAACCACATTCTGCGCGCGATTCAGCCGCACGGCGCCGTGGTCGAGCGGGAGTACGACTGCGTCGTGCAGCCGGCGCCTGCCGACGGCGTGTTCCCTGACGAATTCTATTCCACCACCCATTTGCCGACAGAAGTTCGCCTGAGCGACACGTGGATCGATGTCCAAAGGGTCGAGATGGATCTGGGCATTACCGTGGATCTGCAACGCATGACTGCCCGGACTGTGCCGATGGCCGATGTCCGTAAGGGAGATCTGATTGTGACCGGACAGGCCGGAGTGCGTGTCATTCCGATGCAGCGGCCCCGTGAGCGCGATGTGTTTGCTTTCATGGAGTCCACGGTCTCCGCTGAGCGTCCGCATAGCCATGTCATTGCCGACGTGGCCCGGCGAATGCGCATGCTTCGCGATGAGCGACGAGCGGGAAGCGGGCAGGCCAAGGTACTGCTGGCCGGAGGACCGGCCATTATTCATGCCGGCGGGCGGGATGCGTTGACCTGGTTGGTCGAAGAAGAGTTTATCCATGTCCTGTTTTGCGGCAATGCCTTGGCGGCCCACGATATGGAAGCCGACCTCTACGGAACTTCCTTAGGCTATGCGATGAACGCCGGGCATGCGGTTCCGCACGGGCATGCGCATCATCTTCGAACCATCAACCGGATTCGAGCGATCGGCAGCATCCTGGTTGCCGTTGAGTCGGGAGTGATCAAGCGCGGCATTATGGCGGCCTGTATCAGGGCCGGGGTTCACGTGGTGATGGCCGGCACGATCAGGGACGATGGCCCATTGCCCGGTGTCATCACCGATTCCATGCAAGCGCAAGCGGCTATGCGGGAGGCGATTCCGGGAGTCGGGCTGGCGCTCCTGGTCGCCTCCACGCTGCACGCGGTGGCCACCGGCAACCTGTTACCCGCCGCAGTTCCGACGGTCTGTGTCGACATCAATGCGTCGGTCCCCACGAAGCTTGCCGACCGGGGGAGCTTTCAGGCCGTGGGTCTGGTGATGGATGCGGCCTCCTTTCTCAATGAACTGGCCAGGCAGCTCGGGAGGTCTCTGTGAGCCGGCTGTTGGTCTGTCCTCCGGACTATTTCGACATCGAGTATGAAATCAATCCTTGGATGCGGCGTTCCAACACGGTCGATCATGTCAGTGCCGCCAGACAGTGGCACGGTCTCATGCAGGTTCTTGAGCGGGATGTCGGAGCCGTGTTGGAGCGGATGCGCCCGGTGCCGGGGTTGCCGGATTTGGTCTTTACCGCCAATGCCGGTGTGGTCGTTGGACGACGGGCGGTCGTCAGTCGGTTTCGCTATCCCGAGCGCCAACGGGAGGAAGCTTATTTCGAGGATTGGTTTCGCAGCGCCGGCTATGACGTGGTGACGTTGGAGCCCGAGTTCTTTTTCGAAGGCGCGGGAGACCTGCTTGGATTCTCCGAGTATTGGTTCGGGGGCTATCGGCAGCGATCGGATATCCGGGTGTTTCCGTTGCTCAGTGAACGGTTTGCCCGCGAAATCATTCCCCTGGAACTGGTCGATGGGCGATTCTATCACCTCGATACCTGTTTGTGTCCCTTGTCGGGAGGAGAACTGCTCTATTATCCGCCGGCGTTCGATTCCTATGGGCAGAGCGCGATTCTGGAACGGGTGGATAAGGACCGGCTGCTGGCGGTTCCGGAAGCGGAGGCGCTGAAGTTTGCCTGCAATGCGGTCTGCGTCGGAACGCATGTTGCCCTGCCAAAAGGCTGTCCCGCCACGATGCACCTGCTCCAGGAACGAGGCTATCAGGTCCATCCGGTGCCGCTGGATGAGTTCATGAAGTCCGGCGGCTCGGCTAAGTGTCTCACGCTGGCTCTGGATTAAGATTCCCCGGCTGCTGAAAATGCCCGTTAACGTCGTTCTCGGCTCGTGAAAATCCTCAACGTACCCCAGAGGGTACGCTTCCGGTTTTCACTCACCTGCGGCCTAGTTATCGGGACATTTTGAGCAGCCTGATGACTCGCAGGTCCATTCGATGAGTCACACATGTCGCTTGGTGCCTGACTTACGGTCGTCGCCGAAAAAAGAAGGCGGCATAGAGGCCTGCGATCGTCACGGTGGTCAGCTCAATGGTGAGCAACATGCGGCTGATGATCGCCTCAGGGGTTGGCGGGGAGAGGACGCTGTGAAAGCCGAGGAATTCAGGAGGCTGAGTCGGCGGGGTTTCCCATGGGGGGAGCAGCACGGCGAGGATCAACGTGCCCACCATGCCATAGAGCACATTTAGGTTCAATTGCTCCGGGGTTGTCGGCTGAGGGGGCGGGGCCGGTGATGCGGTCGCCGCGAGCCGTTGTCCGCACTGGGTACAGAAGCGATTGATCTCCGGCAAAGACTGGTGACAGCTTGGACAGGTCTGCATATCGTGCATACTACGGCGAAACTGAGCTCCACGTAAACCGGTGGGAAAGAGTATCTACAGGAGCGGGAGATAGTATCGGATGTATGTGGCGAGGGTGTGTGCCGCGCTGTTGTTTCATGACAGCGCGACGATTGCCTAGAAGTGGTAGTTGAGACCGAACGCGATGAAGTGTGGATTGTAATCAGCCTTGAATCCAAACCCTCCGTTATCATTCCCGTCGAAATTAAACGAGGTTCGGTTGTGTTTCCATTCTCCAAAGGCACTCAGATGTCGGGTGATGAAGTACTCAAGGCCGGCCTTTACATTGAAGCCAATGCTGGTTCTATCCTGTGTTCCTTCAAATCCAGTGGCGATGGTTTTGACGCGAGCCATGAAAATGCCGGGCCCGAATCCAATGTAGGGTTGCAATCGGGTCTTGTGGTACCGGAACATGAAATTTATCGGCACCCATGTGCGAACGCGAAAGTAATCCCCTGAAAGAGTGCCCTCAAACGTCCCAGACCCAACAGGCCCAAAATCTCTTAAGGTCGCGCCGCTGGGAATAGTAACGCTTGTGTGCTGCTGCTTGATATGGGGACTGGTCTGATAGAACTCGGTTTCGATGCCAAACCAGCGTGCCCGCGGGAAGTAGTAACCTACCTTCACACCGAGAAGAGCTGAGCTTGCCAGTTCCCGGTTGGACATGATTCCTGGCGGCGTGAAGTCCGTCAGTTCGACACCCCTGAGTGTGTTGCCAATCAAGGCAGTTCCGATCTGTCCCCCGATGTAGGCCTCAGGATACGCGTAGGGCGTGGCGATAAGAAAGGACAAGAGGCCCGCCAATAGGGCTCCTTTCCAGGTGCGTTTCGTATACATTCGTTGCGTCATAGGCGTTCTCCGGCTACGTCTGCTCGTGTTCTATCCTATGTCTCTAGGGCCTTCCCGCGAAGGGTTTTCTCGAATTCGTCCACAGAGGGAGCAAGGCATGTGCCATTGTCCCTCGGGGGTCTAACGCTTCCACTGCTCCTGGCTTGACAGTTCTGAGAGCGCCGTTCCGTTCGTTGACTCCTAGACAGGGGCTTCCTATAATCCGCGCCGCTTAGTTGTGCGGTCCGCAGCCGCTTCCATTTTCACCTAGGATTGAACCGGGATGCAGGAGATCAGATCACTCGGAGTCATTGGAGCCGGTGCTTGGGGCACGGCTTTGGCCAAACACCTGGCCGAGAAAGGGCTAGAGATTCGCCTCTGGGCCTATGAACGTGAGGTGGTTGATGCCATCAATTCGACACAGGAGAATCGAGTCTTTCTTCCGGGTGTTGCTCTCCCCCGGACGCTGACTGCGACCACGTCTCTGACAGAGGCGATCGAGCAGCGTGACGGCATTCTGTTTGTGGTCCCGTCCCATGTGACGAGACAGGTGCTCCGAAAGATGGCCTCCTGCCTGCCGCATCCGATTCCGCTCATCAGTGCGACCAAAGGGGTGGAGGAGGACAGCTCAAAACTGATGACGCAGATCATGGACGAGGTGCTTCCGGAATCCATGGAGCAATATCTGATGGCGCTATCCGGGCCGAGCTTCGCCAGTGAACTCAGCGCCGGGAAGCCGACGGCGGTCTGTCTGGCCGGGCGAGACGCGCAGCTGGTGGCACGGTTTCAAACTGCCTTGATGACACCGGCATTGCGGGTCTATGCCGATACCGATCTCATTGGGCTGCAGCTCGGCGGTGCGTTGAAGAATGTCATGGCGCTGGCAGCGGGAGTGGTCGATGGATTGGGATTGGGGCATAACGCACGAGCCGCCTTGATCACCCGTGGGCTTGCCGAGATCGTACGATTGGGTGTGGCCATGGGGGCAGATCCGCGAACGTTCTATGGACTTTCCGGGGTCGGCGATTTGGTGTTGACCTGCACCGGTTCGTTGAGCAGAAACCATTCGGTCGGTGTGCGCCTGGGGCAGGGGGAATCGCTCGATGCCATTCTGGGCGGGATGCAGGCTGTCGCGGAAGGCGTCCGCACGGCTCGGGCGGCGCTGGGCTTGGCGCGGCGGCATCAGGTTGAGATGCCGATCACGCAGGAGATCAATGCGGTGCTGTTCGAAGGAAAATCCTGCCGGAAGGCGGTGAGTGATTTGATGGAGCGGGATGCGAAGCCGGAAAAGGGGCGGAGATGAGTCCGGAGGGGATTGAACAGCTCCTGAAGGGCGTGCGTACCGGCCAGGTTACGGTTGCGGACGCGGTGCAGCGGCTGCGTGCCATGCCGTTCGAAAATCTCGGTTTTGCCTCGCTGGATCATCATCGATCGCTCCGCCAGGGATTTCCTGAAGTGCTGTTGTGCGAAGGCAAGACGGCGACACAGTCGGTCGCCATTGCCCGCTCATTGATCAAGAAAGGCGGGCCGTTTCTGGCGACCCGCGCCGCGCCGGCCATTGCCAAAGCCATTATGAAACTCGATCGCCGGGCCCGTTATCATGCCGATGCGCGCATCGTGGCGATCGACGGCCAGCCTGCGCGGCGTGCCGGGCATATTCTGGTCTTGACCGCCGGGACCGCCGATGTGCCGGTGGCCGAAGAGGCGCGGGTGACGGCGGAGGTGATGGGCAGTCATGTCGAAACGCTGTACGATGTGGGCGTCGCGGGATTGCACCGGCTATTAGGCCGGAAAGACCGGCTCTTCGAAGCGCGAGTGGCGATTGTGGTGGCCGGGATGGACGGCGTGCTGCCAAGCGTGGTCGGAGGGTTGGTCGACTGTCCTGTGGTTGCAGTGCCGACGAGCCGGGGCTACGGCGCAAGCTTCGGTGGCCTCGCCGCGTTGCTGACCATGCTGAATTCCTGCGCCGCCGGTGTCGGGGTGATGAATATCGATAACGGATTCGGGGCGGGCTGTCTCGCCCATCGGATCAATGTGCTGGGCGCGAGGCGCGACGAGGGGGAAATGCGCGACAAGCGAGAAAGGTAAGATCCTGAACGAGTGACGGATCACATCTCTCCCGCCAGTCGCGCCTGTCTCGCGCGTCCCGCTGAGTCTTATTTCACTTCCAGCGTTCCCCGTTTCGGCCAGGCTACCATCATCGTGCGCAGCCCTTTCTCACCATTGGCCAACAATTTGATGCGGACTTCGTACGCATAGGTTCCGGGACCGGCCAGTTGTTTTCTATGGTCTTGGCCGTCCCAGGACAGGCGGATCGGGAGCAGGGTTTGGGCTTCGCCCGGTTTGATGGATTGCGGTTGAAGCGCCTGGCGATGTGTCAGAAAACGCAATGATGTTTTCGAGGGGGAACTGATCAGGGAGGAGACTTCGAGGACGGTCGCGCCGTTCAGCTCTTTCGGGAGTTGGACGTTCACGGAAAATTCCAAGGGCCCGTTTCCTGCTTCATAGGGCGTCGGAGCGATGTGTAAGTCCAGGACTTTGAGTTCCGGTTCCGGGCGTGGGACACGCGGCGGCTTTGTTTTCGCAAATCCGTCGGCCGGAGCGATCGCCATGAAACCGATCAGGCATCCAAGCAGGAGAAAGATTGGGGTCGAGCGGCCCACGCGTGCGATCAAAGAAGTTCGAGCGGCTGAGAAAGCGAACTCAAAACATGTGTGCGTCATGTACGGGGGATAACACAGCCTCCGTAGGGTGTCAATGAAAGAGCTGAAGCGATTGCCGTTGTGCAGCGCCTTGGGTAAGATGGGCGGCCTCTTCACGACAGGTCGATAAGGAGTGCGAGTGGGACGACGGCTGCATTTTGATTGTTACTCCGGCGTGAGCGGCGACATGGTGCTCGGCGCGCTGATCGACGTCGGGCTTCCGCCGGCCGCGCTCCGTACGGAACTGAAGCGGTTGAAGCTCACTGGGTATCGACTTGAGCAGCGGCAGGTGCATCGCGGGGCGCTGCCTGCGACCAAGATCACGGTCGTGATCCAACGCGGATTCGATCGTCCTCTCACGCTCTCCCGCATTCATAAGATCCTCGCGGACAGCACATTGTCGGCGGTCGTGAAAGAACAGAGCCGGACGGTGTTCGACCATCTGGCGGAAGCCGAAGGTCAGGCCCATCGAGTCGAAAAGCGCGATGTCCATTTTCATGAAGTCGGCGTCATCGATTCGTTTATCGACGTCGTCGGGGCGGTGTTGGGCTGTCACCTGCTCGGAGTCACACAGGTCACAGCCTCGCCGGTGAATGTCGGAGCCGGGACGATTCGAACCGCTCACGGTTTGCTTCCGGTTCCTGGACCGGCAGTCGCCGCGCTTGCGAAGGGAATACCCATCTATTCGGAAGGGCCGCGCTGTGAATTGGCGACGCCGACGGGGATGGCTCTGCTGCGCACGCTGGCTGCTTCGTTCGGGTCGATGCCTGTGCTCGAGTCTGCGCAAGTCGGGTACGGCGCCGGAGACGCCGATCCTGAGGGGTGGCCTAATGCGCTTCGGGTTTTTCTGGACGATGAGACGGCGTCAAGCGGGCGGCCGACCGATCGAGTCGTGCAGATCGAAACGAATCTCGACGATCTGAATCCGCAAGCCTACGAGCACGTGATGGCGCAGTTATTTGCCGTCGGAGCGCTCGATGTGGCGTTGATTCCCGTCATCATGAAACGAAGCCGGCCCGGTGTCATCCTGAGTTGCCTCGCCTCGCGCGAACATACCGATGCGGTCTTGGAGGTGGTGTTGCAGGAAACCACGGCGCTGGGTGTCCGGATTCAGGAGCTGGACCGGCAGGGGCTCCCCCGGCGGTTTGTGACGGTGAAAGTGACGGGCGGATCGGTGCGGATGAAAATCGGTGAGGTCGGAGCCGGGTGGGAAAAAGCGGCGCCGGAATATATCGATTGTCAGAAGATTGCCGTTCAGGCCGGACGGCCGTTGAAAGACGTCATGGATGAGGCGCGAGTGGCGTATGCCCGGTCGGTTCCACGGAAGAGGAAGATCCGCTCGTGACATTGCTTTTTTATGTTGCGCTCTTTCTTCTGTCGGTGGCCGTCACATTGGGTGGATGCGGCCTATTCACGAATGCCATTGAGTGGTTGGGGAAGCGGCTCGGCATTTCCGAAGGCGCGGTCGGCAGCATCTTCGCGGCAATCGGAACCACCCTGCCGGAAACGTCGATTCCCGTCATCGCGATCTTTTTCGGGAAGAGTCAGCAGGAAGCGGAAGTCGGTTTGGGCGCAATTCTCGGGGCGCCCTTCATGCTGAGCACCCTGGTGCTGCCGATCCTCGCCCTGCTGCTGATCCTGTTCGCCCGCGCCGGCAAGCGGACGGCGCAATTCCATTTGAACTACGGTGAGATCAGGACGGATTTGACGTTCTTCACGATCGGCTATGCCGTCGCCCTGGGCTGCGTATTTGTTCCCTCCCGTGCGGTTCATGTCGCGGCGGCGATCGGATTGATGGGCCTCTACGTTTACTACATGAAGATCAAATTCAGCGCCGAAGATGAAGAGGATGGCGAGGGTTCACTGGAGCCGCTGCTCTTTGCCAAACAAGCCAAGACGCCATCCTATATGATGATCGGGTTGCAGGCCCTGGCCGGCCTGGGCGGATTGATTGCGGGGGCGCATTTGTTTGTGACCGCTGCGGAAACCGTGGCTGCCACGTTTGCCGTCTCCCCGCTGATTCTGGCCTTGCTCATTGCTCCCCTGGCGACGGAATTGCCGGAAATGTCGAACAGCTTTCTCTGGCTCTATCGAAAGAAGGATCGTCTCGCGATCGGGAATGTCACCGGGGCCATGGTGTTCCAGGGGACCTTTCCTGTCTCAGTGGGGTTGATCGGAACCGAGTGGGCCCTGGCGCCTTCGGCGATGCTCACGATGGTGTTGGCAATGGTCGCAGCAGGACTTTGCCTGCTCCAAATTTTCGTCGGCGGCCGATGGCAACCGTTGTTGCTGAGCGCCGGCGCCGTCCTTTATATGGGGTATACGGTGTATCTCTATGTCGGGGGGTGACGTGTGAAGGGTGACGAGTGATGCGTGCGAAAAAGGTGAAGATGGAATTGAGTGAAAAACCGTTGCTTGGGATTACCATGGGCGATCCTGCCGGGATCGGCCCGGAGGTGGTCGCCAAAGCGCTGGCGGGTCGAGAGGTGCAGCGTCTCTGCCTGCCGCTGGTCGTCGGTTCTGTGCCGGTCATGGAGCGCACCGTCAAGGCATTACGGCTGAAGCTGAATGTGGTGCCGGTGCATGGCCACGATCCGGTGCCGCTGAAAGGGAATACGGTGGCGGTCCTTGATCCGATGGAGACCCCGCTGAAGAAGTTTACCGCGGGCGTGGCGGCGGCTGAAACCGGCGCGGCGTCCGTCGAATTCATTAAGAAAGCCGTGCATCTGGCGGAAATCGGCTGCATCGACGGCATCGTCACGGCACCGATCAATAAAGAAGCCATCAATATGGCAGGTTGCCACTATCCGGGCCATACCGAACTGCTGGCCGATCTGACAAACGCCAAAGAGTCCGGCATGATGATCGTCGGCGGTCCGCTCCGCATCATGTTCGTGACGACGCATGTCGCGATCAAGGATTTGCCCAAGCTCCTGACGCAGGCGAAGATTGAAAAGGCGATTCGTCTCGCCCATCAGGCGCTCACCAAGCTCTATGGAATCAAGAATCCCAGAATCGGAGTCGCCGCGTTGAACCCCCATGCCGGTGAACATGGGCTTTTCGGCAATGAGGAGGCCCGGGTGATTCTCCCGGCCGCCCGCGCCGCGCAGGCACAGGGGATTCTGGCCAGCGACCCGCAGCCGGCCGATACGCTGTTCGGCAAAGCGGTCAAGGGGCAGTATGACGGCATCGTGGCGATGTATCATGATCAGGGTTTGATCCCGTTGAAGCTCGTGGCGTTCGGGACCTGCGTGAATCTGACGGTCGGGTTACCCATCATCCGCACGTCCGTCGATCACGGCACGGCGTTCGATATTGTCGGGAAAGGCGTGGCTGATCCCGGCAGCCTGTTGGAAGCGATCAAGCTGGCCGCCAGGATTGCCCAGAGTCGTGCGACGGCGCGCGTCAAATAGGAAGGATACCATCGATGATGTCGCAGGAAGTACCCAAGAGCCTCGCAGTGATACAACAGCAGATCAAAGAATTGGACGCGCTGGCCAAGCAAACGCTCGCGGATTTGAACACGGTGGCGGGTGACGAGCGGGTGGCCAAGTGGAAAACCCGCACGGTCACGCTCATTACCGAGGCGGTGGGGCCGGCCGAGGGGCAGAAGTTTGCCGCGATTCACCCGGGCCCGTCGTTTACCAATGATTTGGTCGAAGAGTTCAACGACTTGATCGACGGCTATCGTGCGCCGCTGGCGGCGCTGGCCAAGCAGTTGGCCGCAATCCCACGTCCCTCTCCTGGTGCGTGAGGCGTGGGACGTCCGGATTCTCCTGCCGATCCTCCCGCCGCGATCAAACGGCTCGGTCAGAACTTTCTCATCGATCCCAACATCGTGCGCAAAATCGTTGCGCTGGCGGAAATGTCCCCGAACGACCAGGTCCTCGAAATAGGCCCGGGCCGCGGTGTGCTGACCGAGGTGCTGTGCAAAACCGCCGGCCAGGTCACGGCGGTGGAGATCGATCCACGGCTCCATGGCTACCTCGCTGAACGGCAGGCGGAGTTTCCCAACATGACGCTCGTCCTTGAGGACGCATTAGTCTATCCCGTGGAGCATCTGCCGGTCGGGACCATTGTGGTCGCCAATTTGCCGTACTACATCTCGACGCCGTTGTTATTCAGATTGCTGGATCAGCGGGGTCGATTTCCCCGGTTGGTACTCATGCTGCAGAACGAAGTGGCCGACCGGTTGGTCGCCAAGCCCGGTAGTTCCGACTACGGGGTCTTATCCGTCATGGCGCAGTACGCCGCCGAGATCACCAAAGCCTTCCGCGTCTCCGCCCAGTGTTTCCGGCCCAGGCCGGAAGTCGGGTCCGCCGTCGTATTGCTGCGAACGAGAGCGCGGAGGGAACTCAGCCCTGCAGAAGAGCCGAAGTTTGCGTCGTTCGTGAAGGCCGCCTTCGCCCACCGGCGCAAGACGCTGATCAACTCGCTCAAGGATGAAGGGTATGACCAGAGGCACGTGACAGATGCGCTTGTGTCACTCGATCTCTCGCCATCTATCCGTGCAGAGATTCTCTCACTCGCACAGTTCACTGAATTGACTCGCAGCCTCTCTCTCTAACAGCAGTGGAAATGGTCGCTCTTTTATTGTGAAACCAGTCAGGATGTGCCCATCCATGATCCGTTAAACGGTTCTCAGTGCTCAGCCTGTTTTTGAGTGGCCAGCAGAGTGAGGAAATCCGCCAGTCGAAGAATCTTGACGCCTTCATACTGACCGAGCGCCAGTAGTTGGCGGTCGCCTGTGACGATGAAGTCCCCATGCGCTTTCACAGCGCATTCGAGAATGCGGTTATCGGGCTCGTCCCGCACGACGTGGAGCCGGGGGCCGTTTGTCACGACAGTGGCGACATGGCTGATGGCTTGGACCAATGCCCTGGCTTTGTCTTCAGACCAGTCGAATTTGTTTTGGAGGACTGTTGCCGTTTCGGTGAGGATGGGAACAGAGATAAAGAGGTCGAATCGGCCACGGATGACAGCGAGGTAGGCTTCTTCTGCCTGGCCCCCCGGAATAGCGAAGGCGGACACGTAGATGTTCGTGTCGAACACGACGCGCACGGTCAGCGGTCCTGAAAGACAAGCGATTCCACGTCGGCTTCGGTCAGGACGCCCTTTTTGCGAGCCTGCTTAGTGCCATATCGTTGCAACGCGAGAAACTCGTCTTCCTGCCGGCGTTGCTCGTAAACGGAAACCATTTCCCGGAAGAGTTGGCTCTTATTCTTGGCTTCATCTTTCGCCAGTTTCTCGAACTTGGTGGCTAACGCTGATGGAACCGACAAGGTGACGGGGACACGTCCACGCTTCATAGGGCACCTCACTGTATGACAAATTTATACAGTGAACCCGATCCAGTGGTCAATAAAGGATTGGTTGGGTGTGGCAGGACATCTCGAACGTATATGGGGGCGGCGTGTTTAGCGCAAACTACAACGATTTCACTGCCGGGAAACATCACCTGACTCCGCTGCCGTTGTTTGAAACGATTTCCCCCCTGTGTTAGCATCCGCCGCATGGGTGCTACGACGTCGGCGAAGCGGGGAGAAGCCCGCCGCGCCCCTGCTCCTCCTTCCCATATCCAGCGTGAAGTCATCGGCGTGATCTTAATCGCGCTGAGCTTGCTCACGTTCTTAAGTCTTTTGTCCTTTGTGCCGGGTGAAGCCGAGACGGTGGCGTCCGGCGCTCCGGCGGCGGCCCCTCCACGCAATTTGATCGGTTCCTTCGGGGCGGTACTCGCCGGGGGATTCTTTTTCTTGATCGGCGGCGCGGCGTATTTGTTTCCTCTCTTGCTCGGCAAGCTCGGCTTGCGCTGTTTCTCGCAGAGCCCGGTCAGCATCCGCTTGCGCACGGCCGTCAGTTCACTTGCGGCCGTCTTTTTCCTGAGTGCCTTTCTACATCTCGAAGCGACCGCAGTGCCTACGTTGAGCAGCGGCTTTGTCCATCGAGGGATGGCGGGTGGAGTATTCGGCCAGGTCTTGGCAGATGGACTCCGGTCCTGGTTTGCCAGCACCGGCGCCCACATTGTGATTCTGGCCGGCTTTTTAGTCTCACTCTTGTTCACGACACCTCTGTCACTGACGGAGTTGGTTCAGGGCTTCCCGGAACGCTGGGCGGCCTGGAGGGAGAAGCTCGCGGCACTGATGCCGGAACCGGCGGTTGAACCACCGGTGGAGTCCGGTAATCGACGACAGCGAAGCCGAGTGGTGAAAGAAAGTCCACAGCCTGAGGCGGAAGAGATTGCAGAGGACTCAACGATCCAAGAATATGGACCACCCGCGGTGACGGAGTGGCCGGTGATTCAACCGCCGATCGCGTCGCTTCCCGCCCCTGCCGAAGTGAATGAGCCTGACGTGGAGGTGGTTTCGACGACGGTCGATTCAGGGGATTATCAACTTCCCGATCCGGATGAATTGTTGAGCGATCCGACCGGTCCGATCACGCGCATGTCGGACGATGAGTTGAAGGCCCAGTCGGATGTGCTGACGCGCGCCCTGGCGAGCTTCGGTATCGTGGGGAAGGTCACGGAGGTACGGCCCGGGCCGGTCGTGACGATGTATGAGTTTGAACCGTCGCCGGGAACGAAGGTGGCGAGAATTGTGAATCTGGCCGACGATCTGGCGCTGGGACTGAAGGCGATCAGTCTGCGCATTGTCGCGCCGATCCCGGGGAAATCGGTGGTCGGGATCGAAGTGCCGAACCTGGCTCGTGAGACCGTGTCGATGAAAGAAGTGGTGATGAGCGAGACCTTCACGAAAGCCCGCTCGAAGCTCACGCTGGCGTTAGGTAAAGACATTTTCGGCGCGCCGATGACGGCGGATCTCAAGACGATGCCGCATTTGCTGGTTGCCGGTGCGACCGGTGCGGGCAAGAGCGTGGGACTGAATACCATGCTCTTGAGCATTTTGTTTTCATCCCGGCCAAGCGAAGTGAAGTTGCTGCTGATCGATCCCAAGATGCTCGAGTTTCAATCGTATGACGGGATTCCTCATCTCTTGCGTCCCGTGATCACCGACGCGAAGTCGGCGGCGCGTGGATTGGGATGGGTGGTCGCTGAAATGGAACGGCGGTACAAGCTACTGGCGGAAGCCGGTGTGCGGAACATCGACGCGTATAATCGCAAGGTGGCCGGGCTGCATGAGGCCTTCGCGGAAGAGACGGCTGCTGCGAATCAACCGGAATTGCCGATGCAGTTCCTGACGGAAGAACAGCGTCTTGCTGCGGGTGAATCAACGGATCCTGAGGTAGACCCCGGCCCCCGGGATCGCCCGACGCCGCCTGAGCCGTTGCCCTATATTGTGGTGATGATCGACGAGCTGGCCGACTTGATGATGGTGGCGCCGAAGGATGTCGAGGACAAGATCGCCCGTCTGGCGCAGATGGCCCGTGCGTCCGGGATCCACCTCGTGCTGGCGACGCAGCGGCCGTCGGTGGATGTGCTGACGGGCTTGATCAAGGCGAACTTTCCCGCCCGGATCGCCTTCCAAGTCTCATCGAAGACCGACTCACGAACGATTCTTGACGCCAACGGCGCCGAAGCGTTACTGGGCCGCGGCGACATGTTGTATCTGGCGTCAGGCACGGGGCGGCTGGCCCGACTGCATGGATCATTTGTATCTGATGACGATGTGCGGCGCGTGGTGGACTTTGTGAAGAAGCAGGCACTGCCTAAGTATAACCCCGAGCTGCAATCGTTGAAGCAGGAAGAAGCGGCGGAAGAAGAAGCGAAAGACGAGGTCTACGAGCAGGCGAAAGATTTGGTGCTCTCGACCGGTCAGGCCTCCGCATCATTGATTCAACGGCGGTTGCGCGTTGGCTATCCCCGTGCTGCCCGGATGATCGAGCAAATGGAAGCGGACGGAATCGTCGGCGCGGCGGGACGTGACGGGCGCAGAGAAGTGCTTGGTCGCCGTGGCCCGGTGGGAGCAACTGAAGCGTGAGTGTATGGAAAGCCTGGATATTCGTCGGAATAGTAGCCTGCTTGCCGGTCTGGCCTGCCTGGGGCGCTGAAGGGGTGTCTGATGAGAAGGCGCTGCAGGAAGTGCACGAAGTCGTGAGGCAGCTGCAGGCGCGTTATGAAAAAACGAAAGATCTCCAGGCAGACTTTACGCAAAAGACCAGAATCGAAGGATTCGAACGACCGGTGATGTCCTCGGGCAAGGTGTATATCAAGAAGCCGGGACGGCTGCGGTGGGACTACCTCGATCCGGCGAACGAACAAATCTATGTGAATCACGATGACGTCAAAGTCTATGTGCCGGAGCATAAGCAGGTGCTCATCGGTAAGCTGACGCACATGGCGGCCTCGCAGGCGCCGTTGGAACTTCTGCAAGGCGCAGCAAAACTGGAAGAGTCGTTTGAGATTTCTCCGGCGACCGGGAAAGAGCGCGGTGTGGGCGGGCTTCGTCTCTTGAGTCTGGTGCCGAAGGGGCGCGAGTCGGATCCGACGCGGCATGTGCAACGGATTGTCGTGGAGGTATTTCCGAAAACCTATTTTATTCGTACCGTGTGGCTGCATGAGATCAGCGGGAATGTCGCGACCTTCGAGTTTTCATCATTGAAACCGAATCTCGGACTGGGGGAAGAGGTCTTCGATTTCAAGGCTCCTGCCGATGTCGAGGTCGTCAAGGCGCCGGTATTGAATTAGCCGGCATCGGTCAGGCGGGTTGAGGTTGTTGTGAGAGTGATGCGGGAGGGAGAGGGCGAAGACATGCAATCGACCAGCGCGCAGTCAGTGACTGAAGCCGTGGACCGGGCCGTTGAGTCGCTCGATTTCGACCGGTTGCACCAGACCTACTGGGAGCAGAACGAGTTTCTTGTCATCAAGCAATTTCTTCCTCGGTCGTTTGTCGAATCAACGTTTGTGCCGCAGGTGGAAGGGCTCAAGCCGCGCATCAACCGCAACTATCTTCCCGGCCATAAGAAGGGCGGCAGCGTCAGCTACTATACGGTGCAGGAACAGGCCCCCCTGTTTCTCGACCTCTACCGGTCCCCCGCTTATCGCAGCTTTCTGAACCGGCTGGTTCGTGCGAATCTGCTGCTCTGCCCCGATGACGATCCGCATTCCTGCGCCCTCTACTACTACACGGAGGCGGGGGACCACATCGGATTTCATTACGATACGTCCTACTACAAGGGCGCGCGCTATACGATCTTGTTGGGACTGGTCGGCCGGTCATCGCACTGCAAGCTGGTGTGTGACCTGTTTAAGGACGATCCGGCGAAAAAAACACAGCATGTGGAACTCATCACCGAGCCCGGGGACATGGTGATTTTCAACGGCGATAAGCTCTGGCATGCCGTGACCCCTCTGGCTGAAGGCGAGGAGCGGGTTGTGCTGACGATGGAATATGTGACGAATCCGGAGATGGGCCGGTTCCAACGGCTCTACTCAAATCTGAAAGATTCATTCGCCTATTTCGGGTTGAAGACCGTGTTCAAGCGCGCGTTCTCCGGCCGGCGTACATCCTAATTTCCTGTTCAACGAATCCCTCCTCATACAATGGGACCGTAGAGATACTCAGCCTCTCACGTGCTCGTTTGCGCTGGTTGCGATGGACTGCCTGTTGATCGTGCTTTGCCTCGGTGACGCAGGCCATTGCTTCGACGACACTGCTGCATCTCTGCCAGGCTGCGTGGATGCCGGTTGCCGTATCAGCAGCGTCTTGGTTCGTCCAGCCCCTCGCGCGACGCGCGGGCGTCCGGCTTTCAATTCATGCTTGCGAGGAGGGAATGGGCCCCGGTTCGCGATTGCCATCGTCGTGAGAGTCGCGCGAAGGGCATCTTCAACGAGCCAGGCCAACGTGGTGTGCGGCGTCCAGTAGGCGGCATCCCGCAGTTGATTGACCAGTTGCAACGGAAGCGTGATCGTCAGCCTGGTGGTCGGCCTGCGATGCAGGGAAACCTGCTGCGGGTTTTTTTGAGATCGAGGCCGTTCCGATCTTGAGTTGTTCTCCATGGTCGATTCGGTCGGAGGAGTGGTTATCAACATGGCAGTCCTTTCATGATGAAGGCGATACGTAAAGGCTCATACAGGTCTGTTTGAAACAATGATCGCAATAGGCCGTGCCTCCGAAAGGAGGCACGGCGCTCATGGCCATGGGCGAAGGCGCCAGCGTGCTTCTGGATGGGCACAATCCAAAAACAGCATCACCCTGCAGAGGGGAACCCTCAGAGACAAAGTGCGTAACTGGCGGCGTCGCGCCATGCCATATCCGATCGAATGGAGTGATGAACGAAAAGTCGTCATAGCAAAAATGTGTGTATGGGAGAACAAGCACGTACCAGCGGTACAGCAATGGGCGTACCAGGAGGATCACACCACTCATCCGAGCGAATGAGTTCTAAGCCATTGATTTTTTACGATGAAGAATTAAGGCGACGAAGATTCTTGGCGAGAGGAAATAAGCGACGGCGAATCGATGTATCTGAAACGGTACGAGCGCGACTGCTTTGATACAGCGTATGAACGAGAGGGCGGTCAGGCGTTACAGATGAAGGTGTTTCATCGCTGCGGCGCAGAGGACGATGAAAAAACCCATCCAGAGCGCCGCGCGTTGATACGGAATGACTTCATAGTCTTCGTCGTCCTCCGCTTCATCGTCTGACTTGAAGATGACGGTGTAGAGAAAGAGTGTGAGAAGGCAGAGGACCAGGCCCAGCTTGATAAAGAAAATGGTCAAATACTTGGCATTGTGCTGGATGCCCAGCTGTGTCTGCGAGGTCATCACCTGATTGACATAGTGCAGATTGACTCCGCCGGTAAACAGGAGCACCACCAGCAGGATTCCGGCTATTTTCTTATAATGCTGGTAAAACACGTCGCTGATGGGCTTGATCTGTTCTTTGGCGACGGCTTTCTTCAGGCCCGGCGTGACGGCCATCACGAGAAACGCCAGCCCGCCGATCCAAATGATGGCGGACAGGAGGTGGAACCAGTGATTGATGATCGGAATCAGGGTATTCAGATCGGTGGAGATGCTTTGCAGGGCGTCCATTCTTACAACTCGTGATGCGTGATGCGTGATGCGTGATGGGTAATAAAGGAAGAATCCGTGCAGGCAAGATCAATTTTTCTCAACTCATCACGCATCACTGATCACTCTTCACATCGAATTTGAAAACCGGCGCATCGTTGCCGAATCGCTTCTTTCTGAGTTCTTCCATCAACTCGATGGTAATCAGGGGAACCTGATTCTCGCGGGCGTGCTTCTCGACGCCTTTCTTGACCATCGCGCGGAGAAAATAGGGGATGCGGCTCAGGCGCAGCTCGGATGCCTCATCCCAGGGGATGGCAGATTCTTCCGCGACGTTGAAGGCGACTTTAATCTTTTCTCCGCCCTTAGGCGTGTAGAGACACCATTCGTCTTCGTCCAGCCAATCGCCATGATCCACGTAGGGACGGGCGCGGCAGCCGCCGCAGATGTCGGTATATTCGCAGTCGCCGCATTTCCCCTTGAGCTGCGGGTAGCGGAAAGAATTGAAGACGTCAGACTTTTCCCACAGATCGACGAAGCTGTTCCGGCGGATATTGCCGGCGGAGAGCGGCATATAGGGACAGGGCGTCAATTCGCCGTTCGGCGTCACCCGCGCGTAATTCGTGCCGGCGAGGCAGCCGCCGCCCATGTACCCGGTGGCTTTCGTGATGGGGGAGTTCGGGTCCTTCTCATAGGCCAATCGCTTGAAGTGGGGGGCGCAACGGGCGCGGACCAGCATACCCTTGTAGTCGTCCTGGGAATTGACCAGGTAACCCAGCACTTCCTCGTACTGCGCCGGCGTGATGTCCGTGAGCTCTTCGCCGCGGCCTGTGCAGACCATGAAGAACACATTGAGCACTCGTGCGCCGAGTTGATGCGACCATTCGACGACCGCGGGCAGCTCCCGATAGTTCATCGGCTGCGCGCTGAAGTGGACTTGAAATTGAAGGCCGTTCCGCCTGCTGGCTTCGATGCCGGCGACGGCCGCTTCCCAGGCCCCAGGGACGCCTCGGAAAGAGTTATGCTTGGCGGCATCGAGCGAATCGATGCTGATTCCGACGCCCATGACGCCGATATCCACAAGGGTTCGGGCCATGTGGTCATTGATCAACATTCCATTGGTTCCGAAGACGACCATGAAGCCGAGCTTCACGGCATGACGGGCGATGTCGAGGATGTCGGGACGGACAAGCGGCTCGCCGCCGGTGATCACCAAGAGGCAGCCCTTGTTCACCTCAGCGATTTGATCGATGAGTTTGTAGCATTCTTCAGTGGAGAGCTCGTCGTCGCCCCCTGCCGCTTTGGTCGTGGCGTCGAGGTAGCAATGATTGCACTTGAGATTGCAGCGTTTTGTCAGGTTGAGCGCGACGAGATAGGGCTTGAAGTCATCGACGGTCCGCCCGTCATACGGCCCCTCGCCCTTCGGCCCGGGGGTAAAGAATTGTGTGATGTGCTGTTGAAACGACCCCAGGGCTCCCGGCAAAGACGGGATGTTCAGGATCGGGAGCGACTTGCCCATCAGTTGGCCCCGGATTTGGAGCCGGTCAGATTGGCAATCATGTCTTTCAGGTTACCCGTCTTCATTGCATCGGCCATATAACCCTTGGCCTGTTCGATACCCTCGGTCGCCACTTCTGCCGTGATGACGGTCGCACCGATCTTCTCCGCGTGTTTTTCAACCAAGGCCTTGGTACATTCGCGCATGAAGCCTTCGGGGGCCCGGTCCAGTCGCGCCTGGGCGTCGGCGCTCCAGGTAAACGGAGAAATCCCGGCCTTGGCGGTCTCATTGCCGTTCGCATGCTCGCCGTTCGTGCCATTGGCCATGGTGGCCGGCTTTTCTTCAGTTGCCGGCGCGATGCCGGCGCCCTTGTTTGCGAAAATCGGCCGATAATCTTCATCCGCCGCTTCCTTGATCGTGGGGGCGGCGTATTCGAGTGTAATCGTCGTCATGCCGAGTTTTCGGGCGCTCTTTTCAATTCTGGCTTTGGCGCGGCGGCGCTGGAAGCCGGCGGGAACCGCGCGGATCGCTTCCTTGGCGTCCTTGGTCCATTGCATGGGGACGTCGTCGTAGGCCAGATCGGTTTCCAACCCGCCTTCGGCTTTGGCTGCCGCTTCGAAAATCTGCTTGTCGACCAGCTTGAACTTATCGCCGTCGGCGGAGCAGACCGGGCATTTCACCGGAGTATCGCCCTTCCCGACGTACCCGCAGCCGTCGCAGACGAAGAAATTCTGGCTCATGCGGTCGAGATAGGCCTGGGTGCCGACTGAGCTCTTCGGTTTTTCTTCAACAATGCCGGGCATCATGCCGCTCAGGGTATTGCCCATGAGGTCCTTGGCGACCGAATCGTCCGCCTGCATCTTGTCGCGATCGATTCCGGCCGTCTCAAGATTGCCGCCCAATGCGCGCATGGCATCCATCGCGCCCTTGGGGAGAATATGGCCGACCGCGGCATCGATGACGGTGTTGCTGATGATCGTGTGGCCTTTTTCAATCGCGTAGCGGTGAATGGCGGTCTTGGCGACGCCGCGGGCGAACACGGGAATCTTCTCCATGCGGCGAAGGGATTCTTCCGTCCAGGCGATGGTGTACTCGGCCTGCGTATCGATCGGCGGCACATACTTGCGATTTGATACCAGGACGTTGCAGGAAGCGCTGCGCAGGAGATTCTCGGTGTTGCTGCCGATATCCATATCTTCATCGCTGTGGACGCCGATGCGGCCGACGATGAGCAGCCAGGGCGTATCCTTGCGGACGTACTGGATGATCTTTTCAAAGGCTTTGCCGTCCAGCAGCGTTGTTTTAACGTCGGATTTCTCAGCCTGGGCAATTTCACGGGAAATATCGAGGTGCGACTGATAAATCTTGGCCAGACCGCTGTCGATGATTTCTTCGTGGAGTTTTTCCTGCTCTTTAAAGCGGAAGACCTTGCCGGCCTCTTCGTTCAACACGCCGGAGATGCTGTGGAAGGCGGCGTAGTGGAAATAGGGGTCGAAGGCGGCGATGACTTCCACCGGGCGATTGAAGGCCTTGCCGAGGGCCAGCCCTGTCATTAACCCGCCGAAAGAGTAGGGGCTGCCGTCGACGGCCACCACGATCTTGTCGTTGGTCATCGGCTCGGTGTTCTTGACGATGAGCATGTCCGAGTTGCGAATGCGGCGGATCACGCGTTCCGTATTGCTGCCGATCACGCTGTCTTTCACCGCGCCGACGCCCAGCGCGCCCATGATGACCAGATCATACGCGTTCGTATTGATATCTTCGACGAGCACCTTCCAATTGCGTCCCTCAAGGGATTTCCGCTCAATCGGGAGGTTGGACTCGTTGCACTTCTTGTCGACGTAGTCGAGGTAGGAGTCCGTGATGATCTGGAGTCCGCGCGTGATCAGCGAATCGTGGATCTGCCGCTGGCGGTCCAGTTCCTTTTCGTCGTGATATTCCTCAGGCAGTCCCGCTTCCATTTGCTTGAAGCGCTTGTCGTGCATCTTCGCCGCGTAGACGTGGCTGCCGACAATCTTGGACCCGAAGGTCTTCGCGAACTCGACGCCCACGTTGACCGCTGTATTGGAATGGTCGGAATTATCGACCGGTATATAGATGGTCTTGTACATTGAGACGCCTCCTCCAAGGCCTCTTTTTGCCGGGGGTGACCGTCATAATTGTTAGAAAAACCAAACGGTTGCCGAAGAGCCCCGGCATAAAAGAGGTCGGATGATAGCATTGGGCCGATCTGGATTGCAAGGCGAGGATCGAGAGGCAAGAGCTTTCAGAACAATGCATTCAGGGCGCGGGTGTTGCCATTGATTTAGGGTTGGAAACGACTGGAGCCGACTGAGCTTTGCGCGATCGGAGAATTTCTTCCAGGGAAAGCAGGGCGTCCCGGCCGGAGTTCCCTTCGATCCCTTTGAGGAGGCTCTTGTCGGCGTATTGGCCGGATTGACTCGTGGCGTCGGCGGAGTCTGTCTGGGAGAGGGAGCCGGTCCATTTCCGGGGATCGCGGCTGCCTTCCTTCCGCTCCCAGGCCTTCAGGCAGGCCTTGGCAATGAAGCGGTTGAGGGGGGCCGGGTTATAGAGCAGCTTCCGGATGCTGGTCGGGGTCAGCATCAAAGGGTTATAGCTGGCCGACAAGTAACCTTCTTCAAGCAATCGCTGTTCAAGATCGGTATTGGGCTGGATTCCCAGGAAGAACATCAAGGGAAACACCCGCTCTTCACCCAGGATCGAGGCCACCATCTTGTAGGATTCCACGCTTTGCAGCAGCGTCTCCTCGGTTTCCTTGGGCGAATTCAGCGAGTAGTTCAGGATCACCTTGCCCTTGAAGCCCGCCTCGGCCAGATAACGGCAGCCGTCGTACAGCCGCTCCAGCTTGAACCCCATGTGGAGATTGTTGAGGACCTCCTGGGAGCCGGAAGTGATGGCGACTTCCAGGTCGCCGACGCCGGATCGGACCATCAGTTTGGCCAACCCGGGGGTGATCAACGAAGTTCTGATATAGCCGGACCATTCGATATCCAGCTTTTCGCTGACAATTCGCTCCAAGATCTCTGTGCATTGCGGATAGGCTTCTTTCCCGGTGATGAACTGCGCATCGGTAAACCAGAACCGCCGCGCACCCCACTGGTGATAATGCTGGGAAATATCCTTCACGACCATGGAGGGCGGCCGATAGCGGACCCGTTTCCCTTCAATATAGGGGTAGAGGCAGAAGGCACAGTCGTAGGGGCAGCCCCGTTTGGTCTGCACGCCGATGGATTCGCCGATAAATTCGCGATGCTGGGGGAAAATCGAGGTGAGATAGGGCAGATCCACGGTCAGGGCATCGAGCAGCGCCGGAGAGCCCTGCCGGCCTTTCCGGACTTTCCCGCCTTCTTTAATGATATAGCGTTCGTCTTCGATCGAGCGCCCTTCGATCACTTTCAGGATCGCGTCTTCCCCTTCGCCGAGCAGGCCGATCGTCCCCTCCGGCAATTTTTCGATGAGCTGGTCGGCAAAGGCCGTAAAGGCCCCGCCTCCGATCATGATCTGTGCCTTCGGGAACTCTTTTCGAATCAGCCAGGGGTGCGACAGAATTTTGTAGATATGGCTGTAGTAGCGGTAGAGCTGTTTCACGCCTTCGAACGACGCTACAATCCGCTTGACCGGGTTGCCGGCGAAATAAAAATTAAAAGCATGTTCTAGCGAAGAATCGCCTTCATGCGGCGAGAAAATCTGAATATCCCGCCAGGAGAAACAGACCAGGTCCGGCTTAAACGCCTTCGCCGCGTCGTGCAGGGCTTGGCTGCGTTGAGATACGGGAAACAGCGATAAATCCAGGATCTGCTGCCGGACCTCCGGCCTCCGGCGATGAATGAAGTCGGCCAGATAGGTGATCCCGATCGGATAGACCTTCTTGCAAGGCAGAAAAACGTATAAGATAGAATTCATATTTGGTTCTGGGCGAGGGGCTAGAGGTAAGAGAAAACCTATCTTGCCCAGTGCTTCCCGCCTCGTGCCTCTCGCCTACTTCGTTGCCACATGGATCGCGACAATCCCGCCCGTGAGGTTCTTATAGGACACCTGGCGGAAGCCGGCCTCGCGCAGGACTTGGCAGAGACGCTCCTGATCGGGGAACGTGCGGATCGACGCGGGCAGGTACTCATAGACGCCGGTGGTATCCCGCGCGACCTTGGTTCCGATCCAGGGGAGCAATTTAAATGAATACCAATCGTAGAGCGCGCGGAGCCAGCCGAAGACCGGCCGAGAGAATTCCAGGCAGACGAACGTGCCGCCCGGCTTCATCACGCGGTGGATCTCGCCGACTGCTTGTGGCAGATTCCCGACATTGCGCATGCAAAAGCCGGTCGTCACCGCATCGAACGTGTTGTCCGTGAATCCGAGATGTTCCGCATTGGCCTGCAGGCAGGCGATCTTGCCCGCGCGGCCTTTCAGGTCCACCTTCTTGAGCCCTTCGGCGAGCATCGCGTGATTGAGATCGGATGCGATGACGCGGCCGTTGGTCCCCATGCGGGGTTCCACCAAGAGGGCAAGGTCGGCAGTGCCGGCCCCTACGTCGAGCGCGGTCCCCTGCTCGACGTTCGGGACCAATGAAGCCGTGAGTTTCTTCCAACGATAGTGGAGCCCGAAACTCAGGAGCGTGTTATTGAGGTCGTACACCCCGGCGATGGCCGTGAACATCCGCTGCACGGCTTGCTCGCGCGCCTGCCCGGACCAGGTGGACACGGCTTGCGCGGGGGCTGCTGATTCCTGCGCCGCAGGCGGTCGTTCGGCTCGTACCATGGTGAGGGTCGTAGCACCGGCTTTGCGCCGGTGTCAAGCCGGCACATAAGACCCTAAAACAGAGATAGGAATTGGGTGGGAGGCAGAAAAAAACCTTGTCGGCCG
>CAZWOX010000029.1:0-35132 GCA_964635345.1 uncultured Nitrospira sp.
GGCAGAACCAGGGGATCACGACGAACGCGACCAGGAGCGAAAAAAACATGGCGATGGAGGCATTGACGGGAATCGGCCTCATGTAGGGGCCCATCAAGCCGGAGACAAAGGCCATAGGCAGCAATGCGGCAATGACGGTAAAGGTGGCTAGGATCGTCGGATTCCCGACTTCGTCCACTGCGTAGATTGAGGCCTCGTGATGAGGCCTGAGGCGCAGCGTCAAGTGGCGGTAGGTGTTCTCGACGACGACAATGGCATCGTCCACCAGAATTCCAATGGAAAAGATGAGGGCAAAGAGCGTGACACGATTGATGGTATAGCCGATGAGCATGGACGTAAAGAGCGTCAACGCGAGCGTCAGCGGAATCGCGATGGAGACGACAATCGCCGGGCGTGGGCCCAACGCAATCCCGAGAAAGATCACGACCGCGACGACGGCGATGAGCAGATGCCACAGCAGCTCGTTGGCTTTCTCGCGAGCGGTCTCTCCATAGTCGCGAGTCACGGTCACGCGCACATCCGCCGGGATCGTCACACCTTTCATGTCCTCCACTTTGCGAATAACGCTGTCGGCTACCGTCACCGCATTGGTCCCGCCCTGTTTGGCAATGGCCACCGTCACAGCAGGGGACTCGTAAGGCGTGAGGGATAAGGCGTGAGGCGATGGCTCCGGCTCGAGACCCTCACCACCTCCTATCCCCTTACCCCTTACCCCTAACCCCTTACGGCTTCCATGCCGGACATAGCTCGTCGCCTCGGCAGGTCCATCTGTGACCTCGGCGACTTGCCGGAGATAGACCGGCCTCTGTTCGTTCACACCGACCACCAAGGACTCCAGATCTTCGCGTGATCGAATGAACCGGCCGGTCTCCACGAGGAAACTCTGATTCCGGCTATCGAAGCGCCCCGTCGGCAACGCCCGATTCTCGCCTCGGATCACCCCTGCGACTTGCAGCGGCGTGAGGCCGTAGGCCTTCAACCTGGTGGGATCAATCTGAACCCGTAGTTCACGCGCCTGACCACCAACGATAAAACCGGCTGAGGTCCCGGTCACTTTCTTGGCCTCCTCCAACACCTGTTCGGCCAACTGATGCAGTTCAAATTCGCCGTATCGTTGACTCGAGAGCGTCACCGTGACAATCGGAACGTCGTTGACGTCCTTTGGCTTGACCAGAAACGGCTCCGCACCGGGCGGCAGGAGATCCTGGTTGGACATCAATTTGTCGTAAAGATCGACCAGGCTCTGCTCCATCGGCTGACCGACATAAAAGCGCACGATGATTAACGCGCCACCAGGCCGTGAAATGGAATAGACATACTCCACGCCTTTGATCTCGGAGAGCTTGCGCTCAAACGGCTTGGTCAGTTGCTCTTCGATGATCTTGGCGGACGCGCCGGGAAAGGACAGCCACACATCGGCCATTGGGACGACGATCTGCGGTTCTTCTTCGCGAGGGGTCGCGACAATCGCAAACAGACCCAGCAGCAACGCGCCCAACATGATGAGCGGCGTCAGCTTGCTCCCGATGAACAGCGCCGCGATGCGGCCACTGAGACCTGGGCGGTATTGATCCATAGTGCGCAGTTAGGGAGCGGCCGCGGGATTGGAGATCTGCACGGGTGCGCCGTCGATACCCCGACTCCCGTCCAGCAATACCCGCTCGCCAGGATTCACGCCGGAAAGAATTTCCAGTTGCTGATCGAAACGTCGCCCGGCCTTAATCCAGCGAAGCCGGGCGATCCGGTCGGCCCCGACAACATACACACTGGTCAGCTCCCCGCGCTCCACCACGGAAGATGCGGGGATCAGAATCGTGTGACTGGTCCCTTTATCCAGCTGCAACCGGCCGAACATCCCGCTCTTGAGACCGGGCGTCATCGGCAAGTCCACCTTCACGATGAACGTATGAGTGTGCGGATCGCCGGCAGGGAGAATCTGGTTCACGATTCCATTCAACGTCTGCGTTCCCAACGCGTCGATGAGAATCGGGATCTTGTCGCCGCGGGAAACGGATTTGAGATCTCCTTCGGCGACCGTCGCTTCGAGACGCAGTTGCCGCGGGTCTTCCATCTTGAGCAACGGTTGACCGGGTGAGGCCAATTCCCCCGCTTCCACTTTCTTTTCGGTAATGACGCCGTCGAACGGCGCCTTGACGGCGGTATAGCTGAGTTGGGCCAGGACCGCCTTTCGATTAGCCTCCGCCACCTTGTACGAGCGAGTCGCGTTCTCCATTTCCTGCTTCGAGACCGCGTCCTGCGCATACAGCGTCTTCATGCGGTGAAGCTGGGCTTTGGCATTCTCCACTTCAGCCGAAGCACGAGCCAAATCAGCCTGGACGTCGCGGTTGTCCAGTTGAATCAGGATCTGGCCTTTCGAGACCTGCGTCCCTTCGCGCGCCAAGAGCTCGTCGATGGTTCCTTGAATGCGGCTCGACAGTGTCGCTTGAAAGATGGGCGTGACCTGCCCGGTCACTTCGACGCGGATGGGAACTTGAGCGGTCTTGATCTCGACTACGGCAGCTTGAATCGTCGCCTGCGGAGCAGCGGAGACAGCGGGTGTGGCCGATTCATCCTTTGAACCACACCCTGCCGAAACCAGTACCGCTGCAAGAAGCAACCGTGTCACTCGCGATCTCCCATATGGACACCGTTCTACTCCTGAACACCGAGTCTCCTCAAGAGCGCCATCATCGGACACCAACCGGTAAAGGCCGATTGAATGAGGTTGAGGGCCACAAACGCAGCGAAGTAGTTCCAGTAAGGATGGACCGTGGCGCCCAGGAAGACGGCGAACAACACAAACGCCCCGGCAATCAGCCGCAAGAGTTCATTGAGCTTCATATGGTTCCTCCCTTCCCCTTATGTAATGTGAGACAGCGCCGGGGAAAAGGATTCGACCAGGCCGGTTACGACGCTCGCTTCAGGCTGAGCATGTAGCTCGTCAGATCCTTCAGCTGTTGATCGGACAGCGGGAACTTCGGCATGAAGGAGCCGGGGGAGACGGATTGCGGGTCGCGGAAATGCTTCAGATGCCATTCACGTTCAGACCTCGTATCGCCGACATACGACAGATCGGGCCCCACGGCGCCGCCTTCGCCATGAATGCGATGACACCCGGCGCAGCCGAATTGCGCAAACACCGCCTTCCCTCTCCCCACGGCCGGATCCACGCGAGGCACGGCATAGAGGTCCCGGAGCGAAACCCCCAACAACCCGAACACGACCAGAAGAAATACCCCTCCTGCGACCAGCGCAACCGGGCGTGCGGCTGGATGGCGCACCGGGTTCCGATCCAGGAACGGCCAGAACAGCAACCCAAGAAAAAAGAGCGACGGCAGAATCCACGTGGCGACAGGCTCCAGCGGCCCGTGCAGGTACTTCAGCAATTGGTAATAGAAGAGAAAATACCACTCCGGCACCGGCACGAACGTGGTGTCCGAAGGGTTCGCCTTGTCGGCCAGCGGAAAGTGCACGGTGAGCGCCAGAACCGCCACCACAGCGAAGATGCCCAACATGACCACCGCATCCATGAACACCTGCCGGGGATAAAACGTCTCGCTCCGCCTCACCCGGCGCTCGACGAACCCGGAACCTTCCTGTTCCTCACGCTGCGAAACCGTCTCGCCGCTTTTTCGTCGCTCGTGCCCGCCACGCCAGGGTCCCGCCGGGCCCACCCGCCGGAGAATAAAAAGATGGATCATCGCTAAGCCGGCCAGCAGAGCCGGCAAAAAGAGCACGTGCACGGCGAAAAACCGAGAGAGGGTCAGCGCGCCGAGCATCTCCCCGCCCCGCAACACGGGAACCAGCAGATCGCCCACGATAGGAATCGTCCCGACCATGTTGATGCCGATCTGAGTCGCCCAGTAGGCATTCTGATCCCAGGGCAGCAGATAGCCGGTAAAGGCGAAACTCAGGACGATCAGGAACAGCACCACGCCGACCATCCACATCAATTCGCGGGGCGGCTTATACGCGCCGTACAGAAACACCTGGAGCATATGCAGGCCGATGGCGACGACCATTCCAGACGCGCCCCAATGGTGGAGACCGCGAACGAACGCGCCGAACGTGATCTGCGTCTCGATGAACCGGATGCTGTCGTAGGCATGGTCCGGCGTCGGGGCGTAATAGATCGCCAGGAACATGCCGGTCACCGCTTGGAGCAAGAAGAGGAAGAGCGTGGCGGAACCGAACACGTAGATCCAGCTGGCGCCGCCGGGAATCGGCTCGTCCAGCAATGTCCGCTCGATCGACTTGAGTTTCAGCCGGCTATCGAGCCAATCGTAAATTCGAGAGGCCATGCCACCTCCAGTGTCAGTTCGCTCGCGAGACGAGCGCGACAGGCGAGACTCGCGAGAAAACCATCTGCCACGTTTCACGCATTTCGCGCAAGTCCCGCCCTTCTCGCCGTGGTTAGAGTTCCACCGCTTTCGCCAGGCCCGACTTATACTCTTTGTACATGACCAGCAGCCGCCCTTTTTCAATCTTCGAAGGCAGGACATCCAGTCGGCGAGGCGCCGGGCCATCGAGAACTTTGCCGGTCACATCGTAAACGCTGCCGTGACAAGGACATTTGAACTTCTGCTCCTCTCCTTCCCATCGGTAGCCGCACCCGAGATGCGTGCAGATCGGCGAGTAGACAATTACTCGCCCCTCGGCCTCCTTGACCGCCCAGACCGCCTTATGGGACGTCGTTTCCATCCAGCCATCGCGGATCGTCGTCACATGGTCGAGTTGTTTCGGTTGTCCTACGGGCAGCTCATCGACTCCGCCGACATCGACCCAGGGGCGATCTCGACGCTTCAACGCCGGAGAGATCACGTATCCGACGAGCGGAATCGCGAGCCCGAGCGCGATCAGCCCTGAGGTCATCCCGATCACCCACTGAAAGAACTTCCGACGTGAGCCGACCGGCGCGTCGCAAGCCGGAGAGACTGCGCCCGCCGACTCAATTTCCGGATGATTCATGGCGCTTCTCCGACGACCTCGAACAAGTTACGGACAATGAGACACTACGAGAAAGGAATCGTGACATGCATGCTCCCGGCACTACCTTCCCTTTCGGAAATTATCCGCGCAAACTTTATCACCCTCGTCATTCTCCCCTTCGCTCTCAGTGCCGCATCGTGGAGCTGTTCCCCCCTCAGGAGCTACGCGGGCTGCTCCAGTTTTTCGATACCCAGCGATTTCAGAATCACTTTCTCGTAGTAGGGCTCGCTGATCCCGCGTTTCATCTTATGGAGGAAATACTTCTCCAGCCCGATCTTGGCCAGATGCACCCACTTCCCCTTTTTCGCCCAGGTCACATTTCTTGGCGCCATCTGCGGCAAGGCCACGAACGCGACGCCCGTGTCACCCATGTCGGCCAGGCAGATTGCGTTCCAGGTCGCCGTTTCGCGCTTGGGATCGTTGTCGATATCCGCCTTGATATTGTGAACTGCGGCGGAGACCATCGATTCGATCATGTAACCGGTCTTGGGAGCGCCGGTCGGGATGGGGGTCACTTCGACCGGCGGAATGGCCACACAGACTCCGACCGAATAAATATTCTCGTACTTGGGATTGGCCTGATAGGCATCGATATTCACAAAGCCCTTCGGATTACACAGACCCGGTGTACCGGCGACCGCATCCACCCCGGCGAACGGCGGGATGAACATGGAATAGCGGAACGGAACCTCCTGCCCGTCTTCCAGCAGCACTTTGCCGGGCTGAATCTCTTTGATCGCGCTATTGGGGATCGGCTTAATGGAATGTTCGGCGAACTCGTCCTCCATGAGACGGCGTGAAGCCCCCACCCCGGCCAATCCCATATGCCCGACATAGGGTTCCGGCGTGACGAAATAGATCGGCACTTTCTTGCGCAGCTTCTTTTTCCGCAGATCGGTGTCGAGGATAAACGCCATCTCGTAGGCCGGACCGAAACAGGATGCGCCCTGCGCGGCGCCCACCACAATCGGACCAGGATCCCGCAGAAAACTTTGATAAGCGCCCCAGGCTTGCTCGGCATGGTCCACGTTACAGACCGACTGTGTATAGCCGCTGGGGCCCAGTCCTGGCGCCGCGCCGAAGTTCAATTTGGGGCCCGTCGCGATAATGAGGTAGTCGTACGGCACCTCGCCCTTGGCGGTGATCACTCGATTTTGCTCCGGCTCGATCCGGTCCGCCGTGGCATGAACAAACTCAATCCCTTTCTTGTCCAACACAGGCGCGACCTGAAAACTGATGTCTTTCCTGGTCCGCCATCCGACGGCCACCCAGGGATTCGACGGCACGAAATGAAACGACTCGACATTGGAGATGACCGTGACCTTGTGTTTCTTCGCGAGAAGCGCCCGCGCCTCATAGGCCGCCGGCAACCCGCCGATCGATGCGCCGATGATCGCTACTCGTGCCATAGGATCCTCCCTTCCTCAGAAACGGTCCGCCGTCCGCCATCAGCGTTCAGCCGTAAACATGACCCTCGCCCCGGATGGTATGAGCCGTTCCGTGTAAATTGGATTCGGAATCGTCCGGGATGAATCGCTTCTGATCATGGCTGTCTCGGAGGTCGCCTTCATGCTGAACGCTGATGACGGCCGGCGGACCGCTACTTGTCCACTCCGAATCGATACAAATCGTGGCACGTGGCGCAGCGAGCCGTCATACTCGACAGACGCTGCAAAATCTGTTGCGGCGTTTCCTTCTGCGCGATCGCATCGGCCAAGGCATCCATGTCCCGATGAATGGACATCCCCATCTGTTTGAACGGCAGCGGCAGCTTCGCCATGATCGCCGGATTCACATCCACCGCCATTCCCATGCCTCCTGCCCGTGCGGCTTGTTCGATCTGCTGCCGGTCAGCCGGCTGATCCTGCCCTGCCACACCGGTGACCACTCCATGCACCGCCTTCAGCAGCTGTCGCATTTCTCCAAGGATCAGATCTCGCTCGCTTGGAGCCAAGAGTATTTCCATACGGCCGTCGGCTCCTTTGGTCGTCCAACCGTTCACGAAAAACCAACCGGCTCCCATGAGTGTGGCGACCCAGAGCGCAACCGCAACGATACAGAAGCGTGTCTTCATCTCATTTCCCTTCAAGGAGCTTTCATGGGATATCCCGTCACGCCGGCGCCATAGTCGTAGACGAGGCTCCCGCCGCAGTAGCTGGCGACCAAGAGTACGACAAATCCGACCATGCCAAGTCCCACGGAGACTGCGCGCCGCTCCTCGACGAACCCGATCCCTGTGACAAATCGCCCTCCCGGCAGATCAAAAACAATCCAGAACGTCGCACAGCCCAGGCCTTCATGCATAGAATGAAGGGGATGTATCGTTATTCTCCTTTTGCTCCTTCGTCGGAATGCAAACGCAGGGCCGTAACTCCCCCGCAGCAACCGGATCTATTCCTGCCGCAATTTCAAGCAGATGCCCTCAATCACGCGTAGCGAACCGGCAAGGCGGGGAGTCTTTCCACAGCGCCATGACTCGCACTGTCGCGGAACGGGTCACTCGCTGAGATGAAAAGAGGACTTGAGGAGAGAGAGAAAAAAACAGCGCGGGCCTCCGGACATGAACCGGAGGCCCGTGCATGGCACTCGTTACTTTCTGACTGCAATTCCGTGAGTATCAGCGGTTTCCTTGTCGTCTTTCTTATTCGTAATCACCGCCTGCCCCTTGTAGTGCCCGACTTTGCCGCCGGCATCCACATGAATCACACCGACGCCCGGCACTGTCCCCTTGGCGTTCTGCACACCCTTATCGTTACCGGTCAGCGGATTGGGGCCGCGAAGGCCGACGAAGACATACTGTCCGTCCGGCGCAACATCCATCAAGTCGGGAGCCGGATCCTGGTTCGCCTCACTCACGAGGTCAATGGAACCCACCGAGAAGTTACTGAGCGTGTCGATAATCTCGACGTTATTACCGGCCCGATCCGCGCTCCAGACATAGCGGCCGACGCCGATCATACCGTGTGAATCGGCAAACTTGTCGTCCCGCTGCGAGACCAGCTTTGCCGATACTCTGGCAGGCAGGCCCGAGAGATCCAGCGCATAGACATCGTAGGACAGCGGCGCCACCGGCCACCCGCCCCCGGAATTGATGTACAGGGTCTCGCCGACTTGCACTCCGCCGCAACCGGCCGGATGAATCTGATTGCTGTCCAGCATCGCCACCGCCTTCATGGGCGTCGTCGTCACATCCATCGTCACCAAACCGCCGCCACGCAAGGTGACAAACGCATAGTGACTCGACGATTCAGTGATCGGACAGATCGGCGACGTATCGGGACGCTCGCCCCCCTCGAACGCGACAAGATTCACGACATCTTTCTCCGGATCGAAGCTGAACTTATGCGCGGCATAGTCCGTCCAGATCCGGATGAATTTCTTCTCCGCAATGTTCGCGACAATCGCCATTTTCTGATCCGGCGTCGGCCAGGCGGCATGGACGTTCTTCCCCATGGACAGACAAGCATCCGGCTTTTTTGTCGCCGCATCCATGAACAGCACCTGGCCGCTCAGGAAAGCAATAATGGCATGGTCCTGATTTTTGTTGAAGAACAGCATATGCGGGCGACGCACGGCCTTCTTGGTCGATTCCTCGCAGAACTTGCCGATGTCGCCGGCAAAGTCGATCGTCATCGTCGGCTTCGCCGAGGCAGGATTCGCCGTCAGCTGCGCGCCGTCATAGATATGCAGATACCCCCCGCTCTCCTTGCCGGTATCGGACTGATCGGTCAACCAGACTTCATAGGCCGAAGCGAGCGCGCCGCCGCCAAAGGCTGCCCCCAATGCCACACAGCCGCTCACAAGCATGACAAGAGTTGATCTCCGTTGATTTGCGACAGTCTGTTTTCTCATCGCTGGCCTCCTTCTCTATCGCGAGATGCGAGCAAGACCAATTCCCTGCTCGCCCCCCAGGCATGACTGGTATTAGCTTAGAAGGATTGCTGAACGAGCGCAACCGACCGGCCCTGGCGCCCCGTGATCGTTAGGACCGGGCCAGCAGCACGGCGGCAAACAACAGGGCCACCGCGACCAGCAGGGAGAGGCGAGGCACCCAACGAGCCGTTCGCACGAGGATCTGCTCCCACGCCGTCCTTGCAGCGGCTGGTGTCACGCTGATCTGACTGACCCGCGGCCCGAGCAGGAGATCGTGCAGCACCGTGAGAAGGAGAAGGAGTCCGACGAGGGACAATTTTACGATCAAGATCGCGGGCCAGCCGGTCACATCGAGCAACGACAGTCCTCGGTTAAGAAGCAGCACAGGACCGGTCGTCAGCAACACGGCAATGGCGCTCCACACAACGAGGCGGAATCGCAACGCCGCGGATCGAAACAGCGCCATGAATTCAGGCGCAGCCTTGCGACTTCTGACCAGGGGGGCGAGAACCAGCGAGAGAAACATCATCCCGCCGATCCAACTGATCGCGGCGAGCAGATGGAGCCAGATCAAAATACTCATCATAGATCGCGCCGACGTTGCCGCCTATTCCCGAGCGAAGCCGTAGGCGCTTCCGTAAAACTTCACCTGTAATACTACAAGGCTGTGAAGCCCCCGATGCTCACCCTCGTCTTCGGCAACGATCCGACTCAGGTGACCCATCTGAGCGTGACTTTCTCAGGAACCGGATGCTGGAGGTTGGATCCTCCGGCCAATTGATCCAGATGATACTTCTGCAACTGGCGGTACCAGACTGCCAGCCTGTCGGAATCCAGGCTCAAATTCATCGTGCTCTTGTGGCGATGACCCTGCTCCTGCAGTTCAATAATACGGCGATCCTGCCGAAGGACTATCCCGCCTATCAGCCGCGCGAGCCAGACGAGCGGAAATACCCCGCGGAGAAAATTCCACCCCATAGTGAAGTCCAAGCGCGTGGACTGTTCCGTGAGCGGCGTGACCACGACCATGATCGCCCCCCACCGTGCGCCGACCTCGAACGTTTCCAGATGAATCCCCGGCATGAGAAAATCCACCGTGGTCTTCGCCGGCGCAAGCGTCGGAGTCACGGCGCGAAAGACGATCGTGTTCGGCAGGAGCACATTGGTGGACACGGTTCGAAAGCCCTGCGGCAGCCGTACAAATTCTTTTTCCTTCAACCTCTGGGCTTTCCGCCGGCGAAAGATGCCGGCATGAATGAAGGGGACGTGGGCCGGGTCAATGAAGTTATCGACCGCAAACTCCATCCTGCTCTTGACCGGCATGGACATCCTGAGCAGAGACACCGGGCTGCCGTCCGCAGGGGCCGGAAACGCCGGCGGCGGGGCTGCCGGTATCGGACACCGTTCGTTCCCCATGTAAACCCAGACCCAGCCATCCCGTTCCTGCACCGGATAGGATCGGACACAGGCCGACTTCGGCGCGACGCCCGCCCCAAGGACCGGCGCCTCCAGACAGGCCCCCGAGGTCGAAAACCGCCACCCATGATACGGGCACTGGATGGATTCACCATCCAGCCTGCCGGAGGAGAGTGGGACTCCCCGATGAGAACACCGATCCTCCAGAGCCTGCACTATTCCTGAACGGTTGCGAACGAGGACGATTGCCTGATTCGCTAACGATGTGGCCGTCAGGCGGCCCGGTCGAACCAGCCGGGATTCTGCAGCAATGTACCAGAAACCATCGAGCATTGTGTTACGCGGCCTTTCCTCTGATCATCACCGCTTCTGTTGCCGGCGCCGCTCCTTGAAGAAGCTCACCCCGTGGTTTCCGAGCCAGGACCGCTTGCCCCTGTTCAGCTTCTTGTCCTGGCTCCATCACCCGGATCACACCTGACCAGCCCTTCGGCAAGTCCGATTTCGGATAATCCGTAGATAAGCCACTTCGAAGGATCGATGTTATACCACAAAGGTCCGTTCCGGTAGTCGCGCGGAAAAGAATGGTGGTAGTTGTGATAGCCTTCTCCGAACGTCATGAGCGACACCCACCAACTGTCCCGGCTGCTGTTCGCCGTATTGTACGGCTGGCTCCCCCAGAGATGGCAAACAGAATTGATACAGAACGTGGAGTTCAGCACCAGAAAGACCCGCGCCATGCCGGCGAGGAGAAAGCAGCCCAGTCCCCGCAACTCGCCGCCCTGCAGAAATCCGATCACGAACGGCAGAGCCAGGCCGGACAGGACGATCGGCACATACCACCCGTGCTGCCACAGCACCACACTGTCGTTCCGCAGCCAAGGCGCATAGGTCTCCGTGTAATACCGGTTCTTCCGCAAAACCCATCCACAGTGGCTGTACCAGAAACCCTTCTTGGCATTATAGGGATCGTCTTCCTGGTCTACGCGCGCATGGTGCAGCGCATGGTCCGCCGACCATTTCAGCGCGGAGTTTTCCATCGCCCAACCGCCCGCCACGAGCAGCGCGGCCTTGACCCAGTCGGGACATTGGAAACTCCCGTGCGCGATCAGCCGATGGTAGCCGACCGTGATCCCCAGGCCGGTGACCACATAGAGGATGACAAAGAGAGTCCAGTCCAGCCAGGTATAGCCGTACACATAGCCGAATAGGGGAGTCGCAACCAGGGCCGCTAGACACACCAGGGCGAACAGAACGGTGGTGGGCACATCCACGGAGGGAGGCAATCGTGCCGGTTGCGCTTCCCCCGTGCTTTCGTTTTCGTCCCCGCCCGGCGCGATCGGCCGGATCGCGCCGGCGTTGACGATCTGGAACACCGATTCGTCTCGTTCTTTCATGCCATCCTCCGTTGAGCCCGCGCGAATCACTGCTGATGGCGCGCACCCTCGCCCGGGTGTTCGCATGAGGAGCGCGCCCGCTCGTCACGCCCTGCGCCGACTACCCTGAAGAGAGAACGCCGTAGGAGCGCACTCCCTGAGGGAGGGATCGCTGTGATCCAGGCGGTACAGGTCAAACGGCGATAGGGCAGCGGACGGGAGCGGCTTGGTCGTCCCGCCGGGCGATTCACGAAACAGATCGAGGGCGCGGCTCTGATGCATGCCGCACCCTTGCCGCCCCAATTTCTCGTTCAACGCGTCGAGCGGCCACCAATGAGCCGTCACCATCTCGCGAAGCGCCTGATTCCTTCCGCTGAACACAAACACGGGATGATCCGGAAGCCAATCGGCGCCGCCGTTCGCATAGGTCACAAACAGGCGCGCGTTGGCGCGCGCCGCGAGATCGGCCAGATAGCCGCTCGATACGCAGCAATTCTCACCGGCCTCAAGCCAGCGGCCGGGATGAGACAGACAGGCATAGGCAGCAAAGGTACGCAGTTCCAACAACTGCCCCGGCTGCGCATAGACCGTGTCGATCGGCCCGTACCGCCGGACCAGTTCATCGATCACGCCGTCTTTCACCATGCTCTCGCCGCTGTCGGTCGGACCGCTGTCTACATGAATGAAGATGTTGCGGCCGCGATCCGCAATCAGATAGCAGTTACGGGGCAAACCCAGTTCGCACGAGCACTCCCCGTAAAATGGAACGGAGACCACGCCGCCGCCGTCGAACGTCCACGCCTCGCCATGGGCCAGCTCGATCACCTGAGTAAAGCCGAGTCCGCCGAGCAACGCCCTGTAATCGTAGTAGACGGTACGGCGATTCTTGCGGCTCGGCACGATGACCGGCGTCTCCTTCGGAAACGCCAGCAGCGCGCGAGGGTCGACGTGATCGTCATGGTCGTGGGTCAGGAAGATGGCCGACGGTTTGGGAAGCACCGACGTCCAATAGGAGGGAATCGGAGCCTCGGCGTACCAGGGCATCAGCCAGGGATCGAAGAGAAAAAACTGATCGCGTTGCCGATACATCAAGGCGGCGTGACCCAGATGGACCATGTCGCGATCGTGAGTCGCATCGAGCCAGTACGCTCGGACCGACGAACGTGGAGTCACGACAAGACAGCCATGGGAACTGAGCCTTTCCATCAAGTTGGTCAGGCACTGAGCCAGGGCTTGACCATGACTCTCACGCGCCTTCCGGATCTCGGCCAGGATTTCTCCCGCTGTTCTGGTTCCATCCAGACCACCGAGGAATCGTCCCACCATTGGAGCGAGAACCGGCGCCATATCGAACGGCAACACCTGCTTGGTTTCAGCATTGAAGATCCGAAAACCGGTGTACTGCAAAGAAGCAGACTGGGAAGGATCAAGGGGAAACTGCCATTCAAACGTCCCGTCCGGCCGTCGGCCGCACGCGATGCGTTCGCGCAGGTGTGGGTGCGACTGCACCACCTCGGCATACGCATTCTCCAGGTGCCTGGACGCCTGCTGATCGCGGACGGATGTGCGACCGGCAAACACATCGCTGATGGCGATGTCGATCGCACCCGATAGCCGCTGATGGACTTCGTGCAGGCAGGCGACAACCGATGGATCCACTCCACCCAGAAATGGAAACGGGCCGGGCGCCTCGCTGCTTTCAAACTCACCCCACACCCACGGGGGGAGGCCGAGATACTGGTCGGGGGAAACGTGATTCCATTGCTGCATCATCGAATTCGGTCATCCCCTCTTGTTCTTAATCTCGCCGGGAGACTGCATCCACTCATGCTTGATCCATCCCGTCCGCTTTATGACAAAGATCACCGGAAAGACTGATCGTTATCATCCCGTCGCGCCGGACACGGTGGTAGCAGATCACCGTGAGACGCGTTGCCCCATGCTGGTTCAACCGATCGACCAGACGATCTTTCCGTCGAGCGTAGCTGCACTGACCCAGCTGAGTCGCTCTCGCCTGAGTCTTGTTCCCGCCGAAGTTGATGGAACCGCCGGCTGCCACCTGCCGGACCGTGGAGTGACAACAGGCCCCCGACTCGTCATCACACCCGCCGGTCACCGGATCTTCTACGCCGGCCATGGCGCGCGCGTCCTATGCACCGATCCCGGCGGTACCATCCTCCACGAGTGCGAGTGGGCGCAGGAATCCGACGGGCGCCTCAAGCTGGCGCGAGCCCGCATCCGATTGGATTCCCTCCTATGGCTAGGACTGATTGCAGAAGCGACGACGCACACAACCGTGCTGGACCTTTCTCGCCGCATGGATCGATCCCCGATATCACCCGACGACCTCCGCCGAATGGCTGCGCAGGCGTGGCGTGTGCCGCCGGACGACGTGCGCTACTTCTTTCCGGACAGCAGCTTCAAGTGGGAGGCCGGCCGCGTCACGATCCATCTCAAAAAAGACGGCCTCTTCCTCCTGGAAGACGGCACATTCACCCGTCCACGATTCCTGAGCTACATGGGCGCGATCCCGTGGGCCAGGATCGACCTGCTCAACGTCGTCGAGCTGTTCCAGTCCACGCTCCCTGGAACAGGTAGCGCCGTCCTCGAACTGATCTGGGGACTGTGCGATGACCAGCGCCGGAGTGAGGGATCGATCCCCCTACGGTATCGAGGCCTCCCGACCTACCCTTCGGAGCAAGCCTACGGATTGTTCTCTTCATTTTTCAGGTCCGAAGTCCCCAACGGCGAGAACCCTCACGAGTTGTTCATGGACACGCAACGCGCGAACCGGATCGCGTGGTGGCCGCGCCGTGACCCGCCGTGGCGCTATTTCGATCGGGTCCGGCAACTTGTCACGACGGTACAAGGTGGCGTGGTTCAGAAAGTGACGGTGGGGGATGACCCTGTCGGGGTCCCCTATGTAGCTCCGGAAACGAGAGGAGGGTTTGCGTCGTGCGGACGGACCGCCGTCGTCGTAGAAAACCGGTTGCAGCTCAGAGACGGCGGCGCCATTCGGCAGTTACCGCTGGACCCTGCGTGGGGCGTCACCCATGACACTCCTTCGCACGGGATGCCGGCGTATCCTTTCGGCTGGCGGGCGTTCTTTGGCGGCTCCCCGCCCAAGCTCGATCCTGCATCTGTTCAGACGTTGGCGCTGTTGTATCCCGACGACGATACCGAGGTGGCGGAACTCTCCACCCAACCGTTTATCCTGGAGCAGCTCTATGCATCTCTGAACAAGGTCGGCGATCTTCCGACGAGGCTTGCGCGGATCAGGCGCGTGCTCATCGACGGGTTCGACGCCGTGGCGGCAGGCTGCTTCGACTTGGATTATGCAAGGCAGACAACGATGCTGTACCGCTCGCCGGAATGGGCGCAAAAACAGGCGCAGGTACTCTGGGATCAAGCGGCCAGAACCGGCAAGTTGAACGCTGTGCGGGAGACGCGCTTTCTTCACTTCGATGGCGCGCGCGAAGAAGCGTATCAGGGCAAGTATGACGCGGTGTATTCTTGGATTCCCTTTGCGGCCTACGAGGATCAGGATCGGTGCGCGAGGGCGCTCTCAACCGTCACGACTGCTTTGACCAACGGCAGTTTGGCCTTTGTGGTCGGCCCCTCGCAGCTCGAGGCAACCCTTCCAGTCTATTCGATGTGCCTACTCGACAGCGCCGGCGCGAAAGAACTGCTGGCTCTTCCTTTGCTGCAAGAACATCTGCGCCTGCATCCCCGGACTCGCTTGAATCCGGCCTTGTCCATGTTTCTCGCTGAAAAGATCAGATGACCGCTTTCACTTTCCAACCGGCCGGTTGTCCGGCCTGACACTCTGCGCCTGGCAAACATACGCTCCTACCCAAAGAGGCCGAAGGCCGTCTAGACAGGCGTAAGCGCACAACCCGCACCGGACGCAACTCCGAAACAGATCCGCCGCTTCGTGGAAATTCCCAAAGACGGCGCACCAGACGCCCCGCATAACGTCGATCTGCTGCGGGCAAGCCCGCACGCAGGAGCCGCACTTTCTGCAGGTGGCCACCTCCGGGAACAGATCGAAGAGCGCCTGCTTCGGATCTTCGATCGCGGCGAGATCGTAGTCCGGATTGGGACAGGGATAGCGTCCCAGAAGCGAAAAGGCAATGCCTTCCTGGACGGGAATTCGGCAGGCCAGCCCGGTTCGCACTTGGGTCTCGTCGGGGAGCCGATAGAGCGCGGCGCAGGCCCCGCGACACTCTCCCAAGCACCCATGCTCCCCGGCAGACTGCCATCCGGTTTCGAGCAACGCTCCCATCAGCGTGCTGCCCTTCGAGACCCGGCACGCCTTGCCCATGAACTGAATCGAGACCTGTTCCTGAGCGTTCTTCATGAGTTCCCCTGGCCTCTTCGCCCCCTCGCCTCTTGCCTCGCGCCCCTATCCTAGATTTATCGCGACCCGCCGCGCACGGATGTGTTCCGGCGCATAATCGGGGAGCAGCATGGGCCCCACCTTTCCATCGGAAATTCCCGCCTCGGCCAGCTCCCGCTCAAAAGATCGCACATGGTCGAGAGACAACTCCATGGGCGTGCCGGCCTCGCGCGCATAGGCAACCGCAGCCAGACCAGCTCTTCGCCCAAAAACCACGACGTCCAGGAGGGAATTGCCCATGAGTCGGTTCTTTCCATGGATCCCGCCCGACACCTCTCCCGCCGCCAGCAGGCCGGGGATGGAGGTTTCGCCGTTTGCCCCGATCGCAAGCCCACCGTTCTGATAGTGCAGTGTCGGGTAGACCAGCATCGGCTCCCGGCTGATGTCGATGCCGAACCGCTGGAACTGGAGATACTTGGCCCCCAACTCCCGCTTCACGGTCCCTTCGCCGTGCAACAACTCGATCATGGGCGAATCCAGCCAGACCCCGGATCGCCCTGCAGGCGTCGCGATTCCCAATCCCTGCTCGCCACATTCCCGAATAACACAAGCTGAGGCCACATCGCGCGGCTCCAGCGCAAAGAGAAACTCCTCGCCGTTCCGATTCAACAGATGCGCCCCCAGGCCGCGGACTTTTTCTGTGATCAATAATCCGGCATTTTGCTCCGGAAAGATCGCGCCGGTCGGATGGAATTGGGTGGAATCCAAAAAACAGGTCTTCACCCCGGCCCGGTAGGCCATGACCAGACCGTCGGCCGTCGCGCCATAATGGTTGGTGCAGGGGAACCCCTGAATGTGCAGCCGGCCGAGTCCGCCGGTTGCCAGGATCACCGCCTTCGCCCGAGCGACATACAGCTCCTTCGTTTCCAGATTCAGCAGCACCGCGCCGCCGCAGCGCCCACGGTCATCCAGCAGCAATTCGAGCGCCGGCGTGAACTCCAGCACGCGAATGCCGGACCGATTGCGGGCCTCGTCCCGCAACACCCGCATGATCTCGGCGCCGGTCATGTCCCCACAGGAATGAAGCCGTTTTCGCGAAGTCCCGCCTCCGTGTCGGACTTTCATCCGCCCGTCCGGATACTTGTCGAACAGCACGCCGAGGCGCTCCAGCCATTCAATCGCCACGGGCGCATCTTTCACCAAGGCTTCGACTAAATCAGGATCATTCGAGAAATGCCCCCCGCCCATCGCATCGACGTAGTGATAGCAGGGGGAATCGGCCTCGGCTGTCGCGCCCTGAATGCCGCCCTCGGCCATCACCGTATTCGCATCGCCGTGGCGCAATTTGGTCGCAATCGTGACGGAGGCGCCGGCTTGCACCGCCTCGAGCGCGGCGGCTGTCCCGGCCCCGCCCGCTCCAATAATCAGCACATCCGTGTCCACATCGATGCGATCCAGACGGACCGTCTCTCGATCCAACCGGCTGCGGGATTCCAGGAGATCGACCAGTTCGATCGGCAGAAGATCGCCTTTATTCGACCCCACCGCCAACGCGCGCTTGGCCTCCGCCCGATAATCCGGATGAAACCGCGTCAACCGGTCTTGGCGCTCCGCCAGCGTGAGTGCCGGATAGGATTCCCCGCGCCTGGCTCTCTCCACGCGCTGAGGCCTGGTTTTTTCAACCAGTCGGATGAGTGACTTCAATTCTGGGGGATAACTCATGGGACTCCTCGCTCGTTACGCTTTACGCTTCGCGCTTGACGGGCTCTGGGGGACAGGCTCCGGCCACCGACCGGAGCCAGTCCCCTACAGCCATACCGTATCCTTCGGCTTCCATTGACCCGACTCGCTGAGATCCGGCTCTCGCTCGCGGTTCGCATACAAGCTCGTCAACTCCTCCCGCTTCATGGCTTTCATCTGAGCGAGCTTGCCGTCGAACCGCCCGGCTTGCACTTCCGCGACGCGCCGCGTGAGATGTGCTGCCTTGGGCATGAGATAGCGCCCGGACAGACGCCGGACATACATGGCCGCCGTGTGTTGGGAAATCTGGGCCGGGCATCGGATGGCGCAGAGTCCGCACATGACGCAGGAGAACGACACCTCAGCTGCCTTCGTCAAGTCTCCCCGTCCGATGAGCGCGACGTAATCCATCACATCGATGCCCATCGGGCAGGTACGGGAACAGGTGGCGCATCCGACACACCGGTACACTTCTGGAAAGAGTCGGCGAACGGATTCGTGCAGGGCTCCGGGCGCCACAGGGTGCCCGTTACTCTCGAACGATCCCACATCATAGTCAGGACGGTTGGCCGGCACGTAAGGCAACTGCATGATCATCATGCCGGGCTGCACCACAGTCTGGCAGGCCAGACCCGTCATCAACTGATAATCGCCGGGAAGCCGGTAGAACGTACCGCAGGCCCCGCAGATGCCCCCACGACAGCCGCAGCCTCGGACATATTGATAGCCGGCGTACTCGACGGCCTTCATGATCGTGAGGTTGTCAGGCACGTCATACAGCCGGCCCATGATCTGGACTGGAATGAGCTTTTCTTTGTTCTTGCTGCCGTTTGAATCGTTGTTGTGGCTCATAACAAAAGCTCCTGAAGCCTTCAGCGATCAGCCATCAGCTCTCGGCCCATGCTGACCGCTGAGTGCTGATGGCTGACAGCTATCTTAGAAATCCGGATACATCCTCCGCGTCTCGGCCGCCGTATACACCGGCCCTTCCTTGCAGATGTACAGATCCCCGACGTTGCATCTCCCGCATTTGCCGAGCCCGCACTTCATCTTGTTTTCCAGCGTCAGGTAGATTTGCTCCGGGCCGAAGCCGAGTTTCTCCAGGCTTTGCAGCACGAACTTGATCATGACCGGAGGACCGCACATGATCACGTAGGTGTTCTCCGGGGAGGGATTGATCTTTTCCAACACGACCGGGACCAACCCCACCATGCCATCCCAGCCCTCGGTCACGCCCCACGGATCGACGGTCTTGACCATGTTGACATCCGGGCGTTGCTCCCACTCCGCAATTTGCCGTTTATAGACAAGGTCCTTGCTGCTGCGCGCTCCATACAGGATCGTGATGTCCCCATAGTCGGCCCTCGCCTCCAAACAGTCGAAGAGCACTGAGGTGACCGCCGGAAGCCCGATCCCTCCGGCGATGAACAGCAAATTCTTCCCCTTGAATCGTTCCATGGGAAACCGGTTGCCATAGGGCCCCCGAAAACCGATCGTGTCTCCCTGATTCAAGGAAGCCAGCCCTCCGGTCACCCGCCCGATTTTCCGAAAGGTCACATCCAACGAACCGCGCCGGGTCGAAGCAGAAGCCAGCGTCAGCGTGCTCTCACCAAGACCGAACGCAGAGATGAGTCCGAATTGCCCCGGCTCAAACGCAAACGATTCACGCAAGGCCGGGTCCTGAAACTCCAGCTCAAAGGTCCACGTATCCAGGTTCTCCTGAACGGCCGTCTTGATCGTAGCCAGATGGGGTAAATAGAGATTGCGTTTCATCCGTCCTCTAGCCCCTCGCCGCTTCCGTAACTTTCTCCATCATCTCCGCGATGTCTAATCCGACATAGCAAACCCGGATGCAACGCCCGCAACCAACGCACCCTTTCGCTGAAAACTTCGTCGGATAAAAATGAAACTTGCACATGAACCGGTTGCGCCACCGCTGCGACTGGAGCGCCCGTGGATTGTGCCCGCTGGCATGCGCCGCGAAGTGATCAAACTGGCAGGCGTCCCAGTTCTTTCTCCGTTCCCCTTCATACACGCTGCCTTCATCGGTCAAATCAAAACAGTGACAAGTCGGGCAGACGTAGGTGCAGGCCCCACACCCCAAACACTTCGCGGCATGCTCGCCCCAGACCTCATGGTTGTAATGAGACGGATCAGAAAGCCACGCGAGGATCTTCTCAACATCGGACTGTTCGATGACCGGCGGAGGAACGACGGGACGGAGCGACTCTGCCCCCTCTTCGAAATGCGAGGCCCATCGGGCAACCAGCTTCTTCCCCTTATCCGTCACCGGCTCCACAGCGAAATTCCCCGCCACTGTTTCCCGAAGCAGCAGGTCGCTCCCCTCTGTTGCATCCGGAGCCAACCCCACGCTCGTACAGAAACAGGACCGGTCTCCGCGCGCGCAGGCGAGCGTGACAACTGTGGTCCGCTCATACCGCTCTAGAAACAGCGGATCATCTTCTCCCTGCCAGACGAATACCGAGCGCAGCGCGGCGATGCCGGCGGCATCGCAGGCACGGGACCCCAGCACAACGGTCTCGGGCCATTGACCATCTCTTCCTACATCCTTCATCTCCACGCCGGTTTTCTTGATGGTGTAGAGCATGACCGGCTCGGTCTGGGGAAACAGAAAATCCTTGATGGAGTTGCGCCCGATGACTTGGCTGTAATCCAGCGCCGAGGCCCGGTCTACGGGAGCATAGATCGGTTGCCCGGCCCGCGTGACCGGGCCGACCACGCGGACTTTCTCCGCAACCATCGCATCCACCCAGCGATCCAGATTCTGTCTGGTCAGCAGTTTCATAGATTGGATTGCTTCCTCTCCCACCTCTCGCCCAGCGCCCCTCGCCGCGAGCCACGGGGACAGGCCCCGCTTCGCGGAGCCAGTCCCCTACCGGATGAAGTTGTCTTTATCATCCGGGTGATACACCACCATCGGCGGATGAGTCTTTTCGTCGTAGCCTGACCGGTATCCAAAGGATTCCTCCGACACCATGCCCAACTTGCGGTTGATCAGATTCAGAGGAATGTTGGCCGGACAGACACGATCGCATTCGCCGCAATAAGTACAGCGGCCGGCCAAGTGGATCGCGCGCACGAGATTCCAGGAAAGATTCCCTTGCGGATGCGCGCTGGTCTCCACCCACTGCGGGTTGTTCTTCTCGGTGATGCAGCGGTCACAATAGCAGAGCGGACACACCTGGCTGCACGCGTAACATTTAATGCAGCGCTCAAAATGCTCCATCCAAAAGTTCCAGCGATCGCCCGCACTTTTTTGGTCCAGTGCCTCGATCTGGCGGTGAACTTCAGAGGGCCCATGCTGCTCACGAAGCGGAGACGGAGACTCGCCGACGACATGGTCCGCCGGATGCGGCATCTGCACATCGCAGGTCAAGCATTTAGGAGCCATTAAATCGGGCGCCGGCTTGCCCTGCCACAATTCCTGCCGGTACGCCACGCCGGTACAAGGCACCCCCAGAATCACCACTCCATCGCGCGCTATCTGTTCTTCCTGCAGCAGGACCACGATGGTCTTGACATCGCAGCCCTTGGTTACAATCGCCGGTTTGCCCATCTTGGCGACATCTTGCTGCTTGCGAGGGAGATACACCGACAGATTGTTCACGCAGAGGGCGTTGAACGTCAGTTTCGAGACCTCTTCCGGTTTGGTGATAAACACAGGAACGATCCGCCGCTGGCGCTTCGCCCAGCCGTAGCCGATCACCACCTTCACCGCTCCCTGCTCCAGCAGCTCGCGGGCTTTTTCGCGCAGCGCCGGCACAAACGGAGCTTCCTCCGGCAAGGGAACATCGTCGGGAATGCCAGGCTGCCAGGCTTCGTTCCAGACCAAGGGACTGGCTCCGGCGACCTCGCCGGTGCCTGTCCCCTTAAGGGCACGATACTTTGTGAAAGGCCCAAGACCTCGCACGGTCTCGGTGACGTCATCCACCATCTTGGCCCATTTGTTGGCCTCCGAGGCCGACACCCAGGCATACTGGATTCGCTCCGGCTCGATCCCCACAAAATCCGTCAGCCCTTTGAAAAAGATCCAACGGCGCTTCGCGTGGAGATTCCCGGAAATGTAGTGACAGTCGCCGGGATGGCACCCGGAGATCAGCACTCCGTCCGCCCCGTTCTCAAAAGCCTTGGTGATGAACAGCGGATCAACCCGGCCGGTACAGGGAACCCGCACGACGCGCACGTTCGGCCGGTACTGAGTTCTCGTCACACCAGCCAGGTCGGCCCCGGCATAGGTGCACCAGTTGCACACGAAAGCGACGATTTTGGGTTGCCAGTTTGCCATGGCGTTATGCGTCATGCGTGAAGCGTAATGCGTAGAGAGCAAGTCCGGCTCCGACCCGCATCACGCTTCACGTTTTACGATTCCCTACACCGCACAAATTGCCGCGTAAATCTGCGCATCCGTATAGCCGCGCAGGTCAATGGTCTTGGAGTGGCACGCTGCCACGCAGACCCCGCAGCCCACGCAGACCCCTTCGTTCACCTTTGCCACATGCCGGAGCACGTTGCCGGCCCGGTCCTTAATCGCCTCCCGTTGGATCGCATGATACGGACAGGCTGTTTCACAATCCCAGCAAGCGTTGCAGGTCGCCGTGTTGACCTCTGCCACGACCGGCTCGCGGGTCAGCTCTTCGTTGGAAAAGAGCGCAAGCACTTTGCTGGCTGCCGCCGACCCCTGCGCCACGGAGGTGGGAATGTCCACCGGTCCGATGCAGGCGCCGGCCAGATAGATGCCGGCCGTGGCCGTTTCCACCGGGCGGAGTTTGGGATGGTATTCGTTGTAAAACCCGTAGCTGTCGTAGCTGATCGCGAGCCGCTTTGCGAGGTCTTTCGCACCGACCCGAGGAAGGACAGCCGTCGCCAGCACGACGAGATCCGCTTCCAACTCCACTTGGCTGCCGCTTAACGTATCGGCGCCCTGAACAACCAGCGTGCCGTTTCGCTCATACACTCGCGAGACACGCCCTCGGAGATAGATCGCCCCTTCCTGTTCCACTGCCCGGCGGTGAAATTCCTCGTACCGTTTTCCGCCGCAACGGATGTCCATGTAAAAGATGTAGGCCTGTCCCTCATGGACTTTATGCTTGTACAGCATCGCGTGCTTCGCCGTGTACATACAGCAGATGTTGGAGCAGTAGGAGACGCCTTTGCTCTCGTCCCGCGAGCCGGAACATTCAATGAAGACCACGCGGCGCGGCGCCTTGCCGTCCGACGGCCGCTTCATCTCTCCGCCGGTCGGGCCAGAGGCGCTGGCCAGCCGTTCGAAATCCAGTCCGGTGATGACGTCCTTGTACCGGCCTCCGCCGAATTCCGGGAACCGCTCCACGCCCATCACTTCGTAACCCGTCGCCACCACGACCGCCCCGACCTTTTCAGTAACGAACGTGTCCTGTTGCTCGAAATCGATGCAGTTCGGGCCACAGACCTTCGCGCAGACACCGCACTTCTTCATATCCTTGACGTACTTCACGCAATGAGCGCGATCAATGATCGGGATCGCCGGCACCGCCTGAGGGAAGGGAATATAGATGAGCTTGCGCTTGGCCATCCCGGAGTCGAACTCATTCTCCGCGTAGAAGGGGCACTTGGTGGTGCATTCGCCGCACTCCGTGCAGAGTTCCTCGATCACCGATTTGGCCTTCTTGCGGATCTTGACCGTAAAGTTGCCGATGTACCCTTCGACCGATTCCACTTCGGCATAGGTATAGAGCCGGATGTTGGGATGATGCGCAGCCTCCACCATCTTCGGGGTCAGGATGCACTGCGAGCAGTCCATGGTCGGGAACGTTTCGGAGAGCTTCGCCATCTGTCCGCCGATCGAGGGCTCCTTCTCAACAAGAATGACTTTGTGTCCGGCCTCGGCGATATCCAGCGCGGTCTGAATCCCGGCCACGCCGCCACCGATCACCAGAGCCGTCTTGGTCACCGGCACCTTGATCTTGTCCAGCGGACCGTTCCGGCGGACCCGTTCGACCGTCATGCGGGTGATGTCGATGGATTTCTCCGTGCCGATCACCTTCGTTTTATCCTCATGCACCCAGGAGCAATGCTCGCGGATGTTGGCGATCTCGCACTGATAGGGATTCAACCCGGCAGACTCGCCGGCCTTCCGGAAGGTCTTCTCATGCATGTGAGGGGAGCAGGCGGCGATGACGACCTTGTCGAGCCCGTTGCTCTTGATGATCTCGGTCACCAACTGCTGGCCGGGCGAGGAACAGAGAAACCGGCAGTTCTCGGTGTGCACGACGCCGGGAAGCTTGGCAGCCTCCTCGGCCACCTTGGCCGTATCCACCGTGGCCGCGATATTATTGCCGCACTGACAGACGAAAACGCCGATCTTGGACATGAACTACCTCGTGATGCGTGATCCGTGATGCGTGAAGCGTGACGGAGCCGGGCTTATCTCTTTACGCATGACGCTTCACGCATGACGCATGACGGTTTCTCCACAATTCCCTTTTCCCGAAGCGCCGGTCGCGGGTCGACCAGGTTGTCGTCGAGACTCAGCTCCTCCTCGGCGACACCGAGGGCCAGTCCGAGAAGCTGAGTGAAATAGAGGACCGGCAACGCGCTGGAAGGGGGACAGTCCCCGTCGGGGACAGTCCCCTGGGCTTTCTGACTTCGCTCCAGATTGAAGAAACACAGCGGGCACGTGGTTGCGATCAGCTCGGCGCCGAAGGCCTGGGCTGAGGCCACGACTGCGCCGGACAGTCTGACCACGACCTCTTCGTTCGACATCGCCAGGTGCGCGCCGCAGCATTCGCCTCGATTCGGGAACTCGACCGCGCTACACCCGATGGCCTCAAGAAAATCTTCAAAAATGCGCGGCGACTCCGATCCTTCGATGGCAACCGCTTTGGGCCGCAGGAGCGTGCAGCCATAGTAGGCCGCGACGCGGAGTTTCTTCAGGTCCCGCTTAACCCGCTTCTTCACCTCGGCGAAACCAATGCGATCCCGAATCACCTCCAGGAGATGAAGCACCTCCGCCTCTCCCTCGTACGCCGAACCCAGAAAGTCATTGACGACCGTCCTGCGGCCGACATCTTCCTTCATCACGAGGTTGGTTCGCTTGAGGGTGTTGTAACAGAACGAGCAGAGCGTGGAGACCGTCCCGCCGGCCTTCTGCGATTGAATCAACACGTTGGTGGGGCCGGTGAGTCCGATGACGTTGTTGGGCGTCAAGGGGTAGCAGGCGCCGCAGCAGTTCCATTGGGCCAACTCCGCCAGCTCGAGGCCGAGGAGCTGCAACGACTGCCTGGCCGATTGGTCGAACCCTTTGGCCACCGTGTTAAGCGTGCAGCCGGGATAGTAGGGAATTGAAGTCATACTGTCTCGTGAAACGCGAAGCGAAGTTTCCTAATTCGTCACCTTACCCCTCACCCCTTACGGTTTCTCATGGCACTAACTTTCGAAATCCAGCCACTACCGCCTGCTGCGGAGATCGTTCCAAAAAACCGTCCGGCAATTGCCCCAACGCAACCGGCCCCTTGCCCTGGCGAAGGCTCAACCGCCTGAGCGCTTCCATCACTTTTGAGGGATCGAGGCACTTCGGGCATCGCGCCTGGCACTGCAAGCACGACACACAGAGCCACATGGAATTCGCCTGCATCACCGTCTGCTCTTGTCCCAGTTGCGCCATCCGAATCATCTGCGATACTGGAATCTCCATCGCGAAGGACACGGGGCAGGAGCCTGAGCAATTTCCGCACTGATAGCAGCGGGACAAATCCTCGCCGCTCTCGCGCTCCACCTGATCGAGAAATGCGTTCTGCTCGGTAACGATATCCAGCAAGATTTTCATTCGTCGAACACCAAACTCCACTCGTCACGCATCACTCATCACGCTTCACATCTCTGGCTAGCTTCGCGGATACTTCGTCAGAAAATTCACCATGTCGCGAACCGACACCAATCCGACCAGCTTTCCATTTTTGCGGACTCCCAGGTGCCGGACGCCTTCTCGCGCCATCAGATCGTTCGCCTCCAGCAACATAGTCTCCGCCTCGATCTCAAGCACCGGCGCCGACATGATCCGTTCGACGGACGCGCGGTCCGGATCGAGACCGTCCGCCATAGCCCGGCGGGCAAGATCCGTGTCCGTCACGATGCCCACCACATCTTGCCCCTTCATCACGAGGAGACTGCTGATCCGGTGCTCCCGCATCAGCGTTGCCGAACGGCGAATGGTCTCGTCCCGATCGACCGTCTTGACCTTCTCGACCGGAGTCATAATGAGTTTGACCGGTATCATACGTTCCAGATGGGCATGACAGCCGTTACACAGCCAATGAACCCCGCTCGCGATTTTTTATCACGTGACGTGCGCCGATTTGAGGCGCGATTGTGCGCGAAGCTTGTAAGGCCTGTCTATGACGGTCGTCATCCCATAGGCTGACCGGCATCAGCCATGCGATGAGAAGAAACATGTCGGGAACCGGAGCGCAGAGGGAGGGAAGAGGGCAAGGTTTGGAGTATCGGCTATTGGAGAGAACCGGCAATCTTGGCGATTTTATTGAGGCGCTCCGGTTTGAGCAGGGTGATCTCGCTCCCGTTGGTGTTCACCAACCGTTCGCGTTTGAAGTGGCTCAACAGCCGGATGACGGTTTCCGGCGCAGCCCCGATCAGTTCTCCCAGTTCCTCACGCGTCAGCCGAATGTCGAGCGTGATACCGTCGGAAGCGCGGTGGCCGAATCGTTGTCCGAGATGGAGCAAAAGGGCGGCCAATCGCTCCGTCGTCTTGCAGAAGGGAGCGGGTTCGCCGTTCGTCGCCGCGAACCACGCCCGTCCACTCACAAGCTGCAACAACTCGATCGCCAGCGCCGGGTTTCTCTTGAGCACCTCCAAATACCCCTCCCGGTCGATCAAACAGAGACGCGAGGATTCGAGCGTCTCGCAGGTCGCCTCATGCGCCACGCTCCCGCAAAATCCGCTGTATTCGATCAGCTCGCCGGGCCCCACGATGCCGACGATTCTCCGATGTCCACGAGACGAAGACGCGGTGAGCTTAACCTTGCCGGCGCACAAGACATAAATCCCCAGGCACGGATGTCCCTCGTAGAAAACGACTTGGCGTGGCTGGTAGATGAAGCGGTGCAGGTATCGCAGGAACGCCGACGCATCCGCGTCCGCCGCGCGACAGACCAGGCTCTGCGCGCGAACGGGGCATGTCTGGCATGTGTTCGAGCCGACTCCCGCTCGTCCACCCATCGACGATTCCTCCCACACGACAGGAGGCGGCAACAGGATAAGGAGACACACCGGCAACCTTTTCCGGCGGAATCTCCCCATCACGGAGGCACATCGTAGGGGAAGAAGAACGAGAGAGTCAAGCCGCGTCCCATGTGGACTCAAGTTCGCGGGTTCTCCTCCGATAGAGGTACCCGAGGGGTCTGGTTGGACCAGGCCATACAACTAATTTGGAGGAGGGCGCCCCCATGCCGACCGACTGCTTGTCCACCTTGACCAACCGTAGTTGTGACGTCACCAAGGCGATTCCGCTGTTCCAGTCGCCGGATCACCAAGTGTACTGGATCGGCGCCGTCACCGGCGGAGAAGAGATCGAGTGCAACGCCTACCTCCTCGTGGATCAGGGCGAGGGCTATCTGCTCGAGCCGGGCGGGTTCGATCGCTTCACCCCCGTCCAAGAAAAAGTCAACTCGGTGTTCTCCGCCGAGGCCATCACCCATCTCCTCTTCAGCCACCAGGATCCGGACGTGTGCGGCGCAGCCGCCGGCTGGCTGGAGTTCAACCCGCAGCTCCACGTAGTCTGTCCGTCGCTCTGGCAGCGATTCTTGCCGCACTACATGGTGTACAACGCCAAGTACAAAACCATGAAGGACGACGGGCTGACCCTGCCGTTGAAAAGCGGAGGATCGCTCCAATGCCTCTCGGCTCCATTCCTGCATTCCCCGGGGAACATGGTGGTGTTCGATTCCGTCAGCGGCTTTCTCTTCACCGGCGATATCGGGGCGGCCGTGTACGCGGACGGCAAACCACGGTTGGTAATCGACGACTGGAATGGACAGGTCAAGGCCATGCAGGGCTTTCACCAGCGGTATATGAGCTCCAATCGAGCTGTCTCGGCCTTCATCCGCAGCGTCGAAGGGCTTCCGATCAAGGCCATTGTGCCACAGCACGGGGTGATCTATCGGGGCGAGGAGGTCCAGAAATTTCTCCACTGGCTCGGCGCGCTGCCTTGCGGGGTAGACTATCTCTTCCCTGTCACATCGGGGAAGGACGCGAATAGCCGGCGGCAGGCGGCTTAACCATCACAACTACAGGATCTCAAACATGGCGACATACAGCGACGCGGTGAAAGCACACGCCCAGAACGCCGCCAGGATCTATAAGGAGAAGTGGGCGGAAATCGAGAAGCTCGCCGGCTTCAAGATCCTGCCGGACGGCACCAATACGGCCTCGACATCGGACGATGTTCAGCGTTACGTCAAGGCCATCCAGGCAGTCGCAGGACTGGTCGGCTATACGAGCGCGAAGATGCAGGTCACGAACGCCATTCTGAAGCTGGGCTTGGCCCCGGTACCGCTCTGAAGACCCGGCCGCACGGGAGCCCCCGGCCAAAAAACGGCACCGTGGCGGACCTACGGCGGACCGTCCTGGGCGCAGCGAAAGCCGACGTCGAAGTACGCGTTCTTCGGTGAGTAGTAGTTCCGGTTTGTGGAACGCAGGTCGTAGAGCATGTTGTACCAGGAGCCGCCGCGCAGCACTTTGCTCCCGCCGCGAGAGGGACCAGTCGGGTTCCGATCCGGGCTTTTCTGGTAATAATCCGCGCCGTACCAGTCCGCCACCCACTCCCAGGCGTTGCCACCCAGATCGTAGATCCCATACGGGCTCTTGCCAGCCCCGAGGCTCCCTACCACTGCGAGCGTCTCATACCCAACCCAGGCAGCGCCAAAATTCGCCCGGACGCTGGTCGGCTCCTCATTGCCCCAAGGGAACAGCCGCCCGTCAGCCCCCCGCGCCGCTTTCTCCCATTCCGCCTCGGTCGGGAGACGTTTCCCATGATGGCGGCAGTAGGCGTCGGCGTCGTACCAGGTGACGCCGACGACCGGACGTTCTCCGTCGGTCGTCGGATTCACATCTTTCCATTTCGTGGGCTGCTCGCGGCCGGTCGTCTGCATAAATCCGCCATACCTGGCCGTTGTGACCTCGTACTTATCCATATAATAGCCGTCCAGATACACGCGATGGACCGGCTTCTCATCCGCATCCCACTTCTCATGTCCCATCGTGAACTCCCCGGCCGGGATCAGGACCATCGGAACCCCATCCTTGCCGGCGATCTCAGGCGGCGGAGACTCCGCCGGAACGGTCGGCGTCCAGAGGCAGAGGACTACTGCCGCCGCAAACCCGCTGACAATTCGAAACTGCATGGACACACTCCTACCTGAAGCGACAGACACAGCGACTCAGCCCTCCCGGGGCTTGACGCTTGTCGGGTTCGTTATGGACGGTCGCCGGCACGATACGTCACCCGTTTCCCGATGGTTTACGCCGAAGAAGGGCCGCGGGGCCGAAGTAGACGAACGCGTCCTTCAGATCGGAAAAGATTCGTCTGACAGGGGCCATCCCTTGGTTGGTCACGAACTGGAGCGTAAGCATGATCCGCTCCGCCCCTTCTTCAAGAGGCGTGACCGCGTGCCAGAGTTTGTCGCTGTTGAAGATCACGACAGAGCCGGGACCCATCGCAATCCTGACCTCTTCGGACGCGCCCCCAGGCTTGTCCTTGTGAAACTGGGCGACTAACCGGCACTGCTCCGACCGCTCGATCAATCCTACCAGCATCGTGTAGCGATCCCCCTTGTAATAGGAGGTGTCGTAATGCCAGCCGATGTGGTCGCCCGGCTCCGTGTACACATAGAGCGCGCAGGAGTGAAGATCCTCCTCCGGACACTGGATGACGGGAGCCTTCACGAGCCGCCTCAGAAAATCGAGCAGCGCTGGGGATTCGTAGAGCGAGGTGATGGTCGGCGCTTGTTGAAGAAGATCGTGGAAGCTGACGGCCCCGGCTTTCTTGTGACCGGGTACGTACCCGCGCGTGACGAGGGGCCGGACGTGGTCCACCTCTCTGATGAACTGCTCCACCAATGACCCAGGAAGGAAATGATCGAGAAAGACGGCCTCGCCCTGGCTCCAGTATGTCCGGCTGATTTCGTCGAAGTTCGACGCGTCGATCGCCTGCCGGACCCTGTCATTTGTATTCGTGAGCAAAGTCTCCATGTGACGCGCTCCCTTGTGTCCCATCCACATCCCGGCGAGCAAACGCCTCAGATAAAGAATTCTTGTACAGGGCCTTTGGGCGGACCTTCATCAATCGGCCCGCTGCCGGCTACCGTCGTGATGATGCCGGTGGCCGCGTCGACCCGCCTGATTCGATGGTTCCCGGCATCGGCAATATACAGATTATCTTCTGCATCAAAGGCGATGCCGTCCGGCGCGTTCAGGCCGGCTTCTTGCGCCGGTCCCTCGTCACCGGAAAACCCGCGTTTCCCATTCCCCGCAAAAGTCGTAATACTCCCGGTCTTGGCATCCACCCGCCGGATACGTCCATTATTATGATCGGCGATGTAGAGGTTTCCCTTGCTGTCGAACGCCACGGCGGCAGGCGCCTCCAGCTTCGCATTGCGCGCCGGGCCGCCGTCTCCGCTGAAGCCCATCTCCTCGCTTCCGGCCACGATCGTAATCCAGCCGCTTTTGGTCTTGGGATCGATTCGATTCGGATCCGCTTTCTTGACCCGATTCAGGTCCGCATCCGCCCAGTAGATTTCCCCATCGGGCCCTACCGCAACCCCCACCGGATGCCATAAGAATTTGGGGGCCGCTCCTTTCGACACCAGCCCTGGGTCCGATCCGGCCGCCATGGTCATGATCCCATCGCGATCGATCTTGCGGATACAGCTGTGTTGCGTATCCGCCACGTACAGGTTTCCCTTGCCGTCGAGCGCCACCCCTCGGGGCGCGAACAGCCCGGCAGCGGTCGCCGCTCCTCCATCGCCGTAGAATCGGGGCTGTCCCGTTCCGGCAACGGTCGTCACGGTCCCGGCCTTCGCATCCCATTTGCGGATGCGATGATTCCCGGCATCGGCGATGTACAGCGAACCGCTGTCGTCCAGCGCGAGTCCATGGGGGAAATACAGATTGGCCAGGCGCGCCGGGCCCTCATCGCCGGCAAAGCCTCGCTCGCCGCTTCCGATGACGGTCGTGATAACGCCGGTCGACTTATCCACACGACGAACCCGGTCATTGCTGGAATCCGCAATGTAGAGGTTGCCGGCGCGATCGAGCGCAATGCCTCGCGGGTTGTTCAGCCGCGCCTCCGTGGCCGGCCCTCCGTCCCCGGCAAACGAGCCGCTTCCGGGCCCGACCGCCGAAAGGGACGAGAAATCTGCAAGAACACTTACGCCGGCCAGCGCAACGGCAATAAGCGGCCTTGTCGTCATCCACCATTTCATTCCGAGTCGGAACATGTTCGGGCTCCTTTTCGAATCGGACGGCCGAATCAAAGCCTGAGAACTTTTTCAATGTCCTGTTACAACGCAACCGTTTCTTGTCCGCGTGTTCCGTCTCGCACATGCGAGGGCACGCCTCGTAAATCCCACACCAGTCCCACCCAAGACAGAACTTTCAAACCGTAATAGGTGAGATCGATCTCCCACCAATAAAAGCCCTGGCGCGTGGAGGCTTGATAATAATGGTGGTTGTTATGCCAGCCTTCGCCCAAAGTGAGCAGGGCCAGCCAGAAATTGTTGCGACTATCGTCGTCGGTCTTGTAGCGTTGGGAGCCGAACATGTGGGACAGCGAGTTGATGGTGCAGGTGCCGTGCGTCAAGGCGACGGTGGAGATAAAGAATCCCCAGATCAACATCTGCGGGCCGTTCGTGCCCAATCCGGGAGCGTAGCTGTGCAGCGCGACGCCGAGACCATACATGGCCACGCCGAGCAGCGTCGGAATCAAGGTGTCATATCGATCCAGAAACCGCAGTTCCGGAAACTTTACAAAATCTCCGACGTTCTTGAGATTCGGCGCGAAGTACCTCCGCGACGTGAACCAGCCGATGTGGGCCCACCAAAAGCCATGATACCGGGCAGAATGAGGATCATCCGCCGTATCAGAGACCAGATGATGCGTCCGGTGATGCCCCCCCCACCAGAGCGGCCCGCGTTGGGCCGATGAGGCGCCCAGCACGGCGAAGGCGAATTGGCACCAGCGCGTCGTCTTAAATGAGCGATGAGAAAAATAACGGTGGTACCAGCCGGTGATCGCAAACATGCGAATGAAGTACAGCGCGACGGCCACGGCCACGGCCGTCCAACTCCATCCGACCCAGATGACGCCCAGACACATCAGATGCACCGCGATGATCGGAATAGACCGAATCCAGTCGACACGGGACGATCCGTCCGGCCTCATGGACTCAAGTCCGGCCCATGAATCGAACCATCGCAAAAACGAAAGCCAGAGGTCTCGGCCTCTGGACAGGCGAAGCGGTTGTGTCTCCGACATCTCATCCTCCTTTCAGTCAGTGACCGGCGCATATGCCGGGATACCAGGCCTCCTTGTTGTCGCGCGCGAAGAGCTTATCTTGGATTCCTTGCTCCCGCCACGCTCTTCGCACAACGCGCGCCAAGCCACTTGTAGTGCGCTTTGGGCGGGTACCAATGCCGGTGAGCCACGCGGTTCGGCCCCACGCCATCCACCCAGGATCCGCCGCGCAACACTTTCTCAGAGCCTGATTCGGGACCTGGCGGGTTCGCCTCAGGACTTCTCTGATAGTATTGAGCGTCGAACCAGTCTGCGACCCATTCCCAGACGTTTCCCGCCATGTCGAAGAGCCCATAATCATTCGGGGGGAAGTTTCCCACCGGGAGGGCTCCCTGCCCTTCGTAATTGGCGCGTTTGCGGTCCGGCATGTCCCCCCACGGAAAGACGAATCCTTCCCGCCCTCCGCGCGCCGCCTTCTCCCATTCAGCCTCAGTGGGCAGCCGCTTTCCTTTCCATTCGCAGAACGCGGCCGCCTCATGCCAGGACATGCCGACCGCCGGATGGCGGGGGAACTTGTCGCCGCTGTGGAACCGGTCGCTCTTATTCCAATAGCGCGGCTCGGCGGCGCCGGTCTCCTGCATGTACTCGGCATACTCCGCGTTGGTCACCTCGTACCGGTCGATTGAAAATGCATCCAGCAACACGCGGTGGCGCGGGTGTTCCTCGTCGAAGTCTCCACCCATCAGGAAGGGACCGGCCGGAATCAACGCCATGTCCGGCGGCGCTCCTTCTCCTTCTGATGACTCAGCAGACACTGGGGGCGCGGTATGGAACATCAGGTGGAGACCCACTATCAGAAAGACCGGCCTCACCCATGCGTATCCCTTCATCAAGCTCCGGGTTTATTTCGGTTGGACGGGCGTCGCCGCCGGAGGATTTCGCCTGAGTACCGCGATGACTTTCCGTTCTCCCCCCTGAACCTGCACCTTCACATCCACCTTTTCTCCAGCCGTGACTTGCTGCAGCTCCTTCTTTCTCTCCGGATCGGTGACTATGAACTGGCTCCACCCACTGGGCGTCTGGAGTTCCAGCACCTCCATCTCTTTTCCGATCTTCGTGACGGTGCCTGAAACCATATCGGCCCCTTGGCCGCCTGAAGCGCTTGGCGGGGGTGGCGCAGACGGTGCTACAGCAGGGGCAACCGGTGCGGCCGGAGCAGGCGCCCGGCGTTGGGCTGGTGTTGTCGCGGCGGGGGCTTCTGTCTGAGACTGAGCCCGAGGTTGAGAAGGCACCGCAACCGGTTTGTTCTCAGGCCCCCCGGCGCATCCTGCGATCAGGCACATGAGCACGGCAACGCTTGAACGCTTCATGTCGTCACCTCCATGGTTGTGCTTCGACTAACAATTGTCTCGTTCCCTCACCACACCACGCAAAAGCAAGGGGCCGGGTGAAGGTCGGCCCGCCGTGAAATGTCGCCGAGCGGCAAAGAGAAATTCCGGAGTTTCGCCGTCGAAGCGAAGACCGCCGCCATGAGCGACAATCTGCTCTATCGGATATCGGCATAGAGGTAGTCCGCCCCGACTGTGAGCCGCTCCAGCCAGCGGAAAAACCGCGACACTTCCTCGCCCCGGAAGATGCAGCCATGCTGCGGCACCATTGCCTGGATCGTGACGCCGTTCAACTTCCTGACAAAACCGGCCACGGCTTTGTTCGAACTCATATATCGCTGATGAAACCCCTGCATGGACGCGACATGCTCCTGCCAATCGTCGATCACCAAACGAGGCTTCCCATCCTTGTATACGGCAGCGCCGATATCTCCCGAAAACAGAAATCCGCTCACGGTGTCGAAGACGGCCATGTTCCCGGGCGAGTGCAGGAAGGGAGCCGGGATGCACTTCAACTGCCCACCATTCTTCAGATTAATTGATGCCCCGCCATCCGGTACCGGAACATAGGACAACTTGGTCGCCATGAGCTGTGCCATGTCATAGGCCATATAGTGGGGCATGAACCGGGTCCACTGAGCCGGTACGACCACTTTCATTTTCATACCGCCGGTTCTCATCCAGTGGGGGAGCGAGGCGCAGATATCCGGATCCTGGTGGCTGAAGAGCAGATGGGTCACCGCCATGGCAGACGAGACTTGATTGACTTTTTGCAGAATCGGCAGATACCGATCATACCCGCCCGGTTCCAACAGAAACCCTTCTCCCCCATCCACCACCAGATAGCTGTTGCATTCGATCTCCTCCCCGCCTGTGTGCACCCCTACCCAATAAATCTGGTGCTGCGGGTCATCGAAGAGCGGGACAGCTCTGGAGTAATCAATCCCGTTGTTGGTCATACCAAACAACATGTTGCCTTGCATCACAACGCTTCCCCCTTTCACTGGGAACCGCACCCTCGACTTGACGCGCTCATTTCGGACTGGACCGGGCGAGGTTCCAAGCTAACCCCAACGTTGAAAGACCGTAGATGAGCCACTTCGACGGATCGACGTTGTACCAGAGGGGCCCGTTCCGGTAGTCTCGCTGGAAGGCGTGATGGTAGTTGTGATAGCCCTCCCCCAGCGTGATCAGCGACACCCACCAACTGTCCCGGCTGGTATTGGACCGGCTGTAGGGCTGACTGCCCCACAGGTGACAGACGGAATTGATGCAGAACGTGGAGTTCAGCACCAGAAAGAGTCGCCCGACGCCGGCCAGCAAGAAGCAACTCAGGCCGCTCAGTGGGCCGCCGGCCAGCAGACCGACTACAAACGGCAACGCCAGACCCGACAGGACGATGGGGACGTACCACCGGTGCTGCCACATCACCACGCGATCCTCGCGCAGCCAGGGCGCGTATCGTTCGGTCTTGTGCGGGTCTTTCGTAA
>CAZWOX010000030.1:0-34592 GCA_964635345.1 uncultured Nitrospira sp.
TGACCAAGAACTCAGTCAGCTGGGGACGAGCAGCGTGAGAACAAATTTACCGTGGTGCCAGGCCCGCGTTGCCTTGACAAGGACGGAGAGTCTTTGTTAACGTGCTGAAATTCCTTAATCTCTAGGCCAACTTGGGAGAATCCATGCAGGTCAAGGTCAATGGGAAATCCGAGGATCTCCAGAGCGGCAGCATCCTCGATTTGCTCACGCTCAAGAAGATCGATCCGCAGATGGTTGCGGTCGAAATTAATGACAAAATGATCGATCGGGAACATCTCGCCACCACGACCCTCAACGAGGGAGATCAGGTCGAGTTCCTCTTTTACATGGGGGGCGGCCGGTGACGATGACGATGCATAAAGACATTACCGAATTGATCGGCAAGACTCCGCTCGTCCGGCTGAACCGGCTCTCCAAGCCCGGCTCCGCGACGATCTTCGGCAAGGTGGAGTTTTTCAATCCGGGCGGCAGCGTCAAGGATCGCATCTGCCTCAACATGATCAACGAGGCGGAACGGCAGGGCAAACGGAAGCCGGGCGGCACCATTGTGGAGCCGACGAGCGGCAACACCGGTATCGGGCTGGCCCTCGTCGCAGCCGTACGCGGCTATAAGCTCATCCTCGTCATGCCGGAAAGCATGAGCATGGAGCGGGCGAGCCTCTTGTCGTCCTACGGCGCACAGCTGGTCCTGACTCCCGCCTGGGAAGGCATGAAGGGGTCGATTAAGGAAGCCGAAAGCATTCTGGCTCAGAACCCGAGCTATTTCATGCCGGATCAGTTTTCGAATCCGGCCAATCCGGCGATGCACCGGATGACCACGGCGCCTGAAATTCTGGATGCGCTGGTTGGAAAGATCGATGCCTTCGTCGCCGCGGTCGGCACCGGAGGAACCATTACCGGTTGTGGAGAGCTGTTCAAGGAAAAGAACCCGAACGTGAAAGTGATCGCGGTCGAACCGGCGGGCTCACCGGTCTTGTCCGGCGGCGATCCTGGGCCGCATAAGATTCAAGGCATCGGAGCCGGGTTTATCCCCAAAGTCCTGAACCGCAAAATTCTCGACCGCGTGATTACCGTCACCGACGACGAGGCCTATCAAACAGCCAAGCAACTGTCGAAGAAGGAAGGCTTGCTGGTCGGCATCTCAGCCGGAGCCAACGTATTCGCCGCTCAGAAAGTCGCCGAAGAGCTTGGCCCGGGCAAGAACGTCGTGACCATTCTCTGCGACACCGGCGAGCGGTACATCAGCATCGAGAAATACTTTAACATCTAGTGGAGGGTGATGAGTGATCGGTGACGAGTCAACTAAGCCGGAGGACCGACTGAAGCATTCGCTCGTCACGCATCACTGATCACACATCACAAGCCCATATGGAATTCACTGAAGAGCAAATAAACCGGTACAGCCGGCACATCCTCCTTCCCGAAGTCGGCGGAAAAGGGCAGAAGAAGATCGCCAAGGCAAAGATTCTCCTCGTCGGCGCCGGAGGTTTGGGCTCACCAGCGGCACTCTATCTAGCCGCAGCCGGTGTGGGTACCGTCGGCTTGATCGACAGCGACGTGGTGGACCTGACGAATTTGCAACGACAGATCATCCACCACACGTCCGATGTGGGTCGCCCCAAAGTGGTGTCTGGAAAAGAAAAGATTCTCGCGCTGAATCCCGACGTCATCGTGAAGACCTACGAGGAGCGCCTGACCGCCGGGAACGCGCTCAAGCTTTTCAGCGAATACGATGTCATCGTCGATGGGGTGGACAATTTCACGGCTAAGTTCCTGATCAACGATGCCTGCTTCTTTGCCGACAAGCCGCTGGTGCATGGCGGTATTCTGAGATTCGACGGCCGTGTGACGACGATTGTGCCGAAGAAGTCGGCCTGCTATCGTTGCGTGTTCAAGACACCGCCGCCGGCCGGCCTGGTCGCTTCCTGTCAGGAAGCGGGTGTCATCGGAGTGCTGGCCGGGATTATCGGAACGATTCAGGCGACCGAAGCCTTGAAGCTCATTCTCGGCATCGGACGACCGCTGACCGACCGGCTGCTGGACTTCGACGCCAAGAAGACTCTCTTCCGGGAGATCAAAGTAAAGCGCAATCCACACTGCGCGCTCTGCGGTGACCACCCGACGATCACCGAGCTGTTTGACGATGGAGACCCGTTTGCCGGCTGTGCCGTTCGTCCGTAGCGTTTAACTTTTTACGTAATGGTGTCGCAATGACCAAAATGAAAGCCCTCGTGTGCCGGGAATGCGCGAAAGAATATCCCACGAAAGCCATCCACGTCTGCGAGATGTGCTTCGGTCCCCTCGAAGTGAAATATAACTACGAGGAAATCAAGAAGGCGATTTCGCGCAAGAAGATCCAGGACGGCCCCCACAGCATGTGGCGCTATGTCGATCTGCTTCCGGTCGAGGGCACGAACTTCGTCGGGCCCCATGCCGGGTTGACGCCGCTGGTCCGCGCCAGGAATCTCGGCGCCTATCTCGGCCTCGATGAGCTGTACATCAAGAACGATACGGTCAATCACCCCACACTCTCCTTCAAGGATCGCGTCGTGGCTGTCGCGTTGACGCGGGCCCGCGAGCTGGGATTCGAAACCGTCGCCTGCGCCTCGACCGGAAATTTAGCCAATTCGGTCTCCGCCCATGCCGCAGCCGCCAATCTCCATTGCTACGTCTTCATCCCGGGAGACTTGGAAGTCGCGAAGGTGCTGGGCAATCTCATCTACAAACCCCATGTCGTGGAGATCGAAGGCAACTACGACGATGTAAACCGGCTTTGCAGCGAAATCGCCGGCGAGCACGGATGGGGCTTTGTGAACATCAACATCCGCCCCTACTATGCCGAAGGCTCCAAGACGCTCGCGTACGAAACCGTTGAGCAACTCGGCTGGAAGACGCCGGACCAGGTCGTCATTCCCATGGCCTCGGGCTCCCTCCTGACCAAGATCTGGAAGGGCCTGCACGAAATGAAATACGTGGGGCTCATCGACGACGTGCACACGAAGCTCAACGGCGCCCAGGCGGAAGGCTGCTCCCCGATTTCCACCGCCTTCAAAGCAGGACGCGATTTCTTTAAGCCGGTCAAGCCGAAGACGATCGCCAAATCGCTGGCCATCGGCAACCCGGCCGACGGCTACTACGCGCTGAAAGCGACCGCCGAGAGCAAGGGCGCCATGGAGATGGTGACCGACGAAGAAGTGGTAGACGGGATCAAGCTGCTCGCGCAGACCGAAGGCATTTTCGCCGAGACCGCCGGCGGAGTGACCATCGGCGTCCTGAAGAAATTGGTCAAGCAGGGTGTGATCAAGAAGAACGAAGTGACGGTCGCCTATATCACGGGGAACGGATTGAAGACGCAGGAAGCGGTCATCGACGCCGTCGGACGACCGACCCGCATTCAGCCGAGCCTCGTGGCCTTTGAAAAAACCTTTAAGTTGGGAAAGAACGGTGGTGGTGACGCATGATTAAAGTCCGCATTCCCACTCCCCTCCGGCCGCTGACGAAGAACCAGGGGGAAGTTGAAACGACAGCCGGCAGTATCGCGAACATGATCGAAACGCTGAACAGCGCGCATCCCGGCATCAAGGATCGCCTCTGCGACGAGTCCGGTGAATTACGCCGCTTCGTGAACATCTATGTGAACGAGGAGGACATCCGATTCCTCAAGGGCAAAGAGACCATGCTCAACGATGGCGATGAAGTCTCCATTGTGCCCGCAATTGCAGGAGGCTAACCATGTCACACTTACGCTTTCATGTGCGGTTTCCTGAAGACAAGGTCAAAGAGCCAATCATTTATCAGATCGGCCGAGAATACAATATCGTCACCAACGTGCGCCGGGCCGATGTGCGTGAAACCACCGGCTGGGTCGATGTAGAGTTATCGGGCGAAATCGCCGAGATCGAACGGGCTCTCGACGGCCTTCGTAAGAAAGGCTGCGTCGTCGATCCCATCGAATTGAACGTGGTGGAATAGGAACAGTGAAAAGTGACGCGTGATGAGTGATGGGTGGAGCGAAATAAGTTTCTCCCAAGTCTTGAATCCCAACTCGTCACGCATCACACATCACTGATCACAGACTTTATGGAACTTACAGACCTTCAGATTCAACGTTATAGCCGCCACATCATCTTGAATGAAGTGGGAGGCAAAGGGCAGAAGAAGCTCGCGCAAGCGAAAATCTTGCTGATCGGGGCAGGAGGCCTCGGATCGCCGGCCGGGCTCTATTTGGCGGCTGCGGGCATCGGCACGATCGGATTGGTCGACGGCGATGTCGTCGATCTCTCCAATCTCCAACGGCAGATCATGCATTCGACTGCGACACTCGGACAGCCGAAGGTCGAGTCCGGCAAAAAGATGCTTTCGGCCATCAACCCGGAGATTACGGTCAACGCCTATCACCAGTTGGTCGATGCCGATAATATTCTGCCGCTCATCTCGCAATACGATATCGTGCTCGACGGATCGGATAATTTCTCGACCCGATTTCTGGTCAACGATGCCTGCTTCTTCGCCAAGAAGACGTTGATCTCGGCGAGTATGTTCCGATTTGAGGGCCAACTCACGACCATTAAGCCGCACGCCGGTTATCCCTGCTATCGCTGCCTCTATCCAGAGCCTCCTCCTGCAGGACTGGTCCCTAACTGCCAGGAAGCCGGAGTCCTGGGTGTGCTCGCCGGTACGATGGGGATTCTCCAGGCATCCGAAGCCATCAAGGAAATCCTCGGCATCGGCGAAACCATCGCCGACAAACTCGTGATCTACGACGCGCTCGACATGAAATTCCGGAAGGTCGGCCGTCCGAAAGATCCGGCCTGCCCGCTCTGCGGGCTGAATCCGAAAATTAAAGATCTCAATCTGGACTACGCAGTCAGCTGCACCATTTGACATCGTGACCGATCTCGTCATTCCCCAGCACATCCTCGACGACATGGTGGCCCACGCGAAGGAACTCGCGCCGTATGAGTGTTGCGGGTTGCTGGCCGGAACCGACAAGACCGTTACCAAGATCTATCGGATTAAAAACGTCGTCGCCCTGGAAGGCGCTCAGCAACTCGCCTCTTTCGATGCGGCGAAGGTTGCGCATCTGGAGCGATTGAGTCCGTCCGAACGGGCGGAGATTGCCTTCGTCATGGATGCGCAGGATCTCGCGCTGGCGCAAAAAGATATGCGGCGCAACGGCCACACCCTTCAGGTCGTCTACCATTCCCACCCGCACGACCCGGCGCGGCCTTCCGTCACAGACATCAAAATCGCCACCGACTATGAAGACTATTGGGGAAAGATCAACCTTCCCGTCCCCGCCTACCTGCTCATTTCCTTGATGCGCCAGACCCCGGACATCCGGGCCTACTGGATCAAGGGCGGCACGGTCACCCCTGCTCAGCTGGCCACTCAGTAGTTCCCCGACACGCTCGATCCTCACCGGAATTTCGTATTTCCCTTCTTCTACTTTCAATGCGATAATGCCGCCATCATCGACCTCTTTGGAAGGAGCAATCGTCATGGCATTCATCCGCACGATACTTCTTACTGCCGCCCTTATCGTCCTCGTCACCGGCCAAAGCCGGGCCGAAGACAAAAGCTACTACAGCCCGGTCATCAACATCGACACCGAAAACCATCGCATTCTCATTTCCAAGCTCGGCGGAGTCTTCTATATCGATGTTCCGGAGGCCGCGCGGCCCCATATGGAGAAGCTGCCGATTTCAGGTCTGGTCGATTTCGTCGTGGAACTGCGCGGTGACGATCAGATGCCGCTGATCAAAACCTGGAAGGTCAAATCAGGCGAGTCTACCTGCATGTTCTTCAATGGGAAAGAGTGCAAATAGCGAGGAATCGCTATACCGATCCCTTCTGGCGCGCGATCCAAAAGTCTTCCGGTTCCAAATCGATCCCGCAGGCCGCGCACTCATAGATCGATTGCCCTTCCGGCAACCGGACCTCCGTGCGAATGATGCGGCCGCGACACACATGATAGAAACGCCCTCTGGCGTCCTCGTCATCCAGCGGATCACTCTCGTATATCAGCACCATGGTTGTATGACATCCTTGTGATTCGCGAAGGAAAAGATACTGGGCTGCGTTCGATAGCCGCAACCTTACCGCTGACCTGCCGCGCTACACCTGAAACTGCGCTTCGTAGAGCCCCGCATACACGCCGCCCTTGGCGAGTAATACGTCATGAGTGCCGTCTTCAACCACCCGTCCGCGAGCCACCACGATAATACGATCGACGTCCTGAATGGTAGACAGTCGATGGGCGATGATGATCGTGGTCCGCCCCTTGGTCAATTCGTTCAGCGCCTCACGGATCTTCACCTCGGTCTCTGTATCGATGTTCGACGTAGCTTCGTCGAACAACACGATCGGCGGATCTTTCAACAGCACGCGGGCAATGGAAATCCGTTGCCGCTGCCCGACGGACAGTTTGACGCCCCGTTCACCGATCCAGGTATCGTAGCCGTCCGGCAATGCGACGATGAACTCATGGGCGCGAGCCGCCTTGGCCGCCGCCTCCATCGCCGCATGCCCCGCCAAGAGATTGCCGTAAAGAATATTCTCTCTCACCGTGCCGTTGAACAAGAAGGGCTCCTGCTGCACCAGGCCGATCTGGCTGCGCAGAAAGCTCAACGGCAGCTCACGAAGATCATACCCGTCGATCGTGACCGCGCCGGTCGTCACATCATAAAACCGCGGGATCAGCTTGAGGGCCGTACTCTTGCCGGCTCCGCTCGGGCCGACCAGCGCCACCCGTTCTCCGGCCAGGACCGACAGGCTGATGTCCTTGAGAATCGGAACATCAGACCGGTAATGGAACCCGACGCCGTGGAACACGACCGCCCCGCTGAGCCGATGTGCCGGAGCCGTCGCACCGGGCCGGTCATGCACTTCCGGCACAGCATCAAGAATATCGAAAACCCGTTCGCTGGCGGCCAGCGCATGCTGCAGCATGTGATTGACGGAATGAATCTGATTGATCGGCACATAAAACAGTGCGAGATACGACACGAACATGACCAGTTCACCGACCGACAAGTGCTTCGCCAGAACTTCGCCGACCCCGAACCAGAGCACCAACGCCCCGCCGAGACTGCCGAGCAACGTCATCCCCGGAGAATAGAAGGACCATAGATACATGGCCTTCAACGTATCCTGCCGGCAGCGATCACTCTTGCGTCCGAACCGGTCCTGTTCATAGGGTTGCCGGTTGAATCCCATCGTCTCCCGGATTCCTGCCAACGAATCTTGAAGGAGCGCATTGAGTTCGGCCGATCCTTTCCTGATTTCCCGATAATAACCGTGCACTCGCCTGGTAAAACCCATCGCGCCGAGAATGAGCAGCGGAATCGGCACGAGCGCCAGCAGGGCCAGCTTCCAGTTCAGCCAGAAGAGCACCCCCATGATCCCGATCAACGTCAGCCCCGCCGTAATCACGCCTTCCAAGCCATCGACGAAGATGCGCTGCATGTGCTCGGTATCGTTGAGCACGCGTGACATGATTTCTCCCGTCGGCCGGTTCTCGAAAAAGCTGATGGACAGCCGCTGTAACGCTCCGAACACCTGCACATGCAGATCATGCACGACCTGCTGTTCGAGCGTATTGTTAAGGCGGATGCGGAGTGAGCTGGAAAGATTTCTCAGAGCATACGCGGACCCCAGACCGGCGAAAGCCCAACCGAGCAGATCCAATCGCCGGCCTTGTATCACATCATCGATGAGGATTTTGACCAGCCAGGCAGGAACCAGCTCAAAGCCGGTGGTCAGGCCGGCAAAGAGAAACGTGCCCAAGACCATGAGCCGGTAGGGCCGGAGATACTGAAGCACGCGAAGCAGAGTTTTCACAGGGGCAGGCTTATCCCGACTCGTCAGATGACGGCGGCAGGGTCTTTCTTCCAATACTGGTCGAATTCAGCCAGTTGCGTCAGCGTCGACATGTCCGTCATCCGATCGATGAACAACTTCCCGATCAAATGATCCACCTCATGCTGGATGCACACGGCAAACAGCCCGGTAGCTTCAAAATCCAGCAACTTGCCCTGCCGATCCAGCGCCGTCACACGAATCAAGGAAGGACGAGTCACTTTCCCGCGCAAGCCGTCCACACTCAAGCAGCCCTCCCAGTTGTCCGCTTGCTGAGGTCCATAGAAGACAATCGATGGATTAAGCAGCACGGTTTCAGGAAAGTCGCCTTCACAGGCCATCACCACCAGCTGCACCGATCGAGACACTTGCGGAGCCGCCAGTCCGATGCCGGGCTCGTCGTACATGGTCTCCAACATGTCGTCGATCAGGCGTTGAATGTCGACCGACTTGATCTGACGGGGACCAATGGGATCCGCCCGTCGACGCAGAATAGGATTGCCCAGTTTCGCTATTTTCAGAATCGCCATGCGAACGAGACTCACTCTCTACAAAGCCGATACCGCACGATCTTGTATAGGTAACACAGGCCGGTTTTGGCGCGCAACCCACCCGTCTTGCACCTGCCGATCACGAGCTCTTCCCGGAACGACGCGGCTCCGGAATCTCGAAAGCCTCCTTATTCGAATCCCACCACTCCACCCACTCGCTCACCCAGGCCTGCCGATCCTGCTTCGTGGACGCGTCCCAATCATGAAACTCCGTTTCATGCCTCGTCACAATCCAGAGGGAATGCAACGCCGACATCGCCACAAATCGTTCGTCGTCGGTAATCATGGGGATCAGCGTGGGGATCACCGCTTTGAGCCTGACATAACGCGATTCAAACGCCGCCGCTTTCCGCACCGAGGGATTCTGATCCTTGGACATCACCTCAATCGCCTCAGGAGTTTTGGACGCATCGAGTCGAATCGCCACACGCAGGGCGTGTTCGCGGACGCGCGGGATCTCATTCGAATCTTTGGCGGTCTGAAGCAATGCCGGTACGCCGGATACTCCTTTCATCATCGACAGCGTCTCAATCGTGTTGTAGCGAATTCTGGGGCTCGGCATCGCCAGTCCTTTGACCAGCGCAGGCACCGAGGGCTCTCCCAGATGCACGAATTCCCCCATAGCCCAAAATTCCTGCTTGCCTTCCAATAAGGGGAGCAAGGCTTCCGCCCGCTTCAACTCCTCCGGGCTGAGCGGAGCCGTATTCGGCGGCACCGACACATCCGGCACATCCTGCTGCTTCGGCGGCGCCTCATAGGGAATCTGCGCCAGAACGACAGGATTCCGCTCCCCTGCCCCAAGACCCGCCGACCATCCATTGCCCGCGAGCAGCACCATCGCCCCGACTGTCATCACAATACATCTGAACATCGTCACGCTCCTCCCCGCCTTGCCGTGGTTATGACTCTTCCTCGCCCATAGAATCCCCTTGATGGGCCAACTCGTACAATACCGGTAACACGACCAAAATCAAAAAGGCCGCCGTCAACATCCCGCCGACCACTACACGAGCCAGCGGTTTTTGCGCTTGCGATCCGATTCCCGTCGCCAGCGCCGCCGGCAGCAATCCGATGGCCGCCCCCAAGGTCGCCATAAGAATCGGCCGCATCTGCACATCGGCGCCCTTCCGAACAGCCTCGCGAAGACTCAGCCCCGCTTGGCGGAATTCTTCGATTCGAGAAATCAGCAGCACCCCGCCGAGAATCGCGACACCCAGGGTCGAGATGACCCCGACGGCCGCCGAAATACTAAAATGCGTATCGGTGAGGACCAGCGACAGCACGCCGCCGACTAATGCGAACGGAACCGTCGCCAAAACCAGCAACGCGTTCCTGAGCGAATCGAACGTCGTATACAGGAGGAACAAAATAATCACCAGGCTGATCGGCACCACCTTCGCGAGACGATGCTGCTCGTCCTTCAATTGATCGTATTGCCCGGCCCACTCCATGCGATAGCGCTCCGGCAACGCGATCTGCTTCGCCAACAACGCCTGCGCATCTTCGACCGTGCTCTGGAGATCACGGTCCCGCACACTGAACTTGATCGGGATATAGCGCTCGTTGTTCTCCCGATAAATAATAAAGGCCCCGGTTTGCGTCGTGATGCTCGCCACCTGCTTGAGGGGAACTCTGACCCCGTCCGGTGTGCTCACGAGAATGTTCCCGATGGCCTCCACATCCTGCCGAAACTCCGGAAGGAAACGCACGACGAGATCGAAGCGCCGTTCGCCTTCATACACTTGCGTGACGGCCTGGCCCCCGACAGCGGCCTGCACCACCGCATTCACGTCCCCCACCTGCAATCCGTAACGCGCGCTCGCCTCACGATCCACTTGAATAAGCAGGTTCGGCTGGCCGACCAGACGGAAGATTCCGAGATCTTTGACGCCCGACACCTCGCGCATGACACGTTCGATCTCGCCGGCCTTGGCCTCCATGGTTTTGAGATCCGTCCCGAATAGCTTGATGGAGTTCTCGCCTTTGACACCGGACATCGCTTCTTCGACGTTATCCTGAATGACCTGCGAGAAATTGAAAATCACGCCGGGAATATCTTTCAAACGCCCTTCGATTTCCTCGATCAGCTGATCTTTGCCGAAGCCCGCCCGCCACTCTTCCTGCGGCTTCAGGTTGGCCAAAAACTCGGCATTGAAGAAACTCGTCGGATCGGTGCCGTCGTCGGGCCGGCCGAGTTGCGACACAATCGTCGACACTTCCGGCGAATCCCTGAACATGCGGCGAATGTCGCCGGCGAGCCGCGCGGCCTGATCGAACGAAATATCCACGGGCATCGTCGCGCGGACCCAGAGATTGCCTTCCTCCAACGCCGGCATGAATTCCCCGCCCAGGAATCGAAGTGCGACCATCGTGACCAGCAGCGCCCCACCGGCAAACCCGAGCACCGTGACGCGATGATTCAATGCCCGCTCCAATGTCACCGAGTAGGCGCGTCTGATCCCACGGACCACGATCGTATCGTCTTCGCCGATCTTCCCCTTCAACAGAAACGAGCAGAGCACGGGCGCCAAGGTAAAGGCCATGAGCAACGCGCCCACGAGGGCAAAGCCATAGGTGATGGACATCGGAGCAAAAATTTTCCCCGGCACCCCGGTCATCGTAAAGAGGGGGATGAAGGCCACGACAATGATCGTCGTCGAATAGAAGATCGGCTGGCCGACCTGTCGCGCGGCGCGCACGATCTGTTGATGCACCGTCAGGCCCGGCGTCTTCGTATGGGCCAGGTTGAAGAAAATACTCTCGACCATAATCAACGTGGCATCGACAATAATCCCGAAATCGATGGAGCCTAGAGAGATCAGATTCGCCGACTGGCCGATCAGGATCATCATGGTGAACGTGAATAGGAGGGACATCGGAATCGTGAGCGCCACGATCAGCGCGGCGCGGAAATGCCCGAGAAAGACCACCAGAATGACAAAGACCAGAAGCATCCCGCCGATCAGAATATCCAACACCGTTTCCACCGTCGTGTGGATCAGCTTCGTCCGGTCATAGAACGTTTTGACCTTGATGCCTTCCGGCAGCTTCCAGCTGTTCAGATCCTCGACCTTTGCGCGCACCTTATCCAAAACCGACAGCGCCTTGTAGCCGCGCTGCAACAGCACGACCCCTTCTACGACATCGTCCCGGTCATCGATGCCTACTTTTCCAAGCCGCACTTGATGGCCGACCGAGACCTTGCCCAGCGTATTCACAAAAATCGGCGTGCCGTCTTTTTCCGCGACGACCACATGCTCAATATCTTCGAGCCGGTTGATGAGACCCAGTCCGCGGATGTTGTAATTCTGCGCGCCGACCGTCAAATAGTTCCCGCCGACGTTGGCATTGCTGTTGGTCAGCGCCGTCATGACCTGCGACAAGCTCACCCCGTAGCTGATGAGCTTCCCGGGATCGATATCGACGTGATACTCCTTCGTGGTGCCGCCGAATGCCGTCACATCGATGACGCCGGGCACCCGCTTGAACTCGCGCCGGACCTGCCAGTCTTGAATCGTCTTCAGCGTGGTCGGATCGGAATTCTCGCCGGTCAGTTCATAGCGAAAAATCTCTGCGATCGCCCACCAGGGCGACAGGGCCGGAGAGGCGCCTTTCGGCACGTCCACGCTCGCCAGCCGGTTCAGCACCTCCTGACGATCACGAAACATGTCAGAATCGAAGTCGAAATAGATCTTGATATCGCTGAGGCCGAAGATCGAAAGCGACCGGATATCGGTGAGACCCGGCATTCCGTTGAGCGCCACTTCGATGGGAATCGTAATCTGCCGTTCCATTTCCTCCGCCGACCAGCCGGGATACTGGGTAATCAGCTCCACCATCGGCGGCGACGGATCGGGATAGGCGACAATGTCGAGGAGATGGAAGGCGTAGAGCCCGCCGAACAACAGCATGAACCCCAACGCGCACAACAGGAATCGCTGTACCAGCGAAATTTCAACCAGCCGTGCAATCATGGAGCGATGGAACTCTGATGCGGTGCGGAGAGGTGCGCGCTCACGCGGTTAGGTCCCTTTGACTTCTTGCCCTTTAATCAACACCGCCCCTTTCGTAACGATCCGCTGACCTCGGGTCAGCCCCTCAATAATACGGACCTGGTCCGTCGAGATGTTCGAAACCTTGACCTCGCGTTTCACATACCGATTCGGCTCTTCCACCACATAGACGAATTGCTTCCCGTCGGCTTCGAGCACAGCCTCGCGGGGAACAGCAATGAACTGTGTGGCGTCGCTCACATCCAGATGGAGTCGGGCAAACATCTCCGGCTTGAGCTTGTGCGGATCATTATTGACCCAGGCCCGGACCTTGATGGTGCGCGTGGCCGGATCGACCACGTCACCGATGGCGGCCAGCGTGGCCGGGAAGTCGACACCGGGATAGGCTTCCACCGTCACCTTGGCAAACTGCCCTTCCTTCACGAGCGCCAGATCGCGCTCATATAAGTCGGCGAGCACTTGTAGCATATCCAAGTCGGCCACGGTAAACAGCACTTGGGATGGATCGCCGCCGACCGACTGGCCCGGCGTCACGGCCCGCTCGACCACAATCCCGGTGAGCGGACTCTTCATCTCGAAGCGGGAGGTAATTTTTTGTTTGTCCAGCGGTTTCGTCAACTCATCGGCCGGGACACGCAGAGACAGCAACCGCTCTTTGGCCCGGCGGAATTCCGCCCGGGCTTTGACCAGCTCGTTCTCGGCCTGCTTCAGATCTTTGAGCGGCATCGCCTTGTTCTCGTACAGATCCTTGGCCAGATCCTGCGCGCGCGTGGCATACTGAAGCTCTGAATCTTCCTTCACATACTCCGAATAGGCCTGTGCGATATCCGGGCTGTCGACGATCAGCAAGACGTCGCCCGCTTTTACCCGATCCCCGAGATGCGCCCGCACCTCGACGACCCGTCCCTGCAATGGCGACGAAATCTTGGAGTAACGATCTTCTCCGTAGGCCACCTTCCCCGACAGTGTCAGAGCCTGATGTGAGAGACTGAATTCCACCACGGCCGTTTCGATCCGCGGTTGCGATGCCGGAGGAGCCGGCGCAGTCTTAGCCAGCGGGGCCGCCACGGCGTCGGACGGCGGAGGCGTCTCGGCCCGCCCACATCCGTGCAGCGCGATCACGGCCAGCGCGATTGCCAGCGAAGCGATTTGAGCGCTCATAACGATATCTCCTGCCCCACCGCGCTCTCCAGTTGAATCACGTTGCGTTGATAGTTGAAGAGGGCCTCAAAATAGTTCTGTTGAATCGTTCTGGACGTCCGGGCTGCGTCGAGCAAATCGAGAATCGTCGCCCCGCCCCGCTCATAAGCCCGCTCCACAATGGTGAAGGTTGAACGGGCATCCTCCAACACCCCCCCCAGAAAGGCCTCCACCAGCCGCCGGCTTTGGAGAAGATTCTTGTAAGCCACGTCCACCTCATTTTCAACCTGGTTCAGCGTCTTACTCAGGTCGGCCTCGGCCGTCTGCACTGCCACCTCTGCCTGCATGATACCGCCCTGATTGCGATTGAACAATGGCAGCGGCACCCCCAGGCTGAGCGCCACCTGGCCGGGATTGTCGGGCCCTTTCGGCCCCTGTACCGAGTATCCGGCGCCGACGGTGACGTCCGGAATCCGATAGGCCTTGGCCAGCCGGAGATCCGCTTCGCGCTGAGACATGATGAATCGTTTCGAACGCACATCCGGACGCGCATCCAGCGCCACAGTCCGGAGTCGACCGATGTCCGGATCGACGCGTTTGTAGTCGAACTCCGACGTCAACTCGAGGACAGTCGCCGGAGAAACCCGGAGCAACTGGCGAAGATCCGCCCGCGCCGTCTCCCCTTCCTGAAGCGATTGGATGACTTGCGATTGGAAATCGATGAATTGCAGGCGAATCCGGATCAAGTCCACTTCGGCGATATAGCCTTTTTTGAAACGGATCGTATTCACATCAAGAATGCGCGAAAACCGGTCTCGATTTTCCTCAGCCAACGCCAGACGCCGCTGCGCCAATTGGGTGCGGTTATAGGCGTCTTTCACCGTGAAGGTGAGCTGGCGCACCGCGTCTTCAAAGGCGGCCTCCGTCGACTGGGTTCCCAACGCCGCACTTTCAATTCGGTACCCCCGCTTGCCGGCCAGCTCGAACAATTGCTGAATCTGACCGATGACGGCGCCGCTGTTACCTGGCGTCCTTCCCTGGGTAAACGCGCTCAACGTCCCGATCGACGCGACGGGATTCGGGAATAACCTCGCGGTGATCTGTTGCCCCTTGGCGGATTCGATCCCGAATTTGGCCATGAGGAGATCGAGATTCTGACGGAGAAACAGCGCTACCGCTTCATCGAGACCGAGGCGAAGAGCCGGCACCGGTGTGATTAGACCCAGAGGTTTTGCCGGACTATCGGCGGCAGCCCCAACCGAACTTGCCGATACCGGAAGGACGAACGCACAGAAGCCTATGAGGAGGATCCTGCCGAACGGCAACCCGATCACCCCAAACTTGCTCAATTGCGGCGATTCGTTTCTACGCACGTCCCCACACGTGTCGAGTGAGTTGCAGCGAGCGGGTGAATCAGAAGAAAGACCAGCACATTATACTGATTTCTTCAGCACTTGCAAAGCGATCCTGCGATCCGGCTACTGCATTTTGAGCTCTGTCCAAGCCCGATCATAGGTCCGCATCGCCTTTCCCACGTCCCTCATCCACTCCATCCGCGGGATCAGTTCGGCCGGAGGATACACAGCGGAGTTTTCGAGAATATCTTTCCTGATCCATGCGCGCGCCTCACGGTTCGATGCGGCAAAGAGCAATCGCTCGGAGGTGCGGGCCGCCACCCGCGCATCGATCAGAAAATTGATGAACTGCATGGCCAACGCCTTGTTCGGCGACGTCTGAAGAACCACGAGGCAATCGGCCCAGATCGTCCCGCCTTCTTTGGGAACCACATAGCGGAGCGAAGGCCGATCGCGCATGGCTCGCGCGACCGGCCCTCCCCACCCTTGCGCCAGCACGACATCCCCGGAAGCCAGGAGCTGATCGTAATGCTCACTGGCATAGGTCTTCACCAACGGTTTCTGGGCGATCAGTTTTTGCTTGGCCGCCTCAATCACAGCGGGATCGGTGGAATTCATCGATTGCCCCATCGAACGCAGGACGGCCCCGAAGACCTCCCGCTGATCGTTCAACATGCTGATTCTGCCTCGATAGCGTGTATCCCACAGAATGTCCCAACTGTCCGGCGGCGGTGTCACCACCGTCGAATCGTAGCCGATTCCCACCGTACCCCAGAGATACGGCACGGCATAGCGATGCGTCGGGTCGAACGCGGGATGCTGGAGATGAGGCTCAAGCGCGTTCAGATTCGGCAACACGGCAGGGTCCAGATCGGCCAACATCCCTTGCGCAGCCATGATCGACACCATGAAATCAGAGGGAACCGTGACGTCGTATCCGGAGGCCCCGCCCTGGAGCTTGGCCAGCAACTCTTCGTTGCTGCTGAACGTATCGACCACGACGCGTGCGCCATGCGACTGCTCAAACTCGTGGATCAATTCCGAACTGACATAGTCCGACCAGGTGAAATAGTGCAACAACGTCGCGGTTCCACCAGCACGGCCAGGCAACCCGGTCTCCGGCGCCCGGTCACACCCGGTCAACCAGAATAAACCGATCCCGGCATATCCCAGACATGTCAGCAGAAATCGAAATCGCGGCATGGCCGGTCCTATCGCCGTTGAAACGCCAGTGATAGCCCGACCAGTCCCATGGACAACAGGACCAGCACGGAAGACAGGGCGTTGATCTCCGGAGAAAGACCGGACTTGATCATGGAATACACCTTGAGCGGCAACGTGGTGGCGCCGGGGCCGGCGACAAAGAACGTGACAATGAAATCGTCGAGCGAAATCGTGAACGCCAGAAGCGCGGCTCCCAGCACGGCCGGACGTATCAGCGGCCAGGTGATCCGGCCAAAGGTCTGCCACGCCGACGCACCCAGGTCGCTCGCCGCCTCCTCCAATCGCGGATCCAGTTTCTGCAGCCGGGCGCGCACCATCACAACGACCACCGGCAGATTGAACGCGGCATGACCGACGACGACCGTGGCCAGACTCAGCGGCCACCGGATCATCACAAAAAAGAGCAGCAGCGCCACACCCATCATCACTTCCGGCAGAACCAGCGGCAGCAACAAGATCGTGTCCAGCGCCTGCCCGCCACGCCCCCTGAGGCGCTCCAGCCCTATCGCGGCCGGCACCCCAAGCAGCACGACAAGACTCGTGGACAGCGCCGCAACCCCTAAGGAGTTCACCGCGGCAGCCAGCAGCGCGTCGTCATGCCAGAGCACCCCATACCAGTGCCACGAAAACCCCTGCCACACCGCCGACAGACGCGAGGCATTAAATGAGAACACCACCAGCACGACGATCGGTAGATACAGGAACGCCATGCCGAGCCCGCTGATGCCCTGCAGCCAGAGCCCCTGCCTTCTCATCTCTCGCCTCGGTCGCCCGCCTGCGGCGATTGTGCGTTGACGTACCACAGCAGGCTGCCCATGACAATGAGCATGAGTGCGATGGACAGCGCCGAGCCCAGCGGCCAATCCCGCGCAACCAGATACTCATGTTGAATCAGATTCCCCACCATCATGCTGCGCGCGCCGCCGAGCAGATCCGGCGTCAGAAACGCCCCCAGCGAGGGAATGAAGACGAGCACACAGCCGGCAATGATTCCGGGCTTGGTCAGCGGAAGCAGTACCCTACGGAAGAGCGACCACCGGTCCGCATAGAGATCCCAGGCCGCTTCGATCAAAGCAGGATCGATTCGTTCAATGGCCGCATAGAGCGGCAAGACCATGAACGGCAAATATCCGTAGACCAGGCCCACAAGCACCGCTTCATTGGAATAGAGCAGGTCGAGCGGTGTCGAGATCAGATGCAACTGGAGGAGTACCGTATTCAGCAGCCCTTCGGTTCGCAGAATAAAGATCCAGGCATAGGTCCGCACCAGGAAGTTCGTCCAAAACGGAATCATGATGAAGATCAGCCACAAGGCCTGTCGCCGCGGCGGCATTCGGGCGATGTAATAGGCCAGGGGAAATCCCAGCACAAGACACAGTCCCGTGGTCGCTCCGGCCAGCAACAGCGATTGCCCGAAAATCCGTCCATAGAGGGGATGCAGCAGGTCGCAATAGTTGTCCAGACTGAACTCCCACAGGACTCCCCCGTAGGTGCCTCGGGTGGCAAGACTCACCGCCAGAACAACGAGGATCGGGAGCAGACAGAAGACGGTGGTCCACAGCAAGCCGGGAAGGAGCAGCCGATATCCGGCAAAGCGGGAACAGGAACCGGCAGTGGACTCTACCGACAATGCGACGTGATTCATGTCAGCGGGATTACCACTCCATCATCCGAATTCCACTGCAGCGAAACCGCCGCCCCGACCGCAACCGGACGACTCCCCGATGCGGCATTGAGCGCATGCACGGTCCAGCGCGCTGACGGTCCGATCCGCACGACTCCCTGCCATTCGCTGCCGATATAGCGCATCGTCTCGACCACGCCGTGCAGACAATTCAACCCGGCATCCGCGACATGGCCCGGTGTGACGCTGATGCGCTCAGGTCTGACCGTCACCGCAACCTGTCTGCCGGACTGAAGACCGGCAGGAACCGATACGCGAATCCCCCGCGATGGGGAGACGTCGCCCGGCATGAGGGTCCCCTCACCGGCTTGAACATCGGCCAAGGTTCCACACACCTCATTGCTGACCCCGACAAATCGCGCCACAAACAGATTCTCGGGACGCTCATAGAGGTCCTCCGGCCGCCCGACTTGCATGATCCGTCCCTGCTGCATGACCGCCAGCCGGTCGGACAACGCCAGCGCCTCCTCCTGATGATGCGTCACACAGACAAAGGTAATCCCGACCCGCGCCTGAATAGCTTTCAGTTCATTCTGCATCTGTTGCCGGAGTTGCTGATCCAGCGCAGCCAGGGGCTCATCCAGCAAAACCACCACAGGCCGATTGACGAGTGCCCGAGCGAGCGCAACCCGTTGCTGCTCTCCGCCTGAGAGCTGACCGGGCAGACGGTCCCGCTTATCGCTCAACCGGACCAGTTCCAGCGTGGTTCCAACTCGCTCGGCGATCTCGCCGTGCGGCAGGCGTTTCATCTCGAGGCCGAAGGCCACGTTCTCCGCAACCGACATATGAGGGAAGAGCGCGTAGGATTGAAAGACAAGATTGACCGGCCGGCGATTCGGCGGAACCCCCGCCATCGATCGGCCATCGATGAGAATATCCCCGGCATCGGGCGTTTCAAAGCCGGCCAGCATTCTGAGGAGTGACGTCTTCCCGGCCCCGCTGGGACCGAGTAGTGAGAAGAATTCCCCGCGGCGAATCTGCAGGGACACATGATCGACGGCGAGCGTCGCGCCGTGACGCTTGACCAAGGATCGAATGTCGATGCTCAGGTCAGCCACGGCGCCGGAATCCTATGCCGGGGAACAGCGCTGAGGAAAACGCGGACGAGGAGCGCACTGCACGGTCAACTATCCAGTCCGATCTTGGCGCTCCCGTCACGAAGGTGTTTCCGGACACGCACTTTTTCGTGATGCTTTCGCAAGAGCTGCTGCCGGATGACATTCCGGTCTTCCGCAACGATCCGCACCAACCGGTCCACATCTTCGGCGTGATCGCGCACCAATTCGGTGAGCTTTTGCAGCTGAGATTCCAACCGCTCCACACGCCAGGACACGCTTTCGGCCTCAACGACCTGCTTGCTCACGGCCTTGCCGTTCTTGCGGGGAAGCGCGGCTACAATCAGATCACGTTTCATAGATGCTCCTTATAGTTCTCAGGCCCACCGCGTATCGGGGCTAGTATTGTCTCTGCGGTTCCCGAAGTCAATCATTCCCCTTTCTTTCCATTTCAGGACCGTCCTGTTACAATTCGCCGCGATGTACAATATCTTCACGATGATCCTCGCCGGGGGCAAAGGCGAGCGGCTCTCTCCGCTCACTGAACAACGCGCCAAGCCGGCGGTCCCCTTCGGCGGGAAGTACCGGATCATCGACTTCGCGCTGAGCAACTGCCTGAACTCCGGCCTGCGACGGATCGCCGTCCTGATTCAATACAAATCGCACTCACTGGACAAGCACATCCGGAGCGGATGGAACATCCTGAACTCGGAGCTCGGCGAATACATCGCGTCCGTCCCTCCCCAGCAGCGCATCAGCGAGGAATGGTACCGAGGCACTGCCGATGCCGTGTACCAAAACATGTTCCTCCTCGACACGGAGCAGGCCGACTATCTCCTGATTCTGGCCGGCGACCATATTTACAAGATGAACTATGCCGAGATGTTCCACTGGCTGCTGGCCAAAGGCGCCGATGCCGTCGTAGGCGCGCTCGATATTCCCATTGAGGATGCCGCTCGGTTCGGCGTCATCAGCGTGGATGAAGATCTGCGCATCAATCGATTCGATGAAAAGCCGGAGCACCCCACACCGATCCCCGGAGATCTGGCGCACGCCTTCGCCTCCATGGGCATCTACCTGTTCAAAACCGAAGTCATCAAAAGATATCTGATCGCGGATGCGCAAGAAGGCACGGCCCACGACTTCGGCAAGAACATCATCCCGCGCATGATCACGGAAGGCCGGGTCTACGCCTTCAAGTTTCAAGACGAAAATAAGAAGGCCGTGAAATACTGGCGGGATATCGGGACCCTCGACGCCTACTGGGAAGCGAACATGGATCTGGTCGCCGTCGACCCGCTGTTCAATCTCTACGATCCCAAATGGCCGATCCGCACCTATCAAGGCCAGTTTCCTCCGGCGAAGTTCGTGTTCGCGCAGGATTATCAGGGCGGCCGCATGGGAGTCGCGCTGGACTCCGTGGTCTGCGGGGGCTGTATCGTCTCCGGCGGCCGCGTCCAGAATTCCGTGCTCTCTCCGAACGTGCGGGTCCTGGATCACGCCGATGTGCGCGAATCCATCGTGATGGAGAACGTCGTCATCGGCGAACACAGCCGCATCCGCCGGGCGATCATCGACAAAGACGTGATCATCCCGCCCCATACGGAAATCGGGTACGATCGGGAGGCCGATGCCCGGCGATTCACCGTCACGGAATCGGGCCTGGTCGTCATCTCAAAGGGAATGAAGCTGCATGCCTCCCTCGATTCATCCGGTTGATCTCATCGCCGCGCTCCGCGAGAAATCGCTGACGCCTGCGATCGTCTTCCTCACATCACGCCGTGCCTGCGACGAAGCCATGGAGGCGTTCGACCACGCCCGCACGGTGCTCCCGCCGGTGCGCCAGGAAGCCATCGCCGCCGCGCTGGAACGGGTCATCGCCCAATATCCCAGCATCGCGGAACATCCGTTGATTCCGACCGTCCAGCGGATCGGCGTGGCGGCCCATCACGCCGGCCATCTCCCCTCCTGGAAAATTGCGATCGAAGAATTGATGCGGCAGGGCTGTCTGGATGCGGTCTTCGCAACCACCACCCTGGCCGCCGGCGTCGACTTTCCGGCGCGCACCGTCGTCATCACGCAATCCAGCATCCGGAAAGCCCGGGACTTCATGGATCTGACCATCGGGGAAGTGCAGCAGATCGCCGGACGGGCAGGCCGCCGCGGGAAGGATTACGTCGGCTTCGCCGTCGTCACCCCGTCTCCCTATATCGACTTGGATGTGCTGACGAAGGGATTCACCGGAAATCCGGAAGCCATCGACAGCCAATTCACCATCAGCTATCCGATGGTCCTCAATCTACTGAAAGCGCACCCGCACGAGCAGATTCAGGCGATTCTGGCCAAGAGCTTTGCTCAGTTCCAGCTCAACCAGCGCGCCACCGTGCTCGAAGAAAAGCTGGACGTGCTCCACACACAAATGGAGCCCTTCGGCCCACGTGTCTGCACCGATTGGATTACGCAGTGGCACACCTTCGATCAGGCCCGGCGGCAAAAGCCCCATCGTCACCAGATCGCCCGCCACGAAGCTCCGGAAGTGACCGCGCGATTCCACTTCATGACGCCGGGCCGGGTGGTCGGACTCAATAAAGGACGGGGCATCGTCTTGCGCCAATACCGGAGCAAGGGACAAAAGAGCCCGATGGTCACCGTGTTGCGGGCCGGCGGAGCCGTCACCGAATCCCCTGCCGGCATCGTCACCGATGTGTTCGATCGCCTGTTCGAGTGCGCGGAACAGCAAGGCTATCCCTGGTGCACGCCTGAATCGTTCGATGAATTGCTCTACCAGTTGACTGAATTGCCGACCAGACTTCCCCTGCTGCCGATCCTGGTCTCGAAAGAGTCCGAGCTGATTCCAGACGCCATTGTGCAGAGCCTGGGCGATTTCCCCTGTCCGAGTTGTTCCTCACGCTCAGCCTGCCACAAAGACTACATCGTGGCTTCCCGTCTGCGGCAGGAACAACACCGCCACCTCAAATCGATCCAGGCGCTGCGCACCAGTTTGTGGCACCGGTTCCAGGAACGGATCGACGTACTCCAGCAGTTCGGCTACCTGAACCCCACTTCTCATTTGACGGACGACGGGGAATGGGCGCGACTGATCCGGATCGATCATTCTCTGCTCATCACCGAATTGATCCGGGCCGAAGCCTTTGCCGGCGCAGACCCGGCTGTGCTCACCGGCGTGATGGCGAGCATCGCCCACGACGACGACCGGCCCGGAGCCTTCCCGCGGGTCAGCACCGGACTCAGCTCGCTGCTTGGGCAAGTCCGCAAACTGGCGGAAAGCCTCTCGCCTTATGAAGATCCCCCGTTGCTGCGCGCGGATATCGCCGCAGTCGCCGAACGTTGGGTTTCCGACCCCAGCCTCACCTGGATCGGCCTCTGCCGCTCGACCACCATGGCGGAGGGTGACATCTATCGCCTGCTCGCCCGAACTCTGGAATTCCTGTCGCAGCTGCATACCCTGCGCGCCACACACCCCAGCCTGGCCGACTCAGCCTCTCAGGCCATCGCGCTGATCCGCCGCGGTGTGCTGGAAGAACTACCGTGACGATGAGCGAGACAAGCGCGAAACGCGAGAATCGCGGGACATGCCCGTCACGCCGTTCTCGCAAGTCCCGCACAAGGATATTCTTACAATGACCACCGACGAACTCACACAGCTCCTTGCGCAGCAACCGATTGCCGTCCTCCATCGACTGGCGCGCGGACGCGTCCACCGGCACTTTCGGGCCGGCAAACGCCGTCTTATCGAACTGCTGCTGCAATACTCATCCCAAAACCTGGCCGGCCTCGAATCCGATTTACAAGCGCTCATCGGCGAGCGGCAAACAAGCGCACAGGTGAAGCCGGCGCCGGCCCGACAGACCGCCCCAAGACAGACAGTCTCTCCTCCAAGCAGGAGACCGCACCGGACTCATGAACCGGAATCAACCGACCCGGGAGTCTCCCTTACAGCCTGGCTGGAAGGGCTCGGCGTACCGAGCCCGCAGCCCTTCGTCCCGGACCCCTGGCAGGAAGAGGCGCTGGCAGGACTGGCAGAAACCGATGTGGTCGTGAGTGTGCCGACCGGCAGCGGAAAAACCTACGTCGCCGTGGAAGCCGCGCGGCGCGCGATGGACGAGAACCGGACCGTCATCTATACGTCCCCGTTGAAAGCGCTCTCGAATACGAAATTCACCGAATTCTCCAAAATCTTCGGCAGCGATCGCGTGGGAATTCTCACGGGAGACCGGCAGGACAACAGTCAGGCGCCCATCCTGATCATGACGACGGAAATTCTTCGCAACCTCCTCTATGATGCCGCCAGCGGTGAAATCGACGTGCGGCTGGATACGCTCGGACTGGTGATTCTGGACGAATCGCAATACCTGGCAGATCCGGAACGGGGCGTGGTCTGGGAAGAGACCATCATCTTCTGCCCGTCACAAGCGAAGCTGCTGCTGCTCTCCGCTTCGATCGGCAATCCCCAGGACATCGCCGACTGGCTCACGTCCATCCGCCTCTCTCCCTGCCGCCTCGTGCGCCATAGCAAACGCACCGTGCCGCTGCGCGCAGGCTACCTGCATCCCGACGGCAAACTCACGCCGCTCTTCCGCACCGCCGGCATTCCCTATGGCCATCCGGGCCACCTCCACCCGGAAGCCAAACGGCTGTTCCTGCAATATGAAGAGGACACGCTGCCGTCCGGACGTCCGCGCCGGTGAGTTCGAACGATACCCGATTCGTTAGAAAGTCACAGTGAGGCCGAATGTCGTGCCGTGGCGAAGAGATTGGAATTGTGTGAGTGGATAGGTCTGCGAGCCTCCACCGACTGGATGGTTCTTCCATGTGCCATCCACCATCCGATTCCACCAGACTCGGTAACCGAGATCCACAATGAGATTCTTCATCACGTAGAACTTCAGCCCTGCATCTGCATCAGCTCCCACGCCGATCCCATACATTGTAAAACTCGGATTCTGAAATACGTTGAGGCGCAGATGGTGCGTATCTTGATTCTCGAAGATGCTCAGAGGCTTCAGGATGGCTGCTCCATGAATGCTTAGCCAACGTGCCAAACGATACTCTGTCTCTAATCCAGCTCGCAACGAATACCAGGAGGTCACATTGGTTATCGCCAATGTCGAAGTACCCACTGACCCCGAAGGGCATAAGAAAGTGCCGCCCCCAAGATCAACAGTGGAACCAGCAGCCGAACAAGACACTTGCCTCACACCATAGGCCTTGTGCTCTTCATGCCAATACTGAAACCCAATCACACCGTCGAGCGCGCCTCGTCCATTGGGATAGTTGAGGATTCTTCCCCCACCCTCTGCATTGATGTAAAACATACTCGAGTTCTTAATGTCACTGTGTGTCCTCAAAGACGGATTTCCTCCGTCCTGAGCTAAAAAGTCATCGTCCGTGAGGCGCCCTCCACCGATGTCCGCATATCCAAAATTCAGACGTCCAAACCAGCGGGACCTCGTACTCACCTTTACAGTTATCTCTGTAATATTTGCGGTGTGGTCGGTGTAGGTTAGTTTGGAAGTCGGATTGCCGAGCGGAGAAACCGATGAGGCATTATGACTCCATCGCGTATCCCCGGTGCTAATCCAAGCTCCCAAACTCGCATCGACCGTTACGCTAGATGGAGCAGGCTCAACCTGAGCCGACACCGTATCGACCACACTGAACATCAGAACCAGTGGAGCCCATACCGAAAAACAATTCCCAGCAACCAACCACACACTACTTCTCACCGTCGCATCCCTCCTCGCTGAATGACTACCGTATCGACGCATCGCTCGACAGTCTCCGGCATGAGCCTCTGACAAGCCGCCCGAATATCCGCCTCATTGTGCCGACGTTGGATTACGAAAGAGAACCACACCAGCCAGGTCCCGATGATGGCGACCAAGACCATGCCGACAAAGAACGCTCCCCACAGTCTCCAGGAACTCCCGGAAGATGAGCAGGCGCTTCCGCCATCATGACAGTGCGGTTCAATCTCATGGGTTTGCATAGGTGACCTTCCTCCGTCCTCTTTCTTCACAACGGAGAATCGTTCAAATCATACCCGAGCGCCTTGCCGCTGAATAGCGTTTTGCTCATCCGCGCCGGAACCCAATGCCCTGACAATCGCTTCCGCCACGGCTTCTGAGATCATGCTTCAGACCTTACAGACGACCAACGCCGCTCTTCCCAATCTTCGATCCAGTGCCAGGACTGCTGCAATCCGGGGCCTATCGCGAAGAACCTCCATGAATTTCACCTCCACATTCGCCGGTGAAGGCCTCCGCGTACAATCCTACAGCCGGCAAATCGGCCCTCAATGACGTCGCGAGTCACAGATCCTTGCTTCAAGCCGATTAGCAGGCATTTCACAAGTCTGTCGAAGAACATTCGCCACAAAAACAACGGCACGGTCATTGCTCAAGCCACCCCCGACGGGTTCTCTACCGGTTGTTTGTCGGCTTTGAAAAGTGGATCACCTGCCTCCTGATCACTGGACCTGCTGACGGCACATCGCGGACGGCCCAGGTAATCGACATCGTCGTTGTAACGAATCACTCCGGATCATGGTGTAATCTAATGCCTGGAAATATTCTTCGTGTGCTGGGTGCAGCCCTCTTCGCAACCTGTTTCGCCACGACCCTGCACGCTCAAACCGGCCCGACATCCGGGCCTCTGCGAGTGCATCCGACAAACCCGCGATACTTCGCCGACGCGACGGGACGCCCTGTCTATTTGACTGGATCGCATGTCTGGCAAAACCTTCAGGACGGGAACTCGATCACGTTTAATTTTTCAACTTATCTCGATAAGTTACAGTCCAACAATCACAACTTTATTCGCCTGAGGACCGCCGAATCTCCCCAGGCCGACGTCGCCCTCATGCCGGCCCCCGGGTTCACTGGAACCGGCCCCTGGTACCAGAGAACCACCCCCCTGCCCTACACGCGAACGGGGCCGGGCATCGCTGCAGATGGATCCCCCAAATTCAACCTGGCGCAATTCGATCAAACGTACTTCGATCGATTACGCGCGCGTGTCGTTGCGGCCCGAGACCGGGGCATTTATGTCAGCATCATGCTGTTTAACTTCCGGGATGTCTGGAATGCGAATGCGCTCACTCCCGGCCGCAACGTGTGGCGATACCACCCCTACAATACGAGCAACAACGTCAACGGCATCAACGGAGATCCGAACGGAAACGGCAACGGAGAAGAAACGCATACCCTGCAACTGGCCGCCGTCACCCAGCTTCAAGACGCCTACGTCAGAAAGGTCGTCGACACAGTCAACGATCTGAACAACGTCATCTTCGAAATCTCCAATGCCGACCAGCCCGGCGACCCGGCGTGGCAATCACACATAGCGACACTGATCAGAACATACGAGGCAGGGAAAACCTCCCAACATGCCGTCGGAATAACCGGAGCTCTAGGCACCGGCAACACAGTCCTCCTCAATAGTCCGGCAGATTGGCTGTCTTTTGCAGCGGGGTCTCTCGACAACACCGGCGACCCGCTCATCAGCAGCCCTCCGGCCACAGACGGAACCAAAATCAGCCTCCTCGACACGGACCACCTCGGTTACGCGTTTTTTCAAAACAATCCATCCACGACGAGTATGTGGGTGTGGAAAAGTTTCCTGCGTGGGCACAACCCCCTCCTCATGGAAGACATGCTCGGCTCAGCCGGATTCGTAGCAGGTCGGTCTGCCATGGGACACACACGTTCCTATGCCATGCGAATGGATCTGGCTTCCGTGGCGCCTCGAAGCGCTCTCTCAACGACCGGCTACTGCCTGGCAAGCCCAGGCCGCGAGTATCTGGCCTACCAGCCGGGATCCGGGAGCTTCTCCGTCGATCTCGTGTCAGGCACCTACACCTACGAATGGTTCAACCCGACAACCGGTGCGGTCGCGGGCAGCGGCACCGTCGGCGCTCCCGGGGGCCCGCAGACATTCGCGCCTCCTTTGAGCGGCCCAGCCGTCCTGTATCTCAAGTCGAACACCGCGCTCACGTCCCCCGCATCAGTCGATGCCACGGCCATGGGTCATTGGCCGTTCGAGGAAGGCGCTGGAGCCGTCGCCAGCGATAAAACCGGCAACGGACTGCATGGCACGCTGATCAACGGCCCCATCTGGAGCGCGGGTAAGACGGCAGGGGGGCTTACATTCGATGGCATCAACGACTATCTACAGGTCTCGAATTCTGGCCAGCTATCGCCGCAAAAAGTAACCCTCGCAGTGTGGGCTAAACCATCCAGCTTTGCTAATACCAATTGGAACTCCACGCTGGCGAATGTGGGCCTCCACGAATGGTCGGATGGATATTATGGGTTGGCCATCGATACCACTGGGAAACCCATTGCCCTCCTGAACATCGGGGGAGGAGAGCAAAACGCTTACTACCTGGAGGGGGCCGCGATCAGTGCCGGGCAATGGCATCATCTGGCCCTCTCCTATGATAATGCCACGTTGCGGCTCTACGTGGACGGAGCTTCCGCCGGCAGCTTATCGATTAACAGAATCAGGACGAGTAACGCCTCGCCGTTACTCGTGGCCCGGCGGGGAGATGCCGGCTATCACTTCAAAGGGACGCTTGACGATGTCCGCGTATTCAGTCGTGCCATGACCTCAACGGACATCGGCGCCATCATGCAAGGCATCGCTACGACCACCGCGTCATCATCCTCGACAGGGACAACCTCGACGACGTCAGACACCACCACGACCGCCGGATCAACCGCGTCGACCACCACCGCAACAGGGACCACGATCACCGGAACCACAACTTACCGGGCCTCGACCGATTTTTCAGGGATGCAGGGACAGCGGGGCTGGTTTTATCTCGATTCTACCGGCACCCGCTTGACCTTTAATACCGCGGCCAACTATTGGCAAGGCGCAGAAACCTATCTCTTTCTGGCAGCCAACGAGGGGCATCCCGGAAACAGCAGCGACGCGGTGCGCCGCTGGGTCGCCCCCGGCGCCGGCACCGTGCAGATCACCGGCACCGCACGGGACCTCAATGTAGGGGGCGGCGGCGGCGTCACCGTCTCGATTCGCAAAGGCACCACCGTCCTCTGGCAACAACCCCTCGCCAACGGCAACACCACCGGCGTCACCTTCAATCTGACCGCCACGCTCGCCGCCGGAGACGCCTTGGACTTTGTGATCAACCGGGGCGCCGACGGCAATAACTCGTACGACTCGACCGCCTTCGATCCCACCATCACCTTCTCCTCCACCGCAACAACGTCCACCACCTCTACACCCACTGCGACCGGTACCTACCGGGCCTCGACCGATTTTTCAGGGGTGCAGGGACAGCGGGGCTGGTTTTATCTCGATTCTACCGGCACCCGCTTGACCTTTAATACCGCGGCCAACTATTGGCAAGGCGCAGAAACCTATCTCTTTCTGGCAGCCAACGAGGGGCATCCCGGAAACAGCAGCGACGCGGTGCGCCGCTGGGTCGCCCCCGGCGCCGGCACCGTGCAGATCACCGGCACCGCACGGGACCTCAATGTAGGGGGCGGCGGCGGCGTCACCGTCTCGATTCGCAAAGGCACCACCGTCCTCTGGCAACAACCCCTCGCCAACGGCAACACCACCGGCGTCACCTTCAATCTGACCGCCACGCTCGCCGCCGGAGACGCCTTGGACTTTGTGATCAACCGGGGCGCCGACGGCAATAACTCGTACGACTCGACCGCCTTCGATCCCACCATCACCTTCTCCTCCACCGCAACAACGTCTACCACCAGCACCACCCCGCCATCTAGTACCGGAACCGCAACTGTCACACTCTCATGGAATCAGAATACCGAACCTGACCTGTCCTATTACCGCGTGTACTATGGCACCAGTTCGAGAAACTATTCGAATTCGGTCGGAGTAGGCACTACGACATCTGCAACTATCAGCAATCTGACATCCGGCACGATCTACTACTTTGCCCTCACAGCCGTAGACACAAGCGGTAATGAAAGCGCTCGTTCGGTAGAGGTCGCGATCAGCCGATGACCGCATCCTTCAGATCGCAGCGACTATGCGTGAATAGAATCGCGCCGCTCCGACTTGACCCATATGAGCTTGGCCATGTATAACCACGCCCTACCTCTTGCTGTCAGGGGGCCTCGTCCCTTCTTACCCAAGAGACCATGCGCCCGTAGCTCAATTGGATAGAGCATCTGACTACGGATCAGAAGGTTACAGGTTCAAGTCCTGTCGGGCGCACCACTCACGACTTCTTTCTCGGTTCCATTCGGCCTTCCGCCAATCCGCTGTAACAACGCTTCAATGGGGCCACGGCATCTCTGCCGTGGAAATACAGCGAAGGCGCACCCGATGGCGTACAGCACCATGCTTTAATCGGGATAGGGGGTAGCGGTTCGTCCGCTACTCCCCTCCCACACCACCGGACGTGCGGGTTCGCATCCGGCGGTTCGGAAAGTTGAGGTTATGGTGCAGCAAGCCTCGGTACTCCTAATCGGTCGAAGTAGCTGTTGGGCAAGGCGATGTGGAGTGCTCTGTGTTTGGACGTCCTCCACCAGCGTTTGGCGTGGGCAGCGGCGCCTTTTGCTATGAGCTCGGGGACACCCCGGGCACGCAGCTCGCGGTACACCGTTTTTCCACGTTTCCACTGTGTGAGTTGGCCCATTCGCAGTCGGTGGCGAATCCACGTGTCGATGTCTCGGAACACGCTCGGTGTTTCGGCCAGGCGGTAGTACGCTCTCCACCCGACGAGATAGCCGCGCAGCTCCTGCGCCACCGATGTACAGCTCCGCCCTCCGGTCCGGCTGGTCATGTGTCGGACGCGGTCCTTCATCGCCCCAAGGGCTTGGGGTGCCACGCGCCGTCTGACCGTTTCTCCCTGGTTCCAGAAACTGTAGCCCAGGAATTTCCGGCCTTCTGGTCGCGCCACCGCACTCTTCGCCTCGTTGATTCGCAGCCGGAGCCGCGCATAGAGGCGCTTGAGCGTCTCCATCACGTCCGCGCCCGCCCGTTTCGATCCGACAGAGGCGTTCAGATCATCTGCGTAGCGGACGAAGGCGATTCCGCGTTTCTCCAGCTCCTTGTCCACTTCGTCGAGGAGCACGTTGGCCATCAGCGGTGAAAGGGGACCCCCCTGAGGCGTCCCCTCGTGCCGCTCCATCACGACCCCATTCGTCATGATGCCCGCTTCGAGATAGCGACGGATAAGCCCCAGCATCCGCTTGTCCCCGATGCGTTTCTCCAGCCTTCCCATGAGCACATCGTGGCACACGCGGTCGAAGAATTTTTTCGAGATCCACGTCCACCACGACCTGTTTCCCTTCCTGCATGTACCGCTGCGCCTCACATACGGCGTCATGAGCGTTGCGTCCAGGTCGGAAACCGTGACTGTGCTCCGAGAAGGTGGGGTCGAACATCGGTTGCAGCACCTGTAGGATGGCTTGCTGGATGAGCCGGTCAAGTACGCATGGAATCCCGAGCTCGCGGACTCCACCCCCACTCTTGGGTATCTCCTGCCTTCGCACTGGCTTCGGCTGGTACGTACCATCGAGCAACTGCGCTCGTATCGCCTCCCCATGTTCCGCCAGGTATGTCGGCAGCTCATCCACGGTCATCCCATCGACACCGGGACTGCCCTTGTTTTGCTTCACTCGCTTCAACGCCGCCTTGACGTTGCCACCCTCGACCACCCGTTCCATCAGGTGGTCGACTCCTGAGCGCTCGTTTCCGTTCGCCGCCGTCGGTGTTTCGCCCCTCCGTTGAAGAGGTCGGGCTTCACCCTTGCCCTCCAGCGGGAGCTCCAGTTGCATGGACTTCTGGCGCCTGACACGTCCGAGACTCACGGTCGTGTCACTCTTCCTTCCGTTTGGCCCTTCGCGGCTTGCCGCCCTGCCGGCGCGCTCGCCACTCGTACGGCCTCTGCTGACTTCTCGCTCCGCCCTCCTCGGCGCGTCGCCCGTTCGGGCGTAAGGCAAGACCTCCCCAGGTAAGGGTCATGAATTTCCCCGCACAAGCGCCGCATTTACGCCGCCTCCCTTTGGTCGCGAGAGCTTCGCGGTCACATGCCCGCTCGCCCTGGGAAGTCGTCGCCTCGTATGCAGTTTCTGTTCGTCGCCTCGCGGTTTCCTTCCCGCTTCTTTCAGCGCCAGCCTCACAGCCGGACGGCTCTCGCCGCTTCTTCGCCTTGCGGTTCTGTCGGGCTCGTTGCGACCAACTCGCCCAGAGGACTTTCACCTCCTATTCATGCCCATGCTGGGCACACATGAAGCTCCCCGCAGCAAGCTGCGAGGTATCACAGAACTCAATTTCGAAGACTTCTCGGAAGCAGAGGCGAACCCCGTAGCAAGCTACGGGGAATCACAAGTTGAATGCCTTTAAATTTACTGGAGTTCGGATAGCGCACAACAGCTAACTCCAAACACTCCTTCGCCTCCACGATTCTGCCTGCGTCCCTAAGGACCAATATTTTGCTCCAACACGCATCCTCCAAAATTTCGTTTATCTCTTCATCAGAAACGGACAATCTTTTTTGGCTCAGTAAGTCGATCGCTCGGTCATAAAAGGCAAGGCTAGTTTCAAAATCTTCAAAATAAGTGTCTCCAATATCAATCAATGCCCTGGCATTGTTCGGATCTATAGCTAAGATCGCCTCATGGCACCGACGAGCCTCGATGGGCTCACCATGCATACCCAAGATATTCCCTTTCAGCCTTAAGGCCTCGATGTCTTGAGGATCCTCTTGCAACAAGCCATCAAGGATTTCAAACGCTTCCTCAGGCTCAGACGCTGAAAGCAACCTTGCTTCTTCGATCAGCTCTGTTCTGTTTTTACCGTCAGCATGCATAAGCGAACCGGCGCTGAGCCTGCCCATGTTTTTGCTTTTATTTAGAATCAATTAAGACTCCCGACCCCTTTTTCTTTCACGGCCTTTTCTTCTCCCCCTCATGTATTCACATGAGCCCATCTGGCCTTCTGGATAAGAACGAATCGAACGGTGTCACAAAATCACTCTTGGTTATGCCCACCGCTGGCCCAGTTCCAGCGACAAGCAAAACCGCCATACGCGTATGTACTACACTCTTATGGGGAGTTTTATACTTCAACAAAACCCACACGTTTGCTTTGCCCGAGAACGTATTTCTAAAAAATATATTTCTATGCCATTGGATGGACTCCCATGGCACTCGTTCCTGTCGAAACACAAAATGCAACTCAATATCGTTATTATCAAAGCTAGTTCGATAAGCATATGACATCAAGATAAAGAGGCCCAGGCACATCATTGAAAAGGACGTTGCCAAGACCAAAACTAGCGGAACCAGTGGAAGCTCTTGTTCCGAAATTCCCACAAGACTCAAAATGGCCAGCGTACCGAGGAGACATCCAGCCCCGGTTGATAATAGACCAAGCAATACGGTAAGAAATCTGTTCATCACTCGGCATGCCTCCTGATCACCTCTTTCGCCCCCCCATCCCCGGTGGGAGCACAGGAGGCTGAGATTGCTGATGACCTCGGTTGGTGCCAACCACAGGCATGCTTGGGTCAGGACTGGGAGCTGCGAGGGCTTTCTTACAATTAAGGAGACACCATACCCACGTGTACGTACCTTCAGCGCTTCCACTTATCGGTGCTATACCAGCACCCGTACCAATACCTCCTGTCGCACCTATGTACCCACTGCCTCCAACGACTCCTCCATTGACAACGGGTCCAATCCCAACAGTTGGCCCAGCACTAATACCAACCTGTCCCCCCACTCCCCCTAGATCTTGAATGGCATTGGCGTTCGTTACCGTCGCCTGCGCTGACCCTGATACTCCTATTCCTCCACCACCTCCCCCTACAGTCACCGCAATGCCAACTTGACCGTGCCCATCTACAACTCCACTTACGTTCAAGCTTCCAGCCAGACCCCCTGCTAAGTTAAGTTCCCCTCCTAATGCTCCCGTTATCAGACCTAAAGGATCTCTCACGTTAAAAGGCTGATTGCCCACGTACGAGTAGCCATTTACATCACCCGACCGGAAACCTAAGGGGTCAACACTTACAAACCGATGCACCGCTGGAGAATAGTACCGATATCTGTAGTAATAAAGCCCCGCCCCATCATTCTCCCGGCTCGTGTACTGGAATGCGTTCGACGATGTGCCTGTCACGCTTGTCTTCCCAAACGGCTCATAGGTATACGTTGTCGCAGAGCTACCCTAGGCATTGCTCAAGGCGAGGCTGCTGCCGAGCGCATCGGCATGGTAGTGCTCACTACCAGTACTCGTCTGCCGGATAAACGGTTCATCGATGTTGAGTGAGCGCAAGTAGTTCGCTCCGACGGCTCCCTCACCAATTTCAGCGGCAATATCGTTCCCATCGTAGAGAAACTGTGCGGCCACGCTATTGATGACCTTGCTCGTCCGCCGTCCCAGCGCATCATAGTTAAAGTTCGCGATGGTGCCCCCACTCATCGACGCTAGCCGATTCCTTGCATCCCACACATAAGTGTTGGTGCCATCACTCGTCAAATTCCCGTTGTTGTCGTACGTGAGCGTTGCGCCTGCAAACTGCGTTTGCTCATTCGCAGCATCGTAGGCGGCGGAGGCTACCGCGCTCGGTAACAGACTTGCGGTTCCGTTCGTACGATTGGCACTGACCCGGTTGCCCGCCGCATCGTAGGTGTACGTGAGCGCATCGATAAGGCCTTGAGGCCCGTTATGCGTGATGCTCGTCAAGCGTGATGCGAGGTCGTAGGCATAACTCGTCGTGGTGTTATTGGAGTAGCTGAGGCTCGTGCGACGATTCGCATTGTCATAGCCGAGTGCGGCGAAGAGCGCGCCTTGCTCACCCCGTGTGAGACGCGAGGCGGGATCGTACTGATAGGTGACCGGCTGTTGCCCGTTCGCCGTCATCTGTGTCCGACGACCAAGGACATCGTACTGATAGGTGATCGTGCCTTGGCCGGTGGTTTCTTGGATGAGGCGATCCAAGATGTCGTACGCAAAGTCGATGGTGCCGGCGCCGGGAGCGGTATCGCTGGCCTTCGTGAGGCGACCGACGGCGTCGTATATAAAGGAGGTATTGCTCCCATCCGCATAGCTCGCCCCGATCCGGCGATTCAGTGCGTCATAGCTAAACGTCGTCGTCTGATTCTTCCGATCCGTGAACTGGCTCAGGTTCCCGGTGGGATCGTACGTGTAAGTCTCCTGCCGGTTGAGCGAATCGGTTCTCGTGGCCAAACGATCCATCGAATCATACGCATAGGTCGTGGGCTGGTTATTGGCATCCACGACTGTCAGAAGATTACCGTTCGAATCGTAGTTAAAGCGGGTGAGGCCATTGAGGGCATCGGTGATCTGCGTGATCCGGTTAAGGGCATCGTAGGTATATGCGGTAGAAAACCCGCGCGGGTCAGTCAAGCTGACAAGCCGCGAGACCGCATCATAGACCCGTTGCGTGATGTTCCCCAGCGGATCGGTCGTGGTCACCAAATTGCCGTTGGTGTCATAGGCAAACGTCACGGTGTTGCCAAGTGGATCAGTGACTGTGACCGGCTGGCCGAACGGGCTATACGTGATGGTCGTGACCTGGTTCAGCGGATTCTTGGACGTGAGGCGATTTCCCTTCGCATCATACGTGAATTCCGTCACGCACCACAAGTTCTGGGGTCTGGCCCAAATCCAGAGATAGAACTTCCGCCATGTTCGTTGGGCAGGTTGTCGACCTG
>CAZWOX010000031.1:0-34331 GCA_964635345.1 uncultured Nitrospira sp.
TCTTGTTCGCATTGACTCCGAACCGAGAATAGTCGAAGCGCTGGCTGATGGCCGACGAGGAAGCCACTCCGTGGTAAGTTCCCTTGTAGTAGAACAGCGTGAACCCGGAGGCAATGTCATCCAGGATGTGCTCGTAGGCCACCAGGTAATCCTTGTCGCGGTCTATATCGCCCTTGGTTGCGGTCCCGCTGCCGCTCGTGTTCATACCGTTCAGCACCTGTCCTAACAACCGGGAACGTCCCTGCACGTAGGCCACTTCAATCCCTTTCTGGTCCTTATTCAGAGCGAAATTCGCCCCGCTGATGGCGCCAGCCCTTGTGAGCGTGATGGAATGGAGTGGGTTCGTGCTGATCCCGGTCGGCCGGTCGAACCCGCCAAGCCCAACTCGCTGCAGCGGATGCATCTGCCCCGCTCGGATGCTCACGTACCGGTCCGAGCTTCCGAACACCCCCTGAAGCTGCCCGACCAGTTCGATCTCGCCATTGCTTTCTATTTCCGACTCCACGAAGGCCGAGAAATTCTTCGAGACGGCCCCGGCATAAAAGAATGTCACATCATTCAAGGTGAATTCGCTGCGGTCGATCTGGCCTTCCTTGTTCTCGTAGCCGAAGCGGCCGCGTAGCCGAGCAGAGAAGAAGTCGCCCACCTTCGTCACGTCCTGGTCCTTGCCAAACTCATCGGGCGTCCGGTAACCGGCCCGCCGGAACTGCTGGCCGAACGAATTCAGCCGGGGAACCGTGGGGTAATGGCACATCGAGCAATCGGCGTTGTATTTGCGGGCCCAGGCCGGAATGGCCTTTGATTCCCGGACAGTGCCGGCCAACGTCCCGACGATCCCGATCACGAGCAGTGCCATCACAACGGCGAGTTTTCTGTAGACCGTCGCCCTCTTCCTCCTCATGGCCCCCTGCTTCCCCGGCCTCGCCAGTGCGCCGATCAACCGCTCCGTCGCGATGCGTCCTGAGTTCGGCAAGAACGCAGCCACCGGGTCGGAGCAACTCGATCGCATATTCGATCGCCCCGCCGAAGCCGATTGCGCCGAACCGCGTCATGACGACGGCGTGGGCCTAGGCTAGCGACCGAGCGGCGGCCCGCCTCCCTCCTTCTCGATCTTCCGCCTCTTCGCCAAAGCTTCCGCCTGGACCACGTTCTTGCAATGGTCGCACATCCAATGTCCGTACAACAAAGCCGGGCCTTCCTGGCCGCAGAAGAGGCAATAGCTCGGCTTTTCGTACGGTACGGGTTCCTCGATCTTCTCTGCCGATTTTATTTCTGTTTTGCCCTCTGTCTTCATCATGATGCCCTCCCTCTTGTCTGCCTCCTGCTGAACGCCGGCGACGCGCCGGCTGCTGAGAAAACATCTCGCGTGACCTCCGGTCTATACCGTGGGGATCTCCAGGACATAGAGCTCCCCCTTCATGCGCTCATGGAGATCGCAGTGGAACGGAATGCTCCCGGGCCTTTCGGCCCTGAACCGGATCACCAGGGTCTTCCCGGGATTCACGTAGAATCCTTCCACACCTTTCCCATACGTGACGATCTGATCGTCTTCTCCGGAGACGAGAAGCCCCATCAACATCGATGACGTAAAGCCATGGCGGACCTTGTCACGATTTTCCAAAACGATCTCGATGGGTGTCCCTATCTGAATGGGGCCACCTTTGGCCAGAAAGAAGGTACGATCCTCGATGACGATCTCAATCCGCTGCTCCTGACTTCCTTGGGTCTGTATCTGGGATCGAGCCTCTTTCGGGCTCGGCGCCACCGCTGCACAAACTAACGCCATGATACCGGCAGCCGCACCAAGGAAGGAGAGATGGATCCTCATGGTGGACCTCACTGGATTGTGAGGAACTGATTCACCTAGACGCCCCTGCCGTAAAGGTTCCTCCCGCGGGGGAATCGCCCCGGTTTCATAGTCGGAACACAGCCCTTGAACCCATCTCCGTCAGGATCAATCCGTTACGGCCAGTAATTGGCCGTCGCCTTCACATATCCGAATAAAATGTCTCGACGAGCGACGACGCCGACGAGTATCTTCCCCCTCACGACCGGCACCCGAATCAGATGTCGTTCTTGAAGCAGGTGGATGAGGTCCTTGACCGGCATGTTCTCCGTGACTGTGACCACATCGCGAGTCATCACCTCCGCCGCTGTCACCGTACGGAGATCCTTGGATTGGTCCATGGCTCTAAGGAGATCGAACTCGGTGACGAGACCGATGAGCGTCCGATCCCCCTCTACGACCGGAACGCTGCCGAAGCCCCCATCTGCGAGGAGCTCTGCGATTGCCCGAGCATTGGTCTTCGGACCGACGGTGATGACAGCATCCTCCATGAGCTGAGTGATGGTCACGGTCATAGGCTCATGGGCATTGGTGAAATATTCTGTCCTTCTCATCGAAACCTCCTTCTCTAGGCCTCCCCTCTGCTGCTGCTTCTGCGTCCTGACCTCCGACCACCTCCTGCAACACCCACTGGTGGAGGCAAGGGCAGTGCCGATCCATCAAAAGAATGAGAAGGAGGAAACGCGATGGATTCAGCCGGTTTCTGCGACAAGAGAGGAAGTTGCGAAGCGAAGATCCCTTTCTGCTGTCGCAGAAAGGGGCAGGAAACCGGATTGAACTGCCCCGCAATGCTACGGAAAACCGCTGACTACAGAAGCCGCGTCCGGCATTTCTGACTCACAAACAAGCGAAGCCAGCCGCTATGATCGCGAGGGTCGCGTTGCTCGCTCGGTGGCATCGAATCTGCTCGTTAGAAAGGGATACCTCGGTCGTGCGGAGGTCGCACAAGGAGAGATGCCATGGCACAGAGCACCACGCCAGCAGCCGACCTGATTGTCGAGAGTATCGCTCGCCACTCAGGCTGCTGTCTGGACGACGTGGTGACGCTCTGCCCCGAATTGACCTGGAACCAGATCTTTTTTGAAGTGGATCGGCTGAGTCGTGGCGGCTTCCTGAAACCAGCCATGATGGTAGAGCATGGTCGCTATACGGTCGTGATACCCCCCGGAGGGGACATTCTGCCCATCTCAGTCGGCAAATGCGCAAGCACCGGTCTTGCCCGTCAAGACCGGTGCTGACCTCTCCCTTGCAGATCTCAAGTATATGACGATCACTTTTTCGAAGAAGGGAGTTACGATGACGATGCGACGGATCGCGGTGCTCCTCGGGGTTTTTCTCAGTCTGCGTGTCGGGATGCTGCTCATCCCTGACGCCGAGGCAAAGACCCAGACGACTTCAAACACCATTCAGGAGGTCGACTCCGCCACGCTCGCCGAGCTGCTCTCAACCTTCGAACAGGCCGAACAGGCGATGCAAAGACACGATCTCGACGGCGTCATGGCGTTATATTCGGATGATTATTATTACCACGGTCTCAAAAAAACCGACATTCGGAAAGTCTGGGCGCAACTCTTCGACCATTACAATAATCTGGAAAGCTTTCACACCTTTTCAGTGATCCGGACGGTAGGGACCGGCAGTAAACTCATCGCCGAAATGACCTGCACCGGGGTCGTCTGGGGCACGGCCAAGAACACCAAGCTGAGAAGTCCGGTCGATAGTTGGTACGAAGAAGTCCACTTCCTAAAGAAGGAACACGGCCGCTGGAACATTACCGGAAACGCCGGCGGCGAATCTGAGCCGATACTGCCTTTTGGAACGGCACCACATCCGCTGTTCTAACAGGAGACGGGAAAAGTCCCCCGGCGGCGTTCTCGTCTGGATCGGAGGCATAAAACGACCCGCTTCTGTGTGGAGCTCTCCGGTCTGTTCACCCACTACCGGAGTGAATTCGAGCGACCCGGCACCTCCAGCCCTGTCCGATCACTCTGCGCCTCTCAGTCTTCGGACTCCTTTGAGAGCCGTGCCTCCTACGGGCACCGCGATAGAAGCGCATCCCTTCGGACCCACTCCGCTCCTGACTCAGACCCGAGCCCCGAACCGACCGTCCAGCACAGAAGCGGGGAACTCTCGATTATCCTGGTCTCACCTCCCCTCCTACTTTTGTGATAACGCCAAGACGTGCGAGATCAATGGCGAACAACTCCCCAGCCGCACATTCGGCACTGCCCTATAACGCAACAGTCACCGATGCTTCCTCGCGGTGACAGCGCTCAACCCATGATCGAACCCGTTGAATCTCCGCTGATTGCATTATTTCTTCTGTGACCTCTTTCCTTTGGCATCGTCGATGCTATTGACTTCTTTAGCAGTACACCGATCGGTTGAGGTGCACCATGGCGACAGCTCAAGATCTCAACGCCGTTCTTCTAGGGCTGGTCAAACAGATTCCGGATTGCAATGTAGAAGAGTTAACGGCGCGTTGCCATCAGGCCACGTGGAATCAGGTGTTCTTGACGTTGGACAATCTCCGTCGGTCGGGACAGGTGACGCTTCGGCAACAAGGACCGGGCCGGCATAAGGCAAGTCCGGCCCCACAGAGGCAGGCCGGTGGTCGAGTCTTATCACAACATCACGCCTGACGCCGTGTAGGCAAGGAGGAGCAGGTTATGAGTACTCTGACGAGATGGGAACCGATGAGCCGCTGGAGTTCCTTTAAGGACGTGGAAGAGTTGGAGAAGCGTCTCTCGCAGCTCATGGGTCGGGGTGTGCCCGCTGGGAGCACCGACAAGAATGAGGCCATCACCGTGGCCCAATGGTCACCGGTGGTCGACATCAGTGAAGACGACAAGGAGTACGCCATCAAGGCCGAGCTGCCGGATGTGAAGAAAGAAGACATCAAGCTGAACGTGCATGACGATGTCCTCACAATCACCGGCGAGCGGAAGTATGAAAAGGAAGAGAAGGGGAAAAAGTATCACCGCGTGGAGCGCGCGTATGGCAGTTTCATGCGCAGCTTCACCCTGCCGGAGGATGCCGACGGGACGAAGGTCACGGCGGAATACAAGGACGGCTTGCTCAACGTCCGGTTGCCGAAGTCGGAGAAAGCCAAGCCGAAAACGATTGAAGTGAAGGTGGCTTGATCGCAGAAAGGAGGCGATGATGTTTCGCCATCCCCATTACTTGGACATTCCCTGGGATATCCATTGGCACACGGAGGCGCACGCGCGCCATCGCCATCTCTGGTGGCTGATCGGCGCTGTGGTGCTGATCGCACTGTTCCTGGTCGGAGTGCGAGCCCTCGGCGGATCGTTTTAGGCTGCGTCCGGTTGAATGACGTGGCAGCAAGGGAGACGTCATGCTGTTTCGCGATCGCCGCCATGCAGGAATTCTGCTGGCCAATCATTTGCAGGCCTATCGGGGCGATCATCATGCGATCGTCCTCGCGCTTCCGCGCGGAGGGGTCGTGGTGGGACATGAGTTGAGCATGGCGCTCCATCTGCCGCTGGACGTCTTCATCACCCGGAAGATTGCGGCGCCGGAATCGCCGGAATATGCCGTCGGAGCCGTGAGTGAAACGGGCGCCGTCTATCTCAACCGGGAAGCCGTGCGGGCCATGCAGCTGTTTCAAGAAGATCTCGACGGGCTGATCGCCGCGCAGCGCCGTGAAATTGAGCGGCGGCGGGTGCTCTATCGCGAGGGTCGCGGGTTGCCGCACCTGCATCATCGAACCGTGATTCTTGTCGATGACGGCGTCGCCACGGGGGCCACATTGTTCGCCACGCTCGATGCGCTCGCCGCGCTGAATCCCTTGCGTGTCGTGGTGGCGATGCCGGTCGCGCCGCCCTCGACAGCCGCGCGCATTCGCGCCCTCGTCGATGAGTGCGTGATCCTCTCGACGCCGGAACCGTTTGCAGCCGTCGGCTGTTTCTTCGAGGAATTTGATCAAGTAACGGACGACGAAGTGATCCGCACCCTGCACCAGGCCAACGAGGCCTTCCAGGGTAAATCCAATGCCGGACGAGCGCGATCTGCTATGCCTTCAACCAAGGGAGGCTGACCGATGACCGCCAGTTCTTCTGCCGGAGGCCATGAGGCACGCCGGGATCGTTTTGTCGAGGAAGACCGGCACGACTCGTACAAATTACCGAGCAAGCTGGAAGAGCCGACCGTGTGCCCCGCGTGCAGCGCCGTCTTTCACAAGGGACGCTGGAGCTGGGCCGCCCCGCCGACCGGCGCACATGAAACGGTTTGTCCTGCCTGCCGCCGGTTGCAGGACAAACGCCCGAAAGGCGTGCTCATGCTGAAAGGCGCCTTTGCCTCTCAGCAATCTGAACAGGTGATGGGGGTGATCAAGAACATCGAGACGAAAGAAAATAAAGAGCACCCGCTCGCCCGCATCATGAGCATCGACACCACGCCGGACGGCCTGGTGATTTCGACCACGGATGCGCATTTACCCAGACAGATCGGCGAGGCATTGAAACATGCCTATCATGGCGAACTGGACATTCACTATGGCGAAGGCGAGGACTCGGTCCGGGTCAACTGGACGAAATCCTAACACCCCGCTACAAGGCTGGGCATGCAACACAGAGAGCAGCCATGAAGATTGTCGCAGGTGTCGATTGGTCCGATGAGGCATTTGCCGCCGTTGAGCAACTGGGCCTCTTATACCAACCGGACGAGGTCCTGTTGGTTCACGGAGTGGACTTGGGGATGTTTCAGTTTCCCCTGTTGGCCGGAGCGGCCAATCTGCAAGGATATGACGCGTTTCGTGAGGCGATGATCGACGCCGGACGCCAGGCCGTCGAACGCGGGAGAACGATGCTGCCCGCCGATATTCCCTCCGTGCAGACCAAGTCAGAATTGCACCACGCCGCTTCGTTCATTCTCGACAACGCCAAGAGCCTCGCGGCTGATCTCATCGTCGTCGGGACCCATGACCACTCCCGCCTCGCGGAATTGCTCATCGGCAGCGTGTCGCATCACGTCCTGCTCCACTCACAGACCCCGACGCTTATCGTCAAAGGCACGGCCAAGCCCGTCGCGCGCGCGCTTCTGGCCATTGAGGGCCGGGACGATGCCGCCCGTGTGCGGTCCTGGCTCGCGGCACACCCCTTCAGACATCGCATGGCCCTGACCATTCTGTCGATCGTGCCGTCACTCACCATGGTCCAGCCGGACATCATGGCGGGTTATCAAACCTGGTCCGAGGAGCACAGACGCCAGGCTGAACAAATCGTGGCCGAGACCGCCCAGGCGTTGGCCGGCCCCTGCTTCACGGTCACTACCGACGTGCGGACGGGCGATCCGGTCTCCGCTGTCTGCGCCGCCGCGACCGGACACGATTTGATCGTCGTCGGATCGCACGGCCGCACCGGAGTGGATCGGTTCCTTCTCGGCAGCGTGTCGCATGGCATCGTCCACCGAGCCGGTTGTTCCGTCCTGGTCGTACGCTAACGACGTCTTACACAAGGAGCCTGCATCAACATGAAACGACTTGCCGTAGGATGTGCGCTCGCAATCATCGTCTTCGGATCCTCCTGGGCGGCCGGACAGACCGCGCCCGGAAACCCTGAAGCGGGCCGGGCCGTCTATGAGAAACAATGCCTCCGTTGCCATGGAGAAAAATTGGACGGCAAAGGCCCGGACTGGAAGGATCTGATCGTGCCGCCGACGAATCTGCAGTCGCAGGCGTCTCGCATAAAAACCGACTGGGAATTACTCGTGACGATTTCGAACGGCGTGTTGTTCAGCCCGATGCACAGCTATCGCGGGAAACTGACGGATCAGCAAATGTTGGATGTGCTGTCGTACATCAGAACGATAGCGCCGTTCGATGCGGTGAGTTAGGGAGTGAAGGGGGCGTGACGGCCTGCACCATGCCTGCCGGAAAAGACTCTCCCGTCGTGAAGTCGTTACGACCGTTTTTCCACCCCCGCAGCGTCGCGGTCATCGGCGCGTCGCGCAAGACAACGCACATCGGCTACCGGCTGCTCGAATCCTTGCAGGCAAGCCGCTTTGCGGGAACGATCATTCCGGTCAATCCCCATGCAACCGAGATCGCAGGGCTACGAGTGTTTCCTTCGCTGAGTGCCGTTCCCGGCCCCGTCGATCTGGCCGTCATCGCTGTTCCTCCCAACGCCGTCCTCGATGTCATCGACGATTGTGCCGCGAAACAGGTTCCGGCAGCCATCCTGATCACGGCGGGATTTGCCGAAACCGGCGGATCGGGAGCATCGCTCGAACAGCAACTGCGAGAGAAAGTCCGCCGGCATGGGATACGCCTGATCGGGCCGAATTGCTTCGGGCTGATGAACCTCGATCCCGCCGTGCGTCTCAACGCCACGTATACCCCCGCCTTTCCGCCGACCGGTCGAGTGGCCTTCGCCTCGGAAAGCGGCGGGCTCGGACTGGCCATGGTGACGGCGGCCCGCCGATTGAATCTCGGTTTCTCCAGTTTCGTCAGCGTCGGCAACCATGCGGATGTGTCCGTCATCGATCTACTGGAGTACTGGGAGCAGGATCCGGCCACCGATGTGATTCTGCTCTATCTCGAAACCATCGTCGATCCTCAGCGGTTCAGACAGATCGCCGAGCGAGTGGGAAGAAAGAAACCTATCGTCGTCTTGAAGGCCGGCCGGACATCAGCGGGCCAATCTGCCGCCGGATCGCACACCGCGGCATTAGCGACGAACGATACGGCGGTTGATGCGTTGTTCAAACACTGTGGCGTGATCCGAGCGACAACCTTTGAAGAGTTCCTGTCACTGGCGACCGGCCTCTCGGATCAGCGGCTCCCTGCCGGTCGCCGCGTCGGCATCCTGACGAATTCCGGCGGCCCCGGAGTGCTGTGCGCGGACAGTTGCGCCGCAGAAGGGCTCAGCCTGCCGGAGTTTTCAGAGCAGACACAATCCGCGCTCGCGACCTTTCTTCCTCGCACCGCAGCGCTCGGAAACCCCGTCGATGTGATCGGCTTAGCGACGGAGGAGCAACACGCGCGGGCAATTGAAACCGTCCTGAGAACAGATGAAGTGGATGCCCTCATCATCGTGTATGTGGCGGCCAGATTGGAAGACAGTCCACCGGTGGCAGCCGGGATCGTGCGAGGCATTCGTGCAGCCCGGCAAGCAGTCGGACGAGGCAAACCGGTCTATGTCTGTTGGATGGCAGAAGGAGACCTGGAGCGGAAATTTATCGTTGATGGTGAAACAATTCCCACCTGCCCCCATCCGGAAATCCCCGCCCGGATCATCCGTCGCGCAACAGACTATGCCGCCTGGCGGCGGGAGCCGAATGGACAGGTGCCGAGCAACCCCGATGCCGAATTGGACAAGGCCAAGGCGATTTGCGTCAAGGCCTTGTCGGAGCGCGGATCAGGCTGGCTTACCACGGAAGAAACTCATGCGCTCCTCGCAGCGATGAAATTACCGCTTGCGCAAGGCGCGGTGGCGACCGGCGCAGAGGACGCCGTCAAACTGGCATGCAAGATCGGTTTCCCGGTCGCAGTAAAGCTCGCGTCGCACAACATCCTGCACAAGACCGAAATGGGCGGAGTCCGCTTGCATCTCGCTGATGAGAAGGCCGTGCGCGATGCGTTTGAAGCGATCAGGGCCAGACTTGCGCAGGAAAACAAACTGGCTGCCATGGAAGGCGTGCTCATTCAACCGATGCTGTCAGGCGGCGTGGAAGTGATGATCGGCATGACCCGCGATCCGCTGTTCGGTCCCCTGCTCGCCTTCGGCCTCGGCGGGATTCACGTCGAGATCCTCGGCGACGTGCAGTTCCGCATTGCTCCATTGACCGATCGTGATGCAGCTCAGATGGTGCGCGAGATCAAGGGCTATCGATTGCTCACCGGCTATCGCGGCCAACCGGCCGTCGATGTGAAGGCGATTGAGGAAGTGCTCCTGCGCATCTCTCGGCTCGTCGAAGAGATTCCTGAAATCCACGAACTCGACCTGAATCCAGTCTTCGCTTTGCCTGATGCACAAGGTTGCAAAATCGTGGATGCCAGAATCCGTGTCGAAGCAAGCGCGCCTCGACCAGCAGTTTAGGAAACAGTTCTCACGACCCCGCTCCAACCTGCTCAGTCTCACTCGGACTCACTCCAGTCAAAGTTTACGCGAAACCAGAATGTTGGCTGAAGTAGGCTGAAATGAGCTGGAGCGAGGTGGTGCGAGTACAAAATGAGCACAACGGCTCATTTCAGAAGTTGGAGCCGAAGGTCATCAAAGTAGGTGATCGCGTCGGACTTTGTCCAAAGCCCAACTTGCCCCTGAGTGAATGCCTTGTCGCAGAGGTCAAACACTCTCTTCTCGTCATAGAACACTTCAATCCGGCATCCTCGATTGACAACCCGCAGCGTGTGCCAATGCCTCACATCAATCGTCTGGTCAAAATTATTGAGCATGTGGCGCACCCCTTTGACCACACGATAGATCCGAATATTTTGCTCCAAGGGGTTAGCTCGTGTGAGGTAATAGTTCCGGTCATCGGCAGCGCGCCAGATAAGCCCCCCTCCCATGTCTGCTTTTCCCTCAATCGGGAGGAAAGAGACCTGCACATCCACATCGGTCCCAACGGTCCCTCTGAACAAGAGCATCTTGTAGGCATGCTCCGCTCCTGTTCCCTGCAATTGGCCCAATACCTGGGGCGGGCTCTTGGCTCGGTCTGATTGAAGAATTCTCCACTCTCCAGCCGGTCGGCCATCAAACAGCGTGCCGACCACGAAATCCGCCGGCGAGGTGCCTGGTGGCTCAGTATCAAATTGCCAGAATAAAGGGGCTTGTTCTGCATTAGTCGGGAAGACCGCTTCCAGAGCAACAATGACGGTCACAAGGACCAAAAGCATGAGAGAAGCTCTGGAGCATTGAACGATGCTCATATCACTTCATCGCCCATGCCTAGGGACCGTGGCGTTGTGTTGGCGGTCTCTTCTTGCTAGCGCCATGTCACCTCTTCCCAACAGAGGTGGACGAAGGTCTCAAAGGGAGGAAAGTTGTTCGTGTTTTGTTCTTTCGACCGGACCCAGAGATCGATTTCCATTCCAGCCGGATCTGTTTCGCCTCCAGGCAGTGTCCGCTTGACCGGATAGCGGACTTCATGGGTCTTGGGGTCCCGAGACCGTTCCATCACCATGAAGTGGGCATCATAGTCCTTAAAGAGCGGCTCCTCGTTCTTGTACATCGTGGCGGTGCCCCACCCGCCGAGATAGAGCCACGTCTTCGGATACAGTGGATCGCCATTACCCGAATCGCCATGTTCGTAAATCCTGGTCGCAACGCCTCCATCCTGGAACGGTTGCTTCGCCGCGAATCGATCAAAGACAATTCTGTACCGGCTCGTCCCTTCAGCAAATTCGGCAACGACTTGCCCCGTATTGCCCAGTTCGTTGACGTCAATGTGAATGCTCCCCTGCACAGGAGTCAGATGCATGCCCGCATAATCGAGATGGTCCCAAGGCGAGAGGTCCTGCACACTACCGACCAGTGTCGTCCGCTTGCCTTCAAGGTGAAATTCACCGCTGTAAAACGGGTGGTCGACCGCCTTGAACATGCGGGTCCCCTCCGTTCCTTTGGGAGTGCCAAACTGACCTTCTTCTGCCAAGGCGGAGATCCAAACTCCCACTGCTACTGAGACAGAGAAGGCGATCAGGCCGGCTGCCACCTCTCTCTTCGATATGCCGCTCAAGTTTCGCAACACCGATGTTCACCTCCACGCGATGGGGTTTCCGTTGTGGGGTCCAATAACTGAGCCGACGCGATCAACGCCGCTTTGAGAAGGAGTTTCTCGGGAATGGCCTCGAATGTCGCGCCTGCGACCTCTACCGTCCGGCACTCTGAGTCGCCGCACACAGAACAGCAGCGGCTGCTTCCGACTTTCGCGCCGAGCCATTCCTCCATCGGTTTGCCCGCGATCCAAATACGGTTGGACTCAGAGGGGTTGGCATTGAATGAGCGTTCGTCGATCACTCTCGTTTCTACCGTGGGCTCAATGCCCAGGGGACGGAGCGTTTCTCTCAGTGTTTTGACGGCACGCTCAATCTCCTCATGCGTCGCCTGACAGCGGTCGCATGTCTTGCCGTCCGCACTGATAAGCCTCTGCCACACGATCGGAAGCGATATCGCTACCATGATCCCCTTTTGAAACTATTGTTTGTTCGCCGACCCTTCATGTCGGAGGAGAGCCAGATAGGCCAAGGTGTCGATGAGTTCTCGATCCGTCATCGTCGTGTCCGGAAACATACCGGTGCCTGGGTGACCTTCCCGGATCGCCTTTGCTCGCGTCTTATCGCTGGTTAACCGGAGGCTTTTCGGATTTCTCAGATCGGCTGGTTGCGGATTGAGCTGCGCGATGAGTGCGGCGGTATCCGCCGCCAACTGCGGCGGCTTGTCTCGATGCCCATCCACGCCGTGACAGTAATAACACACTCCCTTTCCGTTGAAGACGCTTCTCCCCGCCTCTGCATTACCCGGCGGCTTCGCTTTCGAACCGGGTAAGGAGCCGGCGAAGACTTTTATTTGGGATGCACTCCGCAGCAGACGCGATAGCGCTCTTCCGGAATCTCTTTCATTTTCTGAAAGACCTCTTTGCATTCCTCCGGCGCCGTCACCTGATCGATGGAAGGATAGAGTATCCGTTCTTCTTTCAGGTTGTGGGAACCGAGCAGGTTCAGCAGCGCCTGCTCCTCTTGATCGCTGTCGGGATTCTGCTCGGCCACTTTGTCGTGGATGGCTTCAAGCTGCTGCCCGATCTGGCGATGCTCCGTCCGCATCACGAACGTCGGCCCCCCCTCGGACATACCGGTTTTCTCTTCCCACAGGGGAAATAGCAGATCCTCTTCCCACACAATATGCCGCTGCAGGCCGAACTTGAATTCCTTGAAGGCTTCCTTCGCCTTGGCGAAATCGGACCGTTTCATCTTTTGAAACGTCTTGAACAACTCGTCCAGCCGGTCGTGGTCCTGCTCATAGAATGCGCTGATGGTTTTCGGCTCACTCATAGGGTCCTCCGTATAGATTCCAGCAGAATATTCACACTGCGCTCCGACAAATGCGGCGCAAGACGCAAGCGCGCGCAACTGTCTCCGCTTTGCGAATTTCAAACATGACGCACTGTAGCCATACGACTACCGCTCGTCAACAGGACTTCACGGCTTGAGAATCAGATAGAAGGGGATCAAACAAGGAGAGTCTCCAGGCCCTCACCCATCACCGCAGCGCCTTCAGCCGGGCTTGCATGCCGGCCATCTGCTGTTCGGTGATCGCCTCTTTCCACGGCGGCATCACGCGCCGCCCGTCATACGCGATCTTCCAGAACGCCTGTTCGTTCGACAACCCGGCGTTGCCTGCAGATCGGGGGCCGGATCGGATGCGGCCACGAGCTCAGACGATCTTCTCTACGGCGCGAAACGCGGCCTCGCGCTCCTCAGGGCTGATCATGTGATCCATTTCAGGATAGAACACCTCCTCTTCCGACATGTAGTGTCGATCCACCAAATCCAGCAGCTCCTCTTCCTCCCGATCGCTCTCCAGATCCTGCGCCTGCACTTTGCGATGAAGGGATTCCAGACAGTCCTGGATTTCCTGGTGCTCGCGCCGCATGGCGATCGTAGGCCCGCCGCCGATCATTCCGGATTTTTTCTCCCACAGAGGAAACATCACGTCTTCCTCCCAGGCCACATGCCGCCGCATACCCGCTTTGAACTCAAGGAACAGGCTCTTGGCCTTAGGGAAATCCGTCCGCTTCAGAGTCTGGAAAGATTTGAAGAGCGCGTCCAGGCGGTCATGGTCTTCGTCAAATATCGTACTGATCGTGCGTTCCGGCATCATGCGCCCCTTCCTTATGAGCTTCGCAGTTTGTATTCCAATGGTGGATTCGCTCGGCGCAACCCGCCCCTCCGCTTGCAACCAGCAACCCGAGAATAACCGGCACCCTCGTCTGTATCGGCATCGCCCTTCGCTCCCTCTTGCCGATTCGGCGCGATCCATCACCAGCCTGCGGCCCACCCTCCATTAACTTAACTGCAACATTTATTCATTCGCTCTTTCATCGCCTCCTTGCCGGCTATCACCGCAGCTTCAACATCCTCGCGTTTCTCCGCCACGAAATGCGTCCCTCGTTCGATCATGTCATCAAGCGCGGCGCGCGCTTCCTTGGCCTTTTCAAGCACCTCCTCCTCCGCCTTCCTCGCATATCCCCGCAACTCACGCCTTGTCTCTTCCCCCGACTTGGGCGCGAGCAGAATCCCGGCGACCGCTCCCGCAATCGCCCCACCCAGAAAGGCCAGTGCAATGGCTTGCGATGAACATCGTGCGTCGTGATTATCCATGGCGACCCTCCGTGATGAAAAAGCTCTCCATTCGTTGAAAAGCCAGGTTCGTGCCAGACCTTTCAGTCCGGACACCGGTCAATTGCGTTGGTTTGATGAGCGCTTACAACACAGACGGGAGAGGAAAATACCGCGGCTGGGGCATTCCAGGGCTGGATCGATCGGGTCGCTGTCGCGAAAGGCAACAAGACGCTCGCAGCCGATCGGCAGTTTGTAGCCGGATACCGGCACTAGGCCTTCTGAGCGCGTAACACTGAAAGAGCCTGAAGAATCTCTGCGGGGCGCGGCGGGCAACCGGAGATGCGGACATCGACGGGAATATGGCGGTCTACCGGTCCGGTCACGGCATAGCTGCCTTTGAATACGCCACAATTGATTGCGCAATCCCCGAGCGCGATCACCAGCTTCGGATCAGGTGTCTGTTTGTACACATCTTTGAGAGCCTTCTCCATATTCACGGTGACAGGGCCTGTCACCACGAGCGCATCGGCGTGGCGCGGAGACGCGGCGATATGCAGGCCGAACCGCTCCGCGTCGTACACGGGATTCATCAAGGCATTCATCTCCATCTCGCAGGCGTTGCAGGAGCCGGTATCCACTTCGCGGATGGCCAGCGATCGATTGAACGCCGAAGCTTTCTTACGCGCCTCCGGCGTGAGCGGTTCGGATGGCTGTATGGCTTGAGGATGCCGACCCGTCACCACCCCGGTCTTGAGGCTTTTTTTAAGAATACGAAACATGCTTTCTCCTTGGCTGTCAGCCTTCAGCTATCAGCTTTCAGCTTTCAGCTTTCAGCTCAGAGCTGACTGCTGACGGCTGACGGCTGATGGCTAGTTTCTCACAAATCATTCCCCGCATAGGACAGATTGAAACTCTTATTGATCAGCGGAAAATCGGGGACGATGTTGCCCACCACAGCCCATTGGATCGCAGGCCAGTTCATGAAGGAGGGATCGCGCGCTTTACAGCGATGAATCACCCCCCCTTCACCGGCCATGACGAAATACAAGATCTCTCCCCGCCAGCCTTCTACGGCCGAGATGGCCCACTCACCGCACACGGGCACATGAACCGGATCCGCCAGAAGCGGACCGTCCGGGATCTTCAGTCCAATCTCGCGGATCAAACGGATGGATTCATGAATCTCGTCCATGCGCACCCGCAGGCGCGCGCGGACATCCCCGTAGCGATAGCGCGCGACGTTGACGGGCAGCTCATCATACGCGGCGAAGGGCCGATCGCGGCGGACATCCTGATCGATCCCCGACGCGCGGCCTACGACGCCGATCACCCCGTGATCGCGGGCGATGCGCTCCGTCAACACGCCCGTGCTTTCCAAACGGTCGGTCAGCGATGCATTCGCGACAATAATACTTTCAAGCTCGGAAAAGTCTTTTTCAATCCGGTTCAACTCATCCACTGCGTCACCGAGCGATTGCGGATCAACATCCCGGTCCACTCCGCCGACACAGAGAGCGTCGCGCAGGAAGCGCGACCCGGTCAGCCGGTCGTTCAACTGCATCACGCGTTCTTTCATGCGGCTGCAATGGGCATGGGGCAGCGCATAGGCGGTGTCGTTACAGATGGCACCGACATCGCCGAGATGATTGTGCAGCCGCTCCAATTCCAAAAACAACGAGCGCAGATAGCGCGCGCGCCTCGGCACCTCGATCTGCAACAGGGTTTCGGCCGCCTGGCAATAGGCGAGACTATGCCCCACGGCGGTATCGCCGGAGACCCGCTCCGCCAGCGGCACGGCAGCCGTCAGCGGCTGTCGCTCGAACAGCTTTTCGACGCCGCGATGCTTCCAGAAGTGGCGCACTTCCAGCTGCATGATCGGCTCCCCCGCCACGGAAAAGCGAAAGTGCCCCGGTTCAATGATGCCGGCATGGATCGGCCCGACGGGTATTTCGAATACTCCTTCGCCCTCGATATGGCGGAACCGGTATTCCCCCTGCTGCCGTTCCATGACCGTATCCCAGGCAAAGTCCTTTTTCAGCGGATGCGTGCCCTTCGGCCAGTGCTCATGCCGGATCAACCGGCGGAGATCCGGATGCCCTTGCGGAATGAGGCCGAACAGATCGCGGATTTCCCGTTCGTGCCATTGCGCCGCATGCACCGAGGGCGTGATCGACGGAAACAGGCGGTCCTGCCGGGCGAGCTCCAGCGTCAACAAGACCCACGGCCTGCGCGGCTCCAGCGCAAATACATAGTACAGCTCATAGGTCTCCGCGGCCGGGCGATGATCGACGGCACAGAGCAGCGCGAGACGGCCGCGTAAGGTGTGCTGAAGCAAACGGACGAGTTCCGGCAGTTGGCCCTGGTTCGGACGATACCGCACCACATTCCTGCCGGACGGAGAATCCGGCGCCAGGCCGGGAAACGCCGCCCGAATCCGCTGTTCAACCGATGAGCGATCCGGCATCACATCCTCCCGGCTCTACCGAGCGACCAACATCGCAGAGGCGGTTTCGAGAAGCTGCCGCAACGGCAGCTGCAGCACCCAACAAAAGCCTGCGAGCATCGCCGCGAGCAAGATAAGCGCCAGATGCCCGGCCGACCACGGCTCTCCTTGCGCAACCTCTCGCGGCGCCGCCCCCCAAACCATGCCCATAAGACGATAGAGAAATCCGGCAAAGGCCACCAGGCTACACAAGAGGAGAATCACCACCGGACTCTTCATACCCGGCGCCCCCCACTCCCCGGGAAGTCCGGAGGTTCCGAGCGCGGTAATGATCTGCACCTCACTCGCAAAGAGCGCGAAGGGAGGCAGCGCGGCCAGCGCCAGCCCTGCGACCAGCAGCGCCAGTGCCGATCCCGGCAAGACCGTAATCAGGCCCTGCACCCGGTCGATCTCCACCGTTTTATACCGCCGGTGTATATTACCGGCTGCGAAGAAGGCCAGAGACTTCGCGAAGGCATGGTTCACCAGATGGAACAGCCCCCCGAAGGTACCGATAGGGCCGCCGACGCCGAATCCCACCATCGCCAGCCCCATGTGCTCGATGCTGGAATAGGCCAGCATCCGTTTATAGTTGTGCTGCAGCAACATAAAGAAGGACGCGACCGCAAAAGACACGAGGCCGAACAGGGCCAGCAGGCTGCCGGTGAATTCGGGAGAGACCGCGTGATCGACAATACCGCGGCTGCGCAAAATGGCATAGACCGCGACGGTCTCCAACACGCCCGCGAGCATCGCCGCAACCGGCGCCGGCGCTTCCGTGTAGGCATCGGGCAGCCAGCTGTGCATCGGCACGAGCCCGACCTTGGTGCCGTACCCGACAAACAGAAAGGCAAACGCCAGCTTGAGAATGTGGGGATCCAGCTGCGCCGCGACCATCTGAAGCTGCGTAATGTTCAACGCCGAGCTGACATCGCCCAGGACGCGCAGCGAGGAGTAATACATCAGCACCACCCCGAACAGTGCCAGCGAGATGCCGACGGAACAGAGAATCAAATATTTCCACCCGGCCTCCAGCGACTCACGCCGGCGCCAGAACGCAATGAGGAACGTCGTGGCAAGGGTCGTCGCTTCGATCGCCACCCATTGCACGCCGAGGCTGTTCGCGACCGTCGCCAGGACCATCGCCAACAGAAACATGTGAAACAGAAAGAAGAACAGGTTGAGCCGACCGGGCGCAATCACCCCGCGGGCCACTTGTTCATCCATGTAAGACCGCATGTAGAGCGAACAGGCGAGTCCCACCGTGCCGATGATGAACAGAATCACCGAGGAGAGGGCATCGATGTACACGATCTCGTCGAGCGCGGTCAGCGAGCTCTGAGCCAATACGATCCGCCCGATGACCACCTCGGCCGACACCAGCGCGCCCATGCTGGTGAGATTGACGAGGTGCAGCCAGCGAGAGGAGGCGATGAGCAGACAGAGTCCCCCGGCGACGAGAGGCGCGACCAGCAAGATCAAGACGGCCGACGTGGCGGCATCCCAGGTCATTCTTTCAACTCACTGAGCCGGTTGGTGTCCACGCTGTCGAATGCGTCTTGCAGCCGGTTTGTATAAATGCCGGCGATCAAGGCGGCGACCAAGACGTCGAAAAACACACCCAACTCGACGATCAACGGCATGCCGTAGGTCGCGGCGGTCGCTCCGAGGAAGAGCCCGTTCTCCATGACGAGGAAGGCGATCATCTGGGTCACGGCCTTCTGCCGCGCGATCATGGTAAAGAAGCCGATCAGAACGATAGCCAAGGCAATGGCCAGCGAATCCCGCGTCAACAGATGGCCGAACGGGATGATGGGCTGGGTGATGAAAAAGGCGACCATCACCAGCGCGCCGCAAATCAGCAGGCCGGCCGGGACATTCACGTTCATGACCAGTTCGCGGGTGACATTCAGCCGCTCGATCACGCGCCGCAGGACGCGCGGGATCACGACCACCTTGACCACCACCGTCAGGGCGGCGGCGAAATAAATGTGCCGCGTCCCGGTGAGAAAGGCCACGAGCGCCGCGGTCATGGCCAGAAACAGCGACTGCAAAGCAAACAGATCCACACAGGCCGAGAGCCGGCGCTGCGCCACGATGGCGAAGCAGGTCAGCAGCAGCAGCGCCGAACCCAAATCCACTAACTGGGTGCCGATATGCGGAGTCAGCCAGGTCACCGTCAGCCTCGCAAAATGTAAAAGAACAACAGGCCCAGCAGCGCCAGAATGAAGGCGGCGCCGAGCAAGTCGGTGACGCGGAAGAGGCGCATCTTGGCAAACATGCACTCTATCGTGCCGATGACGACCGCCAGGCCGGCGACTTTCACCAGATACGCTGCGCATCCAACCGCGAGGGCCATGGGCGTCAGCGTCGTCGCGATCCCCCAAGGGGCAAACACGTTGGCGATGAGCGTCAAGAACACCAGGAGCTTGATGCCGGCGGCCCATTCAATGAGGGCCAAATAGCGGCCGGAATATTCCAGCACCATGGCCTCGTGAATCATGGTGAGCTCGAGGTGCGTCGCCGGATTGTCCACCGGGACACGGCCCGTTTCGGCGATGGCGACGATGAAGAGCGCGGCCAGCGCCATCAGGTGCGGAGACGGATCGGTCACGATCCCCTCCATCAGGGCCGTCTTATGCACGATGGTGCTCAGATTGGTGGAACCGGTCGTCAGCGCGATCGCGAAAATCGCCATGATCATGGCCGGTTCCGTCAGCGAGGCGACGATCGATTCACGGCTGCCGCCCATCCCGCCGAAGGCAGAGCCGGCATCCAGCCCGGCCAGAATGAGGAAGAACGTGCCCAAGGCGAACAGATAGACCAGCGCGATGATATTGCCGGCGAAGTTGAGGGGAACCTGCGACACAAAGACCGGCACGAGCAGCCCGGCGGACAGCGTGGCGGCAAAGACAATGTACGGCGTGGCCGTAAAGATCCACGACGTGGTACTGGAAACGACCGGTTGCTTCCGAAACAGCTTCGCGAGATCGGCGTAGGGTTGGAGGAGACTCGCTCCGCGCCTGCATTGGAACCGCGCCTTCACTTTTCGGATGAGACCGACGATGCCCGGTGCGACTGCCAGCAGGATCAGCACTTGCGCAACAGTAATCACGATGGCTTGCGGCAGTGTGAGAGGCACCTGTTTCCGTCTCCGTTACATCGCCACGAGCAAGAGCACGACCAGAGTTACGAACATGTAGGCCAGGTAGAGATGGAGGCTCCCGGCCTGAATGACCCGCAATCGCTCCGCCAGCATCGAGACGAATGCGACGACCGGCCGATAGAGATAGCGCTCAAACACCGGTTCGATGTGAAATTCGAATCGCCGCCGCTTGGCAAAATACTTTGACTCTTCCAGAAATTCCGTTTTGAGCTCTACCGTCGGCTGATAGATCGCGCTGAACACCCGCTTGATCGGCTGCACAAACCCTGTCGCCGTGTATTCCATCCGGGCGGTCAAAGGCAGACCGCAGCCCCAGGTCCTGCTGTACCGCTTCTTCGGAAAACCGCCGAACAGAGCGACCAGGGCAAGCCCCAGCGCTCCGGCCCCGGCGAGGACGAGCGCAAGCCCGGGCGACGACAGGCTCGCGTACTCCACGCTGACCGGCGTCAGCGTCCATCCATCGAGCGCCAGCATTCTCTCCGCGATGGACACGCCGGCCATCGGGGACGTGATCCGGTCCAGCACCGGCACCACGATCATGGGCGCGAGGCCCAACAGGATACAGACCGCCGCGAGCAGCCCCATCCCGATTCGCATGGACCAGGGCGCTTCCTCGGCGTGGCGGGCGTGGGCGCTGCGAGGCAGGGCCAGGAACGAGATGCCGAACGCCTTGGCAAAGCAGGCCAGCGCCAGAACTCCGGTCAGCGCCAGCAGCGCAGCAGCGAGCGGGAGCATGAGCTTCATCAGCAACGAGGGCAGCTGAAAGCTCACGAAGAGACTTTGAAAGACCAGCCATTCGCTGACGAATCCGTTCGTGGGAGGAAGCGCCGCAATCGACAACGCGCCGACAAGAAAACAGGCGCCGGTCCAGGGCATCCGGCGCAACAGGCCGCCGTACTCTTCCATATTGCGGGTATGAGTCGCATAGAGGAGAGCGCCCGCGCCCAGAAACAGCAGGGCCTTGAACATGGCATGGTTGATCGTGTGATACAGCCCCGCCACCAGTCCGAGCGCGGCCAGCTCCTGGAGCCCATAACTCTGAAAGATCATCCCCGCGCCGATGCCGAGCAGAATGATCCCGATATTCTCGACGCTGTGATAGGCCAGCAGCCGCTTGAGGTCGTGTTCCATCAACGCATACATGACGCCGAGCAAGGCGGAGACCGCGCCGATCATGAGCACGGTGAATCCCCACCACCAGGGAAACTGCCCGCCGAGAAAATCGAAGGCGACCCGCAGCAGACCATAGATCGCCGTCTTGATCATCACGCCCGACATGAGGGCCGAAATATGCGACGGCGCCGCCGGATGGGCGTAGGGCAGCCACACGTGCAAGGGCACGATCCCTGCCTTGGCGCCGAAACCGATCAGGGCGGCCAGGAACGCGAACGTCCGCAGATTTTCCGGTAGCGGGTGTTGGGGGTGGCGGAAGGTTTCGAAGGAAAAAGATCCGCTCTGTTGGAAGAACAGCAGGAAGGTCAGGATGATGAAGGCGGTGCCCACGTGCGTCATGATCAGATAGAAGAAGCCCGCGTACCGGACGTCTGCTTGCTCATGTTCCGTGACGACGAGGAAGTAAGAGGTCAGCGCCATCAGTTCCCAGACGATCAAAAAGAAGAACCCGTTGTCGGCGAGCACGACAAGGGTCATCGAGAGAAGAAATCCGTTGAAGAGCGATCCCAGCGCGGCAACCGATACCCGGCCGTGAAAATATCGCAGATATCCGACGGCATAAATGGACGCCGCGAGCCCGGCGAGGGAAATCGTCAAAACAAAGAACGCCGCGAGGGCGTCCAGCCGGATCGCGAACGTCAGCAGAGGAATCGTCGAGCCGATCGAGAGCCGCATCGGGACGGAAGCCGAGAGGCCGAGCACGCCCAGCAAGATCCCCGCACAGGCGGCAATAATAGCGCCGATACAGGCGGCCAAACGTTGACCATCCGGCCGCCTGGGCAACCAGAGCGGCAGCAGCATGCCGGCCGCATAGCCCATGAGCAGGATCCACAACGCAGTCAACATGCGGCCGGTGTCTCGATGTAAATGTTACCGCTCCCCTTGCATAAAAGCCGACACAATCTGCCGCGGCGCTTCCTCCGAGCCGTGCTGAGCGCCGGGTCCTGAGCGCGAAGGGACACATCCTGACGCCACAGGACTCAGCGCGGCGTTCAGTGATCCTGCAGATGGTCCTGCTTATGGACCAGCGGATCGATGTCCTTCTTCGCTTCCTCGGTCACGTTATAGCGGGTATAGGCATGCTCCAACACCTCGTTGGCGTAGAGCCGGCCCGTCGGCGCCGGCACCGCGATGGTGGCTTCTACGTTCCCTTTCGGCCCGATGGTCACGGTCTGCTCCGTCGCGGTCCGGATATAGGGATGCCAGACGACCAGCTTGTAGGTGCCCGGCGGCACATCGGTGATCGTGAACCGCCCCTGCTCGTCGGTCTTGGCAAAATACGGATTCATGACGGCCACACCCCAGCTTTCCATGTAGGCATGGAAGCCGCACTGCATCACAAAAATCCGCCGGTTCTTGCTGAGATTGACCATCTGCTTCATCGGAGGCCCGGCCATGTGTTTGTGGTACATCCCGGCTTCGGTGCGGTCCTTGAAATTGCGCGGGTGCTGGGAATTCATCGGCAGCGGCACGTTGAACAAGACCCGGGCGCCTAAGTTCGAAGTTTCATAGGCCTGGATGTCGTGCATGACCGGGTCCATATTGACCACGGTGACGGTTTGATCGTCCCGGACGACGGTGGTGAACGGCAGGAACAGGCAGTCTTTGGCCTCGATCTGGGGCACGCCCCCCGCGTCGAACGGTTTGCCCTGCTGAATTCCCTCCAGATAGGCGACGACATCGCGAAATTCGCCGGCCGGCCCGACCTGGAACGGCTGCAGGATGCGCCAGCCCTGTCCGTCGGAGATGCGCCCGCAATAGAAGGGGTCGGGCAACGTGGTCAGGTTATAGCCCTTGGGCTTCGGCACGACTCCGTCGAGCTTCACAGTTCCTGTGAGGGTCCCGCCTTCCGACACCGTGATTTCTTCATAAGCCCAGGCGGGCAACAGGCTCCCCAGAGCGCAAGTGAACATGACGGCTAAAAGCCGGCGACGATACCGCATAATGAATCCTCTCAGGTAATGAATCCTCTCAGGGCGATGAAGAGCCCCATCCTGCTGTGTCTGATTACGATGGGTGCGTTCCTTTCTGACGGTGCACTGAATCCACGATGCGTTGAATCGTGTCGGCGGTCAAATCGCGAATCGTGAGGTGCGCCTCGTCGTCGCCGCTGAAGGTGCAGAGCGCGATGGTGAAACAATCCGTGCCGCCGCGAATGATCTTGAGCGCGATGTTGGATTGATGACAGTGCACGCCGACGAAGAGACACACGTCGATCTTGTTCTTCCAAATGGTCAAATTGGGATGATTCGGGTTGATCTCCTTCTCAGGAACGATCTTCGGATACTTCGGCCGATAATCCGCCATTGGAATGAGTTTGGCCGGAACGGCTTCGGCAAAGGCCTTGATTGCCTTGGACTCGCGCTCAGCTTGCTCATTCCACGCCCAAAGAACGAGAGGACCCGGGAAGATCGTCGGGTTCTTGGCTTCCAACAGCCGGCGCGCCGCCTCATCGATGGCCTGCTGTTCGGGAACACGTTTCCCCATCACGAGCCCCTCGCCTTTCGAGGGGCCAATCACTCCCCTGTTCGACACGGACGGCGGAAGGAACCCCTCAGGGCCAAGCGTCATTTCGTACGGTTCCATTCGAAGCACTCCTTTCCAGTATGATTCAGACTGCGCCTAACCCTTCGCGAAGAAAGATATCCATCGGCGTGAGCGACTTCCCGGGCGACGGCCTGAGCACCGTAAACGGGAACGAGCAGGCCCCCCGGAGCCGCTCCTCATAGCCTTGAGTCTGCCCAGATTCGACCAGGACGACACGATCAACGGTTTCGGCAAATAGTTCCCCCTCCTCCCGCGGGAAGGGCATGATGGTTTTGGGATACCAGCCGGTCACGTTGATTCCAAAGTTACGGCAGAGAGCCACCGCGTCTCGGACCACCCCTTGAGCGGCACCCCAAGCCAGATAGCCCACGGTCGCTCCACATTCTCTCTCGTCGTCCACCAACCTACCCGGGGTCTCTGCTTGAACCATCCTATCCACCTCTCGTGTGCCGATTCTTCTCCGTCGGGCCAGCTCCTGCACCAGGCTGAGTTCGACGCTTTGCAAACACCCCGCAAGCGTATCCTCAATCATGACTCCGACACCATCGCTCAGTCCGCTGCGGATCAGGTCATGCCCGGCGATCACCAGAGCCAGGACGTCCGGAACGTCGGCCGCGACAAATACCCTCGGGGATTCGAAACCATCGAGACAGGCCGTAACGGAGGACGGATCCCCCGTGAGCAACACCATCACTCTCCCGTGCGGTTCGCGATACGCCGCCACACCTGGGCGCCGGTCGCTTTGCAGCGCCGGCACCGCCGTCCGGGCCATTCCCGCATGTCTCGCGACCCACTCGTGCGGCGATCGGGCAAGGTCCCGATCACACGCCGTCTCGCAATCGCAGACACTCATCCCGAATCCGATCATAATGACCCGCTCCGGAGTCAGAATGATCCGGCACGCCTCGCCCGCAGCCGTTGGAAGCGGCAGGGAATAGGCATCGCGCTTTGTGAGTGTTTGATCGGCGAACTGCCAGCCGGCGGCGAATGACCGTGGGGCCGCCACGACGGACGCACAATGGCGCAGGGCCTCCGCGGAGAATCCGAGCAGGTGCGACAGGACCCCGAGCGCAGCCATTCCCTTCCCCATGATCCCTTCGGCATACGGGGCGCTGAGCGCGCCGAGAGGAAGCGGGTATATGATCACCCCCTCGGGAATCTTCGGAGGCCGGCATGGTTCCAGGGGAAGGTCCCAAAGCAACACACTCCCCGGCTGAAGATCAAAGCGCCGCAACTCCAGCACGGTGCCGCTCAAATGGATCAGGACATCGCATCCATGTCCCATCGAATGAAACCGGCACGTGGCGAGACGAATATGCGCCACATCGTCGCCGGCGTCTCCGTTGACCCGGCCGCTTTGGGCCATCGCAAAAACCCCTCGATCGGCCACAAATTGGGCAATAGCCCCCCACTCGTGAAGAAGCCGCGATGCCCCAGGACCCACAATCTTGATCACGAGATCGAAGTCCTCACTGGGACGAGCAGGCAGCCAGGCTGTCAGCGGCGCCATATCAGCCGCCTGGATAATCTACACACGGTAAGCGTTGCCCGCTTGTGTGAGGCCGGAGAGACTGAGCCATTGCACGGGATACCCGTTCAGGAAAAAGTGGTCGTACACGGCGGACAAGAAAGCGGGGCCGTCGTGCGAAGAAACAACGCGTCCTCCCCACCCCCTGATTCCCCGGCGTAAGAGATCCCGCAACCCGGCATGCGTCGTCGCGATCGCGCCGGTCGTGAGATCGAGCCAGACCAAAGCCGTGACACCTCTTGGATAACGGATGGCCACCATGTCGGCATGTTCGGACCTCTGCTCAGTTTCTGCTCGCATGGCTGCTTCTTCTTTTTTCCAGCCGGAGAGTTCTTCGCGAACTTCCTCGCCGCGGGTTTCTCTTTCTCCGTCACCCTCGATTCCTCCTGAAATAGTCATGTCACCTCCTCTCCGCGTGATCGTGGAAATGCGATCGCGGAGGCAACCTCCTCACCTACCGGATTGCAGGAAGCGGCCGATCCGCTGGCGACAGCGAGCCTCCCCTTCACGCGCTTTGAGACTGTTGGAATCGCAGGCCAGGACCGCCTTCCAGTTGAACAGCGCCTCTTCGTACTGTTCCAGTCTTTCAAGGATCGCGGCCAACTCGCATCGGGACAGGTTATCGGTAGGACAGGCAGTCACTGCCTCTTGAAGCCGTGTAAGCCGTGTGACCCATTCTTCACCCGATGCGTGGCGGGCGGATGAGAATTCCGTTCCTGTGCATTTATGCATGGCCTGCCTCCTATCTCACGGCGACCCCATCCATCGTTAGACCGGTCTCGGATTCACTCGCTCGATGCCATGATTGGCCCGGATCTGTGCCCCCGTCAGGCGCACCGTTTGTCCATCCGGAGGCATCTGAATCCCAAGGTCCTTCCGGACGGTTTTGAAAATCTCGATGACATGGTCCATCTGCTTCACATCCAGATCCTGCACACTCAACATGGCGTCTTCATGAATGTCGTGGCAAAAGGCGACCGTCAGGCAATTCGTTCCCGCCCGCACCATCCGCAGCGCCAGATTGGCGTAATGGCAATGGATGCCGATGAAAAGCGCGACTTCAATCTTATTTCCCCAGATGGTGAGATTGGGGTGGTTGGGGTTGATGCCCTCTTCCGGATCGATCTTGGGGTATTTGGGCCGATAGTCCGGCATGGGAATAATCATGACGCCGGGGATTTCCGCGGCCAGACGCAATAAGGCCTGCCCTTTGGCGATCCAGCCGGCATTCCAGGCCCAGAGGTACAAGGGACCGGGGAAGATCGTGGGGTTCTTCCTCGTATACAGTTGTTTGGCCGCCTCGGCGATGACCTCGTCCGCCGGCGCGTGATGACCGTACAGCAGCCCGAATCCGGAATCGGGATGTGTGACCCCAAGTTCCATGGCCGACGGAGGATGGAATCCTGCCGGGCCGACATCGATCACACGTTCACGCTTTGCGCTACCCTCTGGGCTCATGTGTCGTTCCTTTCTGTAGGGTGTGTTGTGCGCAGCCCTAACAGGCTGCACGTGGGGTTGTTTCTGCCCCGTCTTGTCGGCTGAACATCTGCGCCGCAGGCTTTGGGCCGGCTTCGCCTATCATCAGGAGCAGAGTTGCGATAAATCCGGCGCCCGCCGTCCGTAGAGAGCATGCCGGCATGACGCATCTTGCTCGTTTCTTCTCATGCGATTCCTTCGGTTTTCAGAACTCCTCGCTACTAGCATAGGGAATGCCGCGAGAAGCGACTGGGGGATAACTGTAGAGTCAACGCGGGTTTCCGATGTGAAACGCCCCTCCCGACCGGCGCCGGATTCCCGAGTTAAGCGAAGACGGACCCATCATCTGCAAAACCTGCATGTCTCAATGTTCCGAACAAGTCGGTCTGATTCAGATTTCTTGAGACAGATCAGATCGTTGCTTCAATCATGCATGCGATCGGACGCGTGCAAGAATTGCAGATCGAAAACGATATCGGGGGGAAGCTGATTCACAGCGGGACGGTTCGGCCGGACCTTAGTCGCAGATTCCGTATTCCTTGATTTTGTACTGGAGCGCCCGAAGGCTGATGCCGAGCAGCTTGGCGGCTTTTTCTCGGTGGTTGGTGACTTCCACAAGAGTGCGGCGGATCACTTCCCTTTCAATCGCTTCCATGGGTGTCCCGAGGGTCACGACCATGGTGCGGATATCCTCTTTGCTGGTTTGGATTTCCTCGGGCAGGTGCTGCGGCTGGAGGGTGCGATCCCGCACCGTGACGACCAATCGCTCGATGAGGTTACGAAGCTGTCGAATATTGCCGGGCCACGCATAGAGTCTCAATAACCGCATGGTATCCCGGGATACCTCTTTCGGATCTTGATGGTGCTGGGCGCAAAATTCACGCAGAAAGGTCTCGACGAAGAGCGGGATGTCATCTCCTCGTTCGCGCAAGGGGGGTAGTTTGATCGGGACGACGTTCAACCGGTAGTAGAGATCTTCGCGAAAATTCCCCTGCTTGACGGACTCTTCCAAATTCCGGTTGGTGGCCGCAATGATTCGGGCATCGACGTTCACAACCTTGGTTCCGCCCAGGCGACGGATTTCCTTGGTTTCCAAGACACGCAGAAAATCGACTTGGGATTTCAAAGACAGCTCGCCGACTTCATCCAGCAACAGTGTGCCGCCTTGCGCCAGTTCGAACCGGCCGGCCTTGGTCGTCATCGCGCCGGTAAAGGCGCCTTTTTCGTACCCGAACAGCTCGCTCTCGATCAGATTGTCGGGAAGCGCCCCGCAATTGAGGGTGATGAAGGGCTCATCGGCCCGCGAACTTTTGTGATGAATCGCCTTGGCCACGACTTCTTTGCCGGTCCCGCTTTCACCCATCAGCAAGACCGTAACATCGCTTTCAGCGACCATCTCAACCAGGTGATAGATCCGCTGCATCGGCTCGCTATCGCCGACCATCTGATCGAAGCGTGTGCGCGTTTCGAGACGGTCTCGCAGGTGCTTGTTTTCCGTGGCGAGGACGTGCCGCTCGAGCGCTTTCTCGATGACCACAGGAAACCGTTCACGATCGATGGGTTTGGTGAGATAGTCGTAAGCCCCGCAGCGCATCGCCTCGATGGCCGTCTCGATCGATCCGAAAGCGGTCATGACGATGGCGTCCGTTTCAGGCCATCGTTCTTTCATGCGGCGGAGAAACTCCATGCCGCCCAGACCCGGCATCCGGAGATCGGTGATCACCAAATCGGCGGGAAAGCCTTCGAGCAGTGCGAGCGCGTCTTCCGCGTTTCCTGCCCCCCGGACGGTATGCCCGAGCTTTTCCAGTATGGTCATAAGGGCCGACCGGATGTTGACCTCATCTTCAACGACCAGAATGTGCGCCTTCGACATCATCGGCCAGGCACCAATGCGTCTTGGGTCACAGGAGCGGCAGGAAGTTTGACGACGACGGTAGTGCCAGCCCCGGGCGCGCTGGAGACCTGGATCGTTCCGTCATGGTCCTGCACGATGCGGTACGCGATGGCCAAGCCGAGTCCGCTCCCCGCGGTCTTGGTGGTGTAAAACGGTTCGAACAGCCGGGGCAGCTCTTCCCGCTTGATGCCTACGCCGCTATCCCGCACCGTCAGTTCCACCCAGTCCTTTCCGTCGACCTGGCTTCCTCGCGCAATCACCTGGCAGACTCCGCCGTCCAGCATCGCCTGGAACGCATTCACGATGACATTCACCAGTACCTGGCTGATTTCGGTCTCATCGCCCATGATCGCGGGCAGAGGATCGGACGTGGCGGACTGGAGTTGTATCCGGCGGTCCTGGGCTTCGTACTGCAACAGAGACATAATATGCGAGAGTAATTGCCCCGTGTCGACCGCATGCAGGCGGAGCGCGCCGGGTCTCGCGAATTTCATGAAATTGTCCAGGATGGCCCCGAGCCGCCGGGTTTCCGCGCGCAAGACGCGCAGATATTTCTCCAGCGTCGCAGAAGGCGTGGTCTCCGCGCGCAACTCCTCTTCGAGCAGATGCAGATTCAAATCGATGGCGCTCAGGGGATTGCGCAGCTCATGCGCGACACCTGCTGAGAGAGTATGCAGTCCCGCGAGTTTATCCGCGACCCGCACGCGGCGCTCCAGGTCCAGAAGCTCCGTGACATCCTTGAGCAGCACAATGACGCCGGCCGACCGGCCGTCATCCCCGCTCAGGTCGGCGGTCGTAAGACGGATCGTGCGGGTCTGGTCGCCGGCACGGTAGGGGATGTCATGGTGATCCACATGGCAATGGCGTTGCAGCGCCTCATCGAGCGCGACGCGAATCAGGTCTCCCCCGGAAAACACCCGATCATAGGATCGGCCGAGGAATTCTTCCGCCGACCGTCTCAACGTCGCCACGGCGGAAGGATTGACCGCGGTGATCTGCCCCTGGCGGTTGATCGTCAGCACCCCGGTCGGAATGCTGTCGAGAATATTGCGCGCCAGCCCCTTCACCTCTTCGAGGGTTCGTCTGGTGCTGTCGTAGCGCAGGAACGTGGCGACTGCGGCAATCCCGAGCGCAGTGACCAGAAACAGGAGCAGACCGACGAGGATCGCATCATGGCGCGATTGCCGGAAGGTCGGGAACAAGTCCGCGGGTCCCGCCTGGCCCTGCATGAGGCCCCGCAACAGCAACTTCTCCTGCTCCAGGCTCGCCAGCAGCATGACCGCCACGACCAATGCCAGGATGAGCACCACGGAAATAACGAGGCGGTACGGGACACGCTGGCGCTGGGCGGATGTGGAAATCGGTCTGAACATAGTGTCAGCCTGACGTCAATGTCGTCATGCTATCACGGGAGACCAGGTCGGTGCAGACCTCATGGGGTGCGCGGAAATCCGCCCGCGACGCATACCATTCGGGAATTGCGCCAAGAAGACCCTCTCGCTCCGGATGTGCCGGTCGAGCCACGATCCCCCGACGACGGGTCAGCCGGTCGCAGCACTCCTGACAGAGTTCCTGCAGCGTGAGAATGTCAAAAAAGAGAACGGCAGAGCGGCAGGCGCGCCGGTCGCAATACCGGACTGCCATTTCACGATTTCGATCGGTCCCCGCCCCGGTCCCTGATCCGGACCTGAACGGATGCGGCCTGTTGTCGCCCCTCCGGCAACGGGGGGAGGCACTGCGGGCAATAGGCCCGCTGCGTACGGCGATCCCAAATGCCCATCGTCAGTGACTTCCCGCATACGGGACAGATCAACCGAATCATTGCGCCTCAAGTCCGTCATGCCGGTGAAATTATGACAGCGCAGTCATGGAGCAACTCACGTGCCCTGTGGTGTCGAGACCGGATGTGTCTGATTTATGGGGAAACCAGCGAGGTATGGTCACCGGACTCGATTATCGGAGAGATCGCCGCAGAGGACGACTGCAAAATTTGCATGATCTTTTTAATTGAGCAGGATACGCCGATCCCCCTAACCCCAAAACTGTTCACTTAACTATTAACTATCGCGCTCCTCCCGTCGCGAGCGTCAGGGAACCCACTGCGAAGAAAAATGGATCGGCTAGGAAGCGTTCTCGGTGGGACCGCCGGCGGCCCCGCGATTGCCGGGCATCGCCGTCCGCAACCGCCGAAAGGTAGTCAAATGCGAACAACTGTTGCAAAAGGTGGAATAAAAAGCCAGCGCCATGTCGTCGTTGCCCACAATCAGTTGCTGAACCGCCTTTTCCGCGGCATCACTATGCGGTGGAAAACTCAAGAGCTCTGCCAGCGTGACCTGAAACGCATCCGCCAGCCTCGCCAAATTCAGCAGAGACACATTCCGCTCGCCTCGCTCGATCCCGCCCACATAGGTCGGGTGCAGTCCGGCTTTTTCACCGAGTATCTCTTGCGACCATCCCCATTGCTTCCGCAACAGCCGCACACGTTCGCCCAGTTTCAAGGGGACGTGTTGGACGTCTTTCTTCACGGATTTTCCCCTTCGACGTTTCATAGCCCCGCTCACTCACATTCTCATACATTTCATACTGCAAAAATTATGGCACCCCGTCTGCAAGCATTGCCATAGACGATGCGTAGGATTTCTGTGCCGGGGCCGGTAGAAAAAAAGATGACTGCGTCGAGATTTACCCGAACTTCCAAGCCTAGTCTCAAGACTTCAAGCGGTACGCCGATAAGTAGCGCAAGAGAGACGATGAGTAGCGTTTTCCCCCACTCGCGCTCGAGCTAGTGGCGCATTTTCCCTCAATCCTGGTTGTCGGTGAGCCTGAAGCACGGTCATTACGTCTGGGCGGCGGCGCGCAAGTTGTTAACAAATCACGGGGCTTCGATCCGGCAGACCGAACCACTGAGCGTAGGAACATTGGTGGCCTGTCGATTGCTATGGAACGTTGGCGAAGGGGGGAACTGGAAATCCATGTCTATGCTGTGTGACGGCCCTTGCTGCGAACGCTGTTCGACGGAGGAGCGGACGCCCTTTGCTACGCTCAGTTCATCGGGATGGGCATTCTTTCTTCAGAACCGGCGCTTCCAATCGGTTCCTGCCCGTTCCGTTCTGTTCCAGGAAGGCGCGCCTGCGACGACGGCGGATGTGCTCTGCCAAGGACTCGTGAAGCTCTCCGTCAGAATGCATAACGGAACCTCTCGGATCGTCAGGTTGCTGTCCGCAGAACAGGCGCCCTGCGCCCTGCTCGACATGGGAAGCCTTGGAGTCCATGCGGCCCGCAGCATGACCTGCGAAACCCTCACCCCCTGTCAGGTCGCTCGCCTCGATCGACAATCGTTGGCCTGGTTGCAGGAACGGGAACCGAAGTTCGCATCCGCGCTCCTGAATTCGATGAGCCATGAAACCAGACTGCTCGTTCAGCACGTGCACGAGGCCTCGACGGAGTCGATCGATGTGCGGCTGGCCAGGAGCCTGGTCCGATTGGCCCATCACCATGGAGTACCATCGGCGCAGGGGATCAGCTTGGCCCTTCCCCTCAATCGTCGTGAGTGGGCGGAACTCGTCGGGACAACCAGGGAAACCGTATCCCGCCTCTTGAGCGACCTCTCCCGACGGCGGGTGCTCGCGTGCCAGGGCCGGCACATCATGATCGTGGCCTATGATCGACTTCAGAAACTGGCCGGTGATCGCGGCGAGCGCGCCGTCGCACGATCCAGGCGCGGCCGGCATCACAACGCGACACCCGGATGTGATGTAGATCACACAGTTTCTGCGACGCCCTTCCGATAGGGCCAGTGAATTCAGTTGATCACTCATCACGAGGCTAAGAGGAGGACCCTATGAGCATTCGATCGGCGCTGGCGCGGCTGGTGTGTCCGGAGTGGCGGCAAGCCGAGGCGCGTGTTCAGATGTTGGAGCAGGAACTGGAGGAGACGCGGGAACAGGCCCATCAGGCCCGGCAGATGTTGGATATGCTCACCCAAGAACGGGTATTTATCTGCGACATGAGCCCTCTATCTGCGACGGACAAGGGAAACAAGCTCTATTACATGAACAAGCTCGGCAAGGCCACGCTCGCGGAATGGGCCCCGGAACTGAAGCAGGCGTATGGGGTGGAAGCCGGCAGGCTTCTCGGCGCCAGCATTCACACGTTCCATAAGAATCCTGAACGGATCCGCCAGATTCTACACGGCTTACAGCCCGGCGAATCCCGCCACAATGCCGATATCCCGGTCGGCTCGCACATCCTCCGGTCCGTCTCGCACGCGCTGACGAACCGCAAGGGAGAGGTCGTGGGAATCGTCGCAACCTGGGTCGACGCCACCGACCAGATGCGGTTCCAGCACCTCATCGAGCGGGAGATCACGCAAGTCGCCACGGCGATGGAAGAGATGTCCGCAACGGTCGGCGAAATCGCCCGCAGCGCGCAGCACGCCTCGGCGCAAAGCGCGGAGGTCACCGATCATGTGGCCGAGGGAGAACGCGTCAATGGAGAATTGGTCGCCGGCATGGACGAGCTCGCCGGCACGATCGGCGAGACGGCGAAGGTCGTCAAAAACCTGGGAGAAGCCTCGGCCGAAATCGACCAGATCATCCAAGTGATCGACGACATCGCGGATCAGACAAACCTCCTGGCCTTAAATGCGGCGATCGAGGCGGCGAGAGCCGGCGACCAAGGGCGCGGATTTGCGGTCGTCGCCGACGAAGTGCGCAAACTGGCCGAGCGGACCGTCAAAGCCACCAAAGAAATTTCCGACACGATCTCACGGAACCAGCAGGAAACCACCAAAGCCGTGTCGGCGATTCAATCGGGAAAGGAGCGCATGGAACGAGAGATGGATCGGGTCCGCGCCGTCACGGGGGCGCTGAAGACGATTGCCGAGTCCACACGCCATGTCGTGGACCTCACGCATCAGATCGCGACCGCCACGGAAGAACAGTCCGCAACGGTGGCCGAGGTCGCGCGCAGCGTCAACCTGATCCAGGAGGGTCGTTCTGAAGAAGCCGTGGAAGCGTTGGCGGCGCGCCGTCAGACGGTCGGCCGGATCGCCAGGTGACGGTCCGCATCGTCATGCGCAGGTGAGCGGCCGGCTCAAGACAACTGCTATCCGGCTATTGATTAATCGTGACCGGCAAGTTCAGGATGAATTGCCCCCCTCGGATGGGAAAGGCCGAGGGGCGAAGAAAAGGGTTTGCTCACGGATTGAGCCATGACTAAAAAGCTTCGGGAACTGACGCTGCGTCACTGTCATAGACTGCTCTTGCTCCTGATCCTGTTGGTGGCGGCCGGTGCGGTCTGGTGGGGGCTGGAGGCAGCCGACAAGACAACCGTCGATGAGGCCTACGTGTCGTTTCACAGCGCGCGCGGGCTGACGCTGCTCGTGCTGGGGATGATGACCGTCGGCGGCATCGCGGTTTCGCTCCTACTCTGGCAACGAACCAAGGCCTTGGCCGAGGCCCTGGAGGCCCGCCACCGGGCCGAAGAACGCCTGACCGTGCTCGCGCATGCGGTTGAGCAGGCCCAAGACGCCGTGGTGATCACGGACCGACAGGGTCTGATCGAATATGTGAACTCTGCTTTTACCACGATGACCGGCTACCGGGTCGAGGACACGGTCGGCCGAACTCCCGGCCGGCTCTTGAAATCGGGACTGCAGGACGAGGCCTTCTACGCCATGTTGTGGGAGACCATCCTCTCAGGAGAAACCTGGACCGGCCGGTTGACCAATCGGAAGAAGTCCGGTGAACTGTACACCGTCGATGAATCCATTTCGGCCATTCGGGATGCGCAGGGCGCCACCACCCACTTCGTGGCGATTCAGCGGGACGTCACGGAACGCCGCCTGCTCGAAGCGCAGCTCCAGCAGGCGCAGAAAATGGACGCCATCGGACAAGTGGCCGGGAGCGTGGCCCACGACT
>CAZWOX010000032.1:0-34295 GCA_964635345.1 uncultured Nitrospira sp.
GGTCGTCATGCTCCGATATTAATAAACAATCGCAATGGAAGAAACCCTTCTGCGTTTTTCACCCGACCCTGAATGCCGCGAAAATGCGCCGACGACCGGATCACATCCACGATACTCAGAGCCTCAATGTTCGTCTTCCTGACCTGAGACGCATGGGCCTCGATGGCGGCAAGCTTTTCATCAAGCACGTGATCGATGTCGACAAAAACCGTCGGCGCAAAATTCTGAGTCGTGGGACCTTCATAGAACAGCACATTTTTCGTGTACCGCGTCGCCGAAATGGTCGCCATGGCCAGGTGGCGGTGATCCTGGTGCGTATCGTCGTGATAATGCACGAAAATAAAATGCGGATCGACTTCCTTGACGACCGCCTCGATGGACTGGATCAGCTCCCGTCCCATCGGCACGGCGGTATCCTGATACCCGCCCCAATAGATCCGCTCGGCACGAAGCCGCTTGGCCGCCTGTTCCTGCTCGAACTTCCGGAGTTCACCGGCGCCGCCCTGCTCCCCCTCCGTCATCACCATCAGAAACACCCGATGTCCATTTTGCGCATACTTCACCAACGCCCCGCCGCAGCCGGCTTCGATGTCGTCCGGATGGGCGCCGATCGCGAGAATCCGCATCGCCTCCGTGCCGTCGAATGTCATATCTGCCTCCTCGTCGTCATCGCGATAACATCGCCGCCCGGTCATGTCGCACAAGGTAACTGCGCAACCGATTCAATGCGTCAGGACCCGCGCACAGCAAGAGATCGATCGCCGATAAATTCGGCTCGAACGGTTCGTAGGCCTGCCGATACGCCGGATGGTGGAACTCCTGGATCTCCAATTCCACACCCGATGCCTCAAACCGCGGCTTATCCATATAGCCTTCCGCTCCGGGTCCCGCGAGGTACTGCGTCGCACCGACATTTCGACAGAGATCGATCAGGCGGTCGGTCGGCTCTTCGCGGGCGGCCATCTCAGATGCGCAGCGCAACGGGGTCGTGATGCCATAGGCCTGCAGCAGCCAGCGGATTGCCGCCAGGTTCAGATCAGACAGCTTCGTCCAGGGCTGTTCATACACCTTCCGCAATTCCGGCAGATACCGGTCGCGGAACGGCGCCCGCGCATAATGCATCTCCAGCGCCCGCAGATGCCGCTCTCGCCATACCGCCGTCGGATTGATCAGCACCTCCTGAACGCGCTGGCCGAAACGATGCAGCACCGGGACCGTCAGCCATTGCCACCCGTCCGCCGTTCTGATGCGGTTCCGGTTCTGCCATTCGTTCTTCTTGAACTGGACCGTATCCAGCACGATAAACAGATCAGCGCGATCGATCTTGTCGAGATACCCCAGCCACGGCAGAAACTGCGGTTGATGAATTGTGACTCTCATAAATTCAGTGAACTGTGATGAGTGATGTGTGATGCGTCCGGAGTTGCGCACATTCCTGCTTATATCCCAGCCTGTTCTCATCACTCTTCACCGATCACCCATCACTTCCCTACATAGACGGGATTGGTCAACAACTCGCCGCTCTGACCGACCACTTCCAGACGATAATACGCCCCACCTTCCGATACCGCTTGAGGATCCGCCACTCGATACGTCACCGGGGTCTCGGCTTTTGTCATACCGATAATCTCTCCTGACCGGATCAGGCGCAGCGTCACCGGATGAGGCTTGCCGTCACGCGCAGACAGCCGCACGGTGGCGACCGCGTGCGAGCCGGACGGCAGAGCCACGCGCTCTCCGATGCCGGCGGCCGCCCGATCGCAGTCACAGCCGAGAGTGAACTCGTCCAACGTCAGCATCACTCGATGATCCCCTTCGGCGGCCGCATAAGCATGGCCGGATCTGATCGCCTCCAACACACCGGCAACCGATCGTTCCTGAGCAAACACCGTCGTCACCACACGGTCGAGATCCTTCCCCTTATCGGCCAGCCCGTGAAAGGCGATCTCCCCGATCATCGTCGGCACCGCATGCGGTACCGTACCCGTATGCGCCTGGATCACCTGATCCCAGAGTCCGCCTGCAGCCGTCACCGTCCTCGTATCCTGATAGAGGCCGCCGAATCCGGCATACCCGCCGGTCAAGGCCAGCGCTTCCGGATGGGCATCGGTCCTCACCGTCACCGTCCCCAACGGACCGAAGGCATGCGACTGCAGATCGCGCGCCTCCGTCATCGACCAGAGCACGACCGCACCGCGTTGATTCGCAGCATCCACTAACGCCTGATGGGGTCGATAGCCCAACTGCGATTCGTATGAACTGAACGCGGGCGTTCCGAGCGGCCAGGCATTCACCAGCGTGGCCACGGCCGACACCAGACAGCATGCGGCGGCCGTTCGACGCGCCGCACTGACCGGCTCGCGCCGGCCATCCGCCGGTTGACGACGAGGCTTCCATAAGAACAGCGCGGGAACGATCAATAGCAAAGGCGCGGCATTCGCGAGGCCGGCCCCATCCACGATAAAGGACGCCGGATTCCCGCGCGCTGGAAGCGCGCGATAATCCTCCGCCTTCGTCAGCCCCAACACCAGAAGATTGCGCTGCGCGTCGTGCATCGTCAGATCGCCGCGCCAGAGCGAGCCGGTCCAATAATAAAAGGGCGCGACCTCGACCCCCGGCACAATCACCAGCTGAGGGTGGCGCGCTTGCACCGAACGGATCTCATCAAGATAGCGCTCAATGCCGTACGACAGCACGGACGGAAAACTGACGGTCTTCTTCAGCAGTCCGGGGAGAGGCTGGAGGCCATACTCATACTCCAGAGAAAAATTGTCGGAGAGCACGATCGCATCCAGGCCCTGTTGTTCGGCTCTGGCTGCGAGGGCCTCCAGGCTCAAGGTTCCGGTACTGGCCGTGCTGTGAACATGGATGGCGACACGAAGCGGCGCACGCTGCTCCGCGGCCATTACTCCCGGTGACCAGCCCAGCCCCGCCAGCGCGAGACCAATCCAGGCTGCGACACCTACCGCGGTTTGCCATACGAAATTATGCATGGGCCTGCAAGGCTCTCCGATATACCGACTCAACGGCATCAACCATGGCCTTCACTCCGAACTCATTCCCGATACTGCGTGAAGCATTCCGACCGAGCCTATCGGCCAGCTGAAGATCGGTGAGGATCCGGCGCAGCGCCTCGCTCAGCGCCCGGCTATCTCCCGCCGCCACCAGCAAGCCGTTTTCCTCATGTCGCACGATCGCAGGAATCCCGCCGACCCGGCTGGCTACGACCGGCAGGCCCGCCGCCATGGCTTCGATCAACGCGCGTCCCATCCCCTCGTTCAACGAGGGAAACACGAAGCAGTCCATCCCGGCCAGGCACCGCTCAATATCGTCCCGATGCCCGACCAAATGAATGCGATCACGGAGTCCCGACGAATCAGCTTGAGCGAGCAAGGCGTCCTGCTGCCCGCCGCTGCCCACAATCACTACATGGAGTTTCGGAAACTCGTCTTTAAGATAGCCCAAGGCCTCTACCAGCAGGCGATGGCCTTTGATGTCCGTCAGCCATCCGATCGATCCGGCAATGGTCGCGCCGGCAGGACAATTGAACTCCTGGGGGACCTGCCTGCCTTCAACCCGCGCGCGGCGGAACCGCTCCACATCGATGCCGCTGGGGATCACGGCAAACCGGTCTGCAGGGCCGACTGCCCGATCAAGATGGTCGTCCCGCTCCGCGCTCGTCAACGCCACGAGGGTGCTCGTCACGCGGCACAAGATGCGTTCAATCTGTAAAAAGACTTTGGACTTCCAGGGACCGAAGTGTCCGTAAAACACATGCCCGTGCGGCGTATGCACGATCACCGGAACCTGCGCGAGCCAGGCGGCCACTCGGCCTAATACGCCGGCTTTCGAGGTGTGTGTATGCACGATCGCCGGACGTGTCGCTCGCAGGATACCGACCAATGTCCACAGGGCACAGAGATCCTTCCACGGGCTGATCGGTCGAACGAGCGACGGCACAAGCTCGTACGCAATCTGCTCTTTGTCTAATCGACGGCACTGTTCCTCTGTCGCCGCCATGCCGCCTTGCGCATCCCACGTGCCGGGATGGCCCGCTATCACCACCGGCTCATACTGCGTCCGGTCATGCCCTAATACAGTCAACATGGTGTTTTGCGCCGAGCCTCCCCGATCGAGCCGTGTAATGATATGAATGACCGTGCGCGCTGCCATAGAAATCTCTAGGCCGCCTTTCGTTCCGACACCGGCTTTGCGGAAAGCCGGATCAGATCCGCACAATGCCGCACCCAGTTGTACCGGGACTCCACCAGACTGCGCCCTTTCCTCGACAACCGCTCCCGCTCCACCGGCTCCTCAATGCGGCTAAGGACCCGCCCAAGCGCGTCGGCAAATGAACAACTATCCGACCCGCTTGAAATCAGAATAGGATCGATCTGGCTCAACACTTCAGGAATCGCGCCGACCGACGTGCCCACGACCGGCGTGCCACAGGCCAACGCCTCCACCGTCACCAGCCCGAACCCTTCGAGTTGAGCGGTCGGCATCAGGACCAGATCGGCGGCCTGGTAATACGCCACCAACTGCTCCTCGGGAATAAACCCGGCCAGCCGAACGACCTGCTCCAATTGCCGCTCTCTGATACCGGCCTCCAAACGAGTCCTTAGCGGTCCTTCGCCTCCGATCACCAACAGACAGCGCTGACCGGCGCGCTCCAAGGAAGCGAAGGCTTCCAGCAGCATCTCCAACCCCATCCGCGGCACCAGATTGCGGACGGTGAAGAGAATCGTCCGATCCTCCGGTAATCCCAGTCGTCGCCGCATTACAGCGCGATCGGCGACCGGACGAAACAAGCTTGCCTCCGCCGCCCCCGGTATCGACACAATCCGCTCGGGTGCAATGCCATGCGTCGCCATCACCCGCTGCCGCATGAACTCGCTCAGGACGACAATTCGATGACAGCGTTTCATCACCAGCCGCTCAATGCCGCGGCGCGCCCAGACATTCACCTGCTGACGCATTTGGGACCACAGTGAGGTGGCTCCCGCCGTGCGTGTGCGATACTCCTCATGCGCGAGGGAGTGACAGACATACACCCACTCGTCCACCGCTTTCCGTCTGAGGCAGAGGGGACCAAGACCCGTGAGGGCTTGATGAATAATCGCCATGTCGTAGGGAGCTTTGCTGATCAATCGATCGAACAACTGCATTGCTCCCTGCACAGTCGATCGCACAAAGCTCCATTCATTCCTCTTCGATACGGCAAATCTCCATTCCTTGGCGCCGCCGATCGCGGCCTCTGGAGCCGCAGCCTCGTCCGCCGCCCGCGTGAGGAGATCCACCTGATGCCCGGCCGCGACAAGACCGACGGCCTGCTGCCGCAACACTCGTTCCGCGCCGCCGATGACCCGTTCGGCCGAGACTTCCGCCAAAAGCAAAATCTTCACAAGACCTCCACCGCCACAGCCGGTTCAGAGGCAGGTTGAGCGGCTTGCTCATGCCACAGTTCCAACACCATTAAGGCATAGAGTTGATCCGCAAAATTTCTGCGCCCGCTCTGATGTTCATCCATCAGCCATTGCACATACTCAGGCGTTACATAGCCACGCCGGCGAACGGCCGCGTCCGACAACAGATCCTGCGCCATCTCATGAAGGTCTTCGCGCAACCAGCGGGCCAGCGGAATCATGAACCCCTGCTTGGGACCGCGAAGGATCGCCTCGGGCACAAGCCCGCGCAAGGCGGATCGCATAAATCCCTTCAGCTGCCAGCCCGACAGTCGCAACGATGGTGATACCCGCAGCGCACAGGCCAACAGCCGGTGGTCGCAAAACGGGACACGGAGCTCAAGCGAATGCGCCATACTCATCCGGTCGCCCATGCGCAAGAGATCGTCGGGAAGATAGGTCTGAAGATCGAGGCCCATCGCGCGATCCACGGGATTGCTCGACGGCCATTGCTCAAACAGCGCCGACAAGCGGCTCGGTGCATATCCGTGAGGCAAGGCCTCTCTCATCGCGCCGCTCCAGATGCCGGTCTCCCATTCGGCGGGAATGAACGTCGTCCACCGGCGATATTGCTCGGCCAACGAGCGATGTCCATGCTCTACAAATCGCTTCACTCGCCCCATCTGGTCGCGACCGGATCCATTTTCACGGCACACCCACGAGGCGGACGTAGCCAGCCACGACCGCAGCGGGCGAGGAAACGCGTGATAGTACGAGGCGAGCCGCATGCCGAGATACCTGGGGTACCCGCCGAAGAGCTCATCGCCACCGATGCCGGACAAGGCCACCGTAACTGAGCGCCGCGCCACTTCAGACACGAGATAGGTCGGAATCGCCGATGAGTCCGCGAACGGTTCCCCCATTCCCTCGACCACCCGGGGGAGGAGCGCACGGATATCAGGTTGTAAGATGGCTTCCGTGTGATCGGTTCCAAAATGTGTCGCGAGGAGCCGGGCGTTGGCCAGTTCATTGTAGGACTGATCCTGGGGATGCCCATAGCCGATCGTAAAGGTCTTGACCGGTCCCCGTTCCTGCATCATGGCCAAGACAGCGGCCGAATCCATGCCTCCGGATAGAAACAGTCCCACCGGCACATCGCTCACCAAATGCGCATGAACCGTGTCGCGGAAGATCTCGACAAACTGTTCCTTCGCCTCGTCAACGGTCGCCCACTGAGACGATGCCGGCAATTGCTCAGGTCGATAGTAGCGGAAAACCTCGAGACGCCCCTGCCCGACTCGTAACGCTTCGCCGGGCCGGAGTTGATAGACGCCCTCGTAGATCGTGTCGGGTCCGGGAACGTACAACGACGTCAGATAGTCGGCAATGGCTTGTGGACGGATGCGCGCATCGGGTAACGCTTCTAACAGAGAGGGCAACTCGGACGAAAACACCACGTCGCTCCCGTTCCCTTCGGTTCCGGGACGCACCGCATAGTACAGCGGCTTGATGCCCAAACGATCACGGACCAGCAGCGCTTCCTGCCGCTCCCGATCCCAGATCGCGAACGCATACATTCCTCTCAGGCGCGAGAGACCATCGATCCCCTCCTGCTCATAGAGATGCACCAGCACTTCGGTATCGCAGCGAGAAGTATACCGATGACCGCGTTCCAGTAACTCTTGGCGCAAGGCTCGATAGTTATAGATTTCTCCGTTCAGCACCGCCCAGACCGAACCATTTTCGTTCTGCACCGGTTGCCGCCCCCCGGCGGGATCGATCACGCGCAAGCGGCGAGCCCCGAGCGTGACCCCGCTCTCCCGATGGAGCCCCTGTTCGTCCGGCCCCCGATGGACCAGCCGCCGGAGCATCCGGAAGACCAGCGCCTCTTCACTCGAACCGATGATGCCGCAGATCCCACACATCTGGTTACTTGTCTTTCCCTTCGCTCACCATCCGCTCGCGCCGTTCCAGTTCCTCCCGCTCCCGTTCATGCCGGGGCGAGATTGCTTGCGGCGGCACATCGACCGGTTCATACCGCGTATGTTTGGCCGACCCGACCGACGTCAGCAGCATGCGCACGCCAAGCGCCGCCACCGCTCCCAGCAGACAGACGATCAGCACGCTTCCCCAAAATCCGATCCGCCGCTTCCATCGACGGCGGCTCTGCCAGTTGAGCACGCTCACGAGACTCCATCTTTCCGTTGGGCGATCAATTCGAACGACGGCGCCCAGATCAGACGGCCGGCACTCAGCCGATAGGCGAGCGAAGCCGCCAGCCACAAGCCTCCTCCGACCAGTCTCCATTTCAAGCGGCGCCACCAAAAATGAGCGCTCGTGACCGGACCCAGGCTTGGGGCAGAATTGCGCAGAGAAAGCACGTCAAAGCCGCTGGTCTCCACAAGCATCCGCAGTGCATTCGGCGAATAACTGAATAAGTGAAAAGCCTGGTCATACTGGGATCCGCACCAGCGAACCGGCGCTCTCATTGATCGATGAAACAATCCGTTCGAGACTCGAATTGCAACTATCCCTTGAGGTTTGACCTGATGCGCTATGGCGCTGACGATCGCCGCCGGATCCGTCACTGTTTCCAAGACATTCACCAGCGTCACCACATCGAACTGGCCGACGGTCTCTTGGCCGAGTTCTGCCGGCGACAGGACTCGCAACCCCTTCCTCCTGGCTCGCTCGGCAGCTCCTTGAGACACTTCAACGCCGGCACAGGTCCACCCGGCCTCGCGACAGAGCATCATGAACGCCCCATCTCCGCAGCCGATATCGAGCAACCGTCCCGGCGGTCTGCGCCAACCCGACAAATGCGCCAGGACGCTGGCAAACACCGGCCGGCGATCGGCTGAACTTTCCGCGGCGCCATAGGACCCGTCATAACTCTCCCGATAATATTCCTCCACGCTGGTGGAAGAGGGGCGAGGGCTCAGGAAAACCAGCCCGCACCGCGGGCAGACGACATACCGTCTCGTCGATGTATGAAAGACCTCCGACGGACTTCCGCCTCCCCCGCAGGGGCACGCAACGGCTTCCATCTCCAGGGGCGCCGCGAGGCTCATGCGACCTTCCTGCTCCATGAGGGTGCGCCGAATCCTTCTGCCTGTAACGCCGCATCAAAGACCGCCACCGTCTTCTCCACCATCCGATCGACGGTAAATTGGGCCTGCACCACAGCACGTCCGGCATTCCCCAGCTGCATCGCCCGGTCAGGATGCTCCAAAAGAAACTCAATCGCACCAGCCAGCCCTGCGACATCATGGGCCTTCACCAGGAGACCGGTCTTCGTATGTTCAATCACTTCAGGCACACCGTTCACGCTGGTCGCAATCACAGCTTTCCCCATAGCCATGGCTTCGAGAATGACGAACGGGAATCCCTCAGAATGCGAAGGCAGGACAACCATATCCGCCGCCGCATAGAACTCCGTCACATCGTCCCGGGATCCGACAAACCGGCAGATTGACGACAGGCCCCGTGCAGCGGCCAACGCCTCCAGCGACTGCCTCAATTCACCGTCACCCACGCACACGCATTGCAGTTGCGGCCATCGATCCCGCAGCAGAGCCAGCGCTTCAATCAAGTCACAATGTCCTTTAGGTTGAGTCAGTCGGGCCACCATAACCAGCAGTGGACCATCGGCGAGGCCGAATTCACGCCGCACGTTGGTTCGATCGACCGGTTTCTGAAACGACCGTCGCTCGACGCCATTGTGGACCGTCTCCGCCAGACCGGCCGCCGCCGGATCGTCTTCAACCACATCGCGCCGGATGGCGTCGGACACACAGATAATCCGCTTCGCCAATGGCAGAGTCGCCCGAAGTGCGGTGGCATAAATCCAGCGTTTCAATCGGCTCACCTCATAGTCGGCAATTGAATTGTGAGCCGTGGAAATCACCACAGGGACTCCCGCCAGCCATCCGGCCACACGACCATAAAAATTCGACCGGGCGCCGTGCGTTTGAAGAATGGTCACGTTCTCTTGAGAGAGCACCTGTACTAATCGCATCAGGGCAAAGGGATTCAAGAGAGGCTCCAAATGCACCACCCGCACGTCCATGCCCCGGGCCTGCATGCGACCGACGAACGAGCCCGGCTCCGGACAAATCAGAATCGGCCGGAAGCGCGACGGATCGAGACGCTCGCAAAGCAATTCCAGATAGCGCTCACCGCCGCCATAGGAAGCCGACCCGGCCAGTTCTGCAACGACGATCGGCTTCATCGCTTCCGCCCCACGATCAAGAGACTCCCCCGCAAATGCGGGACAGCATAGAACGGCCACTTGGCCCAATCGATTGCCTGTTGCTGTGCTGTCAGTCGGCAATCCTGCGTATCCTCTCCCAGAAAGTGCCGCGACTCGGCAATTTCAAACCCGGAACTCCCGAGCATGTCGGCCAGCTCATGCATCGCATACTCCCTGGCATGGGGGCGCCATTCATCGTTCGGATCGTCATAGCCGGGAGGAGCCAAGCGATCGTTAAGTGTCCGGCCGGCCAGAAGCTTCATCACATTTCCGATACGCGTCACATTCGGTGTTGTGATCACAATAGAACCGCCCGGCTGAAGAATACGATGGGCCTCCGCCAGCAGATGAAAGGGCGAGGTCAAATGCTCAATGATCTCCAGCGCGAATACCAACCTAGCAGTCCCCTCCCCCATCGGCACGGCGGTCGGATAGCCCTTCAGCTCAAACTGTTTGGCAGCCGGGTCCAGATTCACCGTCAGGATGCCCACATCCACATCCTGCTTCATGAGTTCCACGAAATCCGGACTGGCCATGAGGCCGGCACCCACGAGCCGGGCCGATCTCGCCGGTTCGGTCAGGCGCAAGAGTCTCAACAGGCTGCCGGGATACGGACCAAAATCCACAATGGCCTGCGGTCCTTGCGGCAACCAGCGAAGTCCGCTCCGCAACGCGACGTACAACCGATCCCGACACTTCAGCGCATGATGCATCGGCATAGTGAAACGAGGATCCTCGCTCCCGAACACCTCATAACGTGAGGGACGAAACTCCCGCATCACACCATCGAATCCTGATCTGGTCAATTCGTAACTCATTCGCTCAGGACCTCCGGCCGATCAGAAGCAACGTATCGCACAACCATGTAAAGCCCAAGGCGGCCAAGGATTCATAGCGCTGGCGTAATCCGGTCAGAACCACAACCTCAAATCCCTCACGAGCCACGAGCGCGTTCAGCAAGGCTGCATTGAAGGAATGGAGATGACGCGCATCCGCCGTCACCGACGGCACGCCTCCCCGCAGCGCCTCTATGCGAAAGCGCCAGAAGGCGACATTCGGCACCGTGATCAAGACCTGCCCGCCGGGCCTGAGGACACGATGAAATTCCGCGACTGCCCGCCCCGGATCAATCACATGTTCAATCACCTCGCTGGCGACCACCACATCGAGACTGCCGTCAGGCTCCTGCAGACGATCGACATTGAGATCCACCGCATACCGGCGATCCAACCCGTCGGCGCGATTGAGCGCCGCGACAGACAGATCGCACCCATGCACCACGACGCCGGGCAGCACCTGCTTGATCTCCCGGGCAAGCCGGCCATCGCCGCAACCCACATCCAGCACGCGCTTAGGCGCAAGGGCGGCCACGCTCCGACTGATCTGACCGTACCGCCGAACCCCATCGAATGCGCCGGACGCAGCCTTCCAGCCGTTCCACTCGAGGTCATACCGTTCACGTTGGCTCATGGTCTGTGGCATCGCTCGTTATCCTCGCAGGCCTGCCGGAGACATGGTGGCATGATCGGCCTCGTCATGCCCCAACCAGACTCGTCGCAAGGTCGTCCGCATCGTCTGAACCTGCTGCCGTCGATCTGAAGCATGCGAGCAGGCGGTCATAAGCAACTTGCGCATGACTCCCAGAGCGATCCAGCTCTTCATGAGAAACCGCCGGGGTTGCGCAAAGTGCTTTTCCACATAGCGGATGCGGCTGAGCTCCCATTGCTTATTGAGGCCATGGCGGTTCGTATGACTGCTCCGTCCGAGCAGATGCACCACCTCACCCTCCGCCACATGCCGGACACGATAGCCCAGCTGCTGAACGCGACGACAGAAATCGACATCTTCGAAATACATGAAGAACCGTTCATCCAGTCCGCCCAGCCGCTCGAACAACGCTTTGCGAATCATGAGGCAGGCGCCGTTGGCCCACTCGACATCCTGCGACTGCGTGAAGTCCATCGGCGACATAGTCCCGACCAGCCGCCTGACGACCGTAGGCAGCGACTCTGCATAGCGCACGTGGTCGCGAATCGAAGGAAAGGGGAAACAAGACTGCAATACCCGTCCGTGCTCATCGCGCTGCAGACAACTCACGGCTCCGATGTCCAGATGCTGGTCCAGACAGGTCACCATCGTACGGAGCGTGTGTCTCTGCATCACCGTGTCGCTGTTCAGCAACAACAGATACCGTCCCGAGCTGACGGCCGCCGCCTGGTTGCAGGCCTTGGCAAATCCGTCATTCCCGGCATTCGCAATCACCGTGACCTGAGGGAATCGAGCCCGCACCGCGTCCACACTCCCGTCGTGCGAAGCGTTGTCCACCAGAATCACTTCATAGTCCACATCCGTCGTCCTGTCCTGAACCGATTGCAGACAGGCCAGAAGCAGGTCGCGAGTGTTGTAACTGATGACGGCAATCGACAGATCCACGTGTCGTCTACTCCTCTTGTTTCACGGCGCTGAGCATCAATTCATTGCCCGCCCATCGCCAGACGGGCAACAGTCCCTGCTCCAGCCGATGGAGCCCACGCGCGATCGGGCCGGCATCGCTGGGGCGCAAATTCCCCCGCGCATGGCCCTGGCGACGGATGAGAAGACTCTTTTCGTAATTCACCTGTGAGAGGAACGGACGCGTCAGCATACGCTCGACACGAAACCCCGCTCGTTCCACGCAGGCCCGCAAGGTGTCCGGCGTAAAGAGCCAGAGATGCCGGGGCGGCTCCAGGGCCATCCAGTGGTCTGCGAAGAGCCGGCTCATCAGCCCAGCAAAATTCGGCGTCGTCAGAACCAATCGCCCACCCTCTTGCAAAACCCGATGGCACTGTCGCAAATGACTGATCGGATCGGGGACATGCTCGATGGCATGCACCATCGTAATCACCGCCATACTCCGGTCCGGCACACCGGCCGTTTCCAACGTCCCCACCTTCACCGGAACTCCGTAACTCTCACGCGCAATCCGCGCCGCCTGCGGAGAAAGATCGACACCCAACACCTTCCATCCCAGCGCTTTCATCGCCGACAGATACCCGCCCGCCCCGCATCCGATATCCAGCAACGTCCCGCCGTCGACAAAGGGAGGACACAGCTCATCGCGGCCATATCGCGCCCTATCTTGTAGCGTGGGTACATGACCGAGCACGCGTCCGGTCACCGGAGCCCACCACTCAGGCCGCTTGAACCGGGTGTAGCCGAATACCTCGCTCAAAATCATTCCTCTCAGGATATCACGCAGCCCGGCCGCCGGCCGTATCGGGGCTTCGCCCTGCGTCGCCCCCTCATGCGGTTCATAGTCGTCCGGGTAGCACTTCGGAATGTCCGCCATCGTCGGTCGAGGGCTCTGCCAGACCAATCCACAAATGGCGCAGCGGGCAAAACCGAACTCGCCCTCGACGGAATAGAGCCGGTCATGCAGACCCTGAAACAACGTCGCACCGGGAGCGCCGCACAATAAGCACTGCCTGACGAGCTCAGTTGCTAGTGCCGGCATACCACCGCTCCATCCATCCGCTCAGCCTGCGTATCTTTCGGATAGTGAAACGCTTCGCGCCCCACGGCGAGACGCGCGCGCTTTGCCGATTCCAATTTCCACCACTGCAGCGGGCGACGGCCTCCCAACACCTTCAGCAGCCCCCCGGTGAGCACGAGCGCGGAATTCAGGGTCAATATCAGCCACATGATTCCGGCGCTGAGGTGTCCTTCATGCTTACGGTAGTAGCGAATCAATCCGATCAAACTGTCGGCCACGCCCTGATCCGGCATGGCGCCGACTCCGCCGGCGCCGCCGTGATGCATCACCTCGGCCTCCGGCAGGAGAAACAGGCGATGCCCTGCGTCCCGCAGCCGGCGGCACAAATCCACGTCGTTGTAGAAAATCGGAAATCGCTCGTCAAAGAGCCGCTCGGTCGCAATGACAGACCGGCGCATCATTAAGCAAGCGGCCGGCGGCTGTTCGATTTCCGTCACGACATCGAAGGGCTCATCGAGCATATAGAATTCGCGCACCCACCGATTACAGGGGGCCACATTCCGCAGCAACGTTTCCGACCACAAGACGGACGACCATCGAGGCAATCGCTTGTGATACCGCTGCAGCGTTCCGTCTGGATTGCGCAGCACCGCCGTCACGCCCGCTCGCCGTTGGTCGGCATCAAGAAACCGGACCATCTGCTTCACAGCGCCTCCCCGCAACTCGGTATCGGGGTTCAAGAGCAACACATACCGGCCTTGCGCACGACCATAGGCTTGGTTGTTGGCTCTGGCGAAGCCGAGATTCTCCCGATTGCGCACCAGTTCGACCTGAGGAAACTCGCCCGCCACCAACTCAGCGCTCCCGTCGGCGGACCCGTTATCGACGACCAGGACTTGCGCCGCAAGTCCATCGATACCGGCCTCAATGGAGCGCAGACAGCGGTCCAAGAGAAGCCGCGTATTCCAATTCACAATGATAATCGAGACATCCATCGGGCCGTTGCGATGCACCCTGTTCACCATCTTACTTATGCGCCCCACAACATGCGCAGACGAAGCGACTCGCGCGACCACACATGCCACCCATAGAAACCGACGCCGGCCAAACCACACAACGCGCTCAGCCATTGCGCAATCCACAGCGACGGCACGGACTGACTCAGCGCGACACCGCACCCCACCAACACCGCCAAGCCCCCGGCCCATCGCAACGGTTCAAACGCCGCCAGGGCTTCAACTCCCAGGATTTGCACAGTGGCCTTGAGATGCAGGCCGAGCCCCACCAGAAAGGTCAGCGCCAAGGCCCACGCCGCTCCGACCAACCCCCAGGCAATCGTGAAGGAAATCACCGCCGGAACGTAACAGGCGCACATGACCGCCCAGATTTTCGTTTGGAGTTCCGGGCGATTGGCTCCACAGTGACACGCCGCCATCACACTGCAGAACGCCGCCGCACCAGCAAACAGGCACAACACCCGCAACGGCTCGACCGCCGCCGACCAGGACGGACCGAACACCAACGGAACCAGATAGGGAGCCAGAATCGCGACGGCCGTCGCACTCGGCACCACAAGCATGCCGGTCAGGCTCATTTGGAGACTCAAGGCCCGCAAGACCCCGGCGCGGTCTTTCTGCATCAGCGCGTAGGTCGGCAGGCTGATCTGGGACATCACGCTCATGGCCCGGATGCCGATCATGGTCGGAATCGCCATCGCCAACTGATACTGGCCCAGCCCCCCGACACCCTGTAGCCGGCCCACCACAAAATCTCCGCCGCTCATGACCGTAAACAGAAACCACGCCGTGACGTTCTGATACCGGCCGTAACTCCAGAGGCTTTGCAAGGCCGTGCGATCCAACGACCAGCGGATGCGGCAGGGCGCGATCCAGAATGAGAGGAGCGAGCCGAAGAGAAACGCGACCAACTGCCCCCCCAACAGCGCCCAGGCGCTCTGCCACCACCAGGCCAGCCCTATCGTGACTGCGGACTCGACCAGGCGGCGGCTGAGATCGAACGACACCCGCCGCCGGAGCTCCAGCTGTTTGAGCAGGACGAACAACGCCGGACTGTGCAGCGACTGTAAGAGCACGCCTACCGCATGGACCCGAAGAAAGAAGCCCAGTTCGGGAATCCGCAGACTGCCGGCAATGACGTCCGCCAATCCCCAGAGACCGACGGTCAGGACGAATCCCCGAATCACCGACAAGGTCCAGGCCACACGCAGATCTTCATCCGTCACATTCGGCTTGGCGATCACCGCTGGTTCAAGACCCAACTCCGAGAACGTCTGAATCGCCAGTAAAACTGCGGCAGAAGCCGCCATCAATCCGAAATCGCCCGGCAGCAGCAATCGCGTCAGGACGACGAGCTGGAGAAACCCGATCCCTTTCTCCACGGCAAAACCGGCCATCGCCCACCCGCCGGCTTCCAAGACGCGACGACGGATGCGCACCGCGCCGGTGGCGATAGAATCCGACTCGCCCGAGATGACCGGTTCATGATCCGATGACATCGTCATCACGCACACACCCGTTCACGCAGTGGTTCAACGGGAAGAATTCCAAAGACCCGCTCCAATTCCACCGCTCTCGCCTCCCAGGTATGGGCATCCAAAACAGCCGCGCGCCCGGACTGTCCCATCTTGCTTGCCGCCGCCGGATTTTGGATGAGACGGCGCAATCCCTTTGCGAGGGCACGCGCATCGTCACCCTTCACCGACACACCGGCGCCCAGCGCTTCGACCAGATCGCCATAGCCCTCTCCCGCTGTCGCCACTACCGGTCTTGCGCAAGCCATATATTCCCAGAGTTTCATGGAATCGCCGGGATAGAAGCGAACAGGACGATGGAGCACGACGCAGAGATCGCTCGCTCCGATCCACCAGGACACCTCGTCAAACCCCACGCGCCCGACGAACGACACCGCATCCTCAAGACCCCTCCGCCTCACCACCGCTTCCAGTGCCGGCTTCGTCTGGCCATCACCCACCAAGAGGAGCGCCGCCGTCGGATATTCACGCCGGACAAGCGCCATTGCTTCCACAAGCGTATCCAGCCCATGCCACGGAAAGAATCCTCCGACGAATCCTATGTATGGCCGATCCGGACTCAGTCCCAGGCGACGGCGGGCCTCAGCCTTGTCGCGCGGCACAGAGGCAGAGGGATCCACCCCGTTTCGAATCACACGGCACCGGGCTGCCTCAATTCCCCACTCGCGCTGCATCCATTGCGGAATCTCCCGACAGACGCTGACGACGGCCTGGGCCTGCTGTGCCGACAGGCGCAACGCCCATTGCACCAGGCCGCGGATCGGAGCCCGCCCCCACAGGCCGGTCAATTCCTCAGCCGGCAATCCATTCACAAACAGCACGTAGGGACACCGCAGCACGCGAGAGCACCAGAAAGGGGCAATCTGGCCGGGCGAGTCGAACCACAGGAGGATCTCCGGTTTGTCCCGCCACATCGCCAGGAACAGAGCGCCCATTGAACCCAGGAGATATAGCAATGGTCGAATAACGGGGAACCGGAGCACCCGCACCCAGACCGGTCGCGCTCCGCCTAAATCGAGCACCTCATCCATCCCGGTCCGGGGTTTCGGCGCCACCACACGCACCGCATGGCCCCGAGCTGCAAGGGCGCGCACAAATTCCACCACCTGACGGCTCCCGCCTCCGGCGACCCCCAACTCCTCATCGCAATAGACCAGAATATTCATGTCACCCTAGGAGACGGCTCTGAGCGATGGCGAATCGCGCCCGGCCGCCGTCGCACCACGGTCTGCCGTTGACCGTTGCCAGAATGCTCCCGTCCAGTCGATGAGTTGAATCGGATCTGTAATGCCCTGAGCCAGACGGAAATCTTCAATCGCCGCACGACAGGTCGGCAACCCATAGTCATCGACGATCACAAATCCCCCCGCCGACACCTTGGGATAGAGCGCAACTAAGGCCTCCATCGTGGACTCATACAAATCTCCATCGAGCCGCAACACCGCCAACCGCTCAATCGGCGCCGCCGGCAGCGTGTCGCGAAACCATCCCGGCAAAAACGCCACCTGATCGTCCAGGAGGCCGTAGCGCGAAAAGTTCGCCTGCACCTGTTCCATCGGAATGGCCAACTCTGAGTACTTCCAGAGCGTGTCGCCCTCATCGACCGGATAACGAGCCGGATCGGGAGGCGGCAAGCCCCGGAATGAATCGGCCAGCCACACCTTCCTGGATCTGTCGCCGTAGGCTTTGAGAATCGCGCGCATAAAGATCGACGAACCGCCCCGCCAGACACCGGTTTCGATGAGGTCGCCGGGAACCCCGTTTCGGATCACGGACGTGACACAGTCCTGAAGATTCTCCAGCCGCTTCAACCCGACCATCGTTTCTGCTTCGAGCGGCCAATCGCGTCCCTCCTGGCGCGCATCGGTTCGGTCCGGTTCTACATGGACCAGCTCCATCTGCGCCTGCCGCACTAGAAGCTGAAGAGGGCTCAACACAACACGTCGCCATCCGTTGAGCGCCGCCGACATCGGACGGTATTTTTCCCGCCAGAGCATCCTGGTCAGACATTGCTTCATCAGCTCTAGATACAGCTCCTCGGGCGTCATTCCACTTGCTGGTTCAGTCGTAGGCTGATTCATACTCTCTCACCTGCATTGTTGATAAGGGCTTGCTGTTGACTCTGATGCCGGGGAACCATTTGCCCGGCGAGATCGCGCAGCCCTCGCACGATCGCCTCCCATCCACACCGTTGTTCGACAAAGGCACGGCCGTCGATGCCCAGTCGGCGGCAATCCTCGGGCCGGTCGAGTAACGCCATGACGGCGCCGGCCAGCGGTTCAGCGCGGTCCGGCTCGACCAAGACCACTCCGTTCGATTGTGAAAACAACGCGGCGACCGAAGGGATTGCGCTGGCCACCACCGGTTTCCCGCAGGCCAAATAGTCGAATATTTTCACCGGCGAGGTCTCTCCCCGGTCCCCGCAGAACGGCGCCACACACACATCCATCGCACCGATTAACATCGGAACGCGAGAATAGGGGACCCGACCGGTCCAGGTGATCCAACGAGTAAGGCCTCGCTGAGCAGCCTGCTCACGAAGAGCTGCCGCCTCCTCCCCGTCCCCGACCAGTAGAAGCCGCACGGACGAACGCCTTGCATGCAGGCGTGCAAAGGCCTCCAGCAACGTCGCCAGTCCTTGATACCGATAGAAACTCCCGACGAATCCGATGTACTCACAGGCCGGGTCCAATCCCGCCTCGTGCGCACAGCGGGTCCTCTCCCTCGGATAAAACGCCGACACGTCCGACCCGCTCGGCAGCAGCGTCATACGATCAGCCCTCACCCCGTACCGGACCTGCACGAGACGGCCCAATCCTTCCGTCAACACGACCACGCGATCGCACCGGCGAAGCGCGAAAGAAGCCAGAACATGCGTCAAACGACCACGCCACCCGGCGGCGCCCCACGGAGGAACCGGCTCTCCGTTCACTTCGCAGACGCAGGTGGCGCCAAAGATACGGGCGAGCAGCAACGGGTGAAGGCTTTCCATCCAGCGGTAGTACACCACCGTCGGCCGCTTGCGGAGGCCGCGCCGGAGCCCGGAGAAGAATGCCCCTATGGCGTAGCTGATCGGACGAATGACCGGTCCCGGCAGCATGGGAATCGGCACAACCTGCGATCGCCTCGGCACCAAAGCCGAACGATACCTGGGCGCAAACACGGTCACCTCGTCGCCGACCGTAGCTAAGGCATCGGCTAAGGCCCAAATCCGCACCAAGCCAACCGGGTCGGTCGGCGCATCCGGTTCATGCCAGTAGCAACATATCCACCAGTTCATGCAAGCCTCGGCTCGCCGGCGACCCGCTTTTCGGCCTTCGACAATTGAGGCAGAATCATCACCAGCCCGGCACACAACCAGAACGGTTCCATGATTCGGATAATGATAAAGGTATTCGCACCCACGGCATGAGCCAGCATCGCAATAAGGCCGAGCCAGACGCCTAAGGCCAAGCCCTTCGCAAACGGATCGTCCTCCGACGCATAAATTCTTCGCATGCTCAGCCACAGCCGCGCGGTAATGACGATGAACGCGAGCAGGCCGGCTAAACCGGTCTCACCGATAATCTTGACGTACTGCGCGTCGGCCCAGGCATAGCCGGTAATCCCGCGGCCGAGAATCGGATTGTGCACCCAATCCTGCAGCACATAGGCCCAAGACCGGAGTCGCTCCGACGTCGAGAGGTCCAGTCCCACCTTGCCCACTTGAATTTCCCCGCCATATTGACGGCCGAAGAAGGTTTCGTTGATGCGAGTCTTTACATTGTCCGGGGCAAAGAGCGGCAAGAATGCCATTGCGAGCAACAGCAGGACCACGACCCGCGGTTTTCTCCACTGAGACGCTCCGACGGCCATGACCAGCACCGCTCCGGCCAGATAGGAAGAGCGCGAGAGTGTAGCCATCAATGCCAGCAGGCCGCATCCGCCCAGGACCAGCAGCGCCACGCGGATCGGGCCGGTTTTCATGTGAATCAATAGTCCCGTCACAATGGCGAGAAGAAACACCAGATAGCCCCCCAGCGTATTGGGCTCACCGACTTCGCCCTCAAAGGGCGCCGTCGCCCGTTGTCCGCTCGGAATTTGATAGATGGCATAGAGACTGATGATGAAGCCGGTGATGAGCAGGGCGGCCACCAGCCCCACGACCTGCTGCTTGGAGGTCACATGATTCACCACCATGAAATACACGAAGAAATATTCGAAGTACTTCAAGACGAAGAAAAACCCGGTAAGCGGCTGCACCCGACCCGCCATCACACCCATGAGCGTCGCCACCACGCAGACAATCATATAGACCGCAATAGGACGATTCAGAGGCGTCTCCCGAAATAGCCCGAGTTCTCGATACACCACCGTCTTGACCAGCCATCCGAAACCGATGATGACCAGAAACACATCGTCCAGTCGAAACGACAATTCGCGAACTCCGACACCGCGCCCCTCCACACGGCCAACGGCAATTTCAGGGGAGAGCAGCATAGAAAAGATGAGTAGATACAGCGCCGCCGGCACCGACGTAAACGCGATGACGACGATAAAGAAGCCTACGGTGACCTGCAGTCCGACGATCGGAGTGGTCAGCGTCAGGCCAAGCGCGAGGATCACGGCCAATGCCGTGACGACGATTACATCGTTCGGTTTAACAGCGGCGTAATACACGGAATCCGGACTCCCATCTCACTCACCGATATTCGTAACGGTACAGCCCGTACTCAGGAGTCACTTCCGACTTTACATTGGTCAACACCACACCCATGATGTTCGCCTGCGCGTGATCCAACAGGAATTTGGCGCGCTTCAAAGCGTTGCGTCCGATTCTCCCGACTTGATACACGAGAATCGTCCCGTCGACGCGCGAGCTGAACGCCACCGCGTCCGTCACCGGCAGGATCGGAGGCGTATCGAAGAGCACCATGTCATAGTCCTGCTGCATTTCATCGACCAGCACTTTGATCTTATTCAGGTTCAAGAACTCATTCGGATTGCCCGACTCGGATCCGCTCGTGAGGACATGCAGATTATCCAGCCCGGGCGTATTCATCATTCGATCCGCTCCGATGGGCCCCAACATCAAATCCGACGCCGACCGCACGTAGGCCCGCCACGATGTGGTTCCGATCAAGGCATCGACCAATCCCGGCTCACGATCCAGACCCAACCGCTGGTGCACGATGGGCTTTCGGAGGTCCGCATCGACCAGGAGCACCCGCTGCCCCTCCTGCGCCATGGTAATCGCCAGATTGATGACCGACGTACTTTTCCCTTCGCCGAGCCCTGCGCTCGTAAAGAGTATCGACTTTACTTTCCGGTCCATGCTGGCAAATTGAATATTCGTGCGCAATGACCGGAGACTCTCCGACAGCACCGACTTCGGATCGACCAGGCAAATCAGCCGCGACAAACTTTCCACTGTCGCGGGCGGGGTCGCGGCAGGCAGCGCGGACTTGGCCTGCTCCACCAATTCACGATGATCGAACTGCGGAATAATTCCCAGAACGGGAACCTTGAGAAACTCCTCCACCCCTTCGATCGTCCCGATCGATGTATCGAACGACTCCCGCGCAAACGCCAGGACCACTCCCATGAACAGTCCCATCAGCGAACTGACCATGACATTCAACAGCATATTGGAAGCGTTGACTGCCGCCATGGGCGTAATGGCCGGCGCGATGATGGTCACTTCCTCGATCTGCCCCGCGCTTTTGATCAACAGTTCCTGATGTTTGACTTTCAGCGATTCGAGAAGATCCGCGTTGACTTTCACGTCGCGCTCCAGCCGGCTCATCTGAATGGCGGCTTTGGGGAACGCCATGTACCGCTCCCGATACAGGCGAATCTGCTGACCCAAAGCACTGCCTCGCTCATCCAGTGTTTTTTGCTTCGAGCGTAACTCCCGCACCATTTCGGCCTTCACACCCGCAATCTTCTGCGACATCTCCTTCACCACCGGATGGCTCTCCGTATAGTTAATCAGCAAAGCCGTTCGCTCCTGCCCGAGGTCCAGGAGACGCTGATTGAGTGCCGTTAATTGGGCGTACTGCTCTTCGGTAAAGATGCGAATATTGTCCCGTTCCAGCGTGCCATCGTTTCGGCTTAATACCGCAATCTGACGCTCCGCTTCTCCACGATTGCGCAGCACGGTATTGTGCTGTTCCTCCAGCTTCGTGAAGGTCTCGAGCGCGGCCTTCGCCTCGTCGGTGAGAAAGACCTGCCCTTCCTGCTCCTTGAACGTCCGCAACGCTTCCTCGGCATCGGCCAGCTTCCGCTCCAGCTCACCCAGCTGCTCTTCAACAAATCGACGAGATTCCATCACCAGGCGATTTCTGGCGGCGATATTTTCCTGGCGATAGGACTCGGCGACGAGGTTGGCCATCTGTTCGGCCGTCCTGGCTTCCCCCGCTGTGGCGGTGATCCGGATGATATTCGTATCGCCTTCCCGTTGTGTTTTGATCTGCTGGCCAAAATCATAAATCGCGTTGAGATGTTCCGCCGACCGCTTCTGCTCCGCGGTCAGGTCTGCCCGCACGACGCCCAACTCCACAGCCACCCGCTCTATGACAGGGAAACTCCGGATAAACTCCGACTGCGTAATCAGATCGTTGGCATTGGAAAAGGACATCGACTCCAGCAACTGCTGCACCACGGTCGTGGACCGATCAAATTTCACACGCGCCGAGGCTTCATAGACAGGCGGCGGTTGCAGCAACTGCGAAAAAATCACCGTGAATCCCACGACCAGGGCGGCCGCCAGCATGATGAGGTACTTGCGTTTTTTAATGATCAGCCAGTAATCGATTACATTCAGCTCATATTGTGCCATCGAACCGTCGCCTCCTTACTATCGTAACGTGGCGGTGGGGAAGAACGCCGGAACCAAGAACGCCGGATAGAACGGGGCAATCGCCATTTGCACGATCGGCATAATCTTCTTGGCGGCCTCCGAGGCATCGCCCAAATGTTCTCGCGGAACGAAGATCACGTCATTTTCTTCAAGTGCGACGTTTCTCGACAGATCGCCATAGGTAAAGGTTCTGGCCAAGTCTGCCGTGACGATGTAGGGGCGATCCAGCGATCCGCGCACAATGCGGATTTCTTCCAGCAACGCCGATTCGTTGTAGTTCTCCACCGCCGCCAATGCCTGCAACACCGTCATGTTTCGCGGCATCGGCACGGCTCCGGGCTTCCGGACATCGCCGAACACAAATACCCGTTTGATTTTGAGGGATTTCTTCCGGAGCACAACCTGGACTCTGGGATTGCGCATATACGGAATGACTTGCTCTTGAATCCGCCCCTCGGCTTGCTGAGCCGTCAACCCGCTCACCATCACTTCTAAGAAAGACGCTCCAATCATTCCATTCTCGCGAACGACACTCGTAAATTTCTCTTCTCCCGCCCCGCGGCGAATGACGATGTCGAGCGTGTCGCCTGGTTCAATGGGCGTCTCTGCCGTCGGCACGGCCTCATCCGCATAGACATCGCCCTTCGGCATGGGGGGCAACGGTTGCGCCGCAGGACTGATGGCCGAAGGCGGCAGAGATGATTGCCCGGGATTCCGGCAGCCCGGCAATATTTGAAGCCCTACCGCAAGCGCGAGAAGGCTCCACCCGATCGATGTCTGCATGCGAATGCTCATGGCCCCTCCTGATTCCTCCTACGCGGCACGCGTCTCGGGTAAGACTTCGACGATGTGCATGGATGTTTCCCGACAGAGATCCACGGTCGCCGCTTCCCCATTCGCCTGCCCTTCACGGTTGCGCTGAACAAGCAGGACCGGCCTGAGGGGATAGCGGGAATTCACCTTCGACACGATCCCGATGTGACCGTCGTTCAATCGAACCGATGTCCCGATCGGATAGAGCGAGAGCTGGTCTACCAGCGTTTTGATGAGACGGGGCTGAAAGGCCTGTTTGTGCCGGACCAACAACGAGCGCAGAGCCTGATGTGGCGCAACCCGCGCGTGATAGGGCCGCGGACTGATCATGGCGTCGAGCACATCGGCCAATCCGATGATTTGCGCCACTTCGGTAATCTCTCCGCCCTTCAGCCGACAGGGATACCCGCTGCCATCCCATCGCTCATGCTCTTGAGCGACCGCGGTCGCCAACCAGTGAAAAGACTCGCCCATCTCGGCCACCACCCGTCGCCCTTGCTCGGGATGCGCGTGAATGCCGGACCATTCATCCGCACTCAACGAACCGGGCTTCTCAACGATCCCCTGAGGGACCAGCCACATGCCAAGATCGTGCAGTAACCCGGCCATGGCCAGACGTTCCAACGCCGCGGAGTCATAGTTAAGTCCCTGCCCGATCTTCACGCTGAGAAGAGCGACATGCATCGCATTCGCGACCTGATAGGCAGCAACGCCTCCCCGCATCATGCGCAGAATCAGGTCATCGCTCGTTGCGAGTATCGTGACGAGATCTACGGCCAATCGGTGACACCGATCGAAGGTCATCCCACGGTTCGCACGAACAGCCTCTCCGATCGCAACCATTTCCTTGTGAGCGAGCCCATACCAGTCGGCAGGCGCATCCACCCCTCGAAGTGTCGACACCGTTTCCCCAAAAGAATTTTCCGGGTCGGATAGCGGGCTTGGCAGGGCCGACCGTCGCCCGGCAGCACCCTCGTGAGGGTCTGGGACTTGATCCCGCACTAAATCTGAAAGCCGCATGTCGACGTTCCTCGTACGCGTGACAGGCTAGGACGATTTGCCCGACGTCCGCCGGCTGTTGGCCACTAACTTCAACTCCGGCTTTTTTAACTCACGCTCTAACATCGCCCGAATAAATCCGCTGGTCGTATAGCCTTGCGATTTCAAGGCATCCAGCTGTTCCTTCAATTCAAGCGGCAGTTGAATGACAATACGAACAAGATTAGCCATGATGGTCATACTCCTCAGGTCATAGATTCCCAGAGCATGGGATGTGTGCACATGCTATGCCTTGCTAGCATTGTGACAATTGTGAGGAAACTCGCGGACTTGTGATGGGATACCCCAGCATTGTGGACAAGAATGGACAAAAACAACCATTCGTACACCATCAATGTACGGAATCGGCTAAAACCTAATTGGAGTTGAAGTGAAGCGACTCTGTAGGTGGAATTTCTTACTTTTTAGAATTCATGCGCCTGTATCCACACTCGATGCCAGTTGCGCCATTCGCAATTCCAGAGACACTCTCGCGGTATCACCGGTTGCCAAACCACATCGCGCATACTTCGCACCTGCATCTCAGATGTTGAGAGCCGGCCTGTCACGATGATCGCCCCATCCCGATCCGTTCTGACCACTTCACTCCCGATGGCTGAATAGGCCTCAACCACGTCCGGAACAGGATGTCCGTAGGAATTATGCCGCCCGACCGAGAACACCGCATAGCGAGGTCTGACCAATGCAATCCAGTCACGATCCAGCGAACTACGCGCTCCGTGATGAGGAACTTTGAGCACCGTCGCCGGGTCTTGGCCAAGAGCCGCCAGACGGCGGAGCCCCTCCGCTTCAAGATCAGCGGCGAACAAAATGCTCTGCTGACCACAGATCAACTGCACGACGACGGACACATTATTGAGAAATGTCCCGCCGATCCCCTGAATAGACACCGCGCCGCTCTGCATCCCGATGGGATTGAGCACCATGAGCCGACAGGACTCCCCCCGAACAACTGCCTCCCCGCGCATCGCAATATGGTCTTGCACGTGTCGCTCTGCCACGGCCTGGCGCAACTCTTTGAAGAGCGGCTCGGATCGCTCAATGCCCGCATGCCAAAACTCTCCCACATCAAGGTGGCGAATAATCCAGGGAAGCCCGCCGACATGATCCTGTTGCGGATGGGTGGCAATCATATGGTCCAGTCGGCGAATCCCCTGATTCAAAAGAAAAGGCGCAATGACACCACGCCCCATATCGAACCGCTCGTATTTCCGCCCACCATCGATCAACACCGTTTTCCCATCGGGCAATTGAAGCAGCGCACTGTCTCCCTGTCCGACATCGAGAAAGGTAACACGCCAGCGATCACCGTCTGCGATCGGAATTCCAGTCAGGATCCATCCGGCCAGCGCCGTCCCGACGAGCACCGTCCCAATGGCCAGGCGATACCGAAACCCTATGGCGCCAACGGCGAGAGACACGCCTAGATAAAACACCGCCATACCCCAAAGAGGAGGGGCAGGCACGCGCCAGTCGCTCCCTGGGAGCGTCGCACACCAGTGCAGTGCCCGCACCATCCACTCCAGTAACAATCCCTGGATAAGCGCAAGCGGGAGATCTCCGGCAACGTTCACAAGCGTCGCAAATGCGGACAGCAGACCGAAAGGGACAAGGATCATTCCCGTAAAAGGAACGGCGATCAGATTGGTCACCAGGCCAAGCCATGGCACCTGATTGAAATACCAGGCCACCAGCGGAGTCGTTACCAGCGTCACCGCTGCTCCCAGAACAACCGCCTCTCGAACATGCCTGCCCCAGACTCCCCGCTTTGTGCCGGCTTGTTCGTCAGGATTATCCTCGCGAGACGGAGAGGCCACAACCCGGATGATCGCCAGCACCGATAGAAACGACAATTGAAACGAAATGTCTCCGATCGCACGCGGATCGTGCAGAAGAATCACGAACGCCGCCCCGGCCAGGGCATGCAAAAGACGGCGTTCCGAGCCGATCCAAATAGTAGCCAGCCCCATGCAAATCATGACCCAGGCTCGCATCGTAGCGAGCTCAGCGCCCGCAAGAAGTGCGTAGAACGTCACCACCAGCCAGGTGCAGAGGATCGCCACCCTGGTCGGCGTGACGAATCTCGACATTCCCAAAAGCATCAAGGCCGGCAAAAAGGTGAGTCCTCGACGGATCACCCAAAACACCACCACCGCAATGAGTCCTAAGTGCGATCCCGAGATTGAAAGCAGATGGATGGTTCCCGTGGTCATGAACCATTCTTGCAAATCCTCCTGGACATACCCTCGCTCTCCGATCACGATCCCCAGAAAAAGACCGCGGGCCGGCTGGGCCAACGAGTCGATAGCTTTCTCTCGAATCATGCCTCGCCACCGATCGATGTGCCCCCAACTCCTCCACCACCAGTTCGGCCTACGTGCCAATGGAAGGAGGTGAACGGCGTCAGGCCCCGTGACGGTTCCCACAGCCTCGACCCCTTGCCTCTCGACATAGGACGCATAGTCGAATCCTCTGGGATTGAGAGATCCCGTCGGAATACGCAAACTCGCTCGGAACACAATGTGATCGCCCGCCCATACGGCATCGCCGGGGTCTCGCCAAGTCAGCTTAATCCTGCGCGTGAGCGACACTTCGTCAGAGCTTGAGGTGATTTCAACCATCATCGTCAGACGAGATGGCGCATGCTGGACGAGGCCGACAACTCGCCCCGTATACTCCGAACTAGCTCCTGACGAGAGATCATCGCGGACGTGGCCGGAACTCGGCGGCGTCACCCCTGTCCAATAGATCACTCCCAGACAACAGGCCGCACACCACATATAACTTCTCGGCTGGTCGATGCCCCCGGCTCGTTCAACCGCCGAGAGGATCAATGCAAATACAAGTAAAACGAAAAACAGAACGACGGGGAAAAATGGAAGGAACGAACCGGCCACAAGCCCGGCGAGGAAAGCGACACAAAGGGATGGCAGCATAAGCCTTCCCTGCAAAGGAACAACGACTACGTGAGGTGCGTGCGCACGAGGCGCGCGAGATCTTCCGCCACTTCTTTAATCACAGTATCCTGCTCGCCTTCGACCATGATTCGAAGAAGCGGTTCCGTCCCTGAATAGCGGACCAGGACACGACCGCTCCCGTTCAACCGGCGTTCACTCTCACGAATCGCCCGGTCAATATCCGGCACCGACTCCAATTTCGGTTTCTGCTTGACCGTAATATTGAGCAGAATTTGCGGAACGGCTGACATCGCCTGAGCCAATTCCGAAAGCGGCTTCCCCGTCCGCTTCATCAATGAGATCATTTGGAGCGCGGAGATCAGACCGTCGCCTGTCGTATTATGGTCCAAGAAGATGAAGTGCCCGGACTGCTCGCCGCCGAAGTTGTAGCCTTCGGCAAGCATGCGCTCGAGGAGATAGCGATCACCCACGGGAGTCCGAAGCAACGTGACCCCCGCTTTGGCCATACACAGCTCGAGCCCGAAATTGCTCATGACCGTCCCGACCAGAGTTTGCTTGGCCAGGAGCCCATTCTGATGCAGGTCGAGTCCCAATGCCGCCATAACATGGTCGCCGTCGACGATAGTGCCCTGCTCGCACACAAAGATAGCCCGATCGGCATCCCCATCAAGTGCGATCCCGATGTCCGCCTTATGGCGGCGCACGGCTTCCTGTAGTTGCACAGGATGCACCGCCCCACATCCGGCATTGATATTCATGCCGTTGGGCTCGCACCCGATCGCCTCGACCTTCGCACCGAGTTCTCGTAAGACCTTTGGCGCCAATTTATAGGCGGCTCCATTGGCGCAATCGACCACTAGCTTGATCCCCTGAAAGTCAAGGTCACGTGGCAATGAGCGTTTGGCAAATTCGATGTACCGCCCCTCCGCATCGTCGATGCGAAACGCCTTTCCGATTAAATCCGCTGTGGGGCGCAGATGACTGATCTCGTTCGACACGATCAAGTCCTCAATGCGGGCTTCCATTTCATCCGGCAGTTTAAAGCCATCATTCGAGAAGAACTTGATGCCGTTGTCTTGATACGCATTGTGCGAGGCCGATATCACGACCCCGGCATCCGCACGGAGGCTCCTGGTCAAAAATGCAATGGCCGGCGTCGGCATCGGACCCACCAACAATACATCCACGCCCATGGAACAGATACCGGCCGTGAGCGCGGATTCCAGCATATAGCCGGAGATGCGCGTGTCTTTTCCGATCACGATTTGATGACGCCCCGCGCGACGCATAAACAGATGTGCGGCCGCGCGCCCGAGTTGCATCGCCATTTCACTCGTCATGGGCTCCAGATTGGCAACCCCGCGAATCCCATCCGTTCCGAATAGTTTACGCATAATCTTCCTGTTTCGAAGTAAGGGACGCCGCGCGGACCGCTGCGGCAACCATGACGACATCCTTTATGCTCGCCACATCATGCACGCGAATGATCGAGGCGCCACGATCCACCGCCAGCGCGACTGCCGCAGCCGTCCCCCACTCCCGATCCTGCACCGGACGATCGAGAATTTTCCCCAGAAATGCTTTCCGCGAAAGTCCTACCAACACAGGACAGCCTAATTGGTCGAATGAGGATAAGTGGCTCAACAGCTCCAAGTTGTGTATCAGCAGCTTACCAAAACCAAACCCCGGATCAAGCACGATCCGGCTTTTCGCAATCCCGGCGCCTTCCGCGGCGGCGATTCGCTCGAGAAAGAACATGCGGACATCTTCTACTACGCTGTCATACCTAGGAGCTTCCTGCATGGTCATCGGCATGCCCTGCATATGCATCATCACAAGTCCGGCGCCATACTGCGCCACCACGGCGGCCATGTCAGGATCGAAACGCAATGCGGTCACATCATTGATGATTGATGCGCCCGCATTGAGCGCTTCCCGAGCCACCCGGGACTTCATCGTATCCACAGAAATTGGCACTGCAGTCCGCTTCACCACCTCATGTAAGACCGGCAACAAACGATCCATCTCCTCCTGCTCGCCGACCGGCCTCGCCCCAGGCCTTGTCGACTCTGCGCCCAGATCGAGAATATCCGCGCCCTGCGCGACGAGTGCCATCGCCCGCTCGACAGCCTGATCGACCGTCACATAGCGTCCCCCGTCAGAAAAGGAGTCCGGAGTGACATTCACAATACCCATCAGGAGCGGACAATCCCGGATTGGAATCGGCCGCCCCTTGGCAAGCACGGTATAGCTTTTCACCAAAGTCCTCCGCGCACGCATCGGCTTTACAACGCTGATCCCTGATGGATATCAGGGGGAATCAGCGCTCCGACTGCAATGAAACAACCATAGACCGCGACCAATCGTCGCATCTATCGGCATCTATAGAGTGACTGATGCCGCGCTTCCGGTGCCCAAACAGGAAGCGCGGCAGAGTTTTGAAGCAGATCAGGCAGGAACGGTCTGAGAGGAAGACTGCAACAGAATCGCATCGATTTCCGGTGCATCGAGTACTTCTTTTTCAAGCAATGCTTCAGCCAATGCCTTCAAACTGACCATGTTCTCAGTCAGAATCCGCTTGGCTCGCTCATAATTCTCCGTCACAAGACGTCTGATCTCAAGATCAATATCCAGCGCAATTTGATCGCTAAAGTCCCGCTTCGTGGCGATTTCCCGACCAAGAAAAATTTCTTCTTCCTTCCGTCCGAACGTCAGCGGCCCTAACTTCTCGCTCATTCCCCACTCACAGACCATCTTTCTCGCCAGATCGGTCGCCCGTTCGATATCGTTTCCAGCTCCGGTCGTGACATGCTTGAGAACCAACTCTTCAGCGACTCGTCCTCCCATCAAGATGGCGAGGTTGTTGTACAGGAAATCCTTTGAGTAATTGTGCCGATCATCCGTCGGCAACTGCATCGTGACGCCCAAAGCCCGTCCACGCGGAATGATAGTGACCTTGTGAACCGGGTCCGTGCCAGGCAAGAGTTTCGCCATCAATGCATGGCCGGCCTCATGATAGGCCGTCGTGCGCTTTTCCTCATCCGTCAGCATCATGCTCTTGCGCTCGGCGCCCATCAGCACCTTGTCTTTGGCCATTTCAAAGTCAACGACCTCGACTTCTTTTTTATTCTGACGGGCAGCCCAAAGCGCAGCCTCATTCACAAGATTCTCAAGGTCCGCGCCGGAAAAACCGGGCGTCCCACGAGCGATCTTTTCCAATTCGACGTTGGCTGCCACCGGTACTTTCTTCGTGTGCACTTTCAGAATTTCAGAGCGGCCCCTCAAATCAGGCCGGTTCACCACAACCTGCCGGTCAAACCGGCCGGGCCGCAACAGTGCAGGATCCAACACGTCAGGCCGGTTCGTGGCGGCGATCAGGATCACACCTTCCGTCGTATCGAATCCGTCCATTTCAACCAGCAACTGATTGAGCGTCTGCTCCCGTTCATCATGCCCACCGCCTAAGCCGGCGCCGCGCAACCGTCCCACCGCATCGATTTCATCGATGAAAATGATACAGGGGGCGTGTTTCTTCCCCTGCTCGAACAAGTCGCGCACGCGTGACGCACCGACCCCAACAAACATCTCGACAAAATCAGACCCGCTGATACTGAAGAACGGAACTCCGGCTTCGCCGGCAATCGCCTTGGCAAGTAGTGTCTTGCCGGTTCCCGGAGGGCCGACGATCAGGACGCCCTTGGGAATCCTTCCGCCAAGCTTTTGAAATTTGCGCGGATCTCTCAGAAACTCGATGATTTCAAGAACTTCTTCTTTCGCCTCTTCAATCCCCGCCACATCGGAAAACGTGACCTTTTTCCGGTCTTCCGTCAACATCCGCGCCCGACTTTTCCCAAAGGACAACGCTTTATTCCCCCCGACTTGCATCTGCCGCATCAGGAAGAACCACAGTCCGAGGAATAGAATAAACGGCCCCCAGGTCACCAAGAAGGTGATATACCAGGGACTCTCTTCCGGTGGCTTGACCTCGATCTGCACATCCTTCTCGCGCAAGACCTTCACCAGATCCGGATAATCCGGCGAAAAAGTCCGAATCCTTGTCTTGTCTTTCAAGACCGAACTGATGTGGTTCCCTTTGATAATGGCCTTTTCAACGTCGCCTTTTTCAATCTTGGCCATGAAATCGCTGAATATCACATCTTCTTCGGGCGCGTGAGTCGGCACGCTGAACAGGTTGAACAACAAAATCATAAACAGGCCGACGACCACCCAAAAGAGCAGGTTCTTCACCCTGGAATTCATCCAGATCTCCTTCGTGGGAACGTTAAATCAGAGGAAGATACATCACATGACACCACTGAATGTGGGTGATGTTAACACAGGGTCGGCAAAAGTGACAATATCAAGCCCAACGCTTACGCCTCTTCTTCCGCGAGATCCAAGACCGCCAGATACGGCAAATTTCGATATTGTTGCTGATAGTCCAGTCCGTACCCGACCACATAATGATTCGGAATCTTGAAACCCTCATAATCGACCTGCACCGTGACTTGCCGACGGTCCGGCTTGCTTAACAGTGTGCAGACCTTCAGCGAACGCGGTTTCTTTTTCGCGAATGTCTTCAGCAAGTACTGAACCGTCAACCCCGAATCAACGATATCCTCGACCAACAACACATCCTTGCCCTTAATCGGTTCGGTGAGGTCGGTGACGAGCCTCACCTTCCCCGAGGGCTTAGTCTTGCTGCCGTAACTGGATACCACGATAAAGTCGATGTGAATTGGAATCCGGATGGCGCGAGCCAGGTCCGCATAAAAGGCATACGCTCCCTTGAGCACCCCCACGAGCACCAAGTCTTTACCCGCATAATCAGCGCTGATCTGCTTACCCAATTCCCGAATACGGGTTCGCATCTGTTCCTGTGTCACAAGCGGCCGGCCAAACACACGCTCCATGCTAATGCGCTCCTTCCGTAACCGACACCTCGTCAATCGTGATCACCAAACATCGGCGCGTGCGGTCGCTCACTTGAAACCGCTCATCCGGCCGGAATCCCAACACACCCACAATCCCTTGAGGAGAATCCAGAATCGGAACTCCTCCACGTTGAGACACAGGAATCTTGAGATCCATAAAGTAGTTCTGCAATTTTTTCGATCGTCCCTTCATGCCCGACGGAACAAAGCGATCCCCAGCCTTCCATGGTCGAATGCGCAGCGGATACGACAGCAGATCCGCATCGACGATCATGACCCATCCCAGAGAAGCCGACAGCTGATGAGCCGCCTCACGAGTCCCTTCTTGTACTCGAATTCGTTGTCTCGTACCAGCCCATTCGACGACAGAAGGGATCTGCACCGAGTGCCGCTCGACTACCACCTCAGGCGCCTGCGGGAGAACAATGGCTTTGGCCGGCTGCACGAACAGCGCATTCTGAGTCACCCGGACATACACACCACCGGCGCAACGCCGTGTCTCTCCTCGCTTTGACGAGAGCAGCCGGCGCGCGGCCTCAACCGTCGCGAGACTAGGAGCCCGCCGACCCGGATGCATGCGGCGAAATACCTCGCGCAAGAGCCTCCGTTGCAAGGCCAGCGGTTGGACCTGAAGACGAAGCCGGTCAATGGAATACCCCCCGGCATCATCCGGCTGAACCAGTGAGGCGCACAGACTGACCGTCTGATCCTCCAGATACCGGTCGTCCTCACGGCATAACTCACCCATTCGGCGAAGCGCATCGACGGCGACCGGCGCAATCTGGTTCAGCACCGGAACCAGCTGATGGCGAATGCGGTTCCGCGCATAGATCGGCTTGGCATTACTGGAATCCTGTCGATACGTTTGCCCCGTCGCGTTCAGGAAAACCAGCACCTCTCGGCGCCGGACCTCATACAGCGGGCGAATAATCATCCCGTCGCGTTGAACCGGCATACCAGCCAGGCCCGTGATCCCGGCTCCACGCAACATCCAGAGCAAAATCGTTTCGGCCTGATCATCCGCCGTATGTCCGACGACAATGCGATCGGCACCGACGTCTTCGGCCAGCCTTGTCATGGCATGATAGCGCACGTCGCGCGCCTGGGCCTGAAGAGAAACCCGCTGCGGACGAGTCCGGGCATCCAGCGGCACGCAGCGAAGCGGCACCTGGAGCGCCTCGCACAATGACATCACAAATGCCTGATCCTCATCGGACTCGAGTCCGCGAAGGCCGTAATTAAAATGGACCGCTGTCAGCCGCAATCGCCAACGGGGGACCAGGCGATGGAGGAGCGTCAAGAGCGCCACGGAGTCCGGCCCGCCGGACACGGCGACGAGCAGATGGTGCCCCGGCTCAAACAACCCATACGCCCGCACCGTCTTGACGACCCGGTGCAGCAACGGCGGCCAGGCCCTCCGCCACACGCGTTGTTCGACCATTGCCATACTCGCCATCATCCTGCCGAGAGCGCACTGCGATGTTCTTGTAAAATCGCTTTGGCCCGCTCCACGTCGACCGCGATCTGACGGCTCAGATCGGCTCCGCTGGGAAACTTGGTGTCGCCACGCAGCCGCTGAAGAAACTGCACTTCAATAGACTCTCCATACAGATCCTGTCGCTCATTCAACAAATGAACTTCCATCAGCCGCTCGCCGGCATCAAACGTCGGCCGCGAACCGATATACGCCACGGAATCGAACCGTTGCTGATTCCAGATGGTCACCGTCGCATACACCCCGTTGGGCGGGATCACCCGCTCAACGGGCAACCGGAGATTGGCCGTCGGCCAGCCCAACTCCTGCCCCCGCTGAGCCCCCGGCATGACGACTCCGCTCATCGCATACTGCCGTCCCAGCAACCGAGCCGCGAGATCGACCTGCCCCTCTTGCACCAATTTGCGCACGCGCGTGGAGCTGACGATGCCGCCGTCGGCAATCACCGGCGAGACCGGATTCACAGTAAATCCGAATCGTTGCCCCATCACCGTCAACGAGGCGACATTGCCCGTGCGCCCCTTGCCGAAGACAAAATGCTGCCCGACAAAAATC
>CAZWOX010000033.1:0-32686 GCA_964635345.1 uncultured Nitrospira sp.
GGGGGGGGGGGGGGGGGATATAAAACCTTACGACTCTGGGTTTCTCTGGGGCGTGTCGGTCTCGGTAACGTTGGAACCCCCCGGACCCAATGACTATACAGTGCTTCGTCGTGCTTCTGGTTCATTTGGCAAGGTTAATCCCTAGGGAGGTATTATGGCTGCTTCGAACGACAATATTTATTACGGCCGGACTCATGGGATCGATACTATAGGTGTTGTCTACGAGCCAATCGCGAGCGCCCCAGGTCAATTTCACATGACTCTGGTCTACACGAGTGCGACGGGAGTCCAGTATGCAAGAGCTGCCCCCACAGCAAGAGGATCTGGTTCGGGGGATCCTGCCACTGCTCTCCTTAACGTTTCCATAGCCGCAATTGCTGAACAGATCGGGCTGCCGACTCCCTATCAAACATTGCGCGGCAGGCGAAGACACAGGGTTAGGCGAGAGGTATGGAATGGCAAATAGACGATCGCAGGTCCTGAGCCGGTATGTCCTAACCGCAATTGTGCTTCTGTGTGGCAATGGGATGTTTGCCTGTTCGCGCTCGTGGCCGAGTGTCACGGCGGACACAAGCGGATTAGGAAGGTCAGAGATCGCGCGGGTTTTGACGAGTTACTGCTGCGAAGTTCCTGAAGAGCGAATCGTGACACAACTGCGACTTGCATTGAAACTAGCCAGCGAAGGGCGGTCGCCGCGTGCCGCCGCTGAGGCGATCGGGTTCACCTGTGAGACTCCGCCAAAGACAGCGTGTCGATATGTTGGAGAGCTGAAATATCAGTTCCATGGGCTCAAGGAAAACAAAGAGGCCGAGCAAGTCCGCGTCGCAACCTATTCGATAGAGCTGCCAAACTATGACAACCCGAGCGATATACAGGTTCTTAGGAGGATCACTAGTGGCCCGTAAGTGCGAGACATGGCTGTGTAGATGGAAGGAGAGAACGGCCATAACATCTGTTCTCTTTCGGAAGCGTTCTATGGAGATCAACGTTCACCAGTGTGGGTTTGCTGAAAACGGTGAGGCGGATGTTTATGACCGCTAGAAGGGTGTCTTCAAGTTGTGCATTGCTTGGGTGGATGGTGCTCTCGGGATGTCCCTGGCCGTTCCCAACCATGACGGAAAATACTGCGGGCCTGGGGAAATCACCGATCGCGGACATCTTACGTCACGAGTGTTGTGCAACGGATGAGCGGAGGATCGCACGGAAAATAGCAATGGTGATTAAGGAAAGCCGGACGGGGCGCTCATGGCGTGCTGCGGCTGAGGCGGTTGGATTCACATGCGAGGATCCTCCCAAGAAAGTTTGTCGATATGCCGGAGAACGCCAGTATCAGCTGGACTACCCGAAGATCACCACAGATCCATTGGTCAATAAGATACATATCATGTCTTACTCCGTTACGTTACCAGACCACGATAACCCGAATGATATAGACGTTCGGGGGATGACCTTCGTCGTGCCGTAAACCTAAGCGGGGAGAATGCAATGGCTGAGGAATATCGCATTGTTGAAAGACAACTTCCGTTGCTCGGACTCGGAGGCCATAATTTACTGGCCATTCTTGATCCCAGTGGAAACGTTATCGGCGAGCTCGACGGCATCGCGGTGAATCCTGATGGTGAGCCAGCGGCCGGAGGGATAGGCTGGATCCCACTCTTGTCCAAAATAAGTTCTTAAAACACCTTCGGCTTGTGAGTAGGATGGGTTATGCAACCAACACCCGTCCACGGCGTAGCCGCGCCGTGTTCACCCACAAGCCGGAGGTGCTGCCATGGTAGCCGTTGCCAGTTGCTTTGCGCAAATGCTCGCCCTGATCGATCGCACCGCCTTTGCCCGCGCCGTGCAGCAGCATCAGGCCGAGCGTGGAACCAAAGGGTTCTCGTGCTGGGATCAGTTCGTGAGCATGCTGTTCTGTCAGATGGGGAGCGCCCACTCCCTCCGCGAGATTTGTGGTGGGCTGGCCACAGCCCTCGGCAAACTGGTGCATTTAGGTGTGCGACGGACACCAACCCGCTCCACCCTGGCGTATGCCAATGCACACCGGCCGTGGCAGCTGTACGAGTCCGTGTTCTATGACCTCCTCCACCGCTGTCAGGTCCTGGCCGCAACGAAGCGCCGGCGCTTTCGGTTCAAAAACCCGTTGCGGACGCTGGATAGCACCCTCATCGAGCTCTGTGCGCAGGTCTTCGATTGGGCGCGGTTTCAGCGGACGAAGGGCGCCATCAAACTGCACCTCCAACTCGATCATCAAGGCTGCTTGCCGTGTTGGGCGCTCGTCACGGAAGGGGACGTCAATGATGTCCGCGTGGCACAGACCCTGACCTTCGCTCCGGGCACGATCGTGGTGGTGGACCGCGGCTATCTGGACTACGCGCTCTATCAGCGCTGGACCGTGACGCACGTGGGGTTTGTCACACGTCCGAGGACTAATATGCTGTACCACGTGTTGGACCGGCTGCCGGTGTCTGCCCGTGGCCCCGTGCTGGCCGATGAGGTGATCCGCCTCACGGGCCCACATGCGTCCGAGCGGTGTACCGTGCCGCTACGGCAGGTGACCGTCTGGGACGAGACGCAGCAGCGACGGCTCACCTTCCTGACCAATCTCCTGCACCTCGCGGCTAGTACGATCGCGGCCATTTATAAGGAGCGATGGCAGATTGAGTTGCTCTTTAAGGCGTTGAAGCAGCATCTCAAGATTAAGACGTTTGTGGGGACCAGTGAGAATGCCGTGCAGGTGCAGATCTGGATCGCCCTGCTGGCGATGTTGCTCCTGAAGTTCCTCCAGCTGAAGTCTACGTGGCCCTGGAGTCTCTCAAACCTCGCGGCCTTGCTCCGCTTTAACCTCTTGACCTATCGGGACCTCTGGGCGTGGCTCAATGCGCCCTTTGAACGTCCGGTGCTCACCCCGGCCCCCCGGCAAGAGACGCTCTTCGCCACGTGATCTTGGACAGCAGCAGAGGCAACCTCATCCGAAAATCAGACCCAAAGCCGTCTCACACGCAGAATTCACGCGGGGAGGACCCTGAAGGGCAGATTATTTTGGACAGCAGTGGGTCAGACCCCTTATTCCCATCCACAAACAAGGACCCGTCAGCCAGTCATCCGACGGCCTACACATGGTACGACGAGTTGATCATTTCAACGAACCGGATTCCGGATCCCGAATAGCCAATAGCGATCTCAATCCGAGAGAATTTAAGGGGTCAGGGCAGAATTTAAGGGGTCAGACCCCTTATTCCCATCCACACAGAATGTACGCCCAGCATCGCGATGCCATCACTTCCTATGAAAATCGATTTGGACAAGGAGGAACGTCAGGAGACCGAGTACTTGAAGCCAGTTCACGATATGGGCTTCAGATTGGGTATTGGTCCCAGGAGAGTAACATAGCACGAACCTTCCTCATCACCACCTACGCCCAATTTGCCGGGGCGCCGGTGGTCAGCGGCGAGGTCCTCGTCGGCAGCAGTATCGGGCAGTTTGACAGTCTGCCGGGCAATGATCTCTTGTTGGGCGAAGCGCGGTACAACAATCTGCATGGCCAAGGGGGCAGCGACATCCTCTACGGCAACCTCGTCGCCGACGATCTGTCCGGTGAGGTGGGTGACGATTGGCTGTTTGGGGGATTGGGCGATGATGTGCTGAACGGCGGGGCGGATGACGACCATCTCGACGGGGGAGAGGGGAGAGATACGCTGAATGGCGGAGCGGGGGACGATACACTCCGCGGGGGGACAGAGAACGATACGCTCATGGGTGGAATAGGGACGGATATTCTTGAAGGCGGGATGGGGTTCGACACGTATGTGTACACCAGTGCAACGGACGGGATGGACACCGTCGAGGATGTGGATGGCTTCGGGACGGTGCAGTTTGACAAGAAGATTCTCACGGGAGGGTTCCGCAAATCGAGCGATCCGCAAGACACCTGGCGGAGAGAAACTATGGGGTCCTGGCGTGACTGTGCGCCACGCCAGGGCGCTGACACCGTTATCTTTTCCCGTCTGGGGAAAGAATCATTGACAGGATACCAAACATGCGCGTAGATTTCGCACCGTCACCATGGCCATGGACGTAGAACAGGCTAGGGCATTTTACCTCAGGTTCATTCACGGTCAACCGTCCGCGCGATGAAGGAGTGAGCCAGCATGAGTGAACCCAACGACAAGGCCCTTCAATTGAATGTTCGCTTGAAGTCGAGTGAGCCGAGTGCCCATCCCCTTGCGACGAACTACGCCAACGTCGGTGTGGCCCAGGGGATCGCCTACGTGGACTTCGGCTTTATCGAGCCGGCCCTGCTCGGGGCCATTGCGAAGACGGCGAAAGACGGCCAGGCCGCGCCAGAAGGATTGGACGGCCATCTCGTCACTCGCGTGGCGATGGGCGTGGACGTGCTGGCGCGGCTGCATCAGCAGATGCAGCACGTGCTGGTGGGATTGCATGAGACAGCCACGCGAAAGTCAAACGAGGAGAAGCTGTGAGGCCAGTGAAAGAACGGATAGTGCACAAGTCGCTCAGAGTGCGAAGTATCCTCGCATACATCGCCCTGCTCACTGGTCTTGCGCTGGTCGCATATTCATGGCCGTTGTCGGGCATGGCATTGGAAAAGGAGAACGTAATGATGAGTGCCAGTGATGTAGAGCAACGAGGCAAGCAACTCCGGGCCGAGCTTGAGGAAACCTATCGAGTGCTCAAGGATGCACGTAAACTTGGCGCAAGCAATAAGGCCGAGGGAATAGATGTTAGTGCAACAGTCGCCAAATACATCCCCATTGGCACTTCCTTTGATGAAGCTGAGAAAGTACTGCAAGCAGCTGGGTTTAACTTGGCTCCGCGGCCCCCGCGCCCGGCAGGTAGAGAGAATGCTCCCGAATGGGAGAAGGCGTTGCGTTTTACCATGGGGGGCGGACTAGTACTCGATCAAACATTCGGATACCAAGCGAGTGTCGGAGTGACTCTTTATCCGGATTCTCCTGGTGATCCGGCGGCTCACGTGCAAGAAATTCTCGCGAGGCTTCGGACTTCTTATCTTTAGGAGGAGTTGGCTCCATGGAAACTATTGCAGTTTATTATAAGCCATTGGGTTCCATCCTGGGTAAGACCTATTATCACCAAACGCTTGTGTATACACAGGCAGATGGGGCACAACGCTTCTTGAATGCATTTCCATTTAACCCGCTGTTGGTCAGCCCCAACAACCCCAATGGTGCGTATCAACCGACCGGAATATCCGACGCACTATCCAAGGTAACCGGCGCCGCGGTCGACGCTCAAACAAACACCGCCTCGGCTTTTGGATTCCTGGTTTCGCAGGAGGGTCTCATTACCCTTCAAAATGCTGGGGGGATTACGAGCGATGAAAACACTAAAGCGCTATACGATTCCCTCGTGGTGGGATCTGGGGATGATCTCTCTTTGAAATGGGCCCAAATGCAGGCAGTAGAGGCCGACATTGCCAGCCGGCAGTTGACCTATTCGCCGTACACGCAAAATTCGAACTCTGTGGCTTCAACGGCACTCAACTTCGCTGGGTTCACACTCCCGAGTGACACCGATTTCTTGGGCGATCACTGGTCGCCGGCTGCGGATCACTTTCTCATTCCACCGCTCGGTCAGGGCACGAACAGTCAAACCGTTACGTCGAGCGTCGATCAGGCTGGGAATACTATTGTCACGATAACCAACTATGATGGCTCCGGAGCAATCATTGATACCATCATTCTCAACGACAGCGCTGACGGAAGGAATGTGACCGTTTCTGCTGATACAAATGCGGATGGGTTTTTCGATCGGATCACGCAGGCCTCAGTAGACAGTTTTGGCGCACAAATCGAAGATACCATTGCGTTCTTGCCAAATGGGGCTCTTCAATTCGAACAGCTGCGGACCATTAGCCCCAATGGAGACGTCAATCTAACTATCAAGGGACAAGCTCCCGAGGTAAACGTCAACGACGCCACAATCTTCATCGAGCCTTTTGCGCAGGTTACAATTAACGGGACAAACAACAATCTTACGATCGGTCCGAATGCACGGGTCAGCGGCAATTTAGAAGGGAGCAGGATCGACGCAGGGCCCAACACCACTCTCAACTTTACGGCGCACGGCTCTACTCTCACCACCTCGGGTGGGGCTCAGCTCACGGTGCTGGGCAGTAACAATAACTATTACGGCTTCAATGGTTTTAAAACCCCTCAGAATCGTGACGGGCTTAGTACCCTCACCACTCTCGTGTTTAACGGGAATAACAACAACATCCTTACAACACTTAATCCCGCTGTGGGCCCGAGCATTGGCACTCCCGGATATCAAATTGATATCAATGGGAACAACAATCAAGTGTTGCCAGCCAATAACAGTGATGTGGATGTTACGGGGAATGGGAATACGGTGGCTCAGCTCGACGGCGCGAACGTGAACATTGTCGATGGTGGAACAGGTACGGAGTTTTTGAGCCCAGGGGCGTTGCCGCCCGATGTCCAAGTGCACATTACGAGTGAGACCGGCTTTGACGCGACCGTGGGTCTGAACGATGTGGTGTTTATCGCGAACGGAGGGAGCGAGGGGGGGATCTTTGACAATACTCCATTTGGGCCCGGTCCCGATCCGATGGATGGGGATGGGGATGGGGGAGGTGGGGGTGGCGGTGACCCCGATCCCGATCCGCTGATCAATGGGCATTCGTTCCTGATTGCTGGGGATTTGGAAATCATTGCGGGGAATGGCGATAACAGTCTTCAAGGGGGCCTCGGAAAAAATGTCATTATGGTCGGGGGAGGCAACAACGTGATTGATGCCCTCGGAACCGACAATACGGTGGTGGTTGGTGGTGGGATCAATCGTATTGGGGTCGGGGGTGTCTCAAGTTCGGTGTCTATTGGTGGAGGGCAGAGTTATGTAAGCGATTTTAGCCAGAATGGCTTCATTTCTGGCGGGGCCGGGAACCTTGTGGTGGATTTTGGTCCCGGGAGCCATACGATCATTGGCGGGACTGGTGCGGCGCGTTCTACCTGGGATGTGGGGAACATCCCAGATACGGGCATCCCGTTCGCAAACATTATTCGAGGGAACGCCAATTTCTATGCTGATATTCAGACGCCTGTAAGCAATCTGATTATCGGTGGGCCCAATGGCAATGTCATTCAAGGAGGAGTGGGCGATCACACGATTTTTGGTGGCGAGAGTGCGGATCAATTGATTGGAGGTACCAGCCACTATGTGTTCGGTGGTCTCAGTGTGATCTACGCCGGTGCAGGCGACGACCTCGTTGAAGGTGGCATCGGCGGCGAGGCGATCCTGCACGGAGACGCCGGCAACGATACCATGCGTGGAGGATTCAGCCGATCAACTCTGTATGGAGGTGATGGAAACGATACCCTCAGAGCCTCCGTCGGGTATGACAGTGTGCTCTACGGCGAGGCGGGGGATGATCTACTGACCGTCGGGGTGACCTCTCCAGGCAATGTCACGCTGGATGGCGGCGCAGGCGATGACAGGCTGATGGGCATGTCTTCAAGCCTTGTACAAACCATTATCTTTGGACGAGGGTACGACCATGATGTCTTTGAGGGCATAACCAGTACTGCGGTTGTGTCGCTGAACGCGGATGTCTTGCCGGATGATCTTTCTCTTCAGACGAACAACCATGGCGATTTGCTGCTGAGCATCAATGGGACCAACGATCTGTTGACCGTCGGCAGTTATTTTGTTCAGGGATCGTACGTCATGCAGTTCTCAGATGGAACGAATTGGAATAGAGCCGCGGTCGAGAGCCGAACGCCTGGTCTGATTCTGAACGACACGTTGGGTGGGCAAACCCTCTTGGGCTCAACCCTAGCGGACACGCTTTCAGGCAGTGGCGGGAATGATACGCTGGTGGGCTGGGGAGGGGGCGACACGTATGTGGTGGAGTTGGGAAATGGCGTGACCTCTATTTGGGACAGTCCAGATGGCAACAACACGCTTGTATTTGGGGATGGCGTCACACCTGACTCAGTCACGATCAGCCGGACGACAGAGGAAGGCATTGTCCTTCACTACGGCGCGCAAGGCGATGCGGTGCATGTCCTATATTTTGACCCATTCGATCCTATTCGGTCTTTGGGCGTTCAATCGATCCAATTTACGGACGGCACCACGTGGGATACGCCGGCGATTTTGAGCCGTACTCCGGGGGTGGTTCTTTCGGATAGTGCTGGCCAAGCTATTCTACAAGGTTCTCCACTTAATGACACGTTGTCTGGTGCAGGCGGAAATGACAGTCTGTATGGAGGGGCCGGAAACGATACCTATCTCTTCGATCGAGGATATGGTCATGTGACGGTCTTCGATCAGGATCTCTCAGGCAATGAGCTCAATACGATCCGCATGGCTCCTGGCATCATTTCCGCCGATGTCTTCTTTGAGCTGTCTTCGAGTGGCGATCTCGTTCTGAGTGTCGGCGGAACTTCCGATCAAGTCACCATCAGTAATTTCCGCGAACGCTCATTTCAGTCCTATGAGGTGACGTTTGCGGATGGGACGGTGTGGGACCGTGCTGCACTCATCGCGCAGGTAGCCGGTTTCCCGATCGTTGCCGATCCAGCCGGCAGCGCGATCACTGGCTCTGAGTTGCCTGAAACGTTGATCGGGCTTGGTGGGAATGATTTTCTGGACGGGCTCGGTGGTGATGATGTGATGGTCGGCGGTGGTGGAAATGATTCGTATGTCGTCGATGACGTTGGCGATCAAGTCAGCGAACAAGCCGGGCAAGGTCACGACAGCGTGACCAGCTACATCGACTATACATTGCCCGATAACGTCGAAGATCTTTCGCTCAACCTGTTTGACTTTTTGGGTCCGACACCCGTCGTCGGCATCGGCAACGCGGAGCAGAACGACCTCCGTGGGAACTTCCAGAACAATGTGCTCCAAGGCGGCGCCGGGGACGATCGGCTCTGGGGCGGGTTCAGCGATGTTGGCACTGGGTCAGGCGACGACGAGCTGAGGGGCGGGGCAGGGAACGACACCTATTTCTATACGAGCGAGTTTGAAGGGGTCGATACGATTCAGGACGCATCCGTTACCGGCGAAGGGAATCGTCTTGCGTTTGATGGAAGAATTCGTCCCGGAGACTTGACGTTTTCTGAGACGCCGGGGCTTCTCCGCATCAACGTCGGATCATCGGGAGGTGCCGTGCTGCTCAGTGAATACGATCCCACCGGTGTCAACGGTTCGCGCGTCGTCGAGCGCGTGGATTTCGGCGGCGCAGTCGGTTCCCAAAAGCCAGGCTTTGAGATTTTCCTTTCCGAATTACTGGATGTCACGCAGGGGACCGCTGATGCGGATGTCCTGGCAGGAAGTAGTGGCGTCGATGTGCTCCGTGCCGGGACGGGTGCCGACCAGTTGTCCGGTGGAGCTGGGAACGACATTGTCATTGGTGGAGCCGGGAACGATACCTATCTGTTTGCTCTTGGCGATGGAAGGGATTTGATCGATGACTTGGCTTCTGGAGGAGAATCGAATCGCGTCGTGTTTGGGTCCGGTATCTCCTCGACAGCATTGCGAGTGGAGTATGATGGCCAGTCGAGCGACGGCCTTTTGACGATTCACATTGGAGCCGCTGGGGATGGCCTTCTGTTCTTGAACTTCCAGCCGTACGACTCCGCAAGCCCGCGCGCTGTCGACCTGTTCGAGTTTGCAGATGGAACCAGCAAGACGTTTGACCAGCTCGTTGCCGGCGGTGTGGAAGTACGCGGCACGAACTCAGATGATGGTGAGTTATTCGGAACCGTCGCCAACGACACGATATCGGGATTTGCAGGAGTAGACAGTCTCAATGGTGATGCCGGGGACGACATCATCATCGGTGGGGCTGGAAACGATTTCTTGCTGGGAGGAAGCGGCGCTGACACATTCATCTATAACTTTGGAGATGGTCGCGATCAGATTGAGGATGAGGCAGAGCAAGTACTCGACTCGACCGGCAATCTTGTGTTTGTGAACAACCAAATCGTGTTCGGGCAGAGCCTGACCCTCACCGATATCGATCTGACACTGGTTGAAGGCCTTCCCCTCACCGATAGTGATCTGACGACGGTTGGCGGGTCGTTGTTTATCCGCGTGGGGTCTGCCGGCGACGGTCTCACGATCGGGTCCTTTGTCGATACGGAGCCCGGGATTCGGACCTTGGCGTTCGCCGATGGGCTCTCGCTGAGTGTGCCCGATCTCGCGCAGGCGGTGCTGTTCACCGATGAGACTCAGGTGCTGACCGGCGGGGTAGGAAACAATACACTCCTTGGCGGAAACGGGGACGATCTTCTCACGGGTGGCAGTGGACCGAGTGTATTGATTGGCTGGAACGGCAATGATGTCTTAACGGGAGGCATCGGGCCAACCAGGTTCTATGGTGGATCGGGGAACGATCTCTTGAAGGGGAGCGCGAACGATAGCGACACCTATGTGTTTAATAGAGGAGATGGTATCGATACGATTCAGGACAGGGCCCAAGGGGGTGCGGGGAACCTTATTCAGTTTGGAGCGGGCATTACTCAAGGAGACTTGATTTTCACACCGGATCAGGCCGCGAAGCGGTTGACGATCCAGGTGGACGCCGGCGGCCTTGACGTCCTTCAGCTCGAAAACTTTTCGCTAACAAGCGTCGACGGTTCTGTTGTAGCCCAAACGCTTGCGTTTGCAGACGGGAGTACGGTTCAGCTGGCGGATCTCCTTGCAACCCCTGGCGTGGTGACCGGGACTGTAGGTAATGATCTGCTTCCCGGTACGTCAGGGAATGACACGCTCACGGGTGGTGCGGGGAATGATATTCTCGCGGGTGGTGCGGGAAATGACACCTACGTCTTTAATGTTGGTGGTGGGGTCGATACGATTGCCGACGTTGCGAGCCCGGGAGAAGGGAATACCTTGCAATTTGGTTCTGGCATTACACCCGACGACCTCAGCTTAGGTCTTGGTTCTTTTCTCATTCGCGTTGGAACGAATGGCGACGCGATTCATCTGACGACATTCAATCCGAACGATGTCCTTGGTGCACGAACGGTTGAACTGTTTCGTTTTGCGGATGGATCAACCTTGTCCTACGACCAACTCATTGCCCGAGGGTTCGACCTCACCGGCACGGTGGGCAACGATACTATTAACGGGACCAACGTGAATGATCGAATCGAGGGGCTGGCGGGAGACGATACGCTGGTCGGTGGCCAGGGTGCCGATACACTTGTCGGCGGCATCGGAAATGATACCTACAGCGTGGACTCGCTCACTGACGTGGTGACCGAGCAGCCCTATGAGGGGATCGACAAGGTCCTCAGCGCTGTCAGTTATACTCTCGGCGGCAATGTGGAGCATCTCACATTGGCGGGAGGCTCGGCCATCAATGGCACCGGCAACGAATTGGACAATGTGCTGATCGGCAACAGGGGGAATAATATCCTCGATGGAAATCTGGGCGCGGATACGATGACGGGTGGGTTTGGCAACGACACGTATATCGTGGATACTGCCGGTGATGTGGTGATCGAGAATGCTTCCGAAGGAATAGACGCGGTGCAAAGCAATCTGTCGTACATGCTCGGTGATCACCTGGAGAACTTGAGGTTGACCGGGGCAACCGATCTGAACGGGACCGGCAACACGCTGGACAATGTGCTCGTTGGTAACAGCGGCAATAACGTTTTGGATGGCGGTACAGGAAATGATCGGTTACATGGGGCGATCGGTACGGATTCTCTTTTGGGTGGGGTCGGAGACGATACGTATCGGTTTGACGTGGGTGATGGAATCGACACCATTCAGGATGTGGCAACGGGGGGAGAACGAAACCGTATTCTGTTTGGCACGGCAATCAATCAAAGCGATCTCACTTTCACGCAGGACTCAGCGGCCCGCACACTGACGATTCAGGTTGGTAGCAATGGGACGGATAAACTTGTGCTGACTAACTTCGATCCCACAGGATCAAACGGCTCGCTGGTTGTTGAAACGTTGACTTTTGCTGATGGGAGCACGGCCAATCTCGTTGACCTGCTGGCCGCTCCGGTCAACCATCCGCCGGCGGTGGCGGTGCCGTTGGCCGATCAGACGGTGCAAGAGGACGCGCCATTCAGCGTCGTGGTGCCGGTGAATACATTTGCCGACCAAGATGCCGGTGATGTGCTGACGCTGAGCGCGAGTTTGGCCGATGGTACGGTGCTGCCGAGCTGGCTGAGCTTCGATGCGGCCACTCGTTCATTCAGCGGGACGCCGGGCGATGCCCAGGTGGGCGCGCTCGATCTGCGCGTGACGGCCACGGATACAGGCACGCTCAGCGTGTCGGATAGCTTTACGCTCACCGTGAACAATGTGAATGAAGCCCCGACGGTGGCCACTCCGCTCGCGGATCAAACCGTCCCGGAGGATGCGCCATTCAGTTTGGTCGTGCCCGTCGGAACTTTTGCGGATGTGGATGCGGGGGATGCGCTGGCCTACAGTGCGACGCTGGAAGGTGGAGCCGCACTTCCTGCCTGGCTGAGTTTCGATCCGGCGACGCGCACGTTCAGCGGCACGCCGCTCAACGGGGATGTCGGCAATTTCACTATTGCGGTGAACGCCACGGATAGCGGGAGCCTCAGCGCGACAGACACGGTTGCCCTCACCGTTCAGAATGTCAATGATGCGCCGACGGTCTCAGCCCCGATCGCCGATCAGGCGGCGGCAGAGGACTCGGCCTTTGCCTTCACGGTTCCCGGCGCGACCTTCGCGGACGAGGATCTCATCCATGGGGATGCGCTGACTTACGGCGCGACGCTCGCCAGCGGCAGTCCGCTCCCTTCCTGGTTGAATTTCAATCCGACGACTCGGACGTTCAGCGGGACGCCTGGCGCAGGCGATGCGGGCAGTATCCAGATTGCTGTCACCGCCACGGATAGCCAAACGGCCAGCGTGACCGATCAGTTCGCGTTGACGGTGTCCGGCCCGTTGCCGCAAACGCTGGTCGGCACTCCCGGCAACGATACGCTGACCGGTGGACGAGGCGACGATACGCTGAGCGGGCTGGCTGGAAACGATACCTTGAATGGTGGGCAAGGCCACGACCTCCTCGACGGTGGATCGGGCGCCGACACGATGCAGGGCGGAACCGGCAACGACACCTATGTGGTCGAGAATTTCTTCGACGTGGTGACGGAAGCGGCCAATGAAGGCGCCGACACCGTGCAGAGCGCGCTGCTGACGTATACGCTGGGCAGCAATGTCGAGCACCTGACGTTGACAGGAACAGGCCCGAGCGCGGGGATCGGCAATGCGCTGTCCAATGTGCTGACGGGCAACAGCGGGGCCAACCTGCTCGACGGCAAGGCTGGGGCCGATACGATGGCCGGCGGCGCCGGGGATGATCTGTATGTCGTGGATCACACCGGCGATACGGTGGTCGAACAGACCGGCGAAGGCGCGCTCGATTCGGTGACGAGTTCGGTCAACTACACCCTGAGCGCGAATGTCGAGAATCTGGTCTTGACGGGGTCGGCGGCGATCACCGGCGCCGGGAATGAGTTAGACAACGTGCTCACCGGCAATAGCGCCGCCAACGTGCTCACCGGTCGAGGCGGCAATGACACCTATATGATCGGCGCGGGCGACACCGTGGTCGAAGCGGCGAATGACGGCACGGATACGGTGGTCAGCACCCTCACGCACAGCCTCGCTGCCAACGTAGAGAATCTGACCTTGATTGGATTCAGCGCGATCAACGGCACCGGCAACGCGATGGACAACGTGCTGAACGGCCTGCTCAATCTGGCAGGCAATACCCTGACCGGGGGCGCGGGCAACGACACATATATTATAGGAGGCGGCGACCAGGTGGTGGAAGCGGCGAATGGGGGGACGGATTCCGTCCACAGCTTGCTCACCCATACTCTGGGCGCGAACGTAGAGAACTTGACACTCACAGGCATCGGCGCCATCAGCGGCACGGGCAATGGGCTCAACAACACATTGACCGGCAACAGCGCGAACAATACGCTCAGCGGCGCCGGTGGCAACGACCAGCTGCGTGGCGGGCTCGGGAACGATACGGTCAACGGCGGCGGCGGTAACGACACCTTCCTGTTCGGTCGTGGCGAGGGGCAGGATTTGGTGCAGGACAACAGCGGGACGGCAGACAAGCTCCTCTATGATGCCGGCATCAATCCTCTCGATCTCGTCATCAGCCGCCAGGCCAACGATCTGCGCTTGACGATTCATGGATCAACAGATCGCGTCACGATTCAGAACTGGTACAGCAGTTCAGTGAATCGCACCGAGACCATTCAAGCCGGCAATGGGCAAGCGTTGCTGAGCACCCAGGTCGATCAACTCATTCAAGCCATGGCCTCGTTCAGTCAGCAGACGGGGCTCACGTGGGACCAAGCCATCGATCAACGGCCGCAGGAGGTGCAGACGGTCTTGGCGGCGAGCTGGCAGTAGGCAGACGTGAAAGGGGTCTATCTCGTTCTCGCTCCGTCTTTCTGGTCTGTCTGGTGTCGGACGAGATAGACAAAACAGACCGGAGCGACCAGACAGACGAGCGATGCGTCAACTGCGACTCTGAGCGAGGTCGAGGACTTCGGCGATGGCTCCGTGAACCTTTGCCATAAGTGCTGTGGAGAGCGTGGTGAGGGGGCCTTCTGCGAGACGGCGGTTGTCGATCGCGCGCAGCTGGTCGATGAGCAAGTCGGACGTGCGGCGAAGACGTCCGGCTGCATGAATACGAATACGCAAGGGTTCGGCCCCGTCGATCAGGACGGTCGTCAGGGGAATGATGAGGGTTGAGGGATGTTGGGCGTCGAGCAATGCCTGAGCTTGGACGATCAGAACCGGTCGTGTCTTGCCGGGCTCGGTCCCGCGCTTCGGGTCGAGATCGGCCAGCCAGACTTCTCCTCGATTAGGCATCGGGCGCCCGTTCAATGGCCGCAAATTCCCGATTGACGCGCATGCTTACTTTTCGGACTTTCATTGAAGCGTCGGCTAGCCGTTTTGCCCGAAGCAACGCTTGTGTCTGTCGATTCATGCGTTCGATGGCGCGGCGAATATAGGCCGCCCTGGAGATGTGCAGGGTGTTCGCACACAGGCGGCTGGTTTCCAATACGTCCTCTGGCAGTTTGAGAGAGATGGCTCCCATGATATGTCTCCTCGATATGCACACTAGATACTCCGGAATGATAGTCGTAAACAGGGTAGGCTGGCAAGGATCTCGTAGCATTCTTCCTCCTGGCCATAGGGCCGTCTAATGCGAGACTCTTCAAAACCAGTTCAAGCGGAGGCGCATGCTGAAACCGCACAGATGCCGGTCCTACCCCCAGACACAGGTCTCATCTGTCTCCTGATCATCGCCCGGTACTACGATCTTCCCGCAGACGGGTCACAGTTGCGCCATCAGTTTGCCCAGTCGGGGCAGGCGCTCTCCGATACCGAGCTCCTGCGCGCGGCGAAACATCTTGGCTTGAAGGCAGGGTCGCTTCGCACATTCTGGAATAAACTGGCGAGGACGCCGTTTCCCGCGATTGCGAAACGGACGGACGGCCAGTATGTCGTGCTGGCCAAGATTGAGGGCGACAAGGCGCTGATTCAGGACCCTGTGGCCGGGCGGCCGTTGGTGCTCTCGCGTGAGCAGTTCGAGTCGGCCTGGTCCGGTGAGCTTCTGCTCTTTACGAAGCGGGCCAATCTGCGCCTCCAAGATCTGAAATTCGATTTCACCTGGTTTATTCCCTCCATCGTCAAGTATCGCAAATTTCTTGGTGAGGTGCTGGCGGCCTCGTTCTTTCTCCAACTCTTTGCGTTGCTGACGCCGCTGTTCACGCAAGTCGTCATCGATAAGGTGCTCGTGCACAAAGGCTTCACGACGCTGCATGTGCTCGCCATCGGCATGATCGCGCTGGCCGTGTTTGACGCTCTGCTCGGCGGGCTGCGCGCCTATCTGTTTTCCCATACGACCAATCGCATCGATGTCGGTCTCGGAGCGCAGCTGTTCCGCCATATCCTGGCGCTGCCGCTGGCGTATTTTGAAGCGCGACGGGTGGGTGACACCGTGGCACGGGTGCGTGAACTGGAACAGATCCGTCAGTTCCTGACGAGCCATTCCGTCACGGTGGTCCTCGATGTGTTGTTTACGGCGGTGTTCCTCGTGGTGATGTGGTTGTACAGCCCGATGCTGACGGGTGTGGTGATGGTGTCGTTGCCGCTCTACGCCGTCCTCTCGATTGCGATTACCCCGGCGATTCGCGCCAGGCTTCATGAAAAGTTCAATCGGGGCGCGGAGAATCAATCTTTCCTGGTCGAGGCGATCAGCGGGATTCAAACCGTGAAGGCCATGGCGGTCGAGCCGCCGTTGTTACGCAGGTGGGAGGAGCAACTGGCCGGGTATGTGCGCGCCAGTTTTCGCGCGACGAGTCTGATTACGGTGGCGGGTCAGGTGGCTACCTGCATCCAGAAAGTGACCGTCGTGGCCGTCCTATGGGTCGGCGCCTATCGCGTGATCGAAGGCGATCTGAGTATCGGCCAGCTCATTGCCTTCAACATGCTCTCGGCGCAGGTGACAGGACCGCTGCTCCGCATGGTCAACTTGTGGCAGGAGTTTCAGCAGGTCGGGGTGTCCGTGCAACGGTTGGGCGATGTGCTCAACACCCAACCGGAGCCCTCCTACAATCCCAATCGCACGACGCTGCCGCAAGTTGCCGGGCAGGTGGTGTTTGAAGACGTGACCTTTCGGTACCGCCCTGATGGTGCGGAAGTGCTGCGCAAGGTCTCGTTTACCGTGGCGCCTGGCAATGTCATCGGTATTGTCGGTCGGTCGGGGTCCGGGAAGAGCACCATCGCCAAATTGATTCAACGGCTCTATGTGCCTGAGCGGGGCCGCATTCTGGTCGACGGTGTTGATCTGGCGCAGGTGGATCCTGCGTGGTTGCGCCGTCAGGTAGGCGTCGTGCTGCAGGAAAACTTTCTGTTCAATCAATCCGTGCGCGACAACATCGCCCTGACCGATCCGGGGCTGGCGATGGAGCAGGTGATGCAAGCCGCCAAGTTGGCCGGCGCCCATGAGTTCATTCTCGAATTGCCTGAGGGCTACGACACATTGGTCGGAGAGCATGGCTGTTCGCTGTCCGGCGGTCAGCGGCAGCGCATTGCGATCGCCAGAGCCCTTGTGGCCAATCCACGCATTCTCATTTTCGACGAAGCGACGAGCGCCTTAGATTATGAATCAGAGGCCATTATTCAGCAGAACATGGCGCATATCTGCAAAGGGCGCACGGTATTCATCATCGCCCACCGGCTCAGCACCGTGCGGCCGGCCCATTGTATTTACGTGATTGAAAAAGGCGAAGTGGTGGAATCCGGCTCGCATGAGGAGTTGGTGCGGTTGAAAGGATTCTATGCCCGGCTGTGCCAGCATCAGGATGGTGTGCAGCCCGTACTGGTGTAAGTGAACGCGATGAAGGAGTTGTAGGGGATCTCAGATGGCATTCGGGGTAGTGGCACGACATTGGGAGGTATGGAAAGCCGCCTGGCGGGCCGAGGCCGGCACGGGGTCAGGAACCATTTGTCGGGACGACCCGCCGGGCGCTTTGCGCAAATGGTTCCTGCCCCCCTCTCCACCCATGACCCCCTCTTCGCGCGCCGCGGAGTTTCTCCCGGCGGTGCTGGAGATTCAGCAGTCGCCGCCGTCGCCGATCGGGCGGGCGATTCTCTGGACCATCATGGCGGTCTTCTCGTCCGCGGTGCTGTGGGCCACCTTCGGATGGATCGATATTGTCGCGACGGCGCAGGGGAAGATCATTCCGAGCGGCTATTCAAAGGTGATTCAGCCCTACGAGGCCGGTGTCATCACCGCGATCCATGTCCAGGATGGGCAAACGGTGAGTAAGGGGGAGGTGCTCATCGATCTCGATCCCACGCAGAACCGGGCCGACCATGACCGGGCCTCCAATGAATATCGCGCGGCCAAGGTGGAGGCGGCGAGGCTGCGCGCGCTGATCGCTGGAAAGTCGAGGTTTGAGGCGCCTGCCGATGCCGATCCGCAGTATGTGGCGCTGCAACAGCAGTTGCTGGTCGATCAGCTGGCCGAATATCAGGCGAAAGTTGCGGCCACCCAGCACTTGATCGACCAACGCAGGTCCGCGTTGGAGCAAACCCGCGAGAACATTATCCGGCTCGAAGCGACTGTCCCGATGGAGACCGAACGCGCCGAGGCGTACAAGAAGCTGCTCGAACACGATGCCGTCACGAAGATGGATTTTCTCCAGGCTGAAGGACAGCGCATCGACAAGGTGCAGGAACTAGCCGGGCAGCGGAATAAGGTGAAGCAGGATCAGTCAGCGCTAGCCGAGGCTGAGAAGAACTATCGCGCGATGGTGTCGGAGTTTCAGCAGACCAAGCAGGTCGAGCTCTCGAGCATCGAAACGAAGGCCTCGTCGCTGGCGCAGGACGTGACGAAGGCCGGCCAAAAAGCTGATCTTCAGCGGCTGACGACACCGATTGACGGCGTCGTGCAGCAATTGGCTGTCCATACGGTCGGTGGGGTGGTCACGCCGGCGCAGCAATTGTTGCTCGTCGTGTCGCAAGAGCATCCGGTGGAAGTCGAGGCGCAGGTGGAAAACAAAGATGTGGGGTTTGTGAAGGAGGGGCAGCCGGTCGAGATCAAAGTCGAAACCTTTCCGTTCACGCTGTATGGGACGATCCCCGGCCGTGTGCTGACGGTATCCGATGATGCCGCACCGATTGAAAAAGTCGGACTGATGTATCCCACCCGCGTGAGTATGGATCGAGGCACGATTCAAGTGGAGGGTAAGCAGGTGAATTTGACTCCAGGAATGGCGGTCACCGTGGAAATCAAAACCGGCCAACGGCGGGTCATTGAGTATCTCCTCAGCCCATTGCTGAAATCCGTGAAAGAAAGTCTGCGGGAACGATGATGCGCCGAGGAGTGCCGACTGGGGCAGTGGGGTTAGCCGTGCTCGTGTTGAGCCCAGTGGTGTGGGCTGCCGAGGCGACGGGTTCCGCTGCCCCCGTTCCACCAGCCGTCCTGAATCTGACGTTGCGCGGGGCGCTCACCGCGGCGGCCGACAATAATCCCGACGCGCAGCTCTATAAAGAACGCATTGAAGCGGCGCAGGGGCAGGCACAGACGCAACTGGGCGGCCTGCTGCCCAATCTGGCAGGCACCGTGCGGCAGACGCGGCAAACCCAGTTTCTCGGGACCTTCGGACTCGCTCCTCAGCGAACCGATCCGTTCAGCATTTTCGACGGGCGGGTGACCGCCTCCCAAAATCTCTTCAGCGTGAGCCTCATTCAGCGGTGGCGGGCCTCGCGCGAATTGCTGCACGTGACCGAGTTTGAATCCGACAGCCGGAAGTTCGATGTCATGGCCGGCGCTGCCTTAGCCTACATGGAAGGGCTCAAGGCGATGGCGATGGTCAAGATGCACGAGGCCAATCAGCGAGTGATGGAGGAATTGCTCGTCCTGGTGAAGCAGCGGCAGCGCGGCGGGGTCGCGACGGGGTTGGACATCGCCCGGCTCGATGCCCAGATCGCGACCGAACGGCAGCTGGCGTCTACCTCCCGGTATGACGTCGAGCACAGCAAGCTCACGTTGCTCAACCTGTTGGCGATTCCCTACGACATCAAGCTGGCACTGACGGATGACCTCAAGAGCGAGATCGGGGAGGTTCCTGATACGCAGGGTGCCGTGGAGAGTGCCTTGAGTGCTCGCCCGGAAGTGCAGGCGCAGTTCACCCGTGTGAAGGCATCGGAGTTGGCCCATTCGTCGATTACCGGCGAGCGGTTGCCTTCGCTTGTTGCGCAGGGAGACTATGGGCTGATCGGCAATCGGTGGAACAATACGCTCGATACCTACAATATGGCGCTTTTGCTCCAGATCCCAATCTTCGATGGCGCACAGCGGGAAGGGCGGATTGCCGAAGCTCGGAGCCAGGTGAAGCAGGAAGCGCTCCGGATGCGGGCGGTGCTCAACCAGGTGAAGATGGAAGTGCATGATGCCCTGGCTGCTGTTGCAGCGGCCAAAGAGCAGGTGGCGATTGCGCAAGCCGGCTTGCAGATGGCGACGAAGGAACTCGACCTTGCGCGGGAACGCTACGCCGTCATCACCGCCGCCAGCTACTTCGAACTGACCAACGGGCTCACCAGCGTGGCCAGGGGGAGAGAGAATCTGGTGAACGCGCTCTTCCAACTCAACGCCGCCCGCGTCAACCTCGCTCGCTCGACCGGCTCGCTCAATACGCTGCAGTAAGGAGCTGAGATGGACCGCGCTGTCTGTGATCTCCTGCGCGGAGGACTGTCAGCGCATCGCTCTTGGGCCGCAATGCTTTATCGAGGCAAGTCCGGTTACTTGAGGGGGATCATGACGCTGATGGCGCCGCCGAGGTCGCCTTCTTTCCCGCCTTCTCGTGCATACCCGGAGATATCCCGTTCGCCTTTCGGTTCACCGTGGCAGGCCAGGCAGGATTTTTCATAATAGAGCGGGAGCATCAAGCGAGCGCTACGCTCTCCGTCCACCAGCTCGCTGATGATTTGGCGATTGCCGGACGCGGAGGAGGAGCCGCCGAACCGTTCGAAGGCGGCCGTCTCATAGGCGTCGGGCTTGTTTTTCAGATTTCTTAGCAAATGGTCGGGTGCAGTCTGCTTCATGTAGATCGGTGAAAACTTTTGAAACCGGGCGGCGGTCTCGGTGCCGAAGGTCGCCGGGATGAGGCCTTTGTATCGTATCCCTGGAACGCTGAGCACGGGTTGGTAGCTTTGGATGGTTCCAATGCTGTCCCTGAGGAGTTGGGCGAGAAGCGGCTTGGCCATTGCCGGGACCGTCGCGTCTTCAAGGGCGTTCAGTGCGACTCCGGTCTGCCGCTGGAACTCAGCGAGCACTTCCTGTTCAAATAATTCCGGCGTGAACTTCTTGTCTGTCAGAGTCGGGGTATTGATGAGGTCCTGGTGCTTGGCGATCGTCAGCCGCCCGGAATCCAGCAGAATCGCCAACAACCGCGCCGTTTCCAGCGCGTCTTCTTGTTGGCCTCCGAACAGGCGGGATGATAGGACGGCAAGGGTGAACAGAGCCATCGCCAAGAGCAGCCGGAACCGTTGCATCTTCATACGGTAATCATCCCTTCCATTCCAGTCATCGATATCCGTCGGGGGTGATACCCTACCGCGTCGGGGCCGTGCCTGGCCACTCCTCGAAAGGGGGGAGTGGAAGCTGTGAGAGGGATGAGTCCGCCGGCGGGTCGTCTGCGACGGCGCGTTGAAATAGAGGGACTCGGATGAGTGGGTGCTCGCTCCGGACCCTACGCCGCCATCGCCAGTGGATAGATGAACGAGAGGGTATCTTGCAGTTGGCCTTGAGCTTCTTCCAGCAGAGCCGGGCGCTCGTCGAGATTGAATTGCGTGCAGGAGAGTGCGAAGGGATCGAAGGTCGGAGGCTGTTTGGCACGGGTCGGGTCCAGTTCGGCGTGATCGGTCATGGCGCCGGCCAGATGGACGATCGACGCGTGGAGATTGTATTCGCCGGCTTCATGCGGACGTAGTTGACGGCGAATGGCCTGTTCGATCTGGCCCGGCATGCCCCAGAAGCGAATCAATTCTGCGCCGACTTCGGTGAAGTCGAAGCCGATATTGGACTGCTCCACTTCCGCCAGCGCCGCGCCGAAATTGCCTGCTTCGACAAGGGCCGACTGAGCCCGTTCCGGAATCGTCTGATACAGCACCAAGTGGCCGATGTCCCTCAGCAGGCCTTCGATAAAGAACCGCTCGCTGTCTTCAATTCCGCAGGCCTTGGCGATTTTTCCGGCCAGCAAGGCGCATAGCACGCTTTTGCGCCAGTAGGCCGGGAGATCCATGAGATCCGACGTCATGCCGTTGAAGGTCCGTCCGATGGTGGTGGCCGCGACCAGGTCACTGACGGCTTGCATCCCGATAAGATTCACCGCGCGGGTGATCGTATCGATCTGCTTGGGAAATCCGTAGAGCGGGCTGTTGACGATGCGCAGCAGCCGGGCGGAAATCGCCGGGTCGAGCTTGAGAGCGTTGGCCAGGTCGTCCATGGTCGAGGTCGAATCGTCGACGACGTCCCGCACGCGAAAATAGATTTCGGGGAGCGTGAAGATGTTGGAGCAGGATTGGACCAGTTCTTGTGCCGACGACATCGCTGTGCATCCTCCCTACGTCATGAACGCACGACCGGTTCGATGAGGCTCTCGGCTATCTCTATCGGTTGTGATCGAGTCGAACTAAAGGGGAAGGCAGAAACAATCTTCTCGGCCGGGTCAGGACGAGGCGGGAAGTTGCCGATGACCGGGGTTATTGTACTAGCCAGACACGATAGGTCTTGCCGCCTGCCGGTTTGGTCGCTTTGAGGACGGCGATGGCGCCGGGATTCATGACATCGTCGCCGGTTGCCGTGCGCCTGGCCGGGTAGCGCTCGGTCTTCATGAGCAAGCCGTGCTCATCATAGAAATCCACCATGATGTCCGCAGACTCCCGTAATCCGCCCTGATAGTGGGTGCCGAGCCAGTCCAACCGCTTGAGGGCCTGGTACTGGATCGCAATGATGTTGTTGGCTTCTTCCCGTACAGTGAGAATGCGCAACACGCGGTTTTGGTCGATCCCATCCGTCGTCGAAGGGCCGCCGGTCAGCTGCGCGCGAATGATGCGCGCGCTTTCGTCGATCTGGAGATACCCCTGTACTCTGCAGGAGACGGTCCGCCCCCGTTCAGTCTGCTCGACGATCTGTGGGTCGTGAACATGGCGATTCGCAAGGGTATAAGACAGCTCACGCAAGAGGGGGGAGTCGATCACGGCGGCGGTGTATTCGCGATAGAGCGATGAGTTGGTCACGGCCTGGCGCCAGGCTTCCCGGCAGGCGAGCGCTTTGGCATCGGCGGCAGACTCTGATTCGCGGGCGGCATACCGATATTCGCCGATGATTTCAAGCCGGCCGTTCATGGCTTCCGCCGCGTGCGAAGGAAGGGAACCGCCGATCAGCGCGGAGAGAAGCAGGGCACCGGTCGTGGAGTGACGGGCAGACATAACGCCTCCTCTGCGGTGGATGGATGAGAAGGAGCCAACATTTCCATACTGATGAGTCTCATGCTACCACGCGGCTGACGGCCTCTCCACCCCTTAAAATAGTCTACGGAAACAATAGGATAGCTTGACTTGCGGAAGGTCGTCCCGCACACTCTCCGACATGTACGACCTGCCGGAAGCTGAACTCCTGTCTCTTCTCTCCGACCGTGCCGGTATCGCCGCAGACTACCACGACATCATCGGGTCCCGCCATGTGACGACCGATGAAACTCGTCGGGCTATTCTCTCGGCCATGGGGTTTCGCGTGGCCGATCGTTCCGCGCTGATCGAAGAACTCACCGCTTGGGACCAGCGGCCGTGGGTGCAGGGATGCGACCCGGTCTGTGTGGTCAGGACAGGCCAAGCCCCCTGTGAGTGGCCGTTGCACGTGCGTTGTCAGCCCTCGGATGATGGGCAGCTTCATGTCCATTGGATGGTGTCCGGCGAACATGGTGAAAAGCACGGCGAGTGGAGAGAGAGGCCCGGGCTTCCGATCCATGAGGAGCGGGTAATCCAGACTCGTCGCTATGTGCGGCTGGCGTTCCCCCTGCCGCTGGATTTGCCGATCGGCTATTACGATGTGAAGGTCTGGGTGCAGGGCGGGCCGGCATCGGTTGAATTCCAGTTTCGTCTGATCATGGCTCCGGCGCGCTGCTATGTCCCTGAATCGTTTCATGCCGGCACTCGGACCTGGGGGCTCGCGCTGCAACTGTACTCGCTGCGCAGTGAACGGAACTGGGGGATTGGAGATTTTGGTGATCTGTCCACGCTCGTCGAGTGGGCGGGGAGGCAGTTGGGCGCCGGTGTCATCGGGTTGAACCCCTTGCACGCCTTGAAGAACACCAGGCCCTATCACATCAGTCCCTATTCGCCGAGCAGCCGGCTGTACCTCAACGAGCTCTATATCGATATCGACCGGGTGGCTGAAGCGAAGACGACGCCGGACGTGCAGAAGCGTCTGGCCGATCCCGCCTTTCGCGCGCAACTGACGAAGGCTCGAACGAACGAGTATGTGGACTACGAAGCGGTCGCGGCTCTCAAACGGACGGTGCTGGACCTTTGTTATAGGACTTTTCTGCGTGACAATTTTGAGGGGATGGAACCGGATCTGAAGCCGACGACGGCTCGTGGCTGGTTTTTTCATTCCTACGTTCAGCAAGAGGGAAAACCGCTTGCCGAGTATGCGCTCTTCCAGGCGCTCGAAGATGAGCGGCAATTCGTGCAGTCCCGGTCAGTCGTGTGGGCGGATTGGCCGGAGGCCTACCGTGTGCCCACGAGTGACGCCGTCGCCGAATTCAAGCGCCGGCATATGAAGCGGGTGCGGTTCTTTCAATATGTGCAATGGGTAGCGGCTGAACAGCTGATCGCCGTGGGGGTGCAAGCCGACGAGACCGGGATGCCGTTGGGCTTGTATCACGACCTCGCGCTGGGCAGCGATCGCTACGGCGCAGACGGCTGGCGATTCCAAGAGGTGTTGGCGCACCAGGCCGATTGCGGGGCTCCGCCGGATGCCTTTGCGCCGGAAGGGCAGAATTGGGGACTGTCGCCGTCCGACCCGGTGAAGCTGCGCGCCAGCGGCTATCAGTTCTTTATCGAGCTGCTACGGAATAATCTCCGGTACGGCGCGGCGATTCGGATCGATCATGTGATGGCCTTATTCCGGCTCTTTTGGATTCCGCGCGGGATGCCGGCTTCCAAGGGAACCTATGTGCATTATCCGGCGGACGATCTCCTGGCGATTCTCGCGCTGGAGAGCGCAAGGGCGAAAACGTTGGTCATCGGCGAAGATCTGGGGACGGTGCCCGATTGGGTGCGTGATCGGTTGGCTGCGGCCGGCGTGCTCTCGTATCGCGTCCTCTATTTCGAACGGAACGGGGACGGCAGTCTGAAATCCCCCTCGTCCTATCCCGCTCAATCGCTCGGGGTCGTGACGACCCATGATTTGCCGACATTGAGCGGCTACTGGGAAGGCGCCGATATCGAGACGCGCGCCACCCTTGGGCTTTGTGCGACAGAGGAGGCTCGTCAAGGCGCGCTTGCTGAACGACACGTCGACAAGGCTCGGTTGCTCGCGGCGCTCAGATCCGAGGGCCTATTGCCGACTGGCCTGTCGGACGATCCGGCGCAGAGTCCGGTCATGACCGCGGAGCTGACGGCGGCGCTGCATCTCTATCTCGCGCGCACGCCCTCCTGGGTCGTCCTCGCCAATGTGGAAGATGTCATCGGTCAACGGGCGCAGACCAATGTGCCCGGCACGGTCGATCAGCATCCCAACTGGTCCCGGAAGTTGACCTGTACTGTCGAGCAGATGGTGCAGGATTCCCGCTTCGCGTCGCTCGCCGCGCAGTTGCGTTCAGCCCGTCCGCTTGTGTAAGAACGAGGGGAGCGCGCATCGTTCCTTCCGACTCTTCTACCGGAGTGAGTGTCGCACGATGAAGACCCGCAATTGGCTGGTGCTGAGTATCGCAGGCGCCTGGTTCCTGACCATCGTCATTATCGAAAAGCTCGCACCGGCGAACGTGGTCGGGGCCTACGGCTATGTGCTGCCGATTCTCCTCGTGGCGATCCTGCGCAATCGTACGCTGATGCTGGCGACGGTGTTGGCCTGTGTCGTCGCGACCTATGCCGGGCTTCTCCAGCCGACGAAGCCGGGACGGTTTCAATCCGCCGTGATCAATCGCACGGTGGTTGTCGGCGTGTTGCTGATGGTGGCCTATATCGGCGTGAGCTGGGAGGAACGGAAGGCCCGGGAAGAAGCGGCTCGTGCCGCGCTGGCCCGGCAAACGGAAAATCTATTGCGCGCCAATGCGCAGTTGGTCGATGTGAAGGATCAGCTCAACCGGTCTGAGCGTCTCGCGGCCGTCGGGCAACTGGTGGCGTCGGTCGCGCATGAAGTGGGTACGCCGTTGCATTCGATCGCCTGGCACGTGCAGGCGTTGGCTGAAGAGCCGACGGTCACGCCGGATATGAAAAGGCGGATCGATGTGATCGATGGGCAGCTGACGCGCGTGGTCGGCATTATTCAGGATCTCTTGTCCTCGACCCGGCAGCGAAAGCCCGATCCCACCTGGTTGCCGGTCGACCATGTTGTGGGTCCTGTGGCGGCGTTGATGGAACCCGCGTTTCAAGCGAAGGGGGTGGCGCTTCGGGTTGAACTTGGGGACGCGTTGCCGCTGGTCTGGGCCGATGCCGAAAAACTGCATCAAGTGCTGGTCAATCTGTTTGCCAACGCCATCGCGGCAACGTCGGAGGGCGGGACGGTAACCATCAGCGCCGGCAGCCGAGCGGCCACACCGGAAGAAATCGAGGTGGGCTTGCGCGCGGGGAATGCGACGTTCACCACGATGGTCACGATCGTCGTCGGCGATACGGGCTCAGGTATGCCGGAGGAGGATCTCCAGAAAGCGTTTACGCCGTTCTTTACGACGAAGGCGATCGGCACAGGAACGGGTCTTGGATTGTTCCTTAGCCGGGAAACGGTGCAGGCCCATGGAGGGACGTTGACGCTGGAGAGCGCAGTAGGGAAAGGCACGACCGTTATGATATCGTTGCCGGGCTCGAGTTCCATCTCCGGGTCCGTTGCATAGGAGCAAAGTATGGCGGCAGCCAAGATTCTCGTGATCGACGATGATGCGGTGGCGCGTGAGCTGTTGGCCGACGCGCTGAAGAAAGAAGGGTACGACGTTGAGGTGTTCGCCAATGGCGCCGACGCCATTAGCCGTGGAAAACAAAAGAAGACAGACCTTGTTCTTACCGACATTCGCATGGGCACCGTCGGTGGATTGACCGTGCTGCGCGAGTTCAAGCAGTTCAGCGCGGATACCTCGATCGTGCTCCTCACGGCTTTCGGCTCGCTGGAAGGGGCGATCGAAGGCATCAAGCAAGGGGCCTTTGATTATCTGGCCAAACCGTTCCGGAAAGAGGAAATCAAACTCGTGGTGCAGCGCGCGCTGGACCATTGCCGCCTGGTGCGGGAGAACGCGCGTTTTCGCGAGGAGCTGAAGGGGAAAGACGAGTGGTCGCCGCTCGTAGGCAGCAGCCCGGCAATGCTGGATGTCTACAAGTTGGTCGCGCGCGTGTCCGAGAGCAAGAGCACCGTGCTGCTCCAGGGCGAAAGCGGGACCGGGAAGGAACTGATTGCCCGGGCGATTCATGCGAACAGCCCACGGCGAGACAAGCCTTTCATCCCGGTGAATTGCGGCGCCTTGCCCGATACGCTCCTGGAGTCCGAGATGTTCGGCCATGAGAAAGGGGCCTTTACCGGCGCGGTGGGACTCAAGGCCGGCCTGTTTGAAGCGGCGACGGGTGGGACGTTGTTTCTCGATGAGATCGGCGAGCTCGGGCCGGCGCTGCAAGTGAAGCTGCTGCGAGTCATGCAAGATCAGGAAGTCCGGCGCGTGGGAGGCACGACGTCCGTCAAAGTCGACGTCCGCATCATTGCCGCGACCAATCGCGATTTGGAGCAATTCGTCAAGGACGGCAAGTTTCGGGACGATCTCTACTACCGCTTGAATGTCGTACGGATTACGTTGCCGTCGCTGGTGGATCGGAAAGAGGATATCCCGATGCTGGCCCATCACTTTCTTCAGAAGTGCGCAGCCGTGGCGCCATTGGCGGTGCGCGGGTTTTTACCGGAAACGATCGCGTTGCTGAAGCAGTATCGGTGGCCCGGGAATGTGCGGGAATTGGAGAACGCGATTGAGCGCGCGGTATCGCTCAGCCATGGTCCGCTGCTGACGCCGGACGATTTGCCGGAAAGTATCCGGACTGTTGCGCCGTTGGAGGCGAAAGCCGCTCCGGCGTCGGAAGGGGATGAGATCTGTCTGACGCTCGAAGAAGTGGAAAAGCGGCATCTGATCCGCGTCCTGAAAGAAATGAAGGGGAACAAGGTGAAGGCGGCCAAGATCCTGGGCATCGACCGCCGGACGCTCTATCGGATGGCTGAACGGTTCGGACTGGATTTGGGTGACGATGTGGAGAGTGGAGAGAGAGAAGCAGGCTAAGGTCGAGGTCTGACCGAAAAAACATCCGAAAACTTGGGCGCAACCTCAGTTTCAATCTGAATTAGAGCAGTTGCAGGGCGTTCTTGATGAGCCGCAATTGATTGTCGGCGTCCTGGGGCAAGGCGCTGGGCGCCTGATCCCAGCTGGTAAAGATCCCGTCTTTTCCCTCTGACCGAACTTCCAGTTTCAGCGCCGTGCTCTGGCTGTCTGCGGCCTTCACCGTCGCATGTACCCGACTCTTGATCGTGCCGAATCGCCAGCGATAGAGCCAGTTCCAGGGGCCATGTATTTCTTTCCGATAGCTGGTTTCCAACGTGGAGTCGTTCTTCCAGTCCACATCGTAGCCGCCGTCGGTGAGGATCTGCGTGAGGGCGGTTTTCACTGTGTCGAGCGGGGCGGCCAGGCGGGTTTCGATGAGATCGGCCGGAAGGGGATGGGGGGCTCCGCTGCAACCGATCGCCAGCGTCATGGTTGCGAGGAGGAGGCCTGTCCGTAGAGTCATTTTGCCTTGCTTTCCTGTGTGCGGTAGACGAGATGCGTGTCTGTTTGTGTCACGCCTTCAATGCCATGAATCTTGCTCAGGACCAGCTGCGTCAGCGCATCCTGATCGGCCACGTCGGCGACGACAATGATGTCCGGCTTTCCCCAACAAGGGTCGATGGTCTTGATCGCTTTGATCTGTCCGAGTGCTTTCACGACACTGGAGGTCAGGCCGGGATTCACATTGATCATGATGTAGGCCCGGTCGGACATCAGGGGCGCTCCCGCGCTTGGCGCGTGAATCGTAAAGGGAATAGCCGGTGGATCGGGCTGCGGCTCACCGTAGCGAACTCCCTGCGGCGGTGTCAAGACGGACGTGGCGCGGGCGGATGAGCCAGCGATGGATTTGGGTTTTCTTGGCATAGTCGTTTGAGTCTCACTTCGGCGCGATGAGGATGTCCACAGTGAAGGAGTCGCTCACGCTGGTTAGGTCCGTTTCGAGCCGCGTCGGACTGCCGATGCGTCCCTCCGGATCGTAAATAAAACAGAACAAGTGGGCACAGGGTTTATGCGAAGCGTAGCGGGCGGTGTCCGCGGCAATCTGCTCGGCCAGTTCCTTGGTGGTGAGACCCGAGCGGGTTTTCTTGACGACCACGGCAAGGCGGTCCCGATTCAAGAGCAGGGTGGTGCGCGTCGAGCCGCCTGCGTAAGGCGGCGTCCATTCATCGGCGCCCACTTCATCGAATTCCAATTTCAGCAACGCGCACAGCAAATCGTGCAGATCGTAGTCGTCTTCCACTTCCAGCGTCGTGCGATAGTCTTTCCGCAAGCGGAGTTGCCGGGCCACGGCGTGAAAGCGCAGGCAGACCTTCCGGAGCGCATCGACCGGATCCGCTGCGGGCTGTTCCCTGCTTGGCGCGACGGCCGGCGAGGCCGGTATCGGACTCGGCGATGGGGTCGGTGACGCAGGCGGCGCTACGACTGATATGGCCGGAGGCGCGTCGGGTTGATCGGGCGGCCTCTGCATGGTTTCACTCACAGGGATCGAGGGCGCCGCTGTCGGTGATGCCGATGGGGAGGGGACTCCTATCTGTGTCTGAGGAGGATCGGTTGCATGGAGCGGTGCAATCGGTAGTGAAGTGAGGGGGGCGACGGGTTCCTGGCAGGTGGCTGGCGCCGCCGGCACAGGTATTGATACAGGGGGTGGTGCCGCCGGTTGTGGGTCGGTAAGCATGGTGCGAAATCGAGCCGATTCAAGATGGCTTTGCGGAATCGCCGGCGCCGGTGGTTGAACCGGTGCAGGCGGCGCTATCACAGGTGTTTGCGGACTCGGCGCGGTTGGTTGGCTCAGATTTGTGGTGATGGCGACCGACATCGTCACCCGTGGCGTGCTCCCCGGGGTGGATTGAGCCATCGTAATCTGGGCTGCTGGCGCCGCGGGAGGCACTAAGGTCATCTGTGGCGGGCCGGAGGCTGCGGGCTGTTGCCCGGCTTCAGCCGCCGGCGGCGCAGGAGCAAGCCCTTGCAGTTCCAGTTTCCTGCGTTCAAGCGCCGCGATGAACGATTTCACCAGGTGCACACTCTGCGTCGTTTCAGCCGGGGTGGAGATTTTGAGCTTGTGCGCGCGGTGCGCCTGATATTCCGGAGAGCGCTCGCCGAACAACCGGCGAACGGTTTCACGAATCTGCAACTCGGCTTTGGCCCGCGCGCCGTCGCGATAGGGGAAGCCCTCCCGGCTGAAGTCTTCGATTGAGGTCAGAATGTTCTGAAAGGTGGCGAGGCCCTGCGCGATCTCGTCGATCGCGGCGGTCTTCGAACGTGTGCGGGGAGACTCTGCGGAGCGTGTGCGTGCCATACGATTGAACGAAGCTTAGCCCAGGGTCCGCACCCTGGCAAGAAAACGAGGGATTTTCGCCGAGGAAGGATCGAGCACGATGAGATTGAGGGGCGCCGGGGAAAGAATGTTTCTGCGCAACGGGACATGGCCGTGTATCTGGGAAGCCTTGGACGGCGAGGTCTTAGCGCGGTTGTCTTGTCAAGAATGGGCAGGAAATGATGTTGTCCGGTTAGTCGCGCAGACAGGATCGGTCACGAACATTTTTGCGCGCTGCGCTTTTCGATATAGGCGTCTTTGTACGACCATTGGCAGGCGATGCCTTTGGGGTCGAAGGTCATCGTGATGGCGCCGACACTATTTGGCGCCCACGTCACCGGCCACTCGCAGGCTTCTCCGCCGGATTTGAATGTGTGGCAACGGGTGGGAATGCCCTGGTCTTTCACACGGTCATCTTTGGTGGTGCCGATCCATGAATTCCAAGACGCATCGGACTTTCCATATCCCGCCTCGGCGCAGCCGTAGAGTGAGATGCACATGACAAGAATGATAGGGAATCTGCCCATCCTCGATGCTCCTTCGGATTGATCCCGCCCGCTATAACAAGCGCGCCTGGGTTGGTGCCCCCGATACGAATTGAACGTACGACCTACGGTTTAGGAACACGGTTTAGATCGAAACACCAAGCCACAGTAGAATGCACCATACAACGGCAGGCCCAAGCCCATCAAGGGGATTGTGGCTTGCCGTTGCTTCTCGACTCCTTCCGTGTTACTCCCTCACCGTGACTCTTTTCGGACTCGAACCGTGACAGAAACCGTGACGGGTTGCATGGGGCATGACGGCACCCATCCCCCCGCCCCCTCCCTTGTACCTGCACGTAACCGCTGTCAGACAATTTTTCTAAATCGGCCATCCTTCTAGAGTGGGAAAATGCCCAAGAAAAGAACCTCTCCCTTAACACCTTCACAAATCGAACTCCTTGCGTTTATGCGAAGGACTGAGGACCCATTTCCTCAAAACCCTGTGAGGCTGAGGGCACTGGCTGGAGCTCTTTTGATTAGGATTTCTGCCAAAGACAAAGATCTAGGAACAGTGTTGATGGGAACAATACGAGGATGGACTAATTTAGAAGCTCAAAGGTCAGAATCTCCCGAAGGCGACATGTTGGACGAGATAGACGAAGTGATAGCGAGAACCATTGCCGCTGGTGTCCCCAATAAACTTAGCCATATGCAACCAACCATCTTGGTTCAATCGACCTGGCTCCGAGACTATCTCACTCAAAATTCTTTCCCAACAGGTGCACGCAATCAAAAGACACAGACAGACTGGGTCATCTGCCATACAACAAACCTACTCCGCGAACTGGGATCTTACCCATGTCGCTGTAGTTACCCCTCTTCCTTCGATGGGTGGTTGCCCAAGGATGCAGTAGGACCATGCAAAACCATCATCCGTGCCAGTGACTACCTCTTGGCTCATCTGCATAAAATCGAGCGTTCTAACTTGCTCAAGTTGATGAAGCCAAGCCAACTACGTTGCATTCAGCCCTCTTCCTCTCAAACGATTCGCCCTTCCAACCGGTAGTTTTTTGCGTACTTTTTGACCCCCCCCAACGGTCCCATTCCTTCGAGAAATTCGGGCCTACACTGATCCTGTCAACTAACAAGGAGGGGTCATGAACGATACCGATTTAGTGAACGCCGAACTCGCGGCGAGGGCCACGGGCCTCAACAAATTTTTCATCTACAAACTCGCGGCAGCCGGAAAGTTGCCGAGCTATCGGGCTGGAAGAGCTTTGCGCTTTTCGATTCCTGAGTTGCGCGAATGGATGCGCCATGAAGCGGAGAAGCGGCAAGCCGTAGGGGTGAACAATGCACGTTGAAGAAGCTACCGCAGAGAAAGAGAATAAAGCGCCAATGGCTGCCGCTGCGCTCGACTACGGAGCAAGAGGCTGGCGGGTGCTCCCTGTGGATGGGAAAATTCCGGTGCTCAAGGAGTGGCCGACTCTTGCCACGACAGACCATGAAATAATCCGCACATGGTGGACTCAACGGCCTACCGCAAACGTCGGCATTGCGACAGGAAAGGGATCGGGGCTCTGGGTCTTGGACATTGATCCCGCAAATGGCGGGGATGAGTCGCTCCGCAAGTTGGAGGCTCAATACGGAGAGTTGCCCAGAACCATCGAAGTAATCACCGGCGGCGGCGGACGTCATTGTTACTTTGAGCCCTAAAACAGAGATAGGAATTGGGTGGGAGGCAGAAAAAAACCTTGTCGGCC
>CAZWOX010000034.1:0-32161 GCA_964635345.1 uncultured Nitrospira sp.
GATGTGATGGGCTCGGTATCGGGGGCGGTGGCCGTGCGCACGGTATTCGGGACGCGCCGGACCGCGCACTTTCTGACCGGTGTCCGTCCGCGCTGACAGATTCATGGGTGTTCGTGACAAACCGTGAGATCGCTCGGTATAATCCGGCGCGTATGGCTACTGCGAACCCGGCTCCACCCAAGGGGCCTCTCATGCCTCCTGATCAAGCCCTCGTCGCCCGTACCATCGAATCGCGGCTCAGTCCCGGTCTGGTCTTGCGTGAACTCCAGCCGCTGCCGGGGGATGCGTCCAATCGACGCTATTTCCGCGCGGTCTTGGCCGGCGGTCCGCCCCACTCTGTGATACTCATGCAACTGGCGGAGCCGGAAGGGTTTAAACAATCGGAAGAAGCGGTCAGCGGGGCGAGGCATCAGATCACCGAGTTGCCGTTTCTCAATATTCTGTCGCATCTCGCGAAGGCCGGGGTGTCGGTCCCGGCGCTGCATCACTATGACCATGCCGCCGGGCTGCTGTATCTCGAAGATTTCGGCGATCTGACGCTGGCCGAAGCGGTGCGCGACGCCGATGCGCCGGGCCTGGAGTCCCGCTACAAACAGGCGATCAGTGTGCTGGTTCAGCTGCAGGTGAAGGCGACGTCGCCGGCCGATCCCGGGTGCCTGGCGTTCCATCGGAGCTTCGATGTGCCGTTGCTCATGTGGGAGTTCGATCATTTCCTCGAATACGGCATCGTGGCGCGCCAGGGCAAGCCGATGTGCTCGGAGGATTGGACGGCGATCCGCGGGGAGTTCGAAAAGATTTCCGAGCATCTGGCAGGACAGCCACGGGTGTTCACTCATCGCGACTATCATTCGCGCAATCTGATGGTCGACGGACTGCGCTTGGGCGTGATCGACTTTCAGGACGCGCTGATGGGCCCGGCGACGTATGATTTGGCGTCGTTGCTGCGCGATGCCTACGTCGCCCTCGATGAACCGCTGGTGGACCAGCTGGTGAATTACTATCTCGACCTGCTGGCCGAGCATCGGCACGTCTGGACCAACCGCGAAGCCTTCCGGCGTTTGTTCGACCTCACGAGCATCCAACGGAATATGAAAGCCGCCGGACGGTTTGTGTACATCGACCGGGTGAAGGGGAATCCCAAATTCCTGGCCGATATCCCGCGTGTCTTGGGGTATGTGAAACGGAATCTTCAGAAGTATCCCGAGTTGGAAACGCTCCGGAAGCATCTCACGCCGTATGTGCCCGAACTGCAGTGATGGGTGATGTGTGATCCGTGATGCGGTGAATACAGAGCTGCAATTGGCTCAGCTGTGGTCTGACCCATCACCCATCACCCATCACTCATCACTTCCGATATGAAAGCCATGATTCTCGCGGCTGGTTTCGGAACCCGCCTTCGGCCGCTGACAAGCACGATCCCTAAACCCCTGCTTCCGGTTGCCGGCACTCCGCTCATTGTGTGGAATCTGCTGCTGCTGAAGCACCACGGATTCCGCGATGTCGTCATCAATCTGCATCATCTCGGCCCGATGATCGAGCAGGCGCTGGGGAGCGGCGCGCAGTTCGGATTGCGACTCCTCTATTCGCATGAGCCCGTCATTTTAGGGACGGGTGGGGGAATCAAACAGGCCGAGCGATACTTCTCCAATGAGCCGGTACTCATTCTGAACGGCGATACGCTGTTCGATCTGGATCTCGCGGCGCTGTGCGCGTTCCATCATGAACGCAAGGCCCTGGCGACGCTCGTGCTGCGGGAAGATCCCGATGCGGTGAAGTGGGGACTCGTCGAAGTCGGGGCGGACGATCGTATTGTCCGGATCAATGGGAAAGGCCTGGCGGAGACCACTCGCCCGACGCGGCCGCGTATGTTTGCCGGTATCCATATTCTGCACTCCAGGCTCTTGCGGGATATTCCGAAAGAAGCGGCCTCGTCGATTATCGATCCCTATGTGGCCGCGATCGGACGGGGCGAACCGCTGCTGGGCTATGATCTGAAAGGCTACTGGTCCGATGTCGGAACGCCGGAACGTTACGGGCAGGCCGAACGGGACGTGAAGGCCGGGTTGCTTCGGCTGGAAGATCGGCGGGCTCGCTCCGGTTGACAGGACTCTGGAGGGCGAGAGAGGCGCGAGGTGCGGGAGACGCGAGACTGGCGGATCAGGTGCGCTCTTCGCGCCTGTCGTGCGCGCCCTGCTCGCCGTGCAGGTCTTGCCGGTCACGCTGCTGTTTAATCAGCCGAGCGAGGTAGGTGCGCTGCAGCCGCAGATGTTCTGCCGCTCGCGTCTGATTCCCGGCGGCCTTTTCAATCGCCCGCGCGATGATGTGGCGGCTGTGGGCGTCCATCGACTCGTGATAGGGCAGATCGAGGTAAGAGAGCCCTGATTCTTCTTCCCGGCAGAGGTGGGTGTCTTCCGGGAGCAGCGCGATCATCTCTGGTTCAATCGTATCGGTCGGGCTGAGCACGATCGCCCGGGCAATGACATTGTCCAATTCACGAATGTTGCCCGGCCAGGGATATCGCGTGAGGCTTTCCATTGAGGCCGTACTGAGCATCGCCGCCGGGCGTTTGGCTTCCCGCGCATGCCGTTCAAGGAAGAATTGCGCGAGCGCGGGAATGTCCCCGCGGCGTTCCCGCAACGGCGGCAGGGTGAGGGTGATGACGTTGAGACGGAAGTAGAGATCCTCGCGGAACTGCCCGGCCTTGACCGCTTGCCGCAAGTCCTTATTCGTCGCGGCGATGATCCGGATATTGACGGAGACCGTTCGGGTGCCGCCCACACGCTGAAATTCACGGTCCTGCAAGACGCGCAAAAGCTTCGCTTGCAGCGGCAGCGACATATCCCCGATTTCATCGAGAAAGACGGTCCCGCCGTCCGCCATTTCCAGCTTGCCCTTCTGCAGCCGGTCGGCGCCGGTGAACGCGCCGCGCTCATGGCCGAAGAGTTCATTCTCCAGCAGGGTTTCCGTCAACGCGACACAGTTGATGACCACCAGCGGCATGGCGTGCCGATGGCTCCACTGATGGATGGAGCGGGCGAAGAGTTCCTTGCCCGTGCCGCTTTCGCCGAGCAGCAGGACGCTGGCATCGGAGCGCGCGGCCCGTTGCGCGGCTTCGACGACGGTGCGGACGGCCGGGCTGGCCCCGATGATGTTGGCATAGCGGCCGTCGACTTCCGAGCGCAGGTAGGCGACTTGCCGCTTGAGCGAGTCGCGCTCAAGGGCTTTGCGGATGACGATGAGGAGATGATCTTTGTCGAGCGGCTTGGTGAGAAAGTCGTAGGCCCCTTCTTTCATGGCCTCGACAGCGGCGTTCACCGATCCGTGCGCAGTCATGACAATGACGGGCAGGTCTTCGACGTGCTTGATTTGAGAGAGCCGTTTGAGGACTTGAATGCCGGTTAGTTTCGGGAGGTCGAGATCGAGCAGGATCAGGTTGGGGGATTCTTGCTCGATCTGGTCCAGCGCCTGTTGTCCGTCCCGGGCGATGATCGTCGTATAGCCCGAGGCTTGCAGCCGATCCTCCAGCACCGTGACGATATCCGCGTCGTCGTCGACAATGAGGAGTTTGGCTTTCATAATCCCCGTGAATGGTGATGGGTGACAAGTGACGAGTTTAGTCTGAGCGGGTTTGCCCCGAAACTCCGCATCCACTCCTCACAGATCACCCATCCCGCATCACTGAATTTACTCCATGACATTCATGACCAGCCCGGTCAACGGCTTGGGGAAAAAGTAGGTGGACTTGTGCGGCATCCGCTCGCCCGCTGTGGCCACGTCCTTGACCTCGCTTACCTTGGTGGCGTTCAAAAGCAACGCCCCGGTGCCGGTGCCGTTCGCCGCCCAATCCAAGGCTTCGTGGTCATCCTTTGTATAAAGAATGGCTTCCTGTTCCTGTTGCGTCGGACAGAGCTTGGCGACGACGAGCTGTTGCAGGAGCGAGACATCCAGCTTGGTGCGGGGCGAGGCGCCGGCCGGCGGACGATGCGCGGCCTTGAGGGCCAGGGTCAGATAGGCCTCGCGGCTCTTGAGCGCCAATCCGAACACCGGCGTCATCCGCCCTTGTGTCCGCATCGCGTCGATGAATTGTGTGCGAACCGTGGTTTGCGTTTGGCTTGTAAACGGATATTCCTTCAGGTCGAAGGTGTCGGCGAACAGCGTTTTCACCTGATCGAACGAAGGCAACGGGGTCGTCGTCACGCGGTGGGTGGGTAAGACGGTCAGTCCCGGATCTTCGATCGGCGTCAAGAGCATGAGAACGCTGTCGTAGGGCTGTAGGCCCTGGATGTTGCCAGCGTGGCCGGTCTGCCGGCGGCGCAGCTTTTGATAATTCAAGGCCGTTTCGTAGCGATGGTGGCCGTCGGCGATGAAGATGGGCTTGCCGGCCATGGTGGCCACGATCTTCTGTATCACGGCCGGATCCGAGATGGCCCAGAGGCGTTGCTCGAACCCGACATCGTCGCGGAATTCCACGCAGGGCGCAGTTGATTTCGCTGCCTGCGCCAAGGCCGACAGGATAGTGTCCTGAGGATCGGAATAGAGCGACCAGATCGGACTGAAATTCGCGCGGCAAGCTTCCATCAGATTCAAGCGATCGGTCTTGGCCGCGGCGCGGGTGTTCTCGTGCGGATAAATCGCCCCCGTGCCGAACTCTTCCAGCTTGAACGTGGCAATGAAGCCCCGCAGCGTTTTTCTCGGGCCTTGGGGATCGGCTCCCGGCGGAACATATTCAATGGTGTGGTAGTACATCGTCGGCAGCGGGTCCCGTTTCAACGCGCCCGATTGCATCCATTGCGAGAGCGTGGCGCCGGCTCTGGTGTAGCGGTTGTCGGTCGGACCGTCGCCGGCCTGGTCCATGCCCAGTTCCAGGCGAATGACGTTGTGCGGGTTCCGGTCGTAGAGGGCTTTCTGCCCGGCTGCGTCGATGATGTCGTAGGGAGGCGCGGCGACATCGCGCGCCGCGCCGGCAATGGCGGCATCGTAGCGCGCACCGCGAAAGGGGAAAATCTGGGCCATGATGGTTTCGTGCTCCTGTGAAAAGCGGTCGGCGTGAACAGGTGATGCCGGAAAGGCGCTTACCCGACGTCCGGCTCAGTGCCCGTCTTCTCGCCGACACCATGGTGGGGAAAAGAGTGAGCGGGAGGAAAGGTTACCGGTCGCGGGTAATCATGTAGTCGGCGGCGACGATCAGGGCCCGGCGTGCCGACGAGTCCTCAAATGCTTCAAGTTCGTGCTGTGCCGCGGCAATGTAGGTCTTGGCCCGTTCCATCGCGTAGGCCAGCGATCCGGCATCCTGCATCAAGCCCAAGATCCGCTCAAGATCCTCGCGGCTCAGGGTGCGGGTTTCCATCCGGTCCTTAATCATGCTGCGGTCCGGTCCGCTGCAATGGTCGAGCAGATGGAGCAAAGGCAGCGTCGCTTTCCCCTGTCGCAAGTCTTGGCCGAGCGTTTTCCCCAAGCGTTCGCCGTCGGCATTGTAATCGAGCGTGTCGTCGGCGACTTGGAAGGCGATGCCCAGATACTGGCCGAAGCGGAAGAGCGCAGATTGTTTTTCTTCCGATGCGTCGGCGAGGATGGCGCCCATGCGGCAGGCGGCGGCGATCAGGCCGGCGGTCTTATGTTCGACGATCTTGATGTAGTCGGACTCCGGCATGGAGGGATTGCCGTTGTAATAGAGCTGCAGCACTTCCCCTTCCGCCATTTTGGTGCAGGCTTCGGCGAGGACTTCGTTCATGCCGTGGCTGCGAAATTCTACGATCTGCGCCATGGCTTTGGAGTAGAGGTAGTCGCCGACGAGGATGCTGATCTGATTGCCCCAGACCTTCCGGGCCGTGCTGCGGCCCCGGCGGATGTCGGCCTCGTCGACCACGTCGTCGTGCAACAGCGTGGCGGTATGGATGAATTCGATGAGACTGCCGAGCTGATGATGCTCCCGGCCGGCATAGCCGCAGAGACGGGCCGAGAGCAGAAGCAGCAGCGGGCGGATGCGTTTGCCCCCGCTGTTTAGGATATGGGCCGCAACCGTATTGACGAGGGTGACGCTGGAGTCGAGGTTCTGGCGAACCTGATGCTCGACACCGGCGAGTTCGCCGCGATAGGCATCCCAGACGTCTGCCATGCTGTGGATCGACGAGATGGCTGGTCCATGAGGCATGCGGCGGATGGTAGGGCAGCGGGGGAAACAATGTCAAGCAAACGGGGGGACTTCTCTGACGGCTCTGGCCGGGCAGCCATGCCGGCTCTTGAGGCTCGGCGGGCCGCGCGCCGGACATCCGGCGCGCGGCCCGCTGTGAGGGGACCCGGCTTACGCCGCGTTCGAATGTACGTTGGGATACAGGTAATCCGCCCCGACGGGAAGCGCAGACAGCCACTGCAGAAACCGGGTGACTTCTTCGCCGCGAAACGCGCATCCATGCTGGGGAAGGATAGCGTTGATCGAGCGTCCTTTCAACTGCGCAATCATGCCGGCTACTGCTCGATTGCACGCCATATAACGTTGGTGAAACCCTTTCATGGCCTGCATATGCGCGTTCCAATCGTCGATGACGAAGCGAAAGCCGCCCTCCTTGTACAGGGCGGCGCCGACATCTCCGGAGAAGAGGAATCCGCTGATCGTATCGAACACAAGGATGTTGCCTGGGGAATGCAGATAAGGGGCTGAGATACATTCCAGCCTGCCGCCGCTTTGCAGGGAAACGGACGCTCCTTCATCGGGCACCTTCAGGAAATTGAGCGCGTAATTTTCCCCGGAGATGTTTTTGGATTCGTAGTGCAACATGAAGCGAGGCCATAGAGCGGAAATGACCAACTTGATGTTTTCATTCCATTTGATCCAGCTGGGAAATGAAGCGCAGATGTCCGGATCCTGGTGGCTGAAAAAGAGATGGGAAATCGATTTGGGGCTGAAGAGCCGGCACACTTTCTTGAACACGGGGCCGAATTGGCCAAAGCCTCCCGGTTCGAGAAGATATCCTTCTGTTCCATCGAGGATCAGATAGGAATTGCACTCGATTTCATCGCCGCCGGTGTGGCTGCCGACCCAATACACCTTGTGGTTGCCTTGCTCGAACAGCAGAATGGGGTCTTCAGGGTTCAGTTTCGCGTTCGATAATTCCTGCAACGGACCGGTGAACATGGATTACCTCCAAGTTAAAAGTAAAGACTCCTTCCCGGCCCCCAGTCTGATGGATGATAACCGGATGATCCTGAAAGCGCCTAGCGAAAAACAGTTTACATCCGTTGGCGCTGAATCGGATTCAACCGGCGCGTGGCCGCCAGGTTTTGAATGGCCGAATTGCATTGAATTGAGCTGCGCCCATACCTTCACAGTTGCGCAATCTTGACAGAGCGGGAGCCCATCCAGTAAGGTGCGGGCATCACTGAACATGAGCGAGACTGCCAAGAAAACAACGAGATATCGCGTTTCTGCTTCCTCGCACGAGTGGCCCCTGACCGCGAAGTAGTCACCTGCCTCGCTAGACAACGAGATTGAACGATGCTGATACCCGGGCTTCCACCAAAGCAAGGCTTGTTTGATCCCAACCAGGAAAAGGATTCCTGCGGGGTGGGATTTGTCGTCAATATCAAAGGCCAGAAGTCCCACACGATCGTGCAGCAGGGGCTGCAGATTCTGGAAAATCTGACCCATCGCGGCGCGCAGGGCTGCGATCCGTGCACCGGCGACGGCGCGGGCATTCTCCTCCAGGTTCCGCATGAGTTTTTGAAGCGCGCGGCCGGTGACGCCGGCGTGGCCTTGCCGAATGCCGGCGAGTACGGCGTGGGCACGGTGTTCCTGCCGCCCCAGGCTGATCGCCGGCAGCAGTGCGAGCAGTTATTCTCGAAGGTGATTGCCGAAGAAGGGTTGCGGTTGCTGGGCTGGCGCGATGTGCCGGTGAAGAGCGATGCCATCGGGCCGGTGGCGCGCAGTACCGAGCCGTTCATGCGGCAGATCTTTATCGCCCGCGATGTGCTCAATGAAGCGCAGTTCGAGCGGAAACTCTATGTGGTCCGCAAGCGGGTTGAGAACGCGGTGTGTGAGTCCGCCGTTCAAGGGCGCGAGTATTTCTATATCCCCAGTTTGTCGGCGAACACGATCGTCTACAAGGGACTCCTGCTGCCGCATCAGATGTCGGCGTACTACCAGGACCTCAAGGATGCGAGTCTGACGAGCGCGCTGGCCTTAGTCCACTCGCGGTTCAGCACCAATACCTTCCCGACCTGGCCGCTGGCCCATCCCTATCGCTACATGTGCCACAACGGCGAGATCAATACGCTCAAGGGCAATGTGAATTGGATGCGCGCCCGCCAGGGGCGGCTCAATTCCGATCTGTTCGGCAAGGACCTCGAAAAGCTCTATCCGATCGTGTCCGAGCAGCAAAGCGACTCGGCTTGTTTGGACAATGCCATTGAGTTTCTGACCATGGGCGGACGCTCGCTGCCGCACGTGATGATGATGCTCATTCCCGAGCCCTGGGTGGCCAATCCACAGATGGATCTCGACCGTCGCGGGTTCTACGAATATCACGCGGCGATGCAAGAGCCCTGGGACGGTCCCGCGGCGGTCTGCTTCACGGACGGCAAGCTGATCGGCGCCACGCTGGACCGGAACGGCCTGCGCCCCTGCCGCTATCTCGTGACCACCGATGGCGTCGTGGTGCTCGCGTCGGAAGCCGGGGTGCTGCCGATGGAGACGCACAAGATCCGGCAGAAGGGCCGGCTCATGCCGGGCCGCATGTTCCTGATCGACACGGTTCAGGGGCGTTTCATCGATGACGAGGAAGTGAAGGCCGAGATCGTCAGCCGGAAACCCTATCGCTCGTGGGTGACGCAGCATCGGATTTCGTTGGACGAGTTGCCCGAGCCGCTGAATGTGCCGCAGCCCGATCATCCGACGACGCGTCAGCGGCAGCAGGCGTTCGGCTATACGGTCGAAGAGCTGAAGATGGTGCTCACGCCGATGGTGGTGAACGGGGAAGAAGCCATCTCCTCGATGGGCACGGATACGCCCCTGGCCGTGTTGTCGGACAGGCCGCAACTGCTGTTCAAGTATTTCAAACAGCTCTTTGCGCAGGTCACGAACCCGCCGATCGATCCGATCCGCGAGGAACTGGTCATGTCGCTCACGACCAGCATCGGACCGAAGCCAAACTTGATGGATGAGAATCCGGAGTCCTGCCGGCGCATTCGCGTGAAGCAGCCGATTCTGACGAACGCCGATCTGCAGAAGATCCGCGAGATCGCCGATCCCCATTTCAAAAGCAAGACCTTGAAGATGCTCTTCCGCGTTGCCGAAGGACCGGAGGGATTGGGCGCGGCGGTGGATGACCTCTGCCGCCAGGCGTCCCAGGCGATCAAGGAAGGGTACAAGTTCCTGATTCTCAGCGACCGGGGTGTGAATGAAGAGTGGGCGCCGATCCCGAGCCTGCTCGGCGTGGCCGCCGTCCACCATCACCTCGTGCGCGAGTGCACCAGAACCGAAGTCGGGCTGACCGTCGAGAGCGGCGAACCGCGCGACGTGCATCATTTTGCCTGCCTTATTGGGTACGGCGCCGGGACGGTGAATCCCTATCTCGTGTTCGAATCGCTCGTGGATATGGAGCGCGACGGCTATCTGCCGGAAGGGCTCGATGCGCAGACCGCCGAAGGCAAGTTCATCAAGGCGATCAATAAGGGCCTGCTGAAAGTGTTCTCGAAGATGGGCATCTCCACGGTGCAGTCCTACTGCGGCGCGCAGATCTTCGAAGCGATCGGCTTGAACCATGACTTGATCGGCCGGTATTTCACCGGGACGCCGTCCCGGGTCGAAGGCATCGGCATTCGCGACATCGGCGAAGAGACGCTGCGGCGGCATCGTCTGGCCTATGAGCCGGCGCCGATCCGGCAGCTCGATTTCGGCGGCGAGATTCACTACCGGATTCAGGGCGAGCACCACAACTGGAACCCGGACACGATCTATAAATTGCAGCATGCGACGCGGAACAACGATCCGAAGACCTTTGCGGAGTTCTCGCAGCTCGTCAACGACGAGAGCAAGCGGCGTTCGAACTTGCGCGGGCTCCTCGACTTCAAGTTTCTGCCGGAGCCGATTGCCATCGACGAAGTGGAACCGGCCAAGGAAATCGTGAAGCGCTTCACGACCGGGGCCATGTCGTTCGGCTCGATCAGCAAGGAAGCGCACGAGACGCTGGCGGTTGCCATGAACCGGCTGGGCGCCAAGAGCAATACCGGCGAAGGCGGCGAAGATCCGGAGCGATTCAAACCGCTGCCGAACGGCGATTCGAAGAACAGTTATATCAAGCAGGTGGCATCGGCGCGATTCGGCGTGACCAGTCACTATCTGGTGAACGCGAAAGAATTGCAAATCAAGATGGCGCAAGGTGCCAAGCCGGGTGAAGGCGGGCAGTTGCCGGGCCATAAGGTCGATGAAAACATCGCCAAGTTCCGCTATGCCACGCCGGGCGTGCAGCTGATTTCGCCGCCGCCGCACCACGACATTTATTCCATCGAAGATCTGGCGCAGCTGATTTTCGATCTGAAGAATGCCAACCCCGAAGCAGCCGTCTCCGTGAAGCTGGTGTCGGAAGTCGGTGTCGGGACGGTTGCAGCGGGTGTGGCCAAGGCGCATGCCGACAAGGTGCTCATCAGCGGCGATTCCGGCGGCACCGGCGCCTCGCCCTTGTCCTCGATCAAGTATGCCGGTGGCCCCTGGGAACTCGGGTTGGCGGAAACGCATCAGACTCTGGTGCTGAACGACCTGCGCGGGCGTATCCGCGTGGAAACCGACGGCCAGTTGAAGACGGGACGTGATGTGGCCATTGCGACGCTGCTGGGGGCGGAAGAATACGGTTTTGCCACGGCGCCGTTGATCATCGAAGGCTGCATCATGATGCGGAAGTGCCATCTCAATACCTGTCCGGTCGGCATTGCCACGCAGGACCCGGAACTCCGCAAGAAGTTCAACGGGCAGCCGGAGCACATCGTCAATTTCTTCTTCTTCATCGCCGAAGAACTCCGGCAGATCATGGCGAAGCTGGGATTCCGGACGATCAACGAGATGGTCGGACGCGTCGACAAACTCAAAGTGCAAAAGGCCATCGACCATTGGAAGGCCAAAGGCCTCGATCTCACGCCGCTCTTGAAGGCGCCGGACGTGGCCGCGGATGTGCCGCGCTATTGCGTGCAGAAGCAGGATCACGGTTTGGCCGAGGTGCTGGACAATAAATTGATCGAGCTGTGCAAACCGGCGCTTGAAAAGGGCGAGAGGGTGACGCTCGATCTGCCGATCCGCAACGTGAACCGGACGGTCGGCACGATGTTGTCGAGCCGCATTGCGAAAAAGTACGGGCTGGAGGGACTGCCGCCCGATACGATCTCGATCAAGTTCAGCGGCTCCGCCGGACAGTCTTTCGGCGCGTTTCTCTCGCGCGGCATCACGCTGACGCTGGAAGGCGAATCGAACGACTATATCGGCAAGGGCCTCTCGGGCGGCAAGATCGTCGTCTTCCCGCCGAAGAATGCGATTTATACGCCCGAAGAAACTATTCTGGTCGGCAATACGTCGCTCTACGGCGCGACGCAGGGCGAAGCCTATTTCTACGGCATGGCGGGCGAACGGTTTGCCGTGCGGAACAGCGGCGTGCGGGCGGTCGTGGAAGGCACCGGCGATCACGGGTGTGAGTACATGACCGGCGGTGTCGTCGTCGTGCTCGGACGGACCGGACGGAATTTCGCAGCCGGCATGTCGGGCGGCGTGGCGTTTGTGTTGGATGAGCTGGGCAAGTTCCCGGCGCGCTGTAATACCGGCATGGTTGAGTTGGAGAAAGTCGCGACGGCGGAAGACAAGAAGCTGCTGCACGAGATGATTATGGCGCATTTCATGTGCACCGGCAGCCGGAACGCGAAGCGCATCCTGGATTCCTGGGAAGCGATCCTGCCGAAATTCGCGAAGGTCATGCCGGTGGATTACAAGCGCGTGTTGGAAGAGCGGAAGAAAAAAGCGGCAGCGAGTAAGGGGTGAGAGGCAACGAACATAGTGCTGAGATCAAAGTGCTGAGTGCTGAGACGCGGGAAATGTTCACACGAGTGGTTCAGTTTTTCGGAATCGGCACTCTGCACTCAGGACTCAGCACTCGGAACTAAAGAGATGGGTGATCCAAAAGGTTTCATGAAATATGCCCGCGAGGGCCCCAAGCGGAAACCGATCGAGCTGCGCGTGCTCGATTGGAAGGAAATGTACGAGCCCATCGCCGAGGATAAACTCAAGGTTCAGGGCGCCCGCTGCATGGATTGTGGTGTGCCGTTCTGCCAGGGGAGCACGGGCTGTCCGGTCGTGAACCTGATTCCCGAGTGGAACGATCTCGTCTACCGCGGCCGCTGGAAAGACGCGCTCAAGGCGCTGCATACCACAAACAATTTTCCTGAATTCACAGGCCGTCTCTGCCCGGCTCCCTGCGAAGGGGCCTGCGTGCTCGGCATCAACGAAGATCCGGTCTCGATCCGGATCATCGAGTGGAACGTCATCGATCGTGGCTTCAATGAAGGGCTGGTCGAGCCGATTCTTCCGGTGGTCAAAACCGGGAAGACGGTTGCCATTGTCGGCTCAGGACCGTCCGGCATGGCGGCGGCGCAGCAGTTGGCGCGCGCAGGACATAGTGTGACGCTCTTTGAGAAGGCCGATCGCATCGGCGGGTTGCTGCGCTACGGCATCCCCGATTTCAAAATGGAAAAGTGGGTCATCGACCGGCGGCTGGAGCAGATGAAGGCCGAAGGCGTCGAATTCAAGACCGGCGTGGCTATCGGAAAAGATATCACCGGCGAACAACTGCGCAAGCAGTTCGATGCCGTGGGTTTGACCATGGGTGCCGAACAGGCCCGCGAGTTGCCGATTCCCGGCCGCGAGCTGAAGGGCGTGCACCTGGCCATGGAATATCTCACCCAGCAGAACAAGCGGACGGCGGGCATTGCGGTGACGGATGAACCGATCACGGCCAAGGGCAAGCGGGTCATCGTCATCGGCGGCGGCGATACCGGATCCGACTGCGTCGGCACAGCGCATCGCCAAGGCTGCGCGGAAGTGCATCAGTTCGAGGTGTTGCCGGAGCCGCCTCCGACCCGCTCGAGCTCGACGCCCTGGCCTCTGTGGCCGATGCAGTTGCGGACGTCGCACGCGCACGAAGAAGGTTGCGACCGGCAGTGGAGTATCTCGACGACGAAGTTCACCGGCCACAACGGCCAGGTGACGAAGCTGCACGGGAATAAAGTGAAGTTTGAAGCAGGAAAGTTTGTGCCCATTCCCAACAGCGACTTCGAGATGGATGCGGATCTCGTCCTGCTCGCCATGGGCTTTACCGGCCCGGTGAAGAACGGTCTGCTCGACAGCCTCGGCGTGAAGTACGATCAGCGCGGGGCCGTGTCGGTGGACGAAAGCTTCATGACCAATCTCGACGGCGTCTTTGCCGGCGGCGACACCAAACGCGGCGCCTCCCTCATCGTCTGGGCGATCGCCGAAGGCCGCAAAATGGCCGCGGGGATTAATCAGTATCTGCAAACCGGAAAATCTGCAAAGAAGTCTGCTTCGTAACTTGACGGACTGGTCAGTTACCTATCCTATCCAGTGCCTGTCAGTGCTCCTCGCTTCGGTGGTTTCATGCACCATCGCTGCATGGCGTGTTGACACGATCTCCTTTGCACAGTAGCCTGTCGGCGCTGGTGTCGGCCCCACAAGTCGGACTAGAACAAACGTATGGCAGGGGATATTGTAGAACGTGTGCGAGTGGCGGGCCGAAAACGGTTCTTGTATCTGCCCCATGCGATTCGACAGATGTCCAGGTTTGATCGGATGATTACATTGAAAGAAGTACAAACAGTTGCCATGACTGGGCGATTGGTGGAAGATTACCCCGGAGACCTGCGAGGACATAGCTGTTTGCTATTAGGGTTTGGAGACGGAGGTCGTCCGATTCATGTCGTTGCTGCACCTAAAGATGACTATCTTGCCATCATCACGGCTTATGTGCCCGATCCTGCGCAATGGTCGCCGGATTTCTTGAGGAGGGTGTAGCGATGGAATGTCTCCATTGTAAGGGGCGCATGGAGCGGAAGACGGCTCCATTCAGCCTAGATCGAAAAGGGTACCATGTATCCTGGGATGCCATTCCGGCGTGGGTCTGCACGCAATGTGGCGAGCCTTATTTTGAGGCCAAAGAAGTAGATCTCATTCAGAAGGCGCTTGCTGCGATGGAGCGTGAGGGCGCGGCACTGGTTGGAGCAGGACCCTCGGCGGCGAAAACCTAACTGGAGAAGTACTCTTCGTCTGGGCGATCGCCGAAGGCCGCAAAATGGCCGCGGGGATCAATCAGTATCTGCAAGCGGGGAAAACTGCGAAGCAGTCAGTGAAGTAAAGGGACTGGCTCCGGCCTCGCCGGTGCCTGTCCCCGTTCCCATTTCTTGATGTTGCGGGTCCTATCACGGCGAACAGCCCCGACGTGCTCACTCCACCTATCCCCCAGTGGGGCCCTTTCGTTGCGCGCGTCCGGGCACCCTGTTCGCCGTGCCATCCGCCAATCCAAATCCGCCCAATCCTGTTTCGATCCGTGCTCAATAGGCCAGGCCCAACGAGTTACTCTGTATAAAACGGTGGCTCAGAATGGCGGGTGGGCTTAGGGTGATTTCTTCTATGATCTCGAACGGCTGATGTTTTTTAGCGTATGCGCTAGAATGGCCTTGTGTTTGTCTTCGAGCCCATATTCCAAGTTCTGAACGCGGCCGGTGTGCGGTACGTTGTGGTCGGTGGTCTTGCCACGCTGCTGCATGGCTATGCCCGGCTGACGGCTGATGTTGATCTCGCTGTCGATCTTGCACCGGAAGAAGCCATTAAAATGATTCGAACGTTCGTGGAGAGGGGATTCCGCCCCCAGGCTCCTGTATCGGCGGAAGCATTTGCCGATCCGGCTGTGCGCGAGGAGTGGTTTCAGGAGAAGCATATGCGCGCATTTTCCCTCGTCGATCCGGCCAATCCAATGCGGGTGGTAGACTTGTTGCTAAAGCCGGAGGTGCCTTTTGTCGAACTGTTTTCGCGTTCGCAGGAGGCGTTTGTGGGTAAGACAAGGGTCAGAATCGCATCATTGGGAGATTTGATTGCCTTGAAACGGCACGCAGGTCGGCCACAGGACTTGATGGACATTGAGCAACTCGAAGCCATCCGAAGACAGAAAGGCGGTCATTGAGATGGCCAAGAATCCTTCAGCTTCCTCGGAACGAGCACAACCAGTGGATTGGAATGCCAGCGGTCAAAGCCTGCTCTCCACGACGCTGGCGGCGACATCAGCTCAACGGGTGGCTTGGTTGGAAGAGGCGCTGCAGCTTGCATACGCAACCGGCGCATTGAAGCCAAGGCGGTTTCTCAGCAAAGAAGAATGGGACGCGATGGGCTCATCTACCCCATGATCGTCTGGGCAAATTCCCAGGCCACAAAGCTTAAAACACGCTCCCGGTCCCTTCATTATTTGAGATGGATGCCAGTACATGCCAGTAAGTGGCCCGCGAGCTCATGGTTGGCATATCTACTGCGATACCCCGCTCATTCTTATAGATAATCGTACATAGAGCAGGAGTTCTTGCTTCATCTGACCTGAAGATTGCCGGGAGCATTTGGAGGGTGGCTATCTCCCCTTGGGACTTCCCTCTGCTCGCTTAGACGGGGGGAAGTCCCTCTGTGCCAAGTTCAGCCACAAAGTCTTTGGGAAGAGTGTTATCTTGTTTCCCCAGGATGGCTAGAAACACATCTGCTCCTGATACCGCCTCTACAATGTCTGTCTTAATCTTAGCGGAAGGAGGCAAGTTAAGGCTGGGAACAACCTTGAGCCTGTCAGCAAAATTGCTGATGAATGATTCTAGCTCGCGTCGTGGGGTAATGTTATTGCTCATACTCCTGAATACGCTTTCTTTGCCGAGGGTATCTACAACTACTACATAAATGCTTTGGAGTTTGACGACACTTCCCTTGTTCTTGAGTGCTCTGTCGTATTGGTCGTTCGGCTTTTCTTTTACTCTGACTTCCAAGTCAACTTTGTCGGCATCGATTTGCGTAGAGCGAATTTCCACTTCGCCGAATAAGTCTAGAGCCAGCAGACGCTGATAGAATTCTTTAATCGCTCTAGTGTTTAGAGCTTCCTGCTCATCGAAAGTGAGCTGTGATCGGATAATGTTGTCAGGAGTGAAATCATTCCCGCTAATGTTGATTTGTCTGAGGAGGGGAAAAGGTTCCAGGAACCTTTGATTGCTCGGCAAGGGCGCGAAAGACCGGATCACCATGCTTGCATGCTGCCCGACTCGCTCAAGGTGCCGCTCCAGGACCACCTCAAGCGGGTCAAGGCTGTTCACCAACAGGATCTCGCCGATGGATGGGGCCGCGTCCTGCTTTCCAATGCCCTCGACCGCAAGTACCCCAATGTGCCGAAGGACTGGCGCTGGGAATGGGTCTTTCCCCAGGACCGCCGTTGGATCAACGGCAAGACCAAGGAGCAAGGACGTCATCACATCGACGGATCCCTGGTGCAGAAAGCTGTCAAAGAAGCCGTGGCGAAGGCCGGTCTTACGAAACGAGCCACGTGCCATATGTTCCGCCATCCGTGTGCCACGCACCTGCTCGAAAGCGGCTCAGACATTCGAACGGTCCAGGAGCTGTTGGGCCATCGCGACATCAAAACAACCATGATCTATACCCATGTCCTTCATCGCGGGCCGTCCGGTGTCCGCAGTCCGCTAGACGGACCTTGCCTCCCCCTTACGGAGGCTTATGCGGGTCCGCATAAGCCTCCGTCATAAATAGCCTTGCCGCCGCAACTCATTGAAATGGCATTGGTCATGGCGTATTGTTCACGAACAGTCTCGGCGTGTCATACGGACTGAAATTGTTGGATTCGGCTCTTATGCGGATCCGCCTAAACATTGTTAGGCCTCATGAGCAACAACCAATGGGAGGTTTGCATGCGGGAAACTTACACAGCAGTCATTAAGCAGTCTGGTCCGTGGTGGATCGGATGGATTGAGGAGGTGCCAGGCGTCAATTGCCAGGAGAGGACCAAAGAGGAGTTGCTCGAGACTCTGAAGGCCACGCTCCAAGAGGCGCTGGAGTTCAATCGCCGTGAGGCGCTCGAGGCGGCAGGCGAGGGCTTTCAAGAAGAGCCTATCGCCGTATGAAACGAGAAGAACTTCTTCGTCATCTCAGGAGGCATCAGTATGAGTTGCTGAGGGAAGGCGGTCGGCATTCGTGGTGGCATAATCCCAGCCAGAACAAACGTTCTGCAGTTCCGAGGCATAACGAAATTGATGACGACTTGGCACGTAAGATCTGCAAAGATCTTGGGGTGCCTAGAATCAAGTGAAGCCTAACGAAGGCATGGAGCCGACTCGCCGAAGCGAGCAGCTCACGCCAAGCGTTAGATGGGAATCGGAAAATGTACCGGGAGTCTTTTCTGGCCTGACGATTGATTTTCTTCTATCATCCTCGCCGTGTTTCCTCTCTGCTTGCTTCTCCTGGTAAGCGTGTGTAGAATTCGATTGTCCATACACATTCTATGTCGGAGGCGCTATGCGTACCAACATCGTGATCGACAATAGCTTGATGCAGCGAGCGATGAAGGCTACTGGGCTTTCGACCAAGAAAGCGGTAGTGGAGGAGGGCCTTCGACTCCTGATCAAGGTGAAGAGGCAGGAAGGTATCCGTCGCTTGCGTGGCAAGATTGAGTGGGAGGGGGATCTCGGCGCGATGCGGGAGGGTCGTATCAAGGCGGCTTCATGATCATTGTCGATACGACGGTATGGATAGATTACTTCCGAGGAGCACACACTCCCCATGCCGACTGGCTGGATGCTCAGTTGGCGAGAGAGCGAATTGGTCTTACTGATTTGATCCTCTGCGAAGTGTTGCAAGGGATTACCACGGACAAGCAGTTTAAGACGGTTCAAGCGGAGCTGTTGAAGTTTGCCGTCTTTGAGACGGGGACGGTTGAAGTCGCTGTTGAAGCGGCTCTCAACTATCGGCGACTGAGGTCCGCTGGGAGAACCGTGCGCAAGACGATCGATTCTCTGATCGCGACGTTTTGCTTGTTGGAAGGACATGCCTTGCTCCACAATGACCGTGACTACGATCCGTTTGAAGATGTGCTCGGTTTGAATGTCATCCACCCTTGAGAGGAATCAGTAGATATGACTCAGCAACAATATCCCCGCAGTCCCAAAGCTCTGCTCGGTGGCATTGCCCACCTGGGGCGGTTTATCGACAAGATCAAGCTCCGCCATGCCGGTCAGATTCAGGACTACAACTACATCACGGTCGGGTTCGATAAGTATTTGGTCGATTTTCTGGGGATTGATCCGAAGGCGTTTGAACAAAAAGTATTAGCTGGTGGAACGGATGAGCAATTGCTCGTCTGGGTGGTGGCGAACGGCAAGCCGCATTCGCACGAAGAGATCGCTCAGTGGTCGCAGGGCCTTCTATCATCTGGTCCGAAAGATGATGCGACTCGTGCGCGTTTGCAGAGTCGCGTGCAGGATGTCGCGACGAAGCGCGGCGTGCCGGTCAGCTCACTTCCTTCCGCGTCCACCTGGGTCGATGCGATCGAACTCGACGAAGGCCGCATGTAGGAGGCTTCCATGCAGATGGTGATGCTGGTCTTCCGCACATCGCTGAAGGAACAGATTCATGCGCTGCTCCACCGGTGCGGCGTGAAGGCCTTTACGGAAGTGAATGAGTCGGTGGGCTACGGTCAGACCGGTCCTGCCGAGGGGCTGGCCTTCTATCCCGGCACGAATTCGGTGATTCTGGTTGCGCTCGATGACGAACATCAGGCGCGCGTGGCGTCGGCGGTGAGAGGCTGGTGTGAGGAGTCGGCAAAACATCCTGGGTGGCAGAAGCCATCCATTCGGGTTTTTGCCTGGCCCTGCACGCAGATCGTCTAGCCTTGTGACGCTTGCAGGGGTGCGGAGGGCCTAGACCGCAGGAAGCGTCAAGAGCTTCTTCATTTCGCTATGGGCCATGACGACATCAGGGGCGCGCTGCAGGGCTTCGTAGTAGCTTCGTTCAAACCCATCGCCCAGTTCTGAGGGGCGGATCATGCTCCGAACTTCCGTCAGGATCTGCGCCACATCCGCCAGGGTCAGATTGCACTCTTCATCCAGCATCTCATCGATACGGACTACCACATTGGACAGGGGATGCAGCCAGGTGAACCAGGGATCGTTCATGACCAGTTGCAGCAGCTGCCCGGTCGAATCCACGCGGCCGTAGATCCGCTCGAACGTGAGCTGCTCCGCTACGATCAGGGCCTTGTGAAGCCCTAACAGCCCATGCCGCACATCGGTCAGGGTTTGGCGGAGCGGGTCGGTTTTTTGTATGGTGGATTGTTGCGATGATGTAGTAGCCATAGGTGAATTCTAGCAGGGTTTTTAAATTTTGCAGGCCGTCGATTCCCGGCGACGCACTTTTGGGTTTGGCTACATTATCGGCAGGTGCCTTCCCGCACTGTAGAGCCTCCGGGATTATTCTCACTAACGGCCGAATCGACCGGTTCCGCCGGCAGGGGGTTGGTTTCTTGGAGAGGGGGCAGGGGATAAGGCGCGATTCGGATGAAACGGGAGGACCGGCGCCGGTGTCAGATTGTTCGGTGGCTGGGGAGTTCCGAACGAGGAGCGGTTCTCGCTTTCGGTCTCGCCATGCGGCCGTAATCCCGTCGGGCTCTCAGTCCCTGGCTTAGTGACGATGATGAGATTGCCATGCGGATCGGAATAGATGCCGATGTCGTCGCTGAGAGGGGAGAGGCGCCCGCTGGCGCCGTCCCGATTTTGAACAACTCCGCTCTCGGCCGAGCTGATCCCGGCAGACAAAGCCGGGCACAGAGTTATCATAATGAGCGATGTGAGCATCCGATTCACCAGCGCCTCGCGCCTATCTCACTCTGAACACTCTACTCCCCGATCGAATATTCTGCCAGTGGTGGTGCGACTGTTTACATTTCGTTCCGGAGCGCGTCGTATGATTACCTATCGCTGCCATCAGTGGATTGTTTTCATCAGAGGCGATGTCATGCGTTCTGCCGCCACTGCATCTGTCTTAGGCTCAGCGATTGCGATCATGCTCGCTCTTGGTTCCGGAGGGGCGGCGCTTGCCGGGAGGGCGGGAGAAGGTGAGGCTGCATGGCTGAAGATTGCGAGACCGCTCGATGTTCCGGCTGAACGGCTGGAGCGTCCGCGCCCTGAACAGGATCGTTTGTCACGGCCTCAGTTCAGTCCAGCGTTGAGCCAGGCTGAGGTCATCAAGTCGGCTAAAGCGAAAGCCAGGAAGGAACTGGGCAAGCGATTCAATGACTATGAGGTCAGGAGTGTGATCTTCGAATCATCGACTAGCCTCTGGTTGGTGACCTTTGATCGCAACTCGCCGCATCGATCGCCTGACGGTTGTGTCGTCGTGTTCGTTCACGATAAGGACAAGACCATCGATCTTCAGCGCTGCAGGTGATCGATGCCCAGCGCACGTCCTGGCCCGAACGGGTGAGCTATTGGGTGAGGCGGGTCCCGTAGAACGTGAAGAGCTCGCCGGCCAGATGGCCCATCTCTTCCGGATCGGTCGGCCGCTTGCGGCGGATGTAGTCGTTCAGGGTGCGCCCGTCTGGGGTCTTATGAACGTGCGGGAGCGCCAGGTTCATGCGGTAGCGTTCGACGGCTTCCGCGACGCGGCTGATAAAGACTACGGTGCCGTCTGATTCGATCCGCTCCACCACTCCGACGTGGGTCAGCGGATCATTCAACCTGCCGTCGCCGTTGAAGTCCCAGGTGTTGTCGAAGAAGATCAGATCGCCGGGATGCACCACTGGTCCTTGGTGGAGCCGGCCGTGCTGGCGCATGTGGTTGTAAATCAGTCGAACTCCGTTTGCCCGTCGATCCGTCGTGTCGCTGTGATAGAGATCGATGCCATGCTCCAGGTAGATGGCGCGCGTGACCCCGGCGCAGTCATAGGCTACGCGTCTCCCGTTGCTTTCGATCAGTCTGGCGCCGAGGAGCTTGGCGGCGGTGTGGACGATTCCGGTTCTGGTGGCGGGGGAAGAAGGCGATTCCCGGACCGCCGTGACTTCGAAGCGGGAGGCGGGGACGCGCGCTACGGGTGTGCCGGCGCAGCCGACGAGTGTCAGGATGGCCACCGTGGCGCCGATCAGCGTGAGGCGTAGTGGCTTAGCGGACATTCACGAAACGGCCCTGCGCCATCTCCCTGAGTTGATCGATATCTTCCCGGCGTGTCACCGACAGCGGTACGGTGTGCGTCAATTCCTCGATCAATAAATCGGTCGTGAGCGACGTCTTTTGGTGGAGCGCTCGATACAGAGCCGCGACCACGGCCTGTTCGATCTCCGAGCCGCTGAAGCCGTCGCTGGCGCTGACGACTTTTACCAGATCGAACTGCGTGCTGTCTTGCTTGCGGAGTCCCAGGTGAATCTTCCAGATGGCTTCTCGTTCACCGTCATCAGGCAGATCGACGAAGAAGATTTCATCGAACCGGCCTTTGCGGAGAAGTTCCGGCGGCAGCAGCGCGAGGTTATTGGCGGTCGCGATGACGAACACTTCCTGCTTCTTTTCCTGCAACCAGGTGAGAAACGCGCCGAAGAGCCGGCGGCTCAAGCCTGCGTCGGCATCGCCGCTCCCGCCGCCTGCCGCCATGGCCTTCTCGATTTCATCGATCCAGAGGACGATGGGGGAGAGGGATTCAGCCGTCTCGATCGCCTTGCGGAAATTTTTCTCTGATTCCCCGACGAACTTGTCGAACAACCGCCCGGCATCCAGCTTGAGCAGCGGGAGTTGCCATTCCCGCGCAATGGCCTTGGCCGCGAGCGATTTCCCGCAGCCGGGCACGCCGACCAGCATGATGCCGCGTGGGGGTGTCAGATTCAGCGCTTTGGCCTCGGCCGTGAATCCGACCTTCGCGCGCTCCAGCCAGGACTTCAAATTCGTGAATCCGCCCAGCTCAAACCGGTTGTCTTCAAGGGGATAATATTCCAGCAGCCCGCCGTCTTTGATCGCCTGGACTTTGCGCTTCAAAATCTTCTGCACGTCATCGGCGGACAACGTGCCGTCTTCGACGACGCATTGTGTGATGACCTGTCTGGCTTGATGCAGGGTCAGTCCCTGAAGCGCGCGAAGAATCGCGTCGCGTTCCTGGGGTGAAGGCTCGGCATCAGCCGGTTTGGTTTCGGTGAGGGACCCGAGGATGCTCTGGGCGATGGTGGTTGATCGGGGACGACGAGGCGCCGTTCTGGTCCCGAGCGAGGAGAGGACGTGTTGAAGCATGGACTGCAACTCGGTGCGATCAGGCAATTGGAGATCGAGGCGGACGGCCATGGTTTCAAGATCCGGCGGCAGAACAATCGGATGTCCGGTGAGGATGCAGGTGGCTCTGGACCGGCTATAGACCGCCGATACTTCACGCAGCTGTCGGGTGACGGCAGCGTCTTGTAAGTGCGGCGCAAGATCTTTGAGCCAGAAGACTGCTTCGACCGTCAGCCCATTCAGGTGTTGAAGCAGCGCTAACGGAGTTGCCGTCATCTTGCTGAGCGTGGGGCCGTCGTCGGCGCGCGTGAGGCCTCTGGTGACGGACCATTCGAAGAGCGGCATGCGCTCTTGGGCAGTCACGGATTGCAGCAAGGACAGCACCCGCTCTTCTTCCACCGTCTCAATCACGATCAACGGATGGCAGGAGCGGATCAGAGTGCGGAGGTCATGGACGCCGGTTGATAAGGCCATACGAGTGAAAGGCTAGCACGTGGGTTGCGCGTCACCAAGAAAACGGATGTTTGTTACTTAGGGTCTGGCGCCGTCACGGGTATTGACTTCGCACATCGAAAGCCGATCGTGGCGGATCGCTTCTCAGGCTCCGATCCGCTGCGGGTGGCCGTCCGCAACATGACCACCTTGCTTTTCCACGATCCCCCGCGCACGCCTTTGTAGCGTCCGCTAGTCGGGCCTGGCGGATTCTTTTCCGGCATGTAGGCGTAGTAGTCGGAGCCGAACCAATCCTGCACCCATTCGGCGACGTTCCCGGCCATGTGGTGCAAGCCAAAGGGACTGCGTCCGTCGTCGAGCGAATCCACCGCGGCGAGGATGGGAATCTCGTGGACATGATATTGCCCGAACATGGCGAGCTTCGAGTCGGGGGGGGCATTGCCCCAGGGAAACAAGCCGCCGTCCGTTCCGCGTGCGGCCTTTTCCCACTCGGCCTCCGTCGGGAGGCGTTTTCCTTTTGCCTGGCAGAGAGCCTGGGCTTCAGTCCAGGTGACGTAGAGGGCCGGCCAGCGGGTCAGCGTCTCGTCGGTGACGGAGTGGACGGTGATGACGTGCCAGATCAATTTCTGGAGTTCATCGGACGGCGCGATTTTCTGCTGTTGCAGAAAGGCGAGGTATTCACCCAGGCTGACCTCGTCGCGGTCTAACTCGAAGGTGTCCAGCCACACGCGATGTTGCGGGACTTCCGTATCGTCGAATTGGGTGGAGATCCCATAGGGGATCTCGTCGGCATGCTTGGTGCCGAGCAAAAAGGTTCCGGCCGGCACCGTGACCATCGGCGAGGGTTTTACCAGGGCGGCGATGCCGGTGAGGTGGCGCGCTAGTTCTTGCAACGGCTTGGTCACGACGGCGGCTCCCGATGCCGGCGTCGTGAGGGCAAGCAAAAGAAAGAGCGAGGGGAGCCAACGAAGAAATGGCATCAGGTCTTGCTCTGCGCTTCCAGCGCCTTGTGAATTTCTCCGATCAGGCGCCGTTCGATTTCTGCCGTTTCTTCCTGGCTGACGCTGAGAATCCGGCCGCCTTGCGCCACTTTTTCAAATTCGGCGCGAACGCCGAGTCTGGTGGTATTCGCGGGAAGGGCCTGCAGGGTGATGAGATATTGATTGCGAAAGCCGGCCACTTCCAGCGAGGCGGGATTCGAAATCTTTCGCTCGGTCACATAGACCGCTTTTTGATCGTTCTTATAACTGACCTTGATGGGATAGCCGTTCTTGGCGAGCGCCTCTTCTACGATTTTGGCGACAGCCGCCAGCGGACGGGGCAATGTCTCGACTTGCGCGCCCTTCTCCTCGATGCGCAGTTGCTGGGCCGCCTGTGCCGCAGCGGTCTTGACGGCTTCGGCATTTGCGCGTTTCGCTTGGGCCAGCTGCGCATTCAATTGATCGGTCAGCTGAGTCATCTCGGCCTTGGCCGACTCCGTGGCTTTCTTCGCATCGCGCAGTTCCTGATTCAGCAAATCGATCTGTTGCTGCATGACCTTGTTGCCGTCCTGCAACGATGAGAGCAAGGATTCCTGCTTGGCGACCTGTTTTTTCAAGGATTCGTTCTCGGCCTTGAAAGGCGAATCGTCCGGCTTACACCCCGTGGTCATTAGGCAACCGGCCAGAAGTCCGATCCATGCCATGTTGGAACACGTTGTTGTCACTGTCGGCATCCTAAAATAATTCATCCGGGGATTATCTATGGTTCGCCTGAGCTTGTCCACGCAGTATTTCTCGAATTGACCGGTCTCCGGCCTGGCGGCTATGCTGAAATGATGCGCCGTATGATTTTTCTGCTTCTGACTCTGTTGAGCATGGTGATGACTCTGCCGGTTATTGGATCGGCCGGGGATGGGCCGGTTGTCTCGATTCCAGCCGAAGACTACGCCCGCTATGACCAGATCATCACGAGCAAGTTTCTCTCCTCAGAAACCCAACTGGTGCTGCTCGAACGCAAGACTACGATACAGATCTCGCCGGAGCAGGAAGGGCCGCTGACGGCGGCGTGGTTTCAAACGCAAGGGTATTTCGATGGGACGCTTCCCGTCGAGTTGGTCCATGACTTCGTAGCGGCGAATCAGGAGCCGACAGGGCTGGAAGGCCGGTTTCAATTTGGGGCGCGGTATCGCTTCGTGTCCGGCAACGCCGTCGAAGAACCGGAGGTGTCGCCGGCACAACCGGTCCTGACAGCCCGGCTCAGATCTGTGCAGGCCCTGCCGGTGCTGGACCGGCTGGTGTTTTCGCGCATCGGGTACAATCTCCGTCAAACCCAAGCCTTAGTCTATGTCGGTAATCCGCGTCCCGATGGTTCGGGCGCCGGTTTTCTCGTGTGGTTACGCCGGCAAGGGACCGCCTGGTCGATCTGGGACACGGAAGTCGTGTGGACGGTTCGTGTCGAGCCGGAGCCCGGCGGCGGGCCGCTGCTTGCACCGTAAACCGTCTCAGCGGTAGCATGCGCGCGCCATGACGAACCTCATTCGCAAAACCTTTTCTGTTCCCCCGCTCGGGTGCAATTGTTCCATCATCGGCGATCCGGTGACGAAGCAGGCCATCGTCGTCGATCCCGGCGGCGCGCCTGAACGGATTCTTCGCGAAGTGCAGCAACTGGGTCTGACCGTTCGCCACATTCTTCACACGCACGCTCACTTCGATCACTTTCTTGCGTCCGGTGAAATGCAGCGGTTGACCGGCGCAACGCTGTGCTTGCATCAGGATGATCTCGATCTCTGGACTAATCTCGACGCGCAGTGCCGGATGTTCGGCGTGCCCTATGTGGCCGTGCCGCTGCCGGAATACTGGATCAAGGATGAAGAACGCATCATGGTCGGCGGTGTGACCGTCGTGGGACTCCACACACCGGGGCACACACCGGGGTCGATGAGCTTTCATGTTCCCGATGAGAGTCTGGTGCTGGCGGGGGACACGCTGTTCCGGGGCAGTATCGGCCGGACCGATCTCTGGGGTGGGGATTTCGATGCGATTGAGCGGTCGATCCGCGAACGGCTCTATACGCTCGCCGACGAGACGACGGTGGTGACGGGTCATGGGCCGGAAACAGCGATTGGGATTGAAAAGGAATCGAATCAGTTTTTTCGCGCGGGGTGACGGGCGGCTATTCTTTTGCCATCCGCTCTTTCAGGCGGGCGAGGCGCTTCTCGGTCGATTGCTTGATGAAAGTCATGTTTTCGGAAAGATGCTGCTGCGCGTTGATCTTTCCTTCCTCGCGCCGCTTTAACTGATCGAGTCCGAACTGGGCGATCGCCGCGCCGTCTTCCTTGTTGAGTTCTTTCCAGATGACGGTACAACGTGCCTGTTTCGCTTGCGGGTAGGCGTCGCAGGGAGGATCGATCGTCGCGGCGCCGGCGATGGCCGGCACTGATATCAGTAGGGCGAGTGCTACCGTCAAAAGTTTCATGTCCAGCCGGTCCTTCTTATCCATGACCACGAAGCGTGAACGGCACCATACCACAAGTCAGATGGTCGCGCCGCCGATCAAACTGTACGAACAAGGCCGATGGCTGAATCTCATTGCGGGACGCGATGGATGACGAGAAAGTCCGATCGCAGGGGCGTTACTTTGCCGTCGCCGGCTCGGCTGTCTTGCGGTCGAGGGTGAAGTAGATCTTGTCGTCGAACGTGTAATAGCCGCCTTCATCGATGTCGGTCATGATACAGAGGGGTGAGAAGATAATCGCGCAGCCGAACACATCGCCGACCACCCACCAGGACCAGGTTCGCTTAATCGTATAGGTGGCGGGATCGTAGCCGTTTTTGGCGAACGTGGCGCTATGGTCGGCTTTGCGGCTGAGGTTGACGGTGCCCGGCGCGAGCATGTGCACGAGGTCGTCGACGACGACATTGGTATCGGCCGGAGTGGTAAAGAGCGTGACGGATTGATGGTCACCGTGCATCCAGGTGCCGCAGCCGGTCAGGGCCCAGGCACATCCAATAATGATTGCGCCAAGCCAAAGTCGAGTCCGTGTCATGCCAACCTCTTGCTCGCTGGTGCGGGAAGAATCGTCCAGCGCGGTCTGATGGTGAACAGCTGTCGGCATTTTTCCACGCCGCCCGCCGTTCTTCTAGCGTTTTTGCGATTTCGACAGAGGGTCGTGGGAATTTGTCAGATCTTCATTGCCTCGTTCACTTCGGCGAGAGTCGCTTTGGCGACTTTTGCGGCGCGTGCGCTCCCGTCCTGCACGATCTCGTCGATGCGTGAGGGATGGCTCGTCAGCGAGGCGCGGGCGTCCCACATCGGCGCCATGCGCTCGACCATCTTGTCTGCCACCAGTTTTTTGCAGTCGATACAGCCGATGGCGGCGGTGCGACAATCCTGATTGATTTGTGCCTGTACCTCGTGCGGCGAGTAGATCTTGTGAAACTCATAGACGGGGCAGACGTCGGGGTTGCCCGGGTCCGTGCGCCGCACGCGCGCCGGGTCGGTGACCATCGTCTTGAGTTTTTGCCGGACCACCGGCTCCGCATCCGACAGGTTGATCGTGTTGCCGTAGCTCTTGCTCATCTTCCGTCCGTCGGTGCCCAGGACCTTGGGAAATTTGGTGAGGTGTTCTTTGGGTTCCGGGAATACGGGTTTCTTATAGATGTCGTTGAAGCGCCGCGCGAGCTCTCTCGTCAGCTCCAGATGAGGCAGTTGGTCTTTGCCGACCGGAACGAAGTCCGGCTTGTATAACAAGATGTCGGCCGCTTGCAGCACGGGATAGCCAAGAAAACCGTAGGTGCTCAAGTCTTTTTCTTTGATCTCGTCCTGCTTTTCTTTATAGGTCGGGTTCCGCTCCAGCCAGGAGACGGGGACCATCATCGAAAGGAGAAGATGCAGCACGGCATGTTCGGGGATATGCGACTGGATAAAGACGGTCGAGCGTTTCGGGTCGATGCCGGCGGCCAGCCAATCGATCAAAAGCTCGCGCACGAATTCGCGGATCCGGCTGGTGTCGGCGTAGTTTGTCGAGAGGGCGTGCCAGTCGGCGACGAAGAAGAAACATTCATAGTCTTCCTGCAGCGTCTTCCAGTTTTCCAGGGCGCCGAGATAGTTGCCCAAATGCATCAAGCCGCTGGGTTGCATGCCGCTGAGAACGCGCTTCCGTGGTGCAGTGGTCATTGCGAGGCTCCTGCGCCGAGGCCCAGCGCCGTGGACAAGATCGTGCCGGACAGGGCATTGGCGAATGTGCTGGTAATGGTGTGGATGACGCGGAGTTCTTTGTCGAAGACGATCAATCCCATGAGAATCATCATGCCGTAGGGCTCCAATCGCGCAAGCGCCTGTGCCGGGGTCCGCGGCAAGAGGCAGGTCAATATGCGTCCCCCGTCGAGCGGGGGGATCGGAATCAGATTGAAGAGCGCCAGAAAGACGTTGATCATCACTGAGTAGAGCGCCATGACGCTGATGGGCAGCAGGATCATCGTGGCCAGGCTCGTGGGCTCGCCATCGGCATTGCCGGGACGTTTGGCCGGCAGGGATGGATCGACGGCAAAGAGCGCCGCGACGATGAGCGCACCGATGATCGCTAAGACGAGATTCATCCCGGGCCCTGCGGCGGCGACCAGCGCCATGTCGCGTCGCGGCCGGCGCATGTTGCGCGGATCGACCGGAACCGGCTTGGCCCAGCCGAGGAGGAAGCTTCCCGGCAACGCGAGGCAGAGCAGCGGCAGAATGATGGTGCCGAGCGGGTCGATATGCGCCAGGGGATTCAGCGTCAGGCGTCTTTGCAGCTTCGCAGTCGGATCGCCGCATTTGTCGGCGGCCCATCCGTGGGCATACTCATGCAGCACCATCGCGAAGAGGAGCGGGAGGCCCATGTATGAAATCTTATGGAGGATGGGAGCGAGGGTGTCCATAGGATGATCCGGCTAGTCGAGTTGGACGAATTTTCCGTGTTTGACTTGAAGCAGCGCGAGGGGCCGTTGGAGAGTGCCTTCAGCTCCGAATCCGGCCGGTCCCATCAGAGTGGGGAGATCGTGTTGCGTCGTCAGAAGCTCTCGAACGGCGTCTCCCGACGTTGCTCCCCGGCGGATCGCTTCCAGGACCAGCTTGGCCGCATCGTAGCCTTGCATGCTAAACAGGGTGGGACTGCCCTGAAACCGTTTCTGAAAGCGTTGGACGAAATCCTGGACGGTTGCATTGGGGCTCTCTACGAAGAACCCGTCCACAAACACGGCGCCGTCCACCGTGCGATCTGCCGTGCGCAGGAAATCCGGCGAGTTCCATCCGTTCGTCCCCAAGAGGGGGACTTTGACGTCGTGAAAGGCGAGTTGTGCCGCCAGCAGGCCGATTTCACTGGCGCGGCTGGGAATGAAGATCGCGTCGAATCCCGGTGTGTAGAGCATCCGTTTCTCGGTCTTGCCGACCGGTTTTCCCGCCGGGCGCGAGGGATCGTAGGGGACCGCGAGGCCGTATTTCTTGAGGTCTTCGGCCTTGAGTCGCTTGATCTGTGCCGAGAAGTCCGAGTCGCCCTCTTTGAACGATTCCATGGCGATGACTTCGCCCTCATGCTGCCGGACTTCTTGCGCGAAGAGGCGAGCCTGTTCACGGCCATACGTGGTATCGGGATACAGAATGCAAAATCGGCGGTAGCCTTGTTCCCCGGCGGCATAGCCCGCGATTCGCTTGGCTTGGAGGGCATAGGTCAGGGTGGTGCTGAACACGAAGCTTCCGAGCCGTCGGACGTTGGGGAATGTGGCGGCCGGGGTAATCAGCGGGACTTTTGCGCGTTCGGCCATTTCGGCCATGACGGGGAGATTTTTCGAGAGCATCGGGCCGATGACGGCCAATGGCCGGTCTTCGTTCAGCAGTGTGGCGTGGTCTTCGAGAAACGAGGGTTTGTCCGACTCGTTGTCTTTCACGATCAGTCCGACAGGCGGCATTCCCGACTGTTCGCGCGCGCGCTCGACCGCCAGCTGAATGCCTTCAAGCGCTTCATTGGCGAACGGCGCGAGGCGTCCGGACAGCGGCAGGACCGTGGCGATGAAGAATTGGTTGGCCTTCAGTCTGGTCTTGAGCAACGCCAGCGTCTCGATGGCCTTCGGGCCGTAGGGGTGTTCGGGGAATTGCGCGAGAAATTGTTGAATCTGGCGCTCGGCCAGATGGTCCTCTCCACGGCCGGTATAGATCTCGATCAGACGGATGGCGGCCAGGTCGCCGGGGAACGATTTCGGATAGAGGTCGTGCAGTCGCGCGAGCGCTTTCTTGTCCAACTTCTCGTCGATGAATTCGCGAATCTGCGCGCGCGTCTCCGCCACGTGTTCATCGGCGCCGGCGGCGCTTTCCTGGAGCAAGGCTTCGATGGCGCGGACATACTCTTTTTTCTGCACCAGAAATTCGGCGGTGAGTCTGAGGGCTTCATGCTTCGTGTCTTCGTCGGTCGCGCCGGTGCGCAGCTGTGTGAGCAGGGGGAGCGCCAGATCGATATTGCCCATGGCCGCGTGGGTGCGGGCCAGCATGATCTTCCCTCGCTCGTTCACGTCGGACGCCGGGAATTCAGTCTGCAGCCGGTTCAAGTATTTGATGGCCTCGGAGTATTCCTTCATGCCGTACAGGGCGGCTCCGAGCAACAGATAAGTATCGTCCAAATGCTCCGGACGCGGGGAGGTCGCGAGAAACCGCCGGAGGACGGTGGCGGCGGACTCAGCCTCGCCCTTGTCGAGCAATCGTTTGGCCTGAGACAGCACCGGAGGGTCAGGCAATGGCGCTTTGAGTTCGGTCGCCGGTGCCGGTTGGGGCTGGCCCGTGACTCCTGCCAGGCTCAAGACCAGGGCGACGATCAAGCGGCGGCAGGCGTGCAGTCGTGAGTATGTGCGCTGAGAACCCATGTAGAGGCGGCAAAAGGGATGCGGATGGTTATTAGATGACACGCTGTGACTAGTATCGGAAAGGGCGCGGAAGTGTCAAGAAGAACCGCGGTTGGTTCGTTGAGTTCACCTGGCGAGTTGGCTATAGTCTGTCGCGAGACAGGTTGCGGTGCCGCAGTGTTCCTGATTCGCCTACGCCTCGTGCATTTCTTCTTATGGCTGCATCTACCGATCAGATTCTCGATCCGCTGCTTGAACGGTATCTTGGACATCTTCGCGTTGAAGGCGGATTGTCGATCAACACGCTGGAAGCCTATCGGCGTGATTTGATCAAGTTGCAGTCGTTTCTTGTTCATCATCGGGTAGGAATGGGGGAGGCGGTCGCGCCGCAACAGCTCGCCGGGTTTCTCGCGTCCCTGAAAGAGCATCGCCTGTCCTCGGCGTCGATGGCGCGCACGATGTCGACGTTGCGCGGCTGGTTTCGATTTCTCGTGCGCGAAGGGTTGTTGCCTGCCAGTCCGATGCAGGATCTGTCGGTGGCTCGTCGGGCGGTCCGGTTACCCAAAACGCTGACGACGGCGGAGGTTACGGCGCTATTAGATTTGCCGCCGTTGCCCACATTGGAAGATCAGCGCGATCGCACGATGTTGGAGTTGATGTATGCGTCGGGATTGCGGGTGTCGGAGTTGGTATCGGTGGAACTGGTCCGTCTCGATCTCGGGGTGGGGTGTCTGCGGATTCTCGGAAAGGGTTCAAAGGAGCGTCTCGTGCCGATCGGCGAAGCCGCGAGAGAGGCGCTGGCGCACTATGTCGATCACGTTCGCTTGGCCATTTTGAATCGACGGACTTCGCGCGCGCTCTTTGTTTCTCGGCGCGGGGGACCGTTGACCAGGCAGGCCTTTTGGAAGATCGTGAGTCGGCGCGCTCAGCGCGCGGGTATCGCCAAGTCGATCTCGCCGCACATGCTGCGACATTCATTTGCCACGCATTTGCTTGAAGGGGGCGCCGATTTGCGCGCGGTGCAGGCGATGCTGGGCCATGCGGATATTGCCACGACGCAAATCTACACCCATGTTGAACGGGGCCGGCTGAAACAGGTTCATCGGCGATTTTTCCCCAGGCAGGCTCGAAGTCTCAAGAAATAAGAATCTTGCCGCTCTCGAGTCGAGACGAATGAAACGGCGCAGGAGCGCAAGAAAACTGCAAGAAGAGTGCGAGAATCGGTTGACAAGGCCGGATGGACTTGGTAGCATCCGCCAACGTTGCTAAGAAAAACGGGCGGATAGCTCAGTTGGTAGAGCGCCACCTTTACACGGTGGATGTCGCAGGTTCGATCCCTGTTCCGCCTACCAGAGGTAGGCTGGTGTGTGGGGGCAGATCGAAAACGGAAGAGAGTACCATTTTTGATTTCGGGACTTGAACGGCTGCTCCGTCAATCGTCTTGTCGTTCCGACCATCCGCCGTATAGAAGAATCGCGAGGGGCCGTCGTTCAGCTGGTTAGGACGCCAGATTGTCAATCTGGAGGTCGCGGGTTCAAATCCCGTCGGCCCCG
>CAZWOX010000035.1:0-32060 GCA_964635345.1 uncultured Nitrospira sp.
AAAGTGTCTAATCTTTGGTTGAATATGCGCGACGATGTGGCATCGCTGTCGACGTAATCTTGTCCGCTTCAACTATTTCGATTGCAGGGAGTCTTTGCGTGAGGATCGCCAAGACGCGAAGCGTTGACTAATCAATAATTGTTGATGTACCATTCCTACGATGTCCACGAAGCAGCGAGTCAAAGCGGCTGTCCTCTTTCATGCCTTGTCCGATCAGACTCGGCTGGAAATTCTGAACAGGCTGAAGCAGAGAGAGCAATGTGTCTGTGAATTGACGGAGGCTCTTCAGGCCGGGCAGTCCAGACTGTCGTTTCATCTCAGAGTGCTCAAGGAGGCCGGATTCATCTGTGACCGTCCGGAAGGGCGGTGGATGTATTACTCGTTGAATCGAGAAGGGTTGGAAGATCTTGAAGACTTCGTTGGGGAACTCAAGAAAGCGATCACGATGTCCGGTTCCTCCAAGAAATGCGAATAGCCTATTTTTTTGATCTTATGCATCAAGTTTTATTGATTAATTGAAGGACGATGCGAAGATGGCCAATGCGATGAATTCTGATCTCCCATCATCGGTTTCCTCGGGAAAAAGACTGAACATATTCGAGCGCTACCTGACTATCTGGGTTGGGTTATGCATCGTTGCCGGAGTCCTTGTCGGGCAGGCACTCCCGTCATTGGTGAGCACGTTCCGGAGCTGGGAATTCGGGGAGGGAAGCCATATCAACCTTCCCATCGCTGTCCTCATCTGGCTGATGATTATTCCCATGATGATGAAAGTCGATCTCACGGCTTTGCGAAACGTCGGTCGCCGGCCGCAAGGGCTGTTCGTCACACTTATCGTCAATTGGCTCGTTAAACCCTTCTCCATGGCTTTCTTTGCGTGGCTGTTTTTTCGGTTCGTGTTCGGGGCCTGGATGACACCGGCGGAAGCCGATCAATACATTGCCGGCTGCATCATCTTGGCTGCAGCTCCCTGCACCGCGATGGTGTTCGTCTGGAGCTATTTGACGGACGGTGACCCGGCCTACACCTTGGTTCAGGTGACCGTCAACGACCTCATTATGCTGCTACTGTTCGCCCCGATCATTGGGTTTCTGGTAAGCGGGGCATCTTCGCTGGCTATCCCATTCGGGGTTCTCGTGTACTCCGTGGTGGCCTTTATTGTGATTCCTTTGTTGACCGGGACGCTGATCCGGTCCTGGCTCATTGCACGTCGTGGAAAGATCTGGTTTGAACAAGAATTTCTGCCGCGCTTTGCCCCGGTCACGATAGCGGCCCTGCTTCTGACGCTCGTGCTCATTTTCGCGTTTCAAGCAGACAATATTGTAGCCAAACCCTGGCATGTTGCGTTAATCGCGATCCCGATTCTCTTCCAGGTCTACATGAATGCGTCTCTGGCCTATGGGTTGATGCGATGGCTTCGGGTGCCGTATGCGGTGGCGGCGCCCGGGGCCCTCATCGGGGCAAGTAATTTCTTTGAGCTGGCTGTGGCGACAGCGATTGCCTTATTTGGGCCTGAATCGGGAGCGGCCCTGGCAACGGTCGTCGGCGTGTTGGTTGAAGTACCAGTGATGTTGTCCGTCTGCCATGTCTGCAACCGCACGCGACATTGGTTCCCGAAGGAGGCTGGTTGAACGAGAAACTGCCTGAATACCGAGGCGTTTGCTAAATGCAGAGAGGAGAGACCATGAAACGTTTTCATATCCATATCGGGGTCGAGAAGCTCGAAGAGGCGATCCGCTTTTATCGCGCCCTGTTTGGCGCAGCTCCGGTGAAAACCAAGCCGGATTATGCGAAGTGGATGCTCGACGACCCGCGCGTTAATTGTGCGATTTCTACCAGGACTTGCTGTGTTCCGGATGTGCCGGCGCAGTTCATCGGTCTGAAGCCCTCGGCCAGCAAGGGAGGGTGCTGAGGCTCATGCCGACGAATCCCATCAAGGTTCTCATTCTCTGTACCGGCAATTCGTGCCGCTCGATCATGGCAGAGGCCCTCTTGAATGAACTGGGGCAGGGACGGTTCCAAGCATGGAGTGCCGGGAGTTTTCCGACCGGGTATGTACATCCGCGATCTATTGAAACTCTCAGGCGCCATGGCATTGATCCCGGCCAGCCCTACAGCAAATCCTGGAACGAATTTGCCGCTCAACCCCTCGATCTTGTCATTACGGTCTGTGATCAAGCTGCCGGTGAGACCTGTCCCATTTTCCCCGGCAAGCCGACCAAACTTCATTGGGGCACGCCCGATCCTGCAAGGGTGCTGGGGAACGAAGCAGACACGCAAGCCGCGTTTGACCGTGCCTTTTACTTCCTCAAAGAGCGGATAGAGCAGCTGGTTGCGACTTCCGAACATTCAGAATAGGTCCCGGATCGATAGGCGCTCAGGGTTGTGGATTGATGGCGCAGCTCGGCGCGTACTCGACAGGGTCTTTTCCCCATCGCTCGACCGGTATCGTCAATCCTGTTAGAGTTGCCACGCGCGACGATTCCCCTTTGTAATCCAACGGTACTGACGGTTCTACGATATTGTCATGTCCAGCCCAGGAATTCATCCGATGGCCAGGGCCGATATTGTCATCATCGGCGCCGGCGCGGCCGGTCTCGCCGCCGCAATCTTTGCCGGAGAAGCGGTCGAACCATCCGGCTCACGGTCGATTATCTTGCTTGACGGAGCCAAAGCCATCGGGGCCAAGATCCTCGTTTCCGGTGGGGGCCGCTGCAATGTCACGCATGAAGTGGTGGCGCCGACCGACTTCTTCGGCAATCGCCGTATTATCAAGAACGTGCTGGCAGCATTTTCCGTAGAAGCGACGATCAAGTGGTTTGCCTCGATGGATGTTGAACTCAAGCGAGAAGAGACCGGCAAGTTGTTTCCCGTCACTGATACGTCACGAACCGTACTGAACGCGCTCGTTGAACGCTGTTGCGAACTAGGCGTGGCCATTCTCCCAGATCATCGAGTGACCAAGATCGCCCGCCTTCCTAATTCGGCGGCGGGATTTATCGTCCACCATAGTCACGGAACTCTGGCGGCGAGTCGGGTGATTTTGGCCACCGGAGGTCGATCGATTCCGAAGTCGGGGAGCGACGGGTTTGGCTATGAGCTGGCTCGGCGGCTGGGGCATCATGTCACGCCGACGGTCCCGGCGCTTGCGCCACTCGTGCTGGATGAGCGCATGTTTCACAAGCATCTCTCCGGCCTCTCGCAGGAGGTCGAACTCACCACGGTTGTGAAGGAAAAACCGCTCGATGCGCGGACGGGCAGCTTGCTCTGGACGCATTTCGGAATCAGCGGGCCGGTCGTGATGGATGCCAGTCGGTTTTGGTGTCTGGCGCAGGAGCAGAGAGAACCAGCCGAGGTCTACGGCAACTTTCTGCCTGGGGAGAATCAGGAGCAGGCGCGGCAGTGGTTTATGGAACAGGCACGAGACAATCCTCGCCGTTCACTTGGAAAGACTTTAGCTCAGCGGCTTCCTCAGCGATTCACGGAATCTCTCATTCAGCATGCCGGTTGCGATAGCCAGACGGCCATTGCGCAACTGCCGAAAAAGGATCGGGATCATCTCCTGTCTCTCCTGACGAAGTGTCCGTTTCCCATCGTGCAGGATCGGGGATGGAACTATGCGGAGGTGACGGCCGGCGGGGTGCCGTTGGAAGAAGTGAATTTTCGCACGATGGAATCGAAGCTGGTTCCGGGTCTCCATCTGGCTGGAGAAATCCTCGATTGCGATGGGCGTATCGGCGGGTTCAACTTTCAATGGGCCTGGGCCACGGGATATCTCGCCGGGCAGACGGTCTGGCGCACACAGGCCTAGCAGACCGACCGTACCGATCTAAACCACCTATGTGTGACGCGGTCTGTTTGGGTTTTCCGCGGGACGACACAGTCAGGGCGTGGCCTCAGCCGGAGCTGGAACAGGCAGAGACGCGTCACTCGCAGGATCGGCAGGAGGCAACTGTTCCGTAACGGGGGCAGGTGCTGCGTGTTCCATGGAAGGTGGCGTAGAGATTTCCGTTTGGGGCGGAAGGAGTTCTTGCGCAGGCGCTTGTTTGGCCGGTTTCGTCGTTGGAACGAGAGGCTTCGTCTGGTGCGCTCTGAGAGCAACCTTCGCTGTTCTGCCTTCCAACTTATCGAGAAGTACCGTGAGATTGGAATCACGGTGGATTCGCGCTCTTGCCCGTTTCAGATGCGGAACGGCATCCAGGTTCCACCCTTTGTCTATCAGTAGTTCGGCCAGCGCAAGATGAGGAAACGGGTCATCCGGTACGACCTGGATCACCCTTTCTAGGAATTGAGGCGTGAGGGATGGATGTCGGAGTCCCCAATAGGCTTGCGTGAGATTTAAGAGGGCGGTTGGATTGCGCGGTGCCAATGCGACCGCTCGTTTGAAATCCTTGACGGAGACATCGATCCCGCCATTCTTTTCCTGTTGAACACCGAGGTTGTTCCACAGAGCTGCCACGTAGGCTTTGTCACGGGGTGTGGCGATCAGCGTTTTGCCGAGCGCATGCAGCGCCGACTCTGTTTCAGCGTATTCGTTTCGATCAAGGGTGTCCCTGATTTTCTGATGGGCAGGTCTCGGAGCCTCGCCGAATTCGATGAGCCGGGTTCGAGGGATGTCTTGCGGCGGAGCCGGCTCAACCAGCGCCGGAGGGAAATTGGGCGTGGCATCGATATTCGTCGCGGGCATGGGCACCGGCGTCGTCGCGGGCTGTGTCCAGATGCGGTAGAAGACAAACGCTCCTAACAGCACAGCCAGGATCCGCAATGTAGATGAGATATCGCGCCGGTACACAAACCCTCCGTATCACTTCTACGATATTTGCATAGGGTATGAAATCGTCCAAGAGTATTTATGATTATTGATTTCCCTCACCAAGGGAAGATACCGGAGGTGATACGGAGGGGCGGAGATTAGAGTGTGAACCGGCTGCGGAACTTGGCATTCAGCTTGACTGACAACCAAACACATTTATAGTGAGTTGCGAGAGCCTGCGCCTGTTGACGAAGGTCTTCGGGGCAGATGCGATGGGGCCGCGCAGCAAGACTCGGGCGCGTTGTCTGCGTCCATATGGCCTCGCACTGTGGGGAAGGGATCGCTTAGGATGGCTCGCCAACTCACCTGTCCGCAATGCCAGAAGGATACGGTCTTGCGGTCACGCCCACAGTCGCCGCGGGAACATGTCGCGTCATGGATTTGGATCTCGCCATTTCACTGCCAGGAGTGCAGGTATCGGTTTCTGGCGTGCCGGATCGGGCTTGTGGAGCCAAAGCATGCCGTCGATCGCCGCGAGCATCTCCGGATTCCGGTACGGCTGTTTCTCTCTTTTTCAGGGGGCAAGGTTCGGGGCGAAGGGATTGTGATGGATCTGTCGATGGGCGGCTGCATCATCAAGAGCGATGCACAGGTCCATGTCGACGATATCTTCTATCTCGAAATTGCGATCTCGGATCAAGAGCCTCCGATCGAAGTGGCGGCGATGGTCCGATCGATCAGTTCTCGCGGCATTGCCTTCAAATTTCTGCGGAAGGCGCAAGACAACAAACAGCTGCTCGCGTTCATTCAATCCAACGCCGGGGCAACCTCGACGGTTTTGTCCAAAGCGGTGGCATCTTCGGTCGCCCGCTAACGAACCTCTCCTGCGCACAAGTATTCACCGGAAGCGTGAGACCGGGAGCGTCTGCTCTACGTCGGCGTTTCCCATGCTGAGGGGAGCGGGTGTTCGTCGATCAAGCGGTTGCGCTCGGTGAGATCGTAGGGCTCGACGGTCAGGCCGCCTCGATCCATCGGTTCCCCGCACATCGGCGAGCACAAGAAGTCGACCAGTGCCTGCGCCTTGGCCTCCGTTGAGAATCGACAAAGCCCCTCTTCCGGCGTAGCGGAAGACGGATGCCACAATGCCAGCTCAATCGCACTGCCTTGATAGATATCCAGCGAGCGATGACGAACTTGAAATCCGCCCTGCAGATGAGACGACGGCTCCAGCGACATCGAGACCTCTTGCCTCGCATATCTTAATGACTATTCCCGTGGTAGCATGATCGGCGGACCGGACTACAGTCCGGATTGAGCCGGGAAAAGGAGGAGTCTATGAGACGTGCGTCTGTGATGAATCCGGCCGTCGGCCTCGTAATCCTGTTCGCAGGATTGATGTCGGGCTGCGGCTATAACGATCTTCAGGGATTGGACGAAGATACCAAGGCAGCTTGGAGCGAGGTCATCAATCAGTATCAACGCCGGGCCGATTTGATTCCCAACTTGGTCGCGACCGTGAAGGGCTATGCCGAGCATGAAAAGGAGACGCTTGAAGGGGTTGTGCAGGCGCGGGCTCAAGCAACCGGTATCCAGGTTACGCCTGAGACCTTGAAGGATCCGGCCGCATTCGAGCAGTTCCAGAAGGCTCAGGCCGGACTCACCACAGCATTGGGACGGCTCATTGCAATCGCCGAGAACTATCCGAACTTGAAAGCCGATCAAAGTTTCCGGGATTTGCAGAGTCAGCTGGAGGGGACGGAGAACCGAATAGCCGTCGCGCGCAAGCGCTATATCGATCGGGTGGCGGAGTACAACAAAATGGTCCGCTTTTTCCCGACCAACTTAACGGCAAAGTTCCTTCTCCACATGGAAGAGAAGCCGAATTTCACTGTGGCGGACGAGAAGGCGGTCGCCAAGCCGCCAGAGGTGAAGTTTAACTGAACCCGATCGAAACGATGAATGCCACCGACATGAGCCGTGTCTGGCGCAAGCCGGCGCGGCTCGTTGTCTTTCTTGCGGTGCTCCTGAGCCCGGGCCTGGCCTGGACGCTCGATGTGCCAGCGCTGACCGGGCGTGTGGTCGATCTTGCACATGTCCTGTCCGGCAGCGAGGCAGAGAAGCTTACTGCTGACCTGCAGACGCATGAGACTACCACCGGCAATCAAGTCGTTGTGCTCACATTGCCGTCTCTCGAAGGCGAACCGCTCGAACCCTTTGCCCATCGCGTCGCCACGACGTGGAAACTCGGTCAGAAGGGAACGGACAACGGGGCGTTGCTGCTGGTGGCGTTGAAGGAGCGCAAAGTCCGGATCGAAGTGAGCTATGGGCTTGAGGGTGCCTTGACCGATGCCAAGTCGGCGCAGATCATTCGCAACGAAATTGTTCCGCGGTTTCGTTCCGGGGATCTGCCGGGCGGGGTTATCGCCGGGGTCGCCGCGATTCTGAAGACCATCGAAGGCACCTATCAGGCGCCGGAGAGGCCGCCGGTTCTTGTCGGCGGCGGTGACTTAGTCGGCCAGATCCTGATGGCCTTGATCGTCGGAGTTGTTTTCGGTCTGGCTTTGTCGAATGTGAATCGTCTGGTCGGCGCGTTAGCCGGCACTGGCCTCTCACTGTGGCTGTCTCCCTGGCTGATCCCGGCCATCCTCACGAGCCTGGTCACACTGATGCTCATCCTGTTCTTAAGGAGTGCGATGTCAGGCCATGGTGGCCGTGGCTTTGACGACGGGACTTTCTACAGCAGCCGAGGCGGAGGGTGGGGAGGTGGTTCGTTCGGGGGTGATGGCGGTGGGGGATTCAGCGGCGGGGGTGGAGATTTCGGAGGAGGAGGCGCGAGTGGCGACTGGTAAAGCAGCGGTGTTATCTGCAGCAGATCGAGAGCGCATCCGGCAGGCGGTCTATGCAGCTGAGCAGCAGACCAGGGCTGAAATTGTGCCGATGATCGTCGCGCGATCCGGCTTCTATCGCGAGGCCCAACATTGGGCGGGGCTGATCGCTGCGCTCACCACGTTGGCCGCGCTACTGACCATCGAGGCTTCCTGGCTCCCCTGGGGATGGCATGCCTCGAATGCCGCCTGGCTGGTCCTCGCCGTCACGCTCGCCTATTTGGGCGGGACCTGGATCGGGACCTGGGCGCCGGTCATCCGCGTGCTCACTTCGCCAGCTCGCAAACGGCACAAGGTCGCATTACGAGCCGAACGGGCCTTTGCACAACATGCCATCTCGCAGACCCGCGAGCGCACAGGCGTGCTGATCATGCTGTCAATTTTAGAGAAGCAGATCTATGTCTTGCCGGATCGTTCGTTAAGAGGGCTCGTGTCGGCAGAACGATGGACGCCGGTGGTGCAAGCGGCTGTCGAGCGCTTGCAAGGCAGTGACATCGCCGAAGGACTGGCCCATGCGATTCAAGCCTGCGGGGTTGTCCTTGCGGAGGCCTGCCCAGCATGCCCTGGCGACAACCCCAACGAATTGCCGGATGAACCGGTTCAGGAAAGATAGGAAGACCTATAATGTCATTGACATGATCTTATTCTGGCGTTGCGAAAAATACTATCAAGAGATATATCGAGTATCTGGTAGCGTCGTTTCTCATTCGCACAGTTCAACGTGTAGATATTTCGGCCCGCAAGTTTAAGAGAGCGAATTTTTTCAAGGTCTATCTAACAAATCCTTCCATCCGAAGCGCGTTGTTTTCGCCGGTTCAGGCAGACGACGAAGCTATAGGGCATCTTGTTGAAACAGCTGTCTTTTCGCAATGGTTTCATTCTGAGCATGCTCAACTTCATTACGCAAGGTGGCCTGGGGGGGAGATTGATCTTGTGGCTCTAGCGGGAGATCAAAAAGTACTTTGGGCGGTCGAGGCCAAATGGTCAGACAGATTTTATGACAGGCCACATGAGATGAAAAACGCAGTCAGTTTTTGTGAGCGGAATAAGCTTAAGAGTCTTATTATTACTACAAAAACAGAGAGAGGGATGATTTCGCAGAAAGGCATCAATCTTGAGCTGATTCCGTCGAGTGAATACTGTTATACGGTTGGACGGAATCTCATAGCCGGCAAGCAAGAGGTGTCCCTTTTAACCAATTAGAACCCAAGGTGGTCTGCCAATGCATGGATTGCCCTGGAAACATCCCATTCGATAGACGCCCCGACGCTGTTCCGCTAGAATCCGCCTCCATGTCCGAATCGAGCACACCTGCGACTGCCGCACAATCGGCCTCAAGCGATCAGCGTTCGGTAGTGAAAGCCGCCGGGGTGATCGGCATCGGCACCTTTGCCAGCCGGATTCTCGGATTTATCCGAGACATGGTCATGGCCAGCCTTTTCGGTGCGACGGCGGCGGCCGATGCCTTTTATGTCGCGTTCCGGGTTCCCAGTCTGTTGCGTGAGCTGTTCGCCGAAGGCTCCATGTCGGCGGCGTTCATTCCTGTCTTCACCGAGTATCATCAACAGAAGACCAAGCGCGAGGCGTGGGAACTGGCCAGCGCCGTCTTCACGACGCTCCTGACGATCGTGACGGGGACGGTGCTCACCGGCATTGCCGTGACTCCTGTCATCGTCTGGTATCTCGCGCCGGGTTTTCATGACGATCCGGCCAAGCTCACGTTGGCCATCGTTCTCTCACGCGTGATGTTTCCCTATCTGCTGTTTATCAGTCTCGCCGCGCTGGCCATGGGGATCCTGAATTCGCTGCGGGCTTTTGCGGCGCCCGCGTTCTCGCCGCTGTTTCTGAATGTGTTCATGATCGGATGTGCGCTCTTTCTGTCCCCGCAGTTGCCGGAGCCGATTATCGGCGTGGCCATCGGGGTGGTCGCGGGCGGCGCGGCGCAGTTTGCGATGCAACTGCCGGGATTGGCCCGACGGGGTTTTCTCTTCGGCTGGCGATTCGAACCGGGACATCCCGGTGTCAGGCGGATCGGCTGCCTGATGATTCCCTCGCTGCTGGGTTTGTCTGTCACGCAGATCAACCTGACGGTGAGCACCTACCTCGCCACGTTCGTTGTAGGTGCCCCGACCTACCTGTTCTATGGCATGCGGCTGATCCAGTTCCCGTTAGGAATCTTTGGCGTGGCCTTGGCGACCGCTATTTTGCCGACGCTCGCGACGCAAGCGGCCCGCGGGGCGCTCGATGAATTGCGCACGACGCTCGGCTTCGGCCTTCGCATGATCTTCTTTATTTTGGTTCCGGCCATGCTGGGGCTGATTGTCCTGCGTCAACCCATCGTGCATCTCTTTTTCGAGCACGGGACCTTTACCGCGCACGATACGACGGAGACTGCATTGGCCGTCCTCTGCTATGCCGTAGGGCTCTGGGCGTTCGGCGGGGTCCGTATCATTGTGGCGGCGTTCTACTCGTTGCAAGATACCAGACTGCCGGCGATTTCCGCGGCCATTGCGGTCGTGGCCAATATAGGATTTTCGCTCCTGCTCATGCCGTGGCTGGGAAGCGCGGGACTGGCCTTGGCGACGGCATTTGCCGCGATGGTGAACGGAGGGATCCTGGTGTTTGTGTTGAACCGCCGGCTGGGCGGCGTGGAGTGGGGATCAGTGGGGCGCTCGTCTGCACGGGTCTTGCTGGCCTGCCTCCCGCTTATCGTGACCTGTCTCTGGGTCGCGAGCGCCTCGCTCTGGACCCATCCCGGTGAGTGGATCGAGAAGTCGGTGTTGCTGACTGTTGCGATCGGATTCAGCCTGGGAGCCTATTTAGGGGTTCACGTCCTGTTGAAATCCGACGAATTGGATGTGGTGTGGGGTATGGTCAAACGAAAACTTGGGCGAGTGGCACGAGGCTAGGGGCGATGGGGAAGAAGGCGGATAGAAATAAGGGGAATGAGGCTGGTTCCTCTCGCCACGTGCCCCGCGCCTCTCACCGGGCGTCGTCGATTTTCTTGACGCCCTGGGGTTGGATGGGGATTTCGCAGAGCAGCAAGGGGATCGACGGCATCGCATTGCCGCAGACATCAAAGCAGCGGGCTGCCGCTGTTCTCCGCGAGCAGACTCACGATCTTCTCGTCATGGAATCGTCTCCGCAACTGGACATGGCGCAGGCGCAGTTGCTCGACTACCTCGCAGGCAAGCGGCAAATCTTTGATGTGCCATTGGACCTGTCACGGGGTACGGCCTTTCAACGACAGGTGTGGCGGGCGCTCTTGCGCGTCCCCTACGGCAAGCTCCGGTCTTATCAATGGGTCGCGCTGCGCGTCGGGGGCCGGCAGTATGCCCGCGCAGTCGGCAATGCAGTGGGAGCCAACCCTTTGCCTATCATCGTCCCGTGCCATCGGATTGTGGCACACGATGCGACGTTGGGCGGGTTCTCCGGCGGGCTGCCGACCAAGCGCAAGCTCCTGACCCTTGAAGGAACGCTGGTCCAATTGCAGCGGGGACGAACCTGATCGATGAAGGCGATCGTGCAGCGGGTCACCAGTGCGTCGGTTGAGGTGGACGGGACGGTTGTCGGGCGGATCGGAACGGGATTGTTGGTGCTCGTGGGTGTGGCCAAGGGCGATGAAGAGGCGGATTGCCGCTATCTCGTTGAGAAGCTCCGTACATTCAGAATTTTCTCCGACGAGCAGGGGAAAATGAACCGGTCGCTGGTAGACCTCGGCGGCTCCATACTCCTCGTCTCACAATTTACGTTGCTGGGAAGCACCGTCAACGGCCGCCGTCCCAGCTTTGACGGTGCGGCGCCTCCGGACGTCGCGAAGCGTCTGTATGAGCAAGTGGCCGCCGATCTGCGAGCGGCTGGTACTCCGGTCGAAACCGGAGTGTTTGCCGCGCACATGCGAGTGACCCTGGTGAACGACGGGCCGGTGACGTTCATGCTGGATAGTCGTGACAAGCCCTCTTGATGGGGGACACTCAAGTCCGGTAGAGCGAAACCGATAGAACAGACAGATCGCGACCCAGGTAACGACGAGTCTGCTATACTGAGAACGGGCGTCTTTAGATTACTCGATGAGGTGGAGAATGGGAGCGGCGGTTCCTCCACAGCATCCTCTCCGACAGCTCTTCGGAGCGCTGACCGAACGGAGTTTCACCGAGCATCTCGGATGGCCCGATCCCAACGTCGCGGGCTATGTCTCAAATCTGCTCGTCGATTTTACGCACACCGATCAGTTGTATAAGATTCGCACCAGACAGGATCAGCCGGTCGACACGGTGGTGGATCTGTTGTTTGAATCCGAGGTGATGCTCGATGCCCAATCCTTCGAACGTGAGCGAGAGGTGCACCGGCATATCGGGGACTTCACGTTGTTTATGGCCGGGCTGTTCCCGGAATACTTGCGGCGGCTGAAAACAGCCGGGTTGATCTATCACAAGGATTTTCTCGTGGACTATATGAAAACCGGCAAGCGCTCGTACGGCATCGTGGCCGAATTCGGTGATCATGGTGCCGAGGTTGCCCCTCCGTTGTTCCGGAAGCTCTCCGATAACTTTGAGCTCTGCGTCACCGGGCTGGGATTTGTCCGCTCCGATCTCGAGCGCATGAGCGATCCTGCCTACCGGCGCGTGAAGGGCCTGTTGCTCAATTGAAATCTGTTCGTCCTGTTCTCCTCGTCCATGGCGGCGCCGGGCCTCGTCGTATGACGTCGGCTCAGGCGGGCTGTCTCACGGCGGCTTTGGAAATCGGCTACCATCTCCTGGATCGCGGCGCGCCTGCGCTCACGGTGGTGGAGCAGGTCATTGGCCTTCTGGAGCAGAGCGGGTTGTTCAATGCGGGACGCGGCGCGCATGTGCAGCTCGACGGGGTGCGTCGGATGGATGCATCGATCATGGAAGGGTATGAGCTACAAGCCGGGGCTGTCGCGTCGGTCGAAGGGATCGTTCATCCCATTTCAGCGGCGCGCCTGGTGATGGAGCAGACGACACATGTTCTGCTCGTCGGGAAACCGGCGTCGGCCTTTGCCCGGCATTGCAAGTTGGAGCGGCAGCCGATTCGGCCTTCAGGTCGCGCCGTACACAAAGCGACGATGACGCGGGCCTGGTCTCCGAAAACGTTGAAAATTTACCGGGCGATGATGTCGAGCGGGCCGGCGTTGCGGAAGCGGGCCGGGAAGGAAACCGTCGGTGCGGTAGCGCTCGATCAAGCCGGGACGGTTGCGGCCGGCGCATCCACCGGCGGCATCGACCTCATGTTGCCGGGGCGTGTCGGCGACACGCCGATTATCGGCTGCGGGGTCTATGCCGACAACGAGAGCGGAGCCGTATCCATGACCGGGTTGGGTGAGGGGATTATCCGAATCGCGGTGGCGAAAGAAATTTGCGATCGTCTGGGGCAGGGCGAGCGTCCGGTTTCAGCGGCGACGTACGTCTTGCAGAAACTGGTTCGACGGATCAACGGTGCCGCCGGCTCTCTCGTGCTGGCTCCGAACGGGCGATTCGCCATCACCCATGTCACCCCGCGCATGACTGCCGGCTGGTGGGATGGGAAGGGCCGGCCTACGGTAAGGGATTGCTTCCGATGAGTCGCCACCTTTTTGATCTCGCCCTTCCCGTTCACGATCTCGTTGTCGCCAAACAATTCTACGTCGAGGGACTGGGCGTACGTTCAGCGGGCTGACGACAGGGTCGGGATCTTGTTCATGCTTTTGAGAATGCGCTGATGGCGCTTGCTTAAGAATGCCGTCTTTCGGAGCGGGTCGTAACGACGTGGAGAAGGCAGGATGGCGGCCAGCCATGCCGCTTCCTCTGCGGTGAGGTCTTGCGCTGATTTCCCAAAGTGATGGCGCGCGGCCGCTTCAGCGCCGTACACGCCGTTTCCCCATTCTGCGACATTGAGATACAGTTCGAGGATGCGTTCCTTGGTCAGATGATGTTCAAGTGACCTGGTGATCAGGGCTTCGCGGGCCTTCCGAAAAAGTGAGCGCTCGGTCGATAGATACAGATTCTTCGCCAGTTGCTGCGTGATCGTACTGCCGCCCCGTTTCAGTTCTCCGGCTTCGAGGTTGTGGATTGCGGCATCCTTGATCCCTTCCCAGTCAAATCCTTCGTGAATGAAGAATGACGCATCTTCCGCCGCGATGGCCGCATGTTGCAGATGGCGGGACATGCGTGAGAGTGGTACCCAGATCCATTGTCGCGGGACCGGGTGTCGTTGATTGTGTGCAAGAGTCTGTCGATGTTCCATCAACGCGGTCGGGCCCGGATTGGTTTTGACGAGGAGCGCCACATCCGGCAATGTCAGCAGCCAAGACAAGACGAGCAGGCCCAGTGGGATGCCGATGAGCAAGGCCGTCCAGAGCAGTACCCGGGCGACAGTCTGTTGTTTCTTGGCCTTGGGCATAAGAAGGGGGTGTTACTCGCCCGTCATTCTGCTACTGTGTAGAGGCTCACGATGGTTGAGTCACGGGGTGCGTCATCACTATGAAAATTCTTTCATCTGAGTTTATCAAAAGTTGCGCGTCGGCAGAACAATTTCCTCAGGGGGAGCTGCCGGAGATTGCCGTCGCAGGACGATCGAATGTCGGGAAGTCCTCGCTGATTAATTCACTGCTCCATAGAAGGGGGCTTGCCAAAGTCAGTCGAACGCCCGGTAAGACGAGGGCGGTGAACCTCTTTCAGATTGCCACCTCAGACCCGGGATTGGCGAAATTTTATCTGGTGGATCTTCCGGGCTATGGATTTGCGAAGGTCTCGAAGTCCATTCGCGCGGAATGGGGGCCGCTGATCGAATCCTATGTGGCAGAGCAGCCCTCATTGATCGCGGTCGTCTTATTAGTGGAATGCCGGGTCGTCACGGAACAGGATCGCCAGACGGTGGCGTGGTTGCGATCGATCGGACGCGAGCCGCTCATTGTGGCGACCAAGGTCGACAAGCTCAAACCGAGTGAGCGGGTGCGGACGCTTCGTCAAACCCACCGCGATCTCGGATTACCGGAAGGACAGCAACTCATTCCCTATTCAGTGGTCACCGGGGAGGGGCGGGATCATCTCTGGGGGGTCTTACGGGATCTCGTTAAAACTTAATGTCGATGTAGGCCTTGTTCTTCAAGTCGACCAGCCAGGATTGAAAGACGTCTTCGCTCTTTTGCTGAAACACCAGCGACTGGATTTCGAATTTTACTTCATCAAACGGGCGAAACTGTTTCGGCGTCCGCTCATCGACGCGGACGATATGGTAGCCCTCGGAGGTTTCGACGATCTCGGAGATCCCGCCCGGCATCAGCGGCGCAATCGCGCGCTCAATGGCGGGCAGAAGTTCTCCCTGCCTGACCAGCCCGAGCCGGCCTCCGCGCGAGGCGTTCGGCCCGTCTGAATAGCGCAACGCGGCATCCTCAAACTTTTCCCCGCGCTTCAACTCCGTCATCACGATCCGGGCTTTTTCCAACGCTTCCGCGGTCCCGTCGGCCGAGCGGGGCTGAATCAAGATCTGACTCAGGGTATATTCTTCGGGGAGCGCGAAGCGCGTCTGATGCTCCTTATAATACCGTTTCATCTCCGCGTCCCCGACCATGACGCCGCTCCGTACTTCCCGGTCGACGACTTTGAGGAGCGCGAGCTGATCGCGCACGTTTCTCACGCTCAGCGGATCCTTCTCGTCGACCTTCTCGCCCTGCTGCTTCATCTGCTGGATGGCTTGCTTCACTTCCTGGTCGGAGACATCCACGCTCTTGGCTTTGGCTTCCTGCAGTTGCAGCCGTCGCTCGATCATTTTCGTCAGGGCCATGTATTCGGCCGTCTTCAATCGCTGGCCCAATTCGTCGCCGTGATATTGCCGGCGAATGCGTTCTTGTTCGGGGGCCAGCTCGCGCCTGACGTCGGATTGCATGATGAGGTCGGTATTCACCACCGCCACAATCCGATCCTCCAGCTGAGTGGCGGAGAAGGCCGAGGGGGCCGGTCTGAACCAGAGCAGAGAGAGCACCAGTCCGAACGCGGCAGGGACGATTGTGCGGGACACCGGATTCAGATGCACGGGCGCGATGCTCCTCGGTGAGTGCGGGGCCGACCAGCGGATTGTACACGAAATGAAGGGGTCTTGAGGAGACGGACGTGTGAGCCCTACGGTTTCCCGGTGTCTTCGGTGATGTAGCGGGAGGCGTCGGCCAGGCGGACCGTTGCCTTGGTTCGGATATCCGCAATCACTTCTTCGAACTGCTTCCGGCGTTTGTCCGCCAGCAATTCTTGACGCAGCCGTTCCCGGGTGGCGAGATCCGCCTGAATGGTCTCTTTTTCCAGCGGACTGACCTTGACGAGGTAGTAGCCTGCATCGGTTTTGACGGGCTCGCTGATAATGCCCGGCTTCAGGGTCTGGACGACGGTATCGACATCGGGATTGAGCAGGTCTTTCCGGTAGGGGCCCAGGTCGCCGCCTTTGGACTTGGTTTTGTCATCGATGGAATAGCGTTGGGCGAACTTGGCGAAATCGCCGCCGGCTTCGATCTGCTTCTTCAAATCTTTGGCCGCCGGATAATTGTTCAGCAGCATCTGGGAGACTTGCACCTTGAGCGGGGCCAGCAGCTGGTGGGCGTGCTTTTCGTAGTAGGCGTCCAACTCAGCCTGGGAGAGTTCGACTTTGGCCTTGAGGCGATCTTTCAGGAGTTCGTCCAGCACGAGTTGTTCTTTGTAGCGCTGGGCTCGATCGCGAATCGCATCGTTCTGATCCAGCCCCTGGCGGCGGGCCTCCTGCATGAGCAGTTCACGGGTAATCAATTCATCGAGGAATCGCCGCTTCCCGCCGTCTTTGTCGTACCGGCTGCGGGTCGCGTCGGAGAGCTCGTTCCAGCGGACGTCAAACTCATATTGCGTGATGGCGCGGCCGTTCACGAGCGCCAGGACCGGCTCTTCCTGCGGCGGGGTGCAGCCGGTCATGATCCACAAGGAGCCGGAGAGCAGGGCGGTCAGGGCGAGCGAGGAAGGAAAATAATGCATGGGTGATGTGTTCAATCCAGTCAGTACCAGGGAGCGGCGTGGTTCAGGCGCTCGATTTCGGCTGTGTCATTGATTTCTTGGTATCACAGTGTTCCAGGCTTTGCAAGGTTGTGTTGAGTTCGGCAAAGGTCGAACCCCAGTCGTCATGCGGCATCTGGATCTCAAATGCTTGTGGGGAAAGGAAGCGAAGCCGCTTCTTCAGCCGATCCATCATGGCATGGACGGCCGGTTCGGGGATCGCGGCCTTGGGTCCGAGTGTGACGATCGCCGATTGGTGGGTCACTTCGATGGTCGTGATATGGAGCAGTTTAGCCAGCACCCGCAGCTGCATCACTTCCAGGAGCCGCTCCACCGGCTCAGGCGGGAGTCCGTACCGGTCCTGAATTTCTCCGTGGAGGAGCGCCAGCTCACCGACTTGCTTGCAGGCGGTCAGACGCTTGTACCATGAGAGTCGATGGTGCGGATCGTCCACATACGTTTCCGGAATGAAGGCCGAGACCGGGACGCGCAGCGTAGGATCCGGTTCCTCATCGACCGTATGCCCCTTGAGGCGTTGCACGGCTTCCTCGACCATTCTGAGATAGAGATCCAGGCCGATGGCGGCGATATGACCGGACTGCGCTTTGCCCAGCAGATTGCCGGCCCCGCGGATTTCAAGGTCGGCGGCGGCGATTCGAAAACCGGAGCCCAGCTCCGTAAACTGCTGAATCGCCATCAGCCGTTTTTGGGCCTCATCCGTGAGACGGCCTTCATCGGGAATCAGCAGATAGGCGTAGGCCTGCTCTCCGCCGCGGCCCACGCGCCCGCGGAGCTGATAGAGCTGGGCCAGGCCGAATGTATCGGCCCGATTGACGATGATGGTATTGGCGTTCGGCACGTCGATGCCCGACTGAATGATGGCCGAGGCGATGAGCGCATCGACCTCGTGCTTGACGAACTTCAGCATCACGGTTTCGAGTAATTTGGGATCCATCTGCCCGTGGGCCATCACCATCCGCGCTTCCGGAACCAATTGCTGAAGCCAGGCGCCGGTGGCCGACATGGTTTCCACCCGGTTGTGAACGAAATAGATCTGGCCGCCGCGGCCCAGTTCGCGCAGGATCGCGTCACGTATGGCCTTGTCATTGGACTTGATGACGGATGTGCGAATCGCCAGCCGGCTGGCCGGCGGCGTGTCGATGATCGACAAGTCCCGCACGCTCGCCATCGCCATCTGCAGCGTGCGCGGAATCGGCGTGGCGGTGAGGGTCAGCACATCGACCTGCGTCCGCAGTTGCTTCAATCGTTCCTTATGTTTGACGCCGAACCACTGCTCTTCGTCGATGATGACGAGCCCGAGATTGTGGAACACCACGCTTTTCTGCAACAGCCGGTGGGTGCCGATGATCACATCGATGACGCCGGCGGCGAGGTCCTTCAGCGTCGTCTTGGCATCTTTGGGAGGCTGCATGCGGGAGAGCACGGCCACTTTCGTCGGGAAGGGCGCGAATCGTTCGGCAAAATTTTCATAATGTTGATGGGCGAGCAGGGTTGTGGGGACGAGGACCGCGACCTGGCGCCCGCTCTCGATCGCCTTGAACGCCGCCCGCATCGCCACTTCCGTCTTGCCGTAGCCGACGTCGCCGCAGACCAGCCGGTCCATCGGTTTTCCCGACTCCAGATCCTTTGCGATATCCTGGATCGCCTTCAATTGATCCGGCGTCTCTTCGTATTCGAACGCCGCCTCGAATTCGTGATACAGCGTGCTGGCCCCGCCGTATCCGTCCCGTTTGACCAACTCGCGATTGGCGTAGAGATCGATGAGATCCTGGGCCATCTCTTCGATGTCTTTTTTGACCCGCGCCGTGGTCTTGGCCCAGCTGGTGCCGCCGAGGCGATCGAGCCGGGGCACATGTCCGTCGGCGCCGCTGTAGCGCTGGACCTGGCTGAGGCGGTCGAGGGGGACATAGAGCGTGTCGGCTCCGGCGAATTCCAGGATCAGAAAGTCGCTCTCGAATTCCTGCACCGTCAGTCGCTTGAGGCCGAGGTATCGGCCGATGCCGTGCTGGACGTGGACGACATAGTCACCCACATTCAGATCTTCCAGTGAGGAGAGGAACGTCGCGGTTTTGCTCTTCGGCTGCGTCTTATGGCGCGTGCCTTTGGCAAAGAGCTCTTCTTCTGTCAGGAGCGCGAGGCGAAATGTCTCAGACAACCACCCGCTCGATAGGTCGCCGTGTACAACGGCGATGGGCGGTTTGCCGCTCTCGCGTTTGGGCCAGGCCGACGGGGACCATTCCATGGCCGGCAGGTCGTGCTCGCGGAGCAAGGCCAGGAGCCGGTCGACTTGCCCGCGGCTGCGCGCGATCAGCACCACGCGATGTCCGTCACGCAACTGATCGAGGATGGATAGGGTCTGGCTGAACGGGGTTCCCCGAATTCCCAGGCCGGCGCTGGCCGGGATCTGTGCCGGGAACGGCACGATCGGAGCCCAGGTGTCGTCGGACGGAGTCAGCGGCTCTAAGGCGATCGTCGACCAGCCGGCTGCGCCGACTTCAATTTCGTCCCAGGTTTGGAAAAGCCGCTCGGGGCCGGGATAGGGATTGGCCGCGTCCCGTTCGCCGTGGCGGAGGTAGCCGTCCTCGATCTTGGACCAGAGTGTCGCCCAGGTTGCCTGGAGCGCGGCCGGTTGATCGAAGATGAGAACCGGTTCTTTCGGCAGATAGTCGAAGAGCGTTCCCATCTGCGGATAGAGATCCGATGCGCGCCATTCCGCATCCGGTGCAATCGGAGCATAGGCCTCCGAGCTGTCTTCCGGACGGAGATATTCCCGCGCCGGCAAGATCACGGCTTCATCGACCTGACGGATCGAGGTCTGTGTCGTGGCGTCGAAGAGCCGGAGGGCTTCGATCGAATCCCCGAGAAATTCCACGCGGAGCGGATCGGCATACGCGGTCGAAAAAATATCCACCAGGCCGCCCCGGATACTGAACTCACCGGGAATCTCCACGACCGAGACACGCCGATAGCCGAGACGCAGAAGCCTGGCCAGCAATGTGTCGCGCTCGACGGTGCCGTTGCGCTCCAACCGGAGTGTGGCGTGGGTCCAGGTGTCTTTCGGCAAGAGGCGATGCATCAGGGCGGCGACCGACGTGACAAGCGTCGTATCCGGGCTGGATTGCAGGCGGTGGAGCGTCTGCATGCGATGGGCAATCAGGCCGATATGAGGAGCCGTGGCCTCGTACGGCAACGTTTCCCATTGAGGAAAGAGCGTCAGCCGGTCGCTCGGGGCGCCGATGAGCTGATGGCAGAACCGGAGGTCGTCAAAGAGGCGCTCGGCTGCTTCATTGTTGGCCGCGACGACGATCCAGGGGCGGTTCCGGTAGGAGGCCAGCGCGGGTGCGTGAGTCAGGCTGGTGAGCACAAACGCCGCGGTCGAGCCGTGCAAGCCCGTCACGCAGGGGCGTGACGAGGCCTGCTTGAGAGCAGAGACAAGCGGGGCGAGCCATTCATCTGCGGGAGAGGGTGTATGTGACACGGATCAGGCTGAGGCCGAGCGAATACGGTGAATCAATGCCGTTGTGGACAATCCGGGGACCAGGGGAATCGTTTGCACCCTGCCTCCGCGCGCTTCGACAACGTCCCGACCGATAATGCGATCCAGGGACCAATCGCCGCCTTTGACCAGGACGTCCGGCTGCACGGCCGTGATGAGCGCCTGGGGATCGGGTTCAGAGAATAAGACAACAAAATCGACACATCCTAAGGCCGCCAGCACTTCCGCCCGCTGTGCCTCCGGGACGATCGGCCGGTCCGGCGCTTTGTCTAAGCTACGGACAGACTCGTCACTATTGACCCCCACCACCAGGAGATCCCCCAGGGCCTTGGCAGCCTGCAGATAGCGGGTGTGGCCGATATGCATGAGATCGAAACAGCCGTTCGTAAAAACGACACGAGCGCCTCGCGCGCGTCGGGCCTGGAGCTGCTCAACTAGTTGTTCGCGGGTCACCGTCTTGTCGGACATAGGATGCCATCATACCTGCCGCGTCGGCCGATGGGAAGCAGGACTATCGGGCGCATGGATTTTCTGCAGGATTTCTTAAGTTCGTGAAAGAACGACCCGATACAGACGTTAACCAGGAGCAGGGGGAGGTCTGTGCAGAGTAGACCGCACCCCAGGTATGCGCACGGTTTGAACCACGTGAAGAGGATATCAAGAGGCGCGGGATGGGAGCGATCGCTCACACCACATCGTCCGGTACCGGACCCCAAGCGTTTACGCATCGGCGCCAGTTTGCGCTGATCGGGCTCATTACGGTCGCGACGCTGATCGCGGCCATGGTGGGGGGCACGTGGTTGGAGCGCAGAACGGTGGCGACGTCCGGGGAAATGGTGTCCATCATGGCGGCAGAAGTGGCCGCGAAACTCGATTTGCTCTTGAACGAACGGGTCGGTGCCGTCCAGTTCCTCGCAAATTCTCTGGCCATGAACGGAGGGACATCCACGGCACGAACCCATATCCTGTCCACCTTCCACCAGGCCTACCCGCTGTATCTCTGGATCGGGATCGCCGATCCGGTCGGCCGGATCACGGAAGCCAGCATTTCTCAAGCCCGTGGGCTTGATGTCCGGATGACCGGTTGGTTCCAGGCTGTCCAGCAAGGTCCGGTTGGTCTCTACATCGGCGACATCGCGGTCGATGAGGCAGATCACGGCGCGCAGGTCGTCTCCTTCACGGCTCCGCTCGTGGGTCATCAGGTTGATATGGCCCGCCGGTCATTTCGTGGGGTGGTGACGACCCGGGTGAGCGCCACGCAGCTGGAGCGCCTGGCGACCGAAGCGATTCGGTTGTTTCAACAGCAGACGTCATTCTTTCATACGGTCGAGTACAAGGTGCTGCGGGAAGATGGGGTGGTGTTTATTGACTCGGATGTTGCGCGCAAGGGTCAGCTGAATCTCAAGCGAACAAGCCTGCAGTCGGTACAGCTAGCAGCTTTGGGGGGCTCCGGTTTCGTTGAAGAACAGCATTTCGTCCGTCAGGTGCCGGTCCTGACGGGCTATGCTCGCACACGCGATCAGGAGAATGTGTCTGGACCGAAGTGGACCGTTCTCTTGCGGGTGGATCGGGCGGAGGTGGTAGAGCCGGTCCGTCGCTTCCTCTGGACCGTGGAGGCCGTTGCCTTGTTGATCGTGGGACCGCTCATCGGGTGGTTGGTGTACGCGACGCGCCGTGCTCAAGCCGAGTGGAACGATGCACAGGATGAACGGATGCACGCGCGAGCGAATGAGCGCCGACTGCAGACGATCCTCGAGATGGAACCGGAAGGTGTCTTGGTCACCGACACCGATCGCCGCGTGCTCCAGATCAATCCTGCCGGGTGCGCGCTCTTCGATGCCGGGTTTCCCGAGGAAATTCTGGGGCGGGATATCGCGCAGTGGGTGCACGAGGATGACCGTCGCGCCTATGAGGATGCCCACGCCGCCGCTCTCCAGGGACGAGGGGTCTTGACCAGCGGGCGGCTGCTGGGGTTGTCGGGACAGTCGCGCTGGTTTGAGATGACCTCGGTGCTGCTGCCCGGCGATCACGGCGCGCGTCCTTCGGTGCTGAGCGTTACGCGGGACATCACGGATCAGAAACATGCGCAGCGTCGCCAAGCCCTTCAGCATGCGGTCGCGAAAGTCCTCGCCGAAGCGTCGACGGTCGAGCAGGCGATTCCTGAACTGCTGCGAGTCATCGGATCGAGTCTCGAATGGCAGGTGGGCACATTTTGGCGGGTTCAGGAGAAGACGCGCTTACTCCGTTGTACGCAGACATGGGGCGCTCATCCGCATCCCGTAGAAGAGTTTCTGGAGGCCGGCCGTCGCGAGACATTTTCATCCGGCGTGGGATTTCCCGGTCGCTGCTGGGCGCGGGGCGAACCGCTGTGGGAGCCGGACGTCCTGCGGGATCACGAATTTGTCCGAGCGGCTGCGGCGTCGTTGAACGGCTTGCATGCCGGCTGTGTGTTTCCCGTCTGGCTGCGGGCCAGTGTGTTCGGCATCATGGAGTTTTTCAGCCGGGAGGTTCATCCGCGCGATGCCGATCTCTTGCGGACGCTCGCGACGATCGGAAGCCAGATCGGGCTTTTCCTCGAGCGGGCGGAAGTCGAAGCGGCCCTGCGGGAAAATGAGAGCCGGACCCGGCTGATTATTGATACGGCCCTCGATGCCGTCGTGACGATGGATCGAGACGGGGCCATTACCGAATGGAATGCCCAGGCCGAGCTGCTCTTCGGGTGGCACGCCCATGAAGCGATTGGAAGAGATCTCGCCGATACCATCATTCCGGCCGATCAGCGGGCGGCGCACCGCGAGGGGCTCGCCCGGTATCTCCACACAGGGCAGGCGAACATTCTCGGGAAACTGGTGGAATTCAAAGCCTGCCATCATGACGGGCGGGTGTTTCCGGTAGAAGTCTCCATTGCGCCCTTGCGTCTGGATGGCACGGTGGTATTCAGCGCGTTTATCCGGGATATCTCCCGGCGCAAGGAGTCGGAGCAGGCGTTGTCGTCCTATGCGGAGCAGTTGGAACGCAGCAATCACGATCTCGACGAAGCCCTGGGCCAGGCGCGTGCGGCGACCGAGGCCAAGTCTGCGTTTCTGGCCACGATGAGTCACGAAATCCGAACTCCGATGAACGGCGTCATCGGCATGACGGGACTGCTGCTCGATACCGAACTGACGGCGGAGCAGAGGGAGTACGGCGAGGCGGTCCGCAATTGCGGCGATCATCTGTTGACCATTATTAATGACATTCTGGACTTTTCGAAGATCGAGGCCGGCAAGATGAGCCTGGAGATGATCGACTTCGATCTGCGCCACGCCGTTGAGGATGCGCTGGATTTGTTCGGGGAGCGGGCCTCCACCAAGCATCTGAATCTCGCCTGCCTCTTCCACGCCGAGGTTCCGAGCGCCCTGCGCGGCGATCCCGGACGTGTGCGCCAGGTGTTGACCAATCTGGTGGGGAACGCCATTAAGTTTACCGAGCAGGGGGATGTGGTGGTTCAGGTCCGGCTCGTCTCACAGCAGGACGGCGCCGTCTTTGTCCGGTTTGACGTCACCGACACCGGCATCGGCCTTTCGGAGGCGCAACAGGTCCGGTTGTTCCAGGCGTTCAGCCAGGCTGACGGCTCAACGACGAGAAAATACGGCGGGACCGGATTGGGGCTGGCGATTTGTAAGCGTCTGGTGGAAATGATGGGCGGGGAGATCGGCGTGGCCAGCCAACCGGGATCGGGCAGCACCTTCTGGTTCACGGCGCGATTTGAACCGCAAGCTGCACCGGTTGATGCGGCTGTACCGGAAGCGCTCTCGGTTCGGGGGAAACGGGTGTTGATCGTCGACGACAAGCCGATCAACTGCCGGATCCTCGACCTTCTCATGAAGAAGTGGGAGTTAGTGCCTACGGTGGTGAGCGACCACGCGGCGGTTGTCCCCCATCTTCAGGAGCAGGCTCGCAAGGGAATCGACTATGACGTCGTGATCATCGATGCCGATCTGGCGAAGTCCGACGGACTTCAGCTTGCGCAGGCCGTGGTCGCGACAGGGGCGCCGCCGCCGCGCGTCGTCCTGCTGACGTCGGTCGGGAGGCGGGGAGATGCGAAAGCGGCCAAGGCTCTGGGGATCTCGGCCTATATCACCAAACCGCTCAGGGAAAGTCAGCTCGTGCGTTGCCTCGCGATGGTATTGGAGCAGTCGGCTGTTTCGCCCGCCGGGGGAGCGACACAGCCAGGATCGGAATTGGTGACCCGCCACACCCTGGCCGAGGCCGCCACAACGGCCGGGATGAAGATTTTGCTCGCCGAAGATAACATCATCAACCAGAAAGTCGCCGTCCGGATGTTCGAGCGACTGGGGCATCGTGTCGACGTCGTGGCGAACGGGCTGGAGGCAGTCGAAGCGCTGTCTCGCATCGGGTATGATCTGGTGTTCATGGATTGCCAGATGCCGGAGATGGACGGATTTGAAGCCACGCGTGAAATCCGCAGGCGCGAGGCCTCGGAGTCCGCCCCCCCCGGCCCCTCACCACGCGCCCCTCGCCACATTCCGATCATTGCCATGACGGCCAATGCCATGCAGGGGGACCGCGAAGCCTGTCTGCAGGCCGGCATGGATGACTATGTCTCCAAGCCGGTGACGAGCGGCGCATTGGCTGTGGTGTTTGAGCGTTGGCGTCCGCGGGCCGCTCAGGCGGCGGCGCCTGAGGCGGTGAAGATCGATGGTCCCACGATTGATCCGCTGGTGTTCGACGGGCTCCGCGCGTTGAGCGGCGACGATGATCCGGAATTCCTGGCCAGACTTATCGGTCATTTTCTGGCAGATACGCCCACTCGGCTGACCACGCTGGGGACGGCCTGCAGAAAAGGACGAGCGGAAGACGTGCAGCGGATTGCGCATAGTCTAAAGAGGAGCGCCTCGAACCTCGGAGCCCTGGGCCTGGCCAGGGTTTGCGATCAGGTGTCGGCCGCGTCCGCGCGGGGGCTCGACGCCGTGCCGGGCCTCTTGGCGGATTTGGAGTTGGAGTTTCAACGAGTGCGCGCACAGCTCGAGCAGGATCTCAAAGAGGCCGCCTGATGTCGTGTTTTAGAAAGATGCGGACGATGGTTTCGAAGGGACCGATTGCCTCGGGGGCGCGGCAATCGATGCCCCCCAGCCGAGTGAGAGTTGCCCGGCCTCGGGCGATAGAGGCGCCGATGACGGCGAAGCGAGAGAGGGGAAAAGCGGCGTGGCTACTGTCCCACGATGCACCCTCGGCAATTCCTGTAACGCTCCCCGGCAGGCTCCGCAGAGATGCCGTCGCGGTTGAATGGTCTTGCGTTGACGGCGATAGATCCTTCCGCAGTCTGTGCAGCGCCAGGCAAATTGGGAGAGCGCCTGCACTTCTTTCTGGAGCGAGTGGTAGATCGTAATCGATACCAGCCCGCTCCGATTCATCTCTGTCATCTTGCGCAGGAAGTCCGGACCGTGATTCGGCCGCCGCTTCAGCACATCGAACTGCCATTGATGGATCATTTCGTGGGCCAGGGTGTTGAGCAGCTCTTGCCCGGCGTAGGGGGCTCGTTCAGCCAGGCGTGCCATCAGTGGTTCGGATAAGCGAATCTCCCGCTTGGCTCGATTCGGATTCGGCGCATCGAACTGCCGCGGGCGAGGCCCTCCCCGGCTGACGAACATGCCGGCGGACGAGGTGAGACGGCGGCTCCAGGCAATGGAAATCGCGGGGAGGAGGCTGTCGAAGTAGCGCTCATTCAAGATGCGCCACTCTGCTTGTAACTGTTCGATGGAGGGATTCATGGTTACAGGCTCCGTCTTTCCGGGAGCACACAGCTGACAGGCGATCGCCGATGCTAGCGGATCTGCTCGAGTACGGCCGCGGCCAAGAGCGGCAGCATGATTTCATGGTGACCGGTCAGTGTATAGCCCTTCCCGCCTTTTTGAGTCGGACGTCTCACCACATTGGTCAGGGGACGATAATGCGAGAGGAAATCCATATTCACCGTGGTGATCTTGGTGAGCGGATGACCGAGATTGCGCCCCAGGGACACTGTTTTCAAAAACACTTCCGGCAGAACGACGGCCGATCCCACATTCAGATAGACCCCGCCTTCCATGCCGGCGACCACCGCGGCGAGCCGGCGAAAATCCAATAGAGAGGTGGCTCCAATGGCGGCGCCATCGGCGGCGGGATGCATGTGGATGATGTCGGTCCCGATTGCCACGTGCACGGTGACGGGAATGCCGAGCTTTGCGCCGGTCGAGAGAATACTGGTCGCGCGGTGAGGAAACTGGCCCTGATAGCGATTGATGTAGTGCCCGACGGCTTCCCCGAGTCCCTGGCCGTGTTGTGCGCCTCGCACGATCGCCTCATTCAAGATGCGACCGGTGTCTTCGGCCATGCCGAAGCGGCCTTCATCGATCTCTGCATCCACTTCTTCTGATGTATGGCCCATGAGCGCCAGCTCGAAATCGTGGATGATCCCGGCTCCGTTCATGGCCACGGCGGTGACGATGCCGTGCTCCATGAGATCGACGAGGAGCGGCGCGAGGCCCACCTTGATCACATGGGCGCCGATGCCGACGATGACCGGTCGATGCCGGCGGTGGGCCGTCGCGATCGCGGTCGCCACGGCGCGCAACGTCTTCACGGCGAGCAGATCGGGCAGTGATGCGAAAAATTGCGCGAACGATCCCCCGCTGGTCCACGGCTGAGCGAAGTCGGACACCCGTACTTTACTGTGACGCTTCTTCAGCGGATAGGTCGTCAGATCCGAGACATCGATCGGGGGAATCAACGGACGCGCGGGGCGTTGCGGGGGAGTCCGGTTAGGACGCTGTGCCAAGGAGTGTTTCCTCTACGAGTTCGCACAGGACATGGCCGAGCGTGATATGGCTTTCTTGAATGCGGGCCGTGACCGTCGAGGGGACGACGAACGGGTGATCGACGAGGCCGGCGAGTTTACCGCCGGTGCCGCCGGTCCAGGCGATGGTGATCATCCCGCATTCGCGGGCAGCCGCGACGCCTTTCAGGACGTTTGGTGAGTTGCCGCTGGTGCTGATGGCGATCGCGATGTCGCCCTTCTGGCCATGGGCGAGGACCTGTCGGGCAAAGAGTTCGTCGAAGCCGTAGTCGTTGGCGATGCAGGTGATGGCGGCGATGTCGGTAGCCAGGGCGATCGCCGGAAGCGGCGTCCGTTCCCGTTTGTAACGACCCACGAATTCCGCTGCGATATGGGCGGCGTCCGTGGCGCTGCCGCCGTTGCCGAAGAGCAGGACTTTATGTCCTTCGCGAAAGGCGGTGACGAGGAGTGTTGCCACTGTGGCAATGCGGTCGGCGTGGTTGCGCGCAAATTGCTGCTTGACGGCCGCGCTGTCGGAGAAAGCCTTGAGAATAAAGTCTTTCATCAGTCGGCGATTCTAGGCAAGCGCGGTGAGACTGTCAAACGCGGCAGCCGTGACGCTACGCCTTCGGAGGTGGAGCCGCCGAGCTCTGCTTGATGGCGCTCATCGCCAGCGCGATCATGGAGCCCACGTCGGAGACCGTTGCCGGGAGAATGAGCGTATTGTTGGTCCTGGCCAGTTCGCCGAATTTCGAGATGTATTGTTCCGCCACGCGCAGCTGCACGGCTTCCTGGCCGCCTGGCATTTGAATGGTCTCGGCTACTTTGCGGAGCCCTTCCGCAGTGGCTTGGGCGATGGCGAGAATGGCCGATGCGGCCCCTTCGGCCTCATTGATCTGTTGCTGCTTCTTCGCTTCCGAGGCCTTGATCACTTGTTGCTTCTCACCCTCGGCCTGGTTGATCGCGGCGTCGCGTTCGCCTTCCGATGTGAGGATTACGGCGCGCTTTTCCCGCTCCGCCCGCATCTGCTTTTCCATCGCATTGAGCACATCTTTCGGCGGGGTGATGTTCTTGATCTCGTAGCGCAGGACTTTGACGCCCCAGGGGTCCGAGGCCTTGTCGAGTTCGTTCACGACCTGGATGTTGATGTTGGTTCGTTCCTCGAACGTGCGGTCGAGTTCGATCTTCCCGATCTCGCTTCGCAGAGTAGTTTGGGCCAGCTGGATCAAGGCGAATCCGTAGTCGCTGATGCCATAGGACGCGCGCTGCGGATGCAAGACTTTGAGGTACAAGATGCCGTCCACCGAGACCTGCACGTTGTCGCGGGTGATACAGACCTGCTCGGGGATGTCGATCGCGGTTTCTTTGAGTGAATGTTTGTACCGGATGTTGTCGATAAAGGGGAGCAGGATGTGGAAGCCGGCGTCCAAGGTGGCCGAATACTTTCCCAACCGCTCGACGACATAGGCGCTTTGTTGCGGGACGACCACCGCCGTCTTCGCGAAGACGTAAATGACGAACAGGGCCAACAAGAGTGTGACCAGAAATCCGCCGCTCATTCCACCATCCATAGTGTCGTCTCCACGTAAGAGATTTCGCTATTCACCGCTGATCTGCAATGTGAGGCCATCCACGCCGGTGACTTTGCTTCGTTGGCCTTTATTCAAGGCGGTGAGGCCGGTGTTCTTGGCGGACCACGTGGTCCCTCTGAGTTCGACTTTGCCCACAGCTCCGACGGCCAGTGTGTCGACGGGAATGGCCGTTTCGCCGACCATTGAGCCGACATCGGGGTTGTTTGCTTCTCGAGAATTGAGGCGCGTCAGCAGCGGTCCGCGAAACAGCAGCAATGAAGCGACGGCGATACCGGAGAAGAGCAACCATTGCGCGGAATCTCCCTGGACGAGTCCCAGCCACGCGACGGCTCCGACCACCAGGGCGGCGAGGCCGAAGAAAAGAATGTAGAATCCTCCGGGGGTCATCATCTCGGCGCCGAGCAGCAACAAGCCGAGCAGAAGCCAATACCACCAGATCATTGTGGAACCTCGCCTTGTGTGGTGAGCAAGCTGAGGGGCATGCGCAACTGACGAAAGTCTAAGCCGGTTTCGGGGGACCGTCAAGCAGAACGAACTTTGCCCGATGGAGAATTGATCACCCGTCGGGCCGATGCTATAGTCCGCGCGCAATGGCTCACGAACAACCCACGAAGGTGTTGCTGGTCGCGTTTACCGACGATGCGGCAGCGGCGGTGTATGTCATTAATCGCCTCCAGCCGGACGCGCTCTGCTTCGTGCTGCCGGAATCCGCCAAGGGTCTGGTGGAGTCGGCCGTTCAACCGAAGATCGAGCACATGCCCAGACGCTGGGATTGGGTCGCCCTGGCCGAGACCGTTGATGTGGCCGTCTGCCATCACGCGCTGGCTGGTGCGATGCCGGATCTGTTGAAAGCCTGGGACGTGCGCGCCGGCGATCTGGTCCTCGATCTTACCGGCGCCACGCCGGCTATGGCAGGGGCCTTGACGCTGGTCACTTTATCGATGAGTTCCCGAACGGTGGCCCTGCTGCCGTGGAGCGAGGGGCAGGAGGGTGAGCCGATTACGGTTGAAGACCGGTCGGTGCGCTGGGCACAGGGCAACCTTTGGGACGATGTGGCGCTGGTCTCACGGCATGAGGCCGCCGAACTGTTCAATCGCGGGATGTATTCAGCCTCGTCCAGACTGTTTCGAGATATCGAGACGCGAGTGAGCGGCGGGCAGAAGCCGACGTATCGCGCCTTCGCCGACCTCGCCGAGGGCTATGAGCTCTGGGAGCGATTCCACTATCGACAGGCCTGGGACAAATTGAAGACCGCCACGAAGGCGCTGGAGATGGCGTCGCTCTGGGGCGGACCGCCGGGGCTGAAAGTTGTCTTGCCGGGGATCAAAGCCAACGCAGGCTTCCTCGAACGCCTCGTGCTCGATCCCGCCGCAGTCAAAGATTCGCTGAGCCTCGATCTGCTCGCGCACGTGAGTCGTCGCCTCCATGTGGCTCATGATCCTGAAGCAGCGATGATCGCTCTGATGCGCGCGCTCGAATCGTTCGCTCAGCGGCAGCTGTTCAAACAATACAAAATCAAGTCCTGGGATGTGCAACCGGAACAACTCCCGCCGGCGCTTCAGGGCACCTGCCGGATGTCCTGGTTGGAGGATGTCGACGGCAAGTACAAAGTGCCGCTGCAAGGCCAGTTCCGCGCCCTCGCGGAACTGGGCGATCCACTGGGTCACGCATTTGTGCGCGAGTGGCCGACCATGAAACCGCTGCTCGATGCCGCCAATCATAGCGTGCTCGGCCACGGTTTTGAGCCGGTCAAATCGGAGCGTGTCCAGCAGCTATACGATGTTGTGGTGAAGTTGACCGGGGTGACAGAGGGTTCCTTGCCGAAATTCCCGACGCTCGCGCTCTAAATGGAAATCAAGATCTACTACGAAGATACGGACTGCGGCGGAGTGGTGTATTACGCCAACTATCTGAAGTATTTCGAACGGGCGCGGACACACTATCTTGAAGAGCGGGGGCTGTCGGTGTCCGGTCTGATGAACCAAGGGACGGTGTTCGTGGTCGTGCGGGCGGAGCTGGACTATCGGTCTCCCGCGCGCTACGGCGACTCCTTGTTCATCGACACAGTCCTGTCAGACGTGAGCGCCGCCTCTTTCACGTTTACACATGTCGTGAAAGAAAAGGCGAGTGGGCGCGTGATCGTGGAAGGGTCTGCTCGACTGGCCTCGACAGATGGACACGGCAAGGTGAAACGTCTCGACAAGGCTGTCGTCGCCGTACTACAGTCCGGAGCCGATAAGGAGTCATTGAATGGATAAACTCGGAACCTGGCTCGCTGTCATCGGCGTCGCCATCGGATTTATCGTCCTCGGCTGGTTGCTGTTCTCAGAAAATCCTAAAGAGAATAAAAACAAGAAACCATAACACCTCGAGACCGTGCGTCCTTGTCCGCCTTCATCCGCATTGCCATCCACCGGTCTGACTCCCGCAGCGAACAAATCATGCCGCAGCGCTCTTCTGAGATTCCGGGGACCGTTCGGCGTCGCTCTGCGGTTGCCGTGGTCCACTCAGTAATAAACGGACTTCAGGAAACTGTTCGGCGAGATGGCGAAGCAGCGCATGAATGAAGAGGATGACTCCCGCCATCTCCAGGCTTTCTTCGAGATGGGTGAACAATTGATAGGTTAGATTTTCAGAGCCATATATTTCGGCCTGTCGCCCGCCGAGCATTTCGATGCCTATGGCCCCACCAAGGTAGAGCGAACCGGCGCTGATGAAGGACCACCGTGTGGATGATGGAAGGCGGGCAAGGAATCCCAGGAACAGCAATCCGAGAACCGCTACCCCTGCCATCGCAGGAATGATCCACGCGAAATAGAAGATTCCAAGGTCACCGTGCCCCAGCAGACCGCGTACCGGTTCAATCAGCTTCTCATGAAGCGACCAGCCCTCATCCGTTGCCAAGTAGAAAAATCCCCCGGCGAGGATCATCCACTTCGAGACATCAGGGTCTTGCCGTTGCCGTTTCAGCAGGGCAATCAGGACCAGTAGGGAACCTGAGCAGAGCAGGAGTGTCACCGAAAACAGAGTCGAGATGTTTTGTTCGAGATCAACGTGAAAGAGTTGTTCTGCTATGGGCAGCAGCCCGTACACGTAGTCGTGCCCTAGTCCATATCGGAGGAATTGGCTTGTGAGGCTCAAGAGCACCAAGCTGGACGCCACGCCCGCGAGGATGAAAATGAGGCGGCTTGGCTGTAGGCGGATCGAGGCTGGTATCTTGCTGTTTGAAGAACTCTGATTGTCCATCGCGGCCTACGAAAATAGTTTCACTGATCTCTGTGCGGGGTGAATCAATGCCGGTTCCGACCAAGAAATGCTTGAAGACGAATGTCTCGTGTGAAGCGTGATAAGTCAAGCAGAGGCGCAGTTCGTGCCCTTGCGAGGCAATAACATACTTCCTCCAAGTACCGCTTGATCGTCAGGTTCCGCCTGCCGGTGCTGTGAGCCTCATACCAATGAAGCTCTACCCTTCGCAAAGCACCGTTCGGCAA
>CAZWOX010000036.1:0-31875 GCA_964635345.1 uncultured Nitrospira sp.
TTCACGAAGGCTTCTACTGCAATCGCGGATCCTCGAGCGAGAGGCGAGGGGTTGGCTCCCCTCTCGCCTCGTGCCCCGTGCCTCTCGCCTGGCTTCTATGGCTCCCGTTCGGAAACCTGGGTCAGACCCGTTCAAGACTTCTGCAATCCAACCGATACGGTTGGTGACGGTCTGTGCTCGCCGGGACAGTGGTCGTCATGCCTGGAATGGTCCCGGCCCCGTCTCTACCGAGGAGTATCGATGATGACCCTTCAACGACGCGCGTCCCTCTTCATGGCGATGGCCGTGCTCCTGGCCGGACTCGCCGGCGTCTGGGCCTACTACTGGCTTCAGAGTCTCGAAACGGAACTGCGCGACGAGATCCGGGGAACGGCTCGAGCGCAATCGGTCGTCGTCGCGAACGAGGACGTCCCGGCAGGCACAGCCATTTCAGCAGAATCGGTTCGGCTCGTGTCGTTCCCCATCGAGGCCGTTCCGGAAGGCGTGTTCGACGATATGAGCCGGGTGTCGGGAAGAATCGCCGTCTCGCCGTTCCGGCGCAACGAGCCGATTCTTGAAACCAAGCTGGCTCCGGTCGAGGTCACACACGGCGGCATCGCCACACTGACCGGCCAGGACAAGCGCGCCATTGCCGTGCATGTCGACGAGGTCGTGGCCGTGGCCGGCTTCATCCATCCTGGAGATCATGTCGACGTGCTGGCGACGCTGCACACCGACGACGACAAAAGCCGGCCCGTGACCAAGATGATTTTGGAGAATGTGCCGGTGCTGGCCACCGGCGGGAATGCCGCCGACGCGCCGAAGAACGCGCCGGCCGGGAACGCGGACGGACCCCGCGTGATGACGCTGGAGGTGGGGCCTCGCGAGGCCGAGAAACTGGCGCTCGCCGCGTCCGAGGGAAGAATCCACCTCGTGCTGCGTCATCCATTGAACAGAGAGAAGACCGACACCGTCGGCGCAACAGTGGAAGGGCTCCTGGGTCGCAGGGGAGGAGAAGACACGCCCCCGCCGGAGCGTCTCGTCGTCCGTAAAGACAAGCGGGCCGGCGATGAATCCGCCCCTCGCGCCGCGGCGGAGGAACGAGACCCCGCCTCCACCGGTCCACACAAGGCGTCACCGCCCGTCTCGAGCGTGGAAGTGATCCGGGGACTTCAGCGAAGCAAAGTGACGCTTGCCGATATCGCGCAATCGGAGCCTGTCGATAACCATGTCCGCTGAACCGACACCGAAGCAGGCGTTCGTGCGCGTGGGCTGGAAGGGGCTGCTGCTGGCGGTTGCGATGGCGCTGGGCGCGCCGGTTTCTGGGCAGACCCAGGCCGGCGCCACGCCTCCTTCGGAAACCCAAAGCGTCCTGCCGATGCGCCTGGTGGTGGGCACATCACTGGTGTACAACAGTCCGGTCCCCTTCATGCGGGCCTCCCTCGCAAATCCCGAAATTGCCGACGCCCTTGTGATCTCCTCGCGGCAGCTGTACGTGATGGGCAAGACCGTGGGAATCACCAATCTCATGTTGTGGGGAAAAGACGGGCGCGTGGCGGCTGCGCATGATGTGGAGGTTGCGCCGGACCTCGTGCAACTGAAGGGGCAGCTCCATCAACTGCTCCCCGATGAGACCCAGATACAGGTCACGGCGACGCACGATCATGTGACGTTGAGCGGCACGATCGGGAGCGCGGTCCGCCTGAATCAAGCGCTCGCGCTCGCGGAAGCCTACGCGCCCAAGAAAGTGGTGAACCTGCTCCAGGTCAGCGGCGTGCAACAAGTCATGCTGGAAGTCCGGGTGGCGGAAATGGACCGGACGCTGCTGCGGCGCCTGGGCGTCAATGCCTCGGTCACCGGTGGTTCGGGGAAGAGCTTTGGGGTGTCGGCATTGAGAAATCTGGCCTCGGTCCTGCCTGCGGGGGACTCAAGCGCGGCGATCAGTCCCGGCGCCTTCGCCGCCGTCGCGCCGCCCTATGGGCTCGCGCTGGGCCAAGCCGTCAACGCGCTGTTCCGCTTCCAGAGCGGCTCGTCCACCTGGACCGGCTTCATCGATGCGCTGAAAGAGAACAATCTGGCCAAGGTGCTGGCCGAGCCGACGCTGGTGGCGATCAGCGGACAGGAGGCGAGTTTCCTGGCCGGAGGCGAATTTCCTATCCCCGTGCCGCAAGCGTTCGGCGTCACGACGGTGCAGTTCAAGAAATTCGGCGTGCAACTGAACTTCACCCCCGTGGTGCTCGACCAGCGCCGCATGAGCATCACCGTCACCCCCGAAGTCTCCGAATTGAACTTCGCCAATGGGCTCGTCCTCCAGGGCTTCACGGTCCCCTCCATCAATACCCGCCGGGCGTCGACCGTGATCGAGTTGGGGGATGGGCAGAGCTTTGCCGTTGCCGGCTTGCTGCGCGACCAGGTGCGGGAAGTCGTCTCCAAGTATCCGGTCCTCGGCGACATTCCGATCTTGGGGGCCCTCTTCCGGAGTTCGCAGTTTCAGAAGAACGAGACCGAGCTCATTATCGTGGTCACGCCGCATCTGGTCGTGCCGACGACCGAGGCGAAACTGCCTCTGCCGACGGGGCGCTTCATCGAACCGGACGATTTCGATTTCTATGTGATGGGACGCCTGCAAAGCGCCGGGCCACCTCTGCGGCCACGCGGGGCTCGTCCTATTCTTGAGGAACGGATCGAAGGACCGGTCGGCCATGTGATGCCGTAAGGAGAAGGGGCAAGCAGGCGAGGGGTGAGGGGTGCCTGAATAATGCAGCGTATGGAGGATCGATCCATGAAAGAGCGCCGGCACATCGCGGGTGTTTTGGCGGGCAGTCTGCTCTGGATAGGCAGCGGCTGTTCGAGCGCGACATCGTTATCGGAAGACTTTGGGGACTCGATGGCGGCGGCGGTGCAGGTCCAGCGTCTTCGCCCCCAGCCGGTCGAGCCGGCAGGGGAAGGTCCCGTCCTGGGAGGACAACCTGCGGAGCGCATCATGCAACGGTACATCCAGTCGTTCGATCGTCCGTCACACGCGGCGTCTCCTGGAATGCTCACGCCGTCAACCGGAAGTCCTGGAAGTACGGGGTTGGGGCAGTAGGCGAGAATTGCGCGAAAGGGAAGATTGGCGAGCAATGCGCGACCGGGGTACGGCGAGCGGGACAGGTGGGACGAGCGCGGCCAGGCGCCGATTCAGAGAGGCGGCCGGCGCATCTGCCGTGGAATTTGCGCTGGTCCTGCCGCTGCTGCTGCTGCTGATCCTGGGCATGGTCGAGTTTGGAACGCTCTTCTACCGGCAAGCGATCATCTCCTGGTCGAGTCGCGAAGCCGCTCGGACCGGCATTGTGCAGGCCTCCCCGAAACCGACGGCCGGGCAGGTCGAGGCAGTGGTGTCGTCCATTCTGAGCAAGGCCAGCCTCGGCGCGAGTACGGTGGCGGTCACGGTCACGGGCGCCGGGGGCGCCTTCGGAACCGATCTCACCGTGCTCGTCGAATCTCCCTATCGGTTTCAGTTCTTGCCCGGGCTGGTGCCGGGCATGCCCTCTTCCGTCACGCTTCGCGGCCGAACGGTGATGAGGAATGAATAAGGCGGTTGACCGGAAGACGGCATCTCGAACGGCGTTATCGGCACGCCGCCCACAGGCTCCGGCCGGCGGGTCGGACCAGCAGGGCGCCGTGGCCGTCCTGGTCGCGCTCTCACTCACGGTTTTGATCCCTATGCTCGCGCTGGTACTCGATATCGGGCAGGCCCTCGTCGTGAAGCAAGCGCTCCAGAATCTTGTAGATGCGGCGGCGCTGGCGGGTGCACGACAGTTGGGGCTGGTCTATGAAGCGGTCCCACCGGCGGGGGCAGGCGGGGCCCTGCCGGCCGCAGGGCTTGGGCAAGTGAACGGGGCGATTGCAGACATGGGTGGAAAGAATCAGCCGCCCCATCATACGGCTTCCGTGCTGTCGAATCTCGGAGTATGGAACGCGGCGTCCCGCACGCTGGCCGGAGGAGGGGCCTTGTTGGACGGGGTGGAGGTCTCGGCACAGACGCAGGTGCCGACCTTTGTGGCGTCGGCTGTGGGCGTCAAGACCATGGCGGTGTCCGCCGGCGCCACGGCCGCCTTGACCGGTTTGTCACAAGTGCCCGCGGGAAGCCTGGCCCTTCCCTTTGGAGTCGCTCAAGGCTGGTTCAGCGGCAAGAAATGGGCGAGCCGATCCTTTACGCTCACCAAGAATGGAACGAGCCCTGTCTGCGCAGCCTGGAACACGTTTACTCAGACACCCGCGACACAGAAGCAACTCCAAACGATCGTGAAGGGAATCCGAACCGGCAAATTTATCAGTCCGGCCGCCGGCAGCGGGCAGACGCAGTTTCAGTTTCTCGGCGCGAAGCCCGGCGCGGCCTTTACCGAACTGCAATCGCTGTACAAGAGCAGGAAGGATCCGAAAACGGGAGATTGGTTCGCCGTCGTGCCCGTCTACGATCGAGGGACCTGCGCGGCCGCGACCGGCGCCGCCAGAATCGTGGGATTCGCCACCGCGAGGATCAATCAGAAAAGCGGGACACAGTTGTCGGCGACGGTCGTGACGAATCAGATCCAGGCGGGACGCGGCGGCGGGACGGACTATGGGACGAAGGGAAGCATTCCGGGTCTGGTGAATTAGCAGGCTGTTTAAAAGTCCGCCTGAAGCGGGACGGGCGGGAAGTGGGAAGCGAGGGGCGAGCGGCCGTCCAGCCAGTCACGCTCCTCTCGCCAGTCTCGCCTACGAGATGAACAAGATGACCACGGACGCAACGAACAACGACTCACGGGCTAAGCTGATATGCGTTCTCGGCGCTTCAGGCGGGACCGGAGCCTCGACCGTCGCGGCCAATTTGGCCGTGTCACTGCAACAGATGTACAGCGCTCAGGCGGTTGCCGTGCTGGACACGACACTGACCGGCGGCGATCTGCCGCTGATGCTGGGGATGGCGTCTGGCGCCGGTCTTCGTGCGATTCCGGGCGATCCGCAGCGGGTCGACGAGGCCCTCCTCATGAACGCGCAGGCGACGCATCGCTCGGGCGTGAAGCTCTTGCATCTCGGCCAGAGCAGCCCCCTGCGGCCGGTCGCGGAGCCCGCTGTCGTGGCGCGCACGCTCGAACTGATGGCGCGATGGTATGACTGGATCGTCGTGGACTGCGGGTGCGCGACAGAGAATGTGACGCGCACCGTGATTCCCCACGCGAGTACGGTGCTCCTCGTGGCAACCCTGGCGCTCCCGTCGGCGCAGCGCGCGAAGCAATGGGTGGAGGCACTGATCGACAGCGGCGTTCCGAGCGGGAAAATAGTCGCGGTCCTGAATCGATGCCGGGAGGACGAGGCGGCGTACCTGCGGCAGTTGAAACCGCTGCTCCTCTGCCGAGTCGGCGCCTCTCTGCCCGATTCACCGGAGGCGGCCCGCGAGGCTTTGATCAATGGAGCGCCGCTGGTGGCCGTTGACTCGCGCGCCGCGCTCACGCGCGGCTATGAGGAACTGGCCATCTCCCTGAGCGGACAACCGGCGGGCGTCTCGGCCGGAACACCACAAGGGCTGCTTCAGAGCTTGCAAGCCCGATTCATGGGGAAACGCCATGCCGCATGATGACTCTCTGATCGATAGAGGGGCGCAACGCCATGTCTGAACAGATCGTGTCCTCCACGGATGTCCATGCCATCAAGACACGCGTCCATGCGTTGCTCTTGGAACGGCTGGATTTCTCCGTCATGGCCGCCGGAGAGCCGGACGCCATTCGCTCGCAACTCTCCATCCTGATCATGCAGATCCTGGAAGAGCTGGGCGCCGCGCTCACCGTGGCGGAACTGCAGCAGGTCGTCCGCGAGATCCAGCACGATGTGCTCGGCCTGGGACCGCTGGAAGTGTTGCTGGAAGATCCCACGGTGTCGGACATTCTGGTGAACAGCTGTCGCAATATCTACGTCGAGCGGGGCGGGAAGCTGGAGCGGACGGAGCAGCGATTTCGCGATGACCGGCATTTGCGCGAGGTCATTGAGAAGATCGTGTCGGCGGTCGGCCGGCGCATCGACGAATCCTCTCCGATGGTCGATGCGCGACTCCCCGATGGGTCGCGGGTCAACGCCATCGTGCCTCCGCTCGCCATCGACGGCCCGACTCTCTCCATCCGCAAGTTCAACAAGGACATGCTGGCCCTGGAGGATTTGGTCCGGATGCGCGCGCTGACCGCCGGCATCGGTGAGCTGCTGACCGGGATTGTCCGGGCGCGGTTGAGCGTAATGATCTCGGGGGGAACCGGATCCGGTAAAACCACGATGTTGAATTTGCTCTCCGGTTTCATTCCCTCCACGGAACGGATCGTCACCATTGAGGACTCTGCCGAGCTCCAGCTTCGCCAGGACCATGTGGTGCGGCTTGAAACCCGGATGGCCAACGTAGAAGGCAAAGGCGAAGTGACGCAACGCGCCTTGGTCCGCAACAGCCTGCGGATGCGTCCGGATCGCATCATCCTGGGAGAGGTCCGGTCGGACGAAGCGCTCGATATGCTGCAAGCGATGAACACGGGCCACGACGGCTCGCTGGCGACCGTGCACGCCAATACGCCGCAGGATGCCGTCGCCCGGATCGAAACCATGGTGGCCATGGGCGGCCTGGATATCCCTCCACACGCGGTGCGTCAACAGATCGCGTCGGCGATTCAAGTGGTGGTGCAGGTGCAACGGCTTTCCGACGGCAGCCGAAAACTGATTTCGCTGCAAGAAGTGCATGGGCTTAAAGACGGGGAGATCGAATTACGCGAGATCTTCAAGTTCGAACAAACGGGGCTCGACGACCAGGGGCGTGTGAAAGGGCGGTTCAGAGCGACCGGCCTCGTGCCGGCGTTTCTCGATCGCTTGAAAGTCCGTGGCTGCGCCGTGCGGCAGGGTCTCTTCGATCCCCGACAGGTGGAGGACTGTTGAATATGCCCGCGCTTATTGCCGGTCTCGCCTTTGTCTGCATGCTGTTCGGCCTGCTTGCCGTGCGGAGCTGGATCGTGGCCCGAGCTCAGGCGAGTGAGCTCCGCCTCCCGGACGACGTCGGGTTTGCATTCTCGCTCGATGCGTTGCCGATCATGCGCTCGCTCTCGATGGAGAGGACGGGCGCGCGCGGACTCTTTTGCGATGCCTGGGCCTCCGTTCTGACGTGGCCGGCCGGGCCGGGCGTGTCGCGCTCCGCGGTGATCCTCGGACTGGGGCTCGGCGGCGCAATCGTGACGGGAACTCTGATCGCGTTCGGCGCGCCCCTGTTGTTCGTGGTCTTGGGAGGGCTCACCGTATTCCTCGGACCTCCGATTCGACTCGCCCGGCAACGGCGCGCCCGTGTGCGCCGGTTCGAGTTGCTGTTTCCCGACACACTGGAGTTGATGAGCCGGTCGCTTCGGGCCGGGCACGCGCTGCTGGAGAGCATCGGCATTGTGGCGCAGGAGGCGGCAGAGCCGGTCAAGAGCGAGTTCGGGCGTGTCGCGCAGGAAGTCCGGTTCGGGGTGAGCCTTCCCGATTCCCTCAAGGCGATGGCCGCGCGAGTGGCATCGCGCGAGCTGGATTTTTTTGTCACGTCGCTCCTGATTCAACGGGAAACGGGAGGCAATCTTGCCGGCATCATCGACTTCATCAGTGAGCTGACGCGCAAGCGTTTCGAATTGGAGTTGAAAATACGGGCGGTGTCGGCTGAGGGACGGCTGTCGGTCGGGGTCGTCTTCGCGCTGCCCTTCGCGGTCGGAGGCCTGTTATGGCTCTTGAACCCCGAATATCTGGCGCCGCTGTTTGAGGATGCGGCGGGGCGCGTGGTGACAGGGACCGGACTCGCGCTGGCGCTGATCGGAGCGGTCATCACGCGGCGCATGGTCACGCCGCAACGTTGAAAGGGCTCGTCGTGGACGGACGCCTCGGCATCGGTCTGTTGGTCTTCGCCGGTTGTGCGGCCGGTCTGTGGAGTGTTTCTGCCTGGGCCGAACGCCGGCGCCAGGTGATGCGCTGGCGCGCGCAGGTGATCGGGCGCTCCGACCGGAGCAGCCTCCGGGATCTGCTCGCGGACTGGTTGTCCTCCGGCGCGCGCCTGCTCGAACGCGTCGGGCGAATGCTCGACGCGAAGGCCGGAGAAGAGATCACGCATCTCCCCAACCGCTTCACTACGGCAGGGTATCGTCATCCACGCATCCCGTTTATCTTGCATGGGGCCAAGCTCGCCGGACTGCTCGGCCTCCCCTGTCTGTGGGGGAGCCTGGGCGCGGTGGCCTTCCAGGCGGCCGACCCGGCGACGGTCTGGATCGGCGGGATCGGCATGGCGGCATGCGGCTGGTACGCGCCGGACCTGTGGCTGCGCCGGCTGGCCGACCGTCGCAAGCAAACGATCGAACGCGGATTTCCCGATGCGCTCGATCTGATGGTCGTGTGTGTCGAAGCAGGGCTAGCCTTAGACCCGGCGCTCCGCCGGGTCGGAGCCGAATTGCGTGTCGGCCATCGCGACCTGAGCGAAGAGTTGAGTCTGCTGTCGATGGAACTTCAGGCAGGCCGGGCAAGGGGTGAAGCCATGCGGCGATTCGGTCTCAGAACCGACCTCGACGAAGTGAAGAACTTCGTCGCGCTCCTCGTCCAAACCGAGCGGTTCGGGACAGGGTTGGCGCAGTCGCTGCGGGTTCATTCCGAGGCGATTCGCCGACGCCACCAGCTCAGGGCGGAGGAGCTCGCGTCGCAGCTTCCGGTGAAGATGCTCTTGCCGCTCGTGTTCTTCGTCTTGCCGTTGCTCTTCATCATCCTCGTCGGGCCGATTCTGCTTCGAGGAGTGCAATCCATGTTGCCCGGCGCGGGCGGGTAGGAGCGGGACGAGGTAGATAGGCTGAAGGTCTTTAGACTTAAGGTTTTGATGCGAGATAATGTATCGCCTTCAGCCTTCAGCCTGAACACCTGAGTAGTTACGGAGGATGAGTATGAAACGGATGTTGGCGGTGATCTTTCTAGGTCTGATGGCGTCGAGCATGACCGGATGTGGATTCGGCGCGACATCTTCAGTGAAACGCTCTCCGCCATCCGTGGACACAAGTGCGGAGACAAAACAAGACATGGATGAGGCGGAGGCCCCATCGATCGCGCGAGACACGCCGGCCGCGGATGAGTATGAGCAGCTCGGCGATACCTACGTTCGGCAGGGGAATTGGACCCTGGCGCTGCTGCAGTACGATCACGCGTTGAAGTCGGCGCCTCGTCATGCGCGGGTCCGGCACAAGAAATATCTGCTGTTTCTCGCGAACGGACTCCATGCCGATGCCGTCGCCGGGTTTCGAGCGCTGGTTCTGGAACAACCGCGCGATGCGCGCGCGTGGGAGGGCCTCGGACGGTCGCTCCTCCGAGCGGGGCAGGAGGCCAAGGCCGAGGAAGCCTTGCGTCGAGCCGTCCAAGAGAACGCGCGACTCTGGAAAGCGCAGGCCCTCTTGGGAATGCTCTACGATCTTCGCCAAGAACACGGACTGGCCGTGGCCGCGTATCGGACGGCCCTTGAGCTGAAACCCGACCGCCTTGAGCTGCGGAACAATCTGGGACGCGCCTACTACCTCATGGGCGACTATCGCAAGGCGATCGAGGAATTCGAATCGGCGAAGAAACGGGGATACTCCGAGGCGACCGTTCATAACAACCTCGGTCTCGCGCTGGCAAAGACAGGAGCGTACGGGGATGCGCTGGCCGCGTTTCGGCTGGGCGGGACGGAGCCGCAAGCCTTCAATAATCTCGGCATCGTATATCTCGAAGCCGGGCAAGCGGCTCACGCGGTGGTCTGTTTCCAGAAAGCGATCGACGCCAATCCAAAATACGACCAGCGGGCCAACGAACAGCTCACTGTCGCGCAATCCGTTCTGCGGCAAGAACGGACCCGCCGGACTCTCCGTCCGGAACAGAGAACGAACGTCTGTTCATGACGGTTCGCACGCGCGAAACGCGGGCCGGGCGAGGACGAGGGAGGCGGCGGAATTCAGGGGCCATCGAAGGCGGGGTCAGCAACTCAGGAGCCGGCCGACGCGTTCCAAGAAGACCTCCGCGCTGAACGGTTTGGCCAGCGTGTCTCTGGCCCCGAACGCTTTCGCCGACCGGCACACGTCGTACCCCTCGATGAGATTGCCTGAGACGGCGAGAATTTTCACGCCGGGATTCTTTTTCCGCAACAACAAGATCGTTTCAAGGCCTTCCTTCCCCGGCAAATAGATGTCCAGCACGACCAGATCGGGCTGATGGAAATCATACCGGGCAAGCCCTTCGTTCCCCTCTCCCGCTTCGAGCACCCGATGGCCTTTCGCCTCCAGGAGTGTCCGCAACCAGGTCCGGAGTTGCCGATCATCATCTACGACAAGAACGGTCGACATACGATGGTTGCTCTCTCACAACGACGGCGGGACGTTCGAGGGGGCGCAATGCCGGAGATCCCGCGCATACAACGCGGCGGCTTGCGCCCGCCGCGTGATCTGCAGCTTCTCAAACATATTCGCCAAATAGTTCTTCACCGTCTTTTCAGACAGAGACAGTTCCACGGCGATTTCCTTGTTCGTTTTCCCGTCCGCCACAAGCGGCATAATGCGCCGCTCTTGAGGAGACAGAACGTAGAGCCCCGATAGTTGTGCGCCTCCCAGCCCCTCCCTCAAAGCCTTGAGCGCCTGATCGGCCATTTCCGAATGGAGGTAGTACGAGGCTCCTTCGGCGGTGACACGGATCGCGCGAAGCAGCTCTGGGCGGCTGATATCTTTGAGCACATACCCGTGGGCGCCTGCCTCGACCGCGGCATAGAACGCCGACGAAGGGTTCGACATCGACATCATGATGACGCGTATTGCAGAATCGGCCTTCAGGAGCAGGCGGCAGGCCTCGAATCCGGACCCGTCGGGAAAGCGAGACTCCACCAGCGCAACGTCCGGCTTGGCTCGGCGCGTTTCCGATATCGTGCCGGCCAGAGTGCCGGCTTCTCCCACGATCAGGAGATCCGGCTCGCCGTCGAGCATGGCCCGCACACCGACTCTGACGACCTCTTGAGCGTCGGCAATCAGCACTCGAATCGGATGCGAAGAGCGCGAATGAGACGCGTGGGTCCTCTCCGGCTCACGCGCGCAACGGCGGCGCATTCGGCCATAGCCTTGTGTCTTGCGCGTCATAGAGACAGCCTCCGGCGTAAGACGTGCGACCCGGCCGTCACACGACATCGATCGCTTGCTGACTCTTAGGCTACCTCGAAACCGAGGCGGAACATATCAGCGCGACGCGCAATGTGATATCGGGTTTTGTCCTACAGGCGGATGCTCGGAGAGGATCGCGGCGGTTCTATTTCACAAGGCGGTGATCAACGGCGTACCGGATGAGATCGGCCGTCGTCTGCAAACGCAATTTTTCGAGCAGCCGGGATCGATAGGTGCTGACGGTCTTGACGCTGAGCTTCAGGCGCGCCGCCGCCTGAGACACGGTCCGGCCCTTCGCCAGGAGCGAGAGCACTTCCAGTTCGCGGGCCGAGAGCAGGTCCTGTTCTAACCCCAGGGCGTCGCGTCGACTTCGGGACGTCAGTTCCCCCGCCAGCCTCTCCGTCACATACCGGCCGCCGGCCAGCACCGTCCTCAATGCGTCGCGTAATTCTTCCGGCGCCGACTCCTTGGTCAGATAACCGGACGCGCCGTGGCGCAAGGCAAGGTGCAGATAGTGCGGCTCGTCGTGGATCGTCAGCATCAGGCACTTGACCTGAGGCCGCACCTGCTTGATCCGCTTCAGCACCGTCAGTCCGCTGTAGTCCGGCAGCATGACGTCCAGCACCGCCAATTCCACCGGTTCTGCGCGCACGATCCGCATGGCCTCTTCGCCGGTCGAGGCTTCCCGCACGACAGGTGAAGGGAAATAGTCCTCGATCACCTGTCTGATGGCTTGCCGAAGCAACGGATGATCGTCGACGATGAGGGCAAACATAGCAGCCTGCCGCTTAGGCGACGCAACGGGCATCTTCGTGTCCGATCGTTTGAAGTATTGTACCGCTGAGCCGATGAGGGGATATAGCAGATGGATGCTGATCGGTATGTCCGCGACTGTCCTACAAGAACCCGCCGGGAAGCGCCGGCGGCTACTAAGTCGCGAGGCGGTGTTCGATCGCGTAGCGCACCAGATCGGCGGTCGTGCGGAGCGTGAGTTTCTCCAGCAGCCTGGCTCGGTAGGTGCTGATGGTCTTGACGCTGAGGGCCATGTCGCCGGCAATCGCCGAAACCGTCTTCCCCTGGCCGAAGAGACGCAACACTTCTATCTCCCGGTCGGAGAGGATGTCATGCGGCGCCTCCGGTTGTCCCGTTTCGAGAAATCGAGCCATCTGCTGAGCCAGCGAACTGGTGATGTACCGGCGGCCAGCCGCGATCTCCTTCACTGCTGTGAGCAATTCGGAAGGAGCCCGATCCTTTGTCACATAGCCGGAGGCTCCCGCTTTGAAGGCGCGCAGGGCAAACTCCCGTTCGGGATAAAGACTGAGCATCAACACCGGCATGGCGGGACGCAGCAGTTTGACTTCTTTCAGGACTTCCAATCCATGCTTGTCGGGAAGCGCGACGTCGAGGATCAGGAGATCCCACGGTTCGCGGCGGACGGCCGCCATGGCGGCGGCGGCGTTGTCCGCCTCGACGACGGCCGCACAGGCTCCTTCTTGGAGCAGCAAGTCCCGAACGCCTTTGCGGACAATCGGATGATCATCGACGATCAGACACTTACATCTGTTTCCCATGCCGTCCTCTCTTCCTCGATGCCACCGGCTTCGAAAGCCTTGGGGACGCCGTCGATCTCTCACCGGGCAAAGAGGGTTCGATCGGAATGCGGACGGTCACGACAGTCCCCTTGCCGGGTTCCGAGTGGATCTCGACATTCCCGCCGAGCAGCTCGGCCCGTTCCTGTACGCCCAGGAGCCCGAACCGGGCCTTCGGTTGAGCCGAACCGATTGTGAAACCCCGGCCGTTGTCCTGAACTGCCAGCTTCATCCATCCGTCGGTACGGCTGATCGTGATCGTGGCGCTCGTCGCCTTCGCATGGCGGACCACGTTCGTCAGCAATTCCTGAGCCATCCGGTACAGCGTGCTTTCGAATTCCGGCCCGAAGGATTTCCCGAGCGCGTCTCGATCGGCCACCACCCGACAGCGGAGCCCCGATCGTTCGCGTGTCTCGCCGGCCAAGGTCTCCAGCGCCGGAACGAGCCCCAGTTCCTCCAAAACCGCGGAACGCAACGCGTGGACCATCTCGCGGAGCGAGGCAAACAGGCGATCCACCGTGAGCGTGGCCGCCCCGATCTTTTTTCGGAGCGCGGTCGTGGCGAGAGGCGGCTGCTTGGTCAACCCTTTGGCCACGTCGGTGAGATCGAACTTGAGCGCGCTCAAGAGCTGCCCGAACTCGTCGTGCAGCTCCCGCGAGAGCCGATTTCGCTCCCGTTCCTGCGCGATCTGCACCTCCCGGCTCAACGCCTGAAGCCGGCGATAGGTGTCCTGCAACGCCTCATAGGCTCGATTCCGGTCCGTGATGTCCAGCGCATAGGCCACACGGGAGAGGGGCCGGCCCTGCGCATCCTTGATCACCGTGACCTCCATCAGCACCGGGAAGGTCGTGCCGTCTTTGCGCCGGTGGATGGATTCGAACACGAGATGCCCGCGCCGATCGATCTCAGAAAACTGCGCCTTCATCTCGCCGCGCACCTCGGGAGCATAGATCGACAGGATGGGTTTCCCGACCAACTCGTCCGCCGTGTAGCCGCGCTCGCGGGCAAAGGCTTCGTTCACGGCAAGAAACGTATTGTCTGTGACGTTCCCATACGCCAACCCGAACTCGGCCTTCTCGAAAACCTGTTCCCACCGGCGCGCGTGTTCCTCCGCCCGCTTGCGCTCGGTGATGTCTTCCGTGAAGATCACAATACCGCCGATGTCGCCTCCGACTGTTCGCCAGGGGAGGACTTCCCACCGAAGCCAATTCTTACTGCCGTCGGCGCGGACAAAGAGATCCTCCTCGCACCGCTCGACCGCGCCGGCCAGGCACCGCCGGTGAATGTCCTTCCAGCGCTGAGGAATTTCCGGAAACACCTCGTAGTGACTCCGGCCGATGAGAGCCCCCTCGCCCAGCCGATAATCCGCCATCCAACGCCGGCTGGCGGCCAGGTACCGCATGTCGCGATCGAACATGGCCAACGCGACCGGACTGTGCTCGATGAAAAGCCGCCAGTACTCTTCCCGTTTAACCAGCGCCTGCTCCGCCCGCCGACGTTCATTGAGGGCCCGGATCAACTCGCGGTGCTCACGGTCCAACGTCAAATGGTCCATCACCTGGCGGCTGAGCACCCGAACCGCCTCCAGCTGTTCTGCCGACAATTCCCTGGGGACATGATCGATGACGTTCAGCACTCCGATCCGATACCCGTCCGGCGTGATCAACGGCGCGCCGCAGTAGAATCGGACGCGCGGATCGCCCGTCACCAGCGGACTGTTCGCGAACCGCTCGTCCGCACGCGCATCCGGCACGATCAGAAGGTCGTCCCCGAGGATCGTATGGGAGCAGAACGCGATATACCGGCTGGTTTCCGTGGCGGTCAGGCCGACTTTCGATTTGAACCACTGGCGATCCGAGTCGACCAGGCTGATCAGCGAGATGGGGGTGTTGCAGATATAGGCGGCCAGATGAACAAGGTCGTCCAGTTCCTTAACCGGAGGGGTGTCGAGCATCTCATACCGATAGAGCGCGGAAAGTCTCTCGGCTTCACGAAGCGGAGGAGGAAGAGGAGCACTCATAACGGCTACCTCCTCAGGCAGGATGGCTGGAACTGTACCTGATTGAGGCGCCTATATCCAGCCCGCATTATTCATGACGATTCGTCGCGAAATCGGAGAGACCCGGGCGAGGGGCAGCGGCAGCGTTGAAACATGGGAGCTACGCCGCTTTCCGGGGCTCAGACGGAGTCATGGCATGGCTCTGCGCCCCGATTGGGATCAGGACCGTGAAGGGTTCCTTGACGCCGGCCGTATTCTTGTAATTCTGCAACCGTATAATGATGGACGCATTGACTTCCTGGCCCTTTGAGGCCAGCAAAACGTCCTTGCCCGACTTGATATCTTCCCCCAAGATCATGCCGTGTCGCAGATCGGCGACGACGACCGTCCTTACTTCATGCTTGATGTCGCCGGCGAACGCCGCTTTCAAGGCCTCGATGACCGTCGGGTCATACCACTCTTTTCGCCGCTTCAGTTCGTCGAACGCCTCCGTTTTCGTTTTCCCCGCAGATTCCAGCGCATCGAAATCCAGGGCGACTTTCAAAATCCTCGCCTCCATCGGAATGTCGTTGCCCTGCCGATTGTCGCCGGGCACGCCGACCCCATCGTAATACTTGTCCTGGAATCTGATGATTTCCGCCACCCGGTTCATGCGCGGAATTCGGGCGATGAGATCGGCCGCGATGAACGGATGCTGGTTGAAGAGTTGCGTTTCCTCAGGAGTCAGACGATCGCCGCGGTAGATCTTCTTCAACGCCATCTCTGGAAGAATGACGCACCCGATTTGGGACAACATGGCCGCGGTTTTGATCGGCCACAACTCCGTCACTTGCAAGTGCAGGGTGATCGCCTCCACATACCGTGTGATGCGGGATGAACGCCCGAACGCTTCCGGATTCACCAGAGACAGCACATCGCAGAGCACCTTGATGCTCCCGCTGAGCGTTTCCTCCAGGAGCTCGTGCTCCGCTGTAATCAAGCGATGCTGCGCCAGGCCCGCCTCCAGCGCATTCGCGAGCGCCTCCGGAGTGCAGGGCTTGGTGAGGAACCGGAAGATCTGCCCTTGATTGATCGCGTCGATCGCCGCCTGGAGATCGGCGTTGCCCGTCAACAGCATGCGCACCGTATCGGGCTCGTGGACTCGCACTTGCGCGAGAAATTCAACCCCGTTCATCCCCGGCATTTGGAGGTCGGACACCACGACGGCGAAGGGGCCCTGCTCCACGACCATCCGAAGCCCCTCCTCAGGTCCGACGGCGGTGTCCAACTCGAACTCTTTCCGCAGCCGCCGCTTGTACCCCTCTAAGATGTTGGAATCGTCATCCACACAGAGAATCCGGTTAGCCATTCGCCTTCTCCTTTTCCGCCGCCTCCTGAATTGCGCCGGCCACTTCTCGCCAGTGCGGCAGCCGGTCGGTCATATGAAGCGTGTCCAGGTATGTAGAATCGATCTGGAACGGAACGTCCCCTGTTGCCTGCTGAGACCCCTCCTGCTGCAGCACGTTCGCCACATGCACCGCCGTGAGGGGGCTGAAGGTGTTCCCGACACAGTCCGACGGGCGGTGATGGAACGCCACCGCTTCCACAATGGGATCGCCCAACCCCCAGAGCCCCAATAAATACGCTCCGACGTCCGCATGGGTGGCCCCGAACTCCTGACGTTCCACCTCCCACACCGGGATCCCCTGATCATGCGCCGTCTTGAGCATGGCGTCGTATCGCTCCGGAACATTGGCCGCGAACACCAAAATTCCCACGTCATGGAGCAACCCTGCCGTGTACGCCTGGTCGATCACCGGTGCCGGGGCTTGTTCGGCCTTCGCAATCGCGCGGGCGAGCGAACCGGTCTCCGCGCTCGCCGACCACAGACGATCCATATTGAAGAGCGCGCCGCGCGTGGACGCAAACTGCGAAAAGACGTGCACGGTCAACACCAGCGCCTGAACCGTATCCAGCCCCAACAGATTCACCGCTTGCTCCGCCGTCGACACCGTGCCGTGCAATCCAAAATAGGCAGAATTCACCAGCTGGAGTATTTTCGCGGTCATGCCCATATCCTTGGAAAGGATCGCGCCGATGGTCCCAAGTGAAGCGGTCTTGGATTCCGCCTCCTTTCTGATCTCGGCATAGAGGGTCGGCTGACTGGGAATCTGTTGCATGCCCGTCACCAGCCTCCGCAACGAGTCGTTCCTGAGGATCTCTCGCAGAGCGCAGGCCCGCATCACGGCAGCTTTCAACCTCTCGCTCTCGCAGGGCTTCGCCAGATACTGGTGCGTGGCGCCGATAGACCGGTAGATCATTTCTTGATCCGACTGGCCGGACAACACGATCCTGACGATCTGCGGGTACCGCTGCTTGACTTCATTCAGAAGCTGCGCGCCGCTCATCCCCGGCATGCGCATGTCGGAAACGATGACGTCGAACGGGGCCTGCTCCAGCGCCGTCAACGCCTCCGCTCCGCTGGTCACGAACGTCATGTTCCATTCGTGCCGCAAGGGGCGGAGCGCCCGCTTGAGCCCGTCGAGCAGTTTCGATTCGTCGTCCACAAAGAGCATGCGTGTCATGCCGCGACGCTCCCCGCGTCACCCGGATTCAGATGATCGCCGTATTGCGCGCGAATCGCCCGAAACCGATCGAGCGCTTGCAGAAACGCGCGATGCACCGCGGGATCGAAATGATGCCCCGCTTTCTCGTTCATGATGCGCAACACCTGCGGTTCCGGAAACGCGGGCTTGTACGGCCTGGCCGAACTCAACGCGTCGTACACGTCCGCGACGGCGACGAGGCGCGCTTCCAACGGAATGCCTTCCCCGGACAATCGTTGCGGATAGCCCGCGCCGTCCCACCACTCGTGATGGGCCAGCGCGATAGAGGACGCCATCTCAAGGAAGGGATTTCGCCGGCCGTCGGGCTCATCCGTCGAATCGATCGCAGATACGGCCCACAACGGAGACCCCATCTTGGCATCCTGTCGTAAAATGTCGGCTCCGATCGCGCAATGTCTTCTCATAATGTCCCATTCCGCGGACGTGAGTTTCCGGGGCTGCAGCAGGATGCCGTCCGGAATCCCGATCTTGCCGATGTCGTGCAACGGGCTGGTGAGAAAGATCATCTCGGCGAAGTCCCGCGGCATCCCGAGCGCCTCGGCCAGCACCTTGCAGTACGACCCGACCCGCACGATATGGTTGCCGGTCTGCTCGTCGCGAAACTCGGCCACCCGTCCAAGCCGCCAAATCAGGTCCACGCGGGCTGCATCCAACGCCCTGGTGCGTTCCTGAACTTTCCGATCGAGGACGTCATTCTGAGCGCGAATCTGATCCTGATAGGATTTCAGCCGGAGCGCGCTCCGGATGCGGGCGATCAGATCGTCGGAATCGACGGGTTTGTTCAGGAGATCCGTCGCCCCGCGATCCAGCGCGCGCCGTTTCAAATCCCGCTCAGCCGCGCCGGTCATGATGATGACGGGGATATGACGCGCGCGCGGCGACGCGGCAATGCTTTGGAGCAGATCGAAGCCGGTGCGATCCGGCATCTGAAGATCCGAGACGACGGCATCGACGTTCGATCGACCGAGCTGTTGCAGCGCCTCCTCGACACTCATCACGAACGTCATGGTCCATTCCTCGCGATGGGAGTGGAGTATCCGGCGAAGGCCATCGAGAAACGTCGAATCATCATCCACGAACAAGATGTGCGCGGTCATGCGGCCTCCTTCAAGGCCCCGCTCTCCCCTTGCGCCGTCAACGGCAGGCGGATGATGAACGTGGTCCCTGTGCCGACCTGGCTCTCGACGGCGATCGTGCCGTGATGCTTGTCCACCACGACGGACCGGGCAATGGCCAAGCCCTGCCCCGTCCCCTTGCCGACTTCTTTCGTCGTAAAGAACGGATCGAAAATCTTGTGCTGGAGATGATCGGGAATACCGGTGCCGGTGTCCGTGATACGGATCTCGACCCAGTCGACGACCCGGCGGGACGCGATCGAGATGGCGCCCTTCTGTCCGCTGTTTTTGACCACATCGGCGATCGCGTGGGTGGCATTGACGATCATGTTGAGCACCACCTGGTTGAATTCCCCCACCAGGCAGGGCACCGGAGGCAGGGACGGATCCAGATCGGTGTGCAGGTCGGCCACGTACTTCCACTCGTTCCGTGCGACGGTCACCGTGCTCTCAATCGCCTTATTGAGATTGACCGCGACCTTTTCCGCGCTCCCTGGATGGGCGAATTCTTTCATCGCCCGCACGATCGTCGCCACCCGATCGATCCCTTCCGCCGATTGTTCGAGCGCCTTCGGGATTTCGGCGAGGAGATACTCCAAGTCGGCCCCGCGATTGGCCTCCTCGCATGTCTCGATGAGGTCCTGCGGGCAGGGCCCGGTCTTAGCCGCCGTCAGCAGGCGCTGGTACTGCTCAAGCAGGCCGCCGATATCGGAGAACGAGTCGGACAAAAAGCGCACGTTGTCGCCGACGAACTGGGTCGGCGTGTTGATTTCGTGGGCGATGCCGGCCGCCAGGTGCCCGATGGACTCCAGCTTTTGCGCCTGCACCAATTCGTGCTCAAGGACCAGGCGGTCCGTCATATCCTCGCCCATGAGGACGTACCCGACGCCTCGGTCATCGCAGAGCGGTGAGACGGTCAATTTGACGAATTTCTCCTTCGCTCCGGGAACCGTCAACCGAATCTTCTCCAACCGGACCGTCGTCAGCGTGTCGCCGGCTTTTCTCAGCGCGGCGAGTATTTCGCCCCAACTCCACGCGATCGGCAGGTCCCGCAAGGACCGGCCGATCGCATCCCTCAGGGGAATTCCAAAGATATATTCCGCTCGGTTCGTCCATTCGCTGACGGTCCCCTGATCGGTGACTCCGATAAAGAAAGCTTCCACCGTCGCGAGGATCTCGGCCTTTTCGCGCGCGGCTTTCTCAGCCTGGCTCTTCGCATTGTGCAGGCGCTGCTCCGCCAGTTTACGTTCCAGAAACTGCGCAATCTGCCCCGCAAGGCCTTCGACCATGTCCAGGAGTTTCTGGTCGGGTTCGCGAAGCGCCGTGGTATAGAATTCCATGATGCCCTGGAGCCGATCACAGCTCCCAATTGGAAAGGCGAACGCGGCGCGCAACCCCGCCTCGACGGCATAGGGGGCGCGCGGGAAATTGTCGTCGCGCGTCACGTCGGTAATCCACTCCACCCTTCTGCTCTTCCACACTCGGCCAGGCAGCCCGATTCCCATTGAGAAATTGCTCTGCCTGGTGCGTTCGATGAACTGCGCGCAGCCGGCATGCTGCTCACCCCAGACCTCGGCGCAGCGCAATACCTGCCTCTCCTCGTCCACCCTCCACAGAACGCCCACATTCCAGTCCAAGGTCCGGCAGATCTGTTCCAGGATGCCTGGAACGGCCTCCTCCAGTGCGTTCGACTTCAACAACAGTTGAGTGATGGTGTGTTCCGTAGCCCGGCAATGCTCCTGCTGCTTGCGCGCGGTGACGTCATGAATAAGGGCGAGAAAAGTCCGTTCCTCACCCTGCCCGACAATTTGCAAATGCACTTCCACCGAATAGGTACTGCCGTTCTTGCGCCGGTGGACAGTTTGAAAAATGAGTTGTGCTTGTTCACCGGTCAGGAGGGGGGTGACTAATTCCCTGAAGGAGGCCTCCGTCACTTCCGGTTTAATATCGATAGGAGTCAGGGCTTGCATGGCTTCAAGGGTATAGCCGAGATTGTCGAGCGCGCCCAGATTGACGTAGGTAAAACGCAACGTGTCGGTGCGGAACATGTAGATTTCGTTCAGGCTGGCATTGAGGACCGTCAACAGCCTCGTCTGTTCCGACTCGGCCCGCTTGCGCGCGAGAAACTGGCCGACTTTGATCCCCAGGTCGCGCGCGATCCGGAGCACGCTGTCTTTCTGAGGGCGGGGATCACGACTGAAGAACTCCAGCAGTGCCAGGACCTCGCCTCCGACCAGGGCGGGAATGCGCAGGCGGCACCGCATGCCCGCCGGAGCCGCCGACGCATCGCTCGCGCGGGAGCGATCCTCGTCCAGGTCCTGGTCCCAGGTCGGGAGCCGGCTCTCTCCACCGAGGGGCGGCCCCGAGAATAAGCCCTCGACAGCGCCGTCGATCGTGCGGGTGCGCGACGCGGATTGCTCAACGAGGACGGACGGCGCCGGCCACACAGCCTCGCAGCGCAGCGCATTGGGAGCAGACCGGGGAGCAGCAGACTGCCGCATCCAGCATTGACCCAGATGCCAGCCCAAGCCCTCGCCGATAGTCGCTAACAGCTTGGGCATGATCTGCTCGACGGGGCCTGATTCCATCAGAAGCTGACTGACGGATAGCTGCAGCCTTTGCGGCCTTTCTAATTCCCGGCGCAGGGCCAGGCTCTGCCGCAGTCGCTCACGAACGATGTCGCGGCACATTCTGGCGCCGATGCACAGCATGCCCCCGACCACGACGAACAGCGCCAGTCCGATGAGGGAAAGCCCCTTGACTTGAAGCCGGCCGGTCGAGGCAAAGACCTCGTCCGCTCGGATATGGACCATCAGGCAGCCTCCGCCGATCTCCGGGACATTCCGGTAAGCCATCACCGTGAGTACATTTTCATAGCCCGGCATGACCGCGAACGAACTGCGCTCTCCTTGAAGACAGCGCCTCATAAGGCCGGCCTCGATTTTGTGTGCCGCCCCCTCGCCATGGCCCGGACGCGAGTATCTGAGGCTGGTCAGGGGGCGGCCGAGACGGTCGGCGAGAAAGCTTTCGCCGGTGGCGCCGAGCCCGGCCCGGCTTGCGAACAGCTCCGTGATCGACAACGTGCCGGCACCGGCCAGCAGAACGCCAAGCGGTCGGGAGGGCATTGCGGGATCTTCGACCGGCAAGCCCAGGAGCAAGACCGGTTTCCCGTCATCCCCTCTCTCGAAGCGAACCAATGGCTCATTGAGCGCCGCCGCCATGTCGGCAGCCCACCGGTCTAGGGACGTTCCCTCGAAGGACCCCGCTGCGGCGTGACGAGTGCTCCCAGGAGCGGCCGCAAGGAGCAAGCCGTGAAACGCGGTGCTGCTTTGCACCTCGGACAGCGTCGCGCGAGGCGATACCTGCTCCGCGCTCCGCAACCGCCTCGCGGCGTCCTGAATTGGGAGACCCTGAGCGATCTGCTTCAACGCCATCAATTGCTCACGAAGGATGAGGGCGAGCGCCTGCCGGCGTTCATCGGCCAGACTGCCGAGACGGCTGGAGTATTCGGCCCGCAAAACCCTCTCTGCCTGCAAGTAGCTGAGATAGCCGACGGCGGCGACCGCCGCCGTCGAGAGAGCCAATGTCATGCCCACAAGGCGGAATGTATTGAGCGCCGGGACAGGCCGAATCCTTCGACGAGGCGGCGCCGGACCATGGCGGCGCAGGCTGAGTACGCCCACCGAAAGGACCGTCAAGGTCAACGCGGCGTGCGAGGCCATGGTTACAGAGGGACCGGCGCCTGAAAACGATCGGCCTTCAGAGAGAAACTCGAAAAGTGTCACGACGAGAGGCACGGCCGAGAGCAGTGCGGCGAGAAGACCCATGCCTCGGGTGAGCCATAGGCCAAGCGGGCTCTCCCAAACAAAGAGGGCGCTCCCCACGATGAGCAAGCCGAACGCCGTCACGGGAGCCATCCAGCCAAGCTCCAGGGCTTTCACCGCTTCTTCGCCCGGCAAGTGATCGAAGCCGACATCCCACTCAAGCATGTACCCCACGAGCATGACGACGCCCGCCATGATCGCCCCAAGGGAGCAGACCGTCGCGAGGCCCCGGCGCCACCTTCGCGTGCGTTCGGTCTGTACTAGCCAAAGCGAGGCCCCGGCCAGAATGACCGCGATCGACGTCATAGGCGTCATCGTGGGCAGGCCGGACTCAACCTTGTGCATGGAGCTGAGATCGAACACCCGGCCGATCAAGGCCAGGCAGCCGGCCACGAGCGCAGTGACGCTCGCGGCGCCCGGCAGAGCCCGGCGTAACAGGACGGACCAAGAAGGAGATGAGCCGGTCATGGTCGCAGCCCTTTTGAGCGATCCGATCCGTTCCCTGCTTCGCCTGTCTGCGCCTGCCCGCAGCCCGGCAGGCGGGCGCCACGCACAAGCGGACAGCGTCGTCCTTTCTTCATCTTTGCTTCAACCTTCCCCGAGTTGGCGGACTTTTTCAGCATCCTGCTGGACCATCGGCTTAGTGCTGTAACAACTCCTCGCGCACGGCCTCGAGCAGTTGCTCCCGGGTAAACGGCTTGGCCAGCGTTTGCCGAGCACCCAGCTTTTTCGCCACATGCAGAACATCGACCGTGCCTTTGAACCCCCCGCCGGACATCGCAATGATTCGGATTCCGGGATGCGCGCGGCGGAGCTCCCCGATGGTTTCTAGGCCGTCCTTATCCGGCATGAACATGTCGAGCAGGATCAGATCAACCGGCTGGCGCTCAAGCTGTTTCAGCCCTTGCCCGCCCTCACTCGCATCCGTGATCATGTACCCTTCCTTGTGCAGGGTCCGGCGCAGGGCGTCGCGGAGACTGTCGTCGTCGTCGATAATGAGAATAGATGGCATCGGCCCTCCACAGGCATGCGACTCGCTCGTCCGCACCGACTCTCCTGGTGTGTATATGTCGGTTTTGCGCCCGCGAAGCTTGAGCCAGCGGATGGATATTCGGGCGAGAGGCACGGGGCCAGAGGCTAGGGGTGATTAGAGGGAATGTGTTCCCTCTCGCCTCGTGCCCATCGCCCCTCGCCTTGTTTCCGTGCGATTTCGCGACAAACGGTGAGTAGATGCGGGCTATTGATAGGCCGGCGTCAGAGTCCCCTTCGCAGCCCGCCAGTGCGGAGTCCAGGCAAGGGCCACGAGCTTGACGGCGATGTTGGCTTTGGTGGGTTTGATGGAGATGGATTCGAGCTTTTCGTTCAGCGGATCGGTCGAGGCGGCCAGCGCGTCGCTCTCGGTTTTGAATTGCGCCTCAAGATCCGCCAGCTGCTGCTGAAGAGCCGCCACGTTCTCTTCGGCATAGCCGACATCCTGCGACTCCTTCATCACGCGTCCCGCGCTTCTGATCGCCGTGGTCGCCCGCCCGATATTCGTGGCGCTGATGGTCTTCCGGCCGAGGAAGGCCCCCAGAATCGAGGCCCCCACCGAAATCGCCGCCTGCACCTGGCTGGAGCGGGATTCCGCTTGCTGCTTGGCCTTCATCTGATCAGCTCGCCGGATACGATCTTGCAGCATAGTAATCTTGGGCGAATACTTCTGGCGCAACGACTCCGCCGCCTTGTCTCGCTGCTCGCGGCCGGACTGTTGGAGCCGCACACGGAAATCCCGTTCGGACTCGCCCGGCTTGGAGGTATCTTTCGTGGTTGGACTCCTGAGCAATTCCACTTGTTGAGTTCGGAAGAGCCAGCCGCCGAAATCTTTGTTCCAATCGGCGTAACTCTTGGCCTTACTGGCGCTCGATGGGAGCGGAAGGAACTGGGCGCCATCCTCAGGCAACTGCTCCAGGTCCGCAACGGCCAGGTCCACAGCAACGGCATGATCCCAATCAACCGGCACCGCCCCGTCAGTCATGGGCGCCAGCACCGTCACCGCCTGCGTCTCGTCGATGCCGCTCTTCGTATCGGAGAAGCGGACCTGGGACGATCCCAGCAGCATCGGGGCATAGACCAGGTCGCTCCCCTCCGGCTTAGAGCCACGCAGCGGCACGAAATGTTGCGGAACATCGGGCGGGACAATGGGACGGGACTTCAGTGCTGAGTACTGGGTGCTGGGTGCTGAGCCGGAAACCGCCTGCGTGTGACGCGTGCCGTTTGACGTTTGCCGCCTCACCGGGTCCATCAACTGTTTGATCTGCGTTCTCGTCAGCGGTCCGCGCAAGTACGACAGGCACCAGCGGGTTTCAAAGACGACCGGCTCATCCTCATGGACATTGTTCATCAGAAAGATACGGTTACCGAGACCTGCGAGCGTCTGTTCCATGCGCCCCTTGTCGAATTTCTTCCCGGCACTGGAGGAGGCGCCTTCCAATCCTTCGAGCACTCGCGCTTTATCACGCTCCGTCTGCAAGCGTCCGATAAACCAGGTGCCGGTATTCGCAAGGCCCTTGTAGTCGAGATCGACAGGGTTCTGCGTGGCCAAGACGACGCCCAAACCGAACGCCCGCGCCTGCTTGAGCAGCGTCATCAACGGCAGTTTCGACGGCGGATTCGCCACCGGCGGGAAGTAGCCGAAGATCTCATCCATATAAAGGAGGGCGCGCAGGCTGGTCGTGCCGGACTGCCCGCGCATCCACCCGACCATCTGACTCAACAGCAGCGTCACGAAGAACATGCGCTCGGCGTCGTTCAAGTGCGCGATGGAGAAAATCGCCAGGCGCGGCTTGCCTGCCGGCGTGTAGAGGAGCGATTGAATGTCGAGGGCTTCTCCTTCGAGCCAGGATTGGAAGCCGGGCGCGGCGAGCAGATTGTTCAACTTCATCGCCAGCGCGAAGCGATCCTTCGAGGGAAAGAAGGAATCCACATCCATCACGCCGATTTTCGAGACCGGCGGAATCTGAATGGCATGAATGAGCCCGGCAAGATCCAGATCTTCCTCGTTCCTCCATGTGCGATCCAGAATCGTCGAGAGCAGAATGTGTTCGCGGCTCTGGATCGGATCGGCCTCGATCCCGAGCAGGCCCAGCAAACTGGTCACCGTCGTGCTGATGCGTTCGCGGAAGAGTTCGGCATCCTCGCGCACATCGGCGGCCGGCGCGGCAAAGGACTTCAGAATGGAGACCGGCAACCCCGCGTTGCTGCCCGGCGTGTAGATGGCCACATCAGCTGCATCGCGCAGCCGCTGAATGCGCGCGCCGTCCTGCTGCCATGAGGCCAACCCCTTTGTCCACAGTTCGGCCTGCGCCTGGGCGAAGTCGGCCGGCGACAAACCCTTCTTGCGCGCGTCGTCTTCATTGATCCAGGGTTGAAAGTCTTCGCCCTTGAGACTGGGGAAGGTCAGCATCAGATTGCCCAGGTCGCCCTTCGGATCAATGATGATGGCGGGAATGTTGTCGATCGCCGCTTCTTCGAGGAGAGAGAGGCAGAGGCCGGTTTTACCGCTGCCGGTCATGCCGACACAGACCGCATGGGTCACCAGGTCTTTGGAGTCGTAGAGCAGCCAGCCCGGCTTGGCCTGCTTCGCCGCCAGGTCGTACGGACGGCCGAGGTAGAACACTCCGAGCCCTTCAAAGTCCTGGGTGGCCTGCTGTTCTTTCCCTGCCGCCTTCTTCACCTTTGCCATATCCCCTCTCTCCCCCCTTGCCTCTAGCCCCGCGCCCCTCGCTCTCGCCTACCATTCTTTGAAGATGAGAAACACCGCCCCGATCATCAGACTGAACCCGGCCAGATAGTTCCACTTCAGCGGCTCTTTGAGATACAGCACCGAAAAGACGCAAAACACGACGAGGGTAATTACTTCCTGAATAGTTTTCAACTGGGCGGCGGTAAATTCATAGTGCCCGATGCGATTCGCCGGCACCTGAAAACAATATTCGAAGAAGGCAATGCCCCAACTCACGGCAATCACAATCCACAAAGGCGAGTCCTTATACTTCAGATGCCCATACCAGGCGAAGGTCATGAAGATGTTGGAGACGGTCAGCAAGAGGATGGTGCGCATGAAGTATGTCCCTTACGCGATAGTTTCGGCCACAACAGACCGGCGTGGCATCTCTTCTACTTCGTTCATGAGTACGCCCCTCCCCACAAACGGTTGAGAAATTCTTGCCAAGGAAGAATCTCGATTTTGTCTACACGGCGCGGGTGTGTCTCCAGGCTCACCACGACATAATGCTTCAGGAGCCGTTCTTCTTGCAGCGCACGGAGCCCCCGCAAATCCCGATCCGATACGTTCGTTTTCGCTTTGACCTCGATGGCCGTGCGATCGTTCAGGATAAAATCCACTTCAAAATCCGACGTCGAGCGCCAATAGGCCAGGTCCGGCACCCCCTCATAATCACAATAGGTTCTTAGTTCATGGTGGAGGTACGCCTCAAAAGCTTCTCCGAATTCCGGCGAGCCTTCTTGGAGCTGCCGCCGCCGCTGCAAGTACCGCACGATGCCGACATCGAAAAAGTAAAACTTCGCCGTAGTCAGGGGCTTGCGCTTCTCCGTCCGTCTCCACGCCGGCAAATCGTCGCCGAGTAACGTGTCCCGCAGGATGTGGAAATATTCCTGCACGGTGGATTTGGGAACTTGCGCATCGCTCGCGATCTTGGAATAGTTGAGCATCTGCCCGTTGCACAGGGCCGCGACGGTCAAGAATCGACTGAACGCGGGCAGATTGCGGACGACCGCCTCGGCCGCGACCTCCTCCTTCAGATAGGTCCCCACATAGGCCTGGAGATCCTCATAGGGCGAGTCGGAGAAATACAGCGAGGGAAGCAGCCCGCGATCGAGCGCTTTGACGAGATCGAACTCCTGACCCAGCTCCCGAAAACACAGTGGGTGCAACCGTTTGGTCCGCGCGCGGCCTCCGAGGAGATTGAGTCCCTTGCGCTTGAGCGCGCGAGCGCTCGACCCTGTCAGCAGAAAGCGCATCTGCCGGTCATCGATCATCACTTGGACCTCATCCAGAAGCAGCGGCAACTTCTGGATTTCGTCCATGATAACCAGCTTGTCCTTGCCGGTCAGTTCCTGGCGCAGCCGGTGGGGCGCCTGGTTGAACTTTAGAAAAGTGTCGGTCTCGTGCAGGTTGTAATATTTTGCCTTGGGAAACTGCCGGCGAATCATGAAGGTTTTCCCCGTTTGCCGAGGGCCGAACAGGAAATAGGACTTGGTCGCCAGAAGCTTCTGCAGGTTGAGAAGACGGGGGATATCCATGCGCCCTGCATTATGATATTAGACACCGTTGTTGTCAATTATCATGATAATTGACAGTACAGGCGTCTATTATCACATCCGGAAGATCGTCACTTTCAGTGGCATTGGAGTCCTGCGGCTGCGATCCACAGCGGCGAGTCCTTGCCTTGCAGATGCCTGTACCAGGCGAACGTCATGAAGATGCTGGAGAGCGTCAGCAAGAGAATCGTGTGCATGATCCGCCTTCCTAAGACCTACGTTCAGAGATTGCAACTCATCTACCGAGCAAGTGCGCGGGCCAGAGTTCCTTGAACCAACTCAAAAGGAACATAGTTTCCTTGATGTTTCACTTTAATTGAAATCAAGGGAACTGGATTTGCGCCCCTCTTCTCCAAGAAGCGAAGTGCTGCAAAAACAACATCAAATGATTTAGCAACATCGGTTCCATCCATACGCGAAGGTATCGCATTGAATCGGAGCAGTTTGGTCCGGTACGTTTTTGAGTTCAAACGATGTTCAAGCCTATTGTTCCCACTCCAATCTTTTCTATACGCGGAGACGAAACGACGACCTCCGCTCTCGGGACAAGCATACTTAATTACCCAAACATGACTGTGAATGATGGCGTCGCGAACCACAAATAACTCTGACAGTCGTTTATAACCGCGATACCGATAAATTTCTTTCATGTATTCGGGAACTGCGATATGCCTCTTCGAAGGTTGTTTTTTACCGAAGTGACGATCCCTCGCCACGAATGACTCTAGTGCTGCAACGAGCAGAAGAATAACGGCCACTGCATACCCGCCTCCTGCATCAAATTGGGGACCAACAGAGTCCCGGCGCACAGTGGGATGAGTAACCCAACGGTCGATTAGCTCGGCAATTAGAGTGAAGTATGACGAGCCTACAATAGAGATTATCTCTTGCTCTCGGCTTTGCTTTGAATGATTCATTCCAGAATGGGTCGCCTGATCAAAGGTTCAGGGGCGCAAAGACGGGGTCTTGACCTTGCACTCAGAAGCTGTCGGCGCTCGGTCGACAAGTGCGAAGTCAAGAACTGACCATCGATGCTCCGCGTCTACGACCGCGAAGACTCTGACTTCGATTCTTCCTATGAGAGCTGTTGCTCCGCCCAGCAACGGACACTGTCCACCACCTGACGTGCCTGCTCGCGATCCAGCGGCTCGGTCGTTATCAAGTCGTATCGCAGCTCGACTGCGAACGGACCCAGGGCGTCGATTCCTTCACGCAACGGCGGACTCGGTAGATTGCTCTGGATTAACAGATCGATGAGAGCCTGCAGATCATGAGTCTTGCGTACTTCGACACGGTGCTTCGCTAACACCGCCTTGAGACACTTCTCTACGGCTTGCTGGGCGTGAAACCCGACAACCTCATCGTCTATTTCTGGGTCGTCCGACAGCTTGCGGAAAGCCCTGATGTCACGATCGGCCAGAGTGAGAAAGCGGCGAGCGAGTTCCTCAGGCCGCTTCATAGAGGACCTTGCCCTCCTTCAGCGCCCAGTACAAGGCCGTCCCGGGCAGATGCCCCCAGTCGGAGACTTCCCCTTCTGAAAAGACGAGAACATCGACGGGAAACCCGATCGATCCGATCGCTTTTCGCAAGCGGACCATTTCCTGACGTTTAGACGCAACCTGGCGTTCGATCACAAGCAAGTCCACGTCGGATTCCGGCGTGGACTTCCCTTCCGCGTAGGAGCCGAAGAGAATAACCTTCCTCGGGTTGGCCGCAGCCACCAGCCGTCGAACCGCTGTATCGATAGCCTCTTGAGCAGTCATCGTGACTCGTTCTTGGCCGAGCAAGTTTGCACGCCGCTCCATTCAAACACTAGGCAGAACGCGTTGGATGGTAGCACTCCTGCTCAGCAAAGTCATGCTGGATGCGGGGCATCTCACCAGTCTCCTCATCCCTTCTCCATCAGCCCCAATTTGGCCAGGCGCGACCTGATGGCCCCTTTAGTTCTGTTGAACGATTGTGCAAGGCTGGCGACAGAGGAACCTTGTGCAAAGAGTTCCCGCAATTGCTCATCTTGCGCTTTGTCCCACGGCACATAGGCATTGGGATGGCGTACTCTGATGGTGTCGAAACCCGATGACGGAGGAGTCTCCCGAGTCGTCGGTTCGTTGCATGGGATCGTCCCACCGCATCGGCGAAGGAATCGCTCATACCTGGCCGTCATCTCCTCTGCGGTCACGCCACTGAATGCGCGCGCGGCCTGCTCCGACTGCGCCTGGAATTCGGCATCTTTGGCCAAGACGTCCGGGTGCACCTGAAACGCGCGCTCGGTCCAGCCGAGCAGATGCAAGCCCGACAGTCGCCTGATGCGCGAGAGCGCGACATAGCCCTGGCCGAATTCAAACACCTCGCGCAAATCCATCACCGCTTCGTCCAAGCTCATCCCCTGGCTTTTATGCACAGTGATGGCCCACGCAAGCCTCAGCGGCACTTGTGTCATGCGCGCGCGGACGGTTCCGTTCTCCTCTACCGCCCAGTCCATCGGCTCAACTGCGATCCTTCTTCCGCTTCGTGTTCTGACGATCGGATGGTCGTACTGGCGATCAAATTCCTCCACCACGCCGAGCGTCCCGTTCACGAACCCCTCTTTCAGATTGTTCTTCGTGAACATCACCGCCGCGCCGACTTTCAGACGCAGCGTCTCGGGCGACAGACACCCCTTCTTCAGCGCAGCGACGAGCGCGTCCGGGCCTTGCGAGGTCATGGGATAGACGCGCGGCTCGCCGGGGAGCTGAGCAAGGATGCCGTCATTCACACGATCCACATCGACATTGTGCGAAAAGAGTTTCGGCGCGGCCTTCGGCGCATCCTGAGGCTGGACGGTTCTGCTGGTCAGACAGCGCACGTGATCGGCGTCAAACGCATTGCGCCGAATGGCCGAGAGCACAGCCAGAAACTCGCTGTCGTCCTGCCGGTGCTGTTCGGTGAGATAGCAGACCATCAGGTTGGCCCCTTTCCATGCAGGAGAGTCATAGGCGAACCGGGCCGATGACCTTTCCGCGAACAGAACCGGCGAGTCGCGTCCTGTTTCCGTTTTGACGACCGGCGGCAACTGGAAAAAGTCGCCGACCAGGACCACTTGAATGCCGCCGAACGGCTCTGCACTCTCTTTGACCTCGCGACACACGGCATCGACCATTGCGAGGACCTCGGCAGCCAGCATGGACACTTCGTCGATAATCAGCACCTTGGCGCGCCGGACGCGCTTGGCGATCGGCTTGCTTGATGCGATGGCGCGAAGATCGGATCGGCCCAATGTCGTTTTAATGCCGATGCCGCTCCACGAGTGAATCGTCAGCCCGCCGATGTGCGTCGCGGCGATGCCTGTTGAAGCCGTGATGGCCGCCTCGATCCCTCGCGCGCGCAAATAGGCGACATACTCGTTGATCGTGTGCGTCTTGCCGGACCCGGGCTCGCCGGTCACGAACACGTTGGAGCCCGTCTTCAAGATGGAGAGCGCCTCAGACTGAGTCATCGACGGGTGATCCGAGTTGTCCTGACCGTTTTCATCAGTTCCGCGCTTGTGCCGAGCGGGCAAAGGGGGGGCGCCTGTGCGCGCATTCTTCATGACGGGTCGTAACGAAATCGCCAAGTCGAGTAACTATTGAGTAGATCGGCAGCCTATCTCGGTCAATGAGATATCCGATTGCGGGAACATGTACTTGGTTGTTCGCACCCTTATCACGTGGATGATCGACGGTCCGGAACAGGACAAACACTACGCGCGTGGTCAGCTGGCTTTTTTCATTTCTTCCTTCAATCGCTCGGCGATCCAAAGCTTGATCACCGATTGCCTCGTCACTCCGAGGCGGTTCGCCTGGGCATCCAGTGACTTGATGATCCAACTGGGAAAATCGACGTTTACGCGCCTCTGTTCATGTCCTGGACGTCGCGCTTTCGAGAGCACAAGATGACGTGTCACGTCCTTTCCCTCATCAAACATCTTCTCGAGATTCTTCGCTTTCATAGTACAGTTCCCTCTCTTCCTTTCTGGCCCTTCGGACGGAAATCAATCGAATGCGTCCCTTCCGATAGGTAAAGAAGGCCGACCATAGCTTCTGACCGAGAGCCGCAATGAGCACATACCTCGGTTCGTCTTCAGTTCGCGCTGGGATTTCGAGCCGGTCCTCGTCCTCCCACAGATGTTGCGCCTCCACAAAATCGATTCCATGTTTTTCGAGGTTGGTCCGGCTCTTGGAAGCATCAAACTCGAATTCCATTGTGGTATCAGTAGTGTCCGGTTAAAACGCGAATAGATTCGGTTGGTTGCAGTCGTTGCCTT